>JBGSVE010000114.1:0-92378 GCA_041753075.1 Pirellulaceae bacterium
AATGATTGGCCGGTAACCTTTCAAAGCCAAGTAATAACCCGCCAACAAACCCGCAGGACCGGAACCGACAATCACTGGTCGTTGGCCGAGCGGCGTTTTACCAGGATCGGGATCGAAGAACGGCGGAGGTTTGAAAGCGTCGACTCGGATGTCGCCGTGCGTTCGTGTCTTCGTACCGTCGGGGACATCCAGCAGCAGCGTGTAAACGAATTGCAACGATTCCCGCTGGCGTGCGTCGAGACTCTTTCGCAAGATTTTCAGCGAGCGGAATGTCTCCGTGTGAAGGCCCATCGCCGCGGCGGCGCGTGCCGGTAGATCGGTTTCATCGGCTTCGACACGTGTGCGGAGGTTGGTCAGTCGCAGGAGCATTTACATTTCGCAGGTTGTGTGTTGTTGGCGACGAATTTCATACAGCAAAATGCCAGCGGCGACGGCGGCATTGAGCGAACTGACACGGCCCAGCATCGGAATCCATAACCGCTGGTCGCACGCGGCAAGCAGTTCACTTTGGACGCCGGTCGCTTCGCTGCCAATGATCAGTGCCGTCGGCTGGGTAAGTTTCGCGGACCAAACACCCGTGGCAAGAGTTTCCAAGACCGCATAATGCCCCCACAGCCAACTACGCTGGTGATTGCCACTGAATTTGTTCTTCGCGCGTTCGGCTCGTTTGGGCGGTGGAGGTTGACGTTTTTCGCTCATCCAACGATTGTCGATTTTCCAATCACCGCGTCAATCTCTGGCGAAGTTACCGCCCATTTCAGCGTGTGTACGGGGAGGTGTGTGGTAACTGCATCTACGCAAGTGAGGCACTTTTCGTATATATCGTTTCCGTGAAAAGACTTAGAAGTTATCTACGTGCCATTCGTGGCCGACTTCGGAGTTTCCGCCTTCGATCTACCGGGCGATGAAGCCATTGGGCGCTAGCTAATGTCAGTTTCGGCGTGGAGCCGCCGGCCGCCCGAGGCGTTGGCGCCCCAAGCTCGGACGCTTGGACCCACAGACCGAGTTATGATGATCGGTTTCGCTACTGGGAGAATCAAAGCCACGAATAAGACGTTCGAGGACCATTGGGTTTTCGACATTACCGTTCGAAATGGCAAATTGACTACCGTCCGAGAATACATCGACACGCAAGCACTGGCGCGAGCTTCCGAATTGGACGCGAGCACCGGACCCTGACGCATTGACCGATATCGGTTCAGGTACAGTGACACTGGAAACGTCGTCGTTCCAGACACCCATGGCTTGGGCGCTTGGCAAATTACCCACGCACGACAAACCTACGGCGTGGAGGCGAACTTAACTACTGAAGCTCGACATGGCACTAGATTCGCCCTCGGAGATCGCTACCTTTTTGGGAATTGACGCCTCAGATCTCTCGCGGCTGATGCGGAAACTCGAAACGAAACATCTCATTGAGCGCCTTACCGATCAAAAAAACCGATCTCGAGTCATTATCAAGCTAACGGCGCATGGCAAAAAGCTCGCTCAGAAAATCAGGCCGCACGTCCGCCAGATGGAAACGACCGTGATGTCCGTACTTACCGACAGCGAACAAAAGACGCTTTTAAAAATTCTGAAAACAATGTGCGTATCTGTTTTCGAAAGTTAATGATTACGCGGGCCGGAGTGGAAAAAGCGATCTCATGAAAGCCAGCGACTGACGGTCGAATCCACCTGTGTTAGTGGACGAATCGACTGACTCTGTCGTAGACTCGGCCAAATGATTTGGTTGTGTCAGACAAATAAGCAAATTGTGGCCTCAACGCCGACGTGGGAATGGACGGGCATTGAGGGCCAAGTTAGGGCGCACGCAACTAAAGCCGCGCGGCAACGAGCATTTTGCAAACCCAGAGATCGACCATCAAAACCCACAAACCTCAACTTTTCAGCGTGGCTTGGAGTTGGCGTAAGATTGCTGCCTGAGGCTCGTCTGCGTTTCGTTCACAGGCCAGCAGCAATTCGAAAATCGCCTTAGTCTGTTCCTTTTCATGTAGCCTATCAATCTCTCGAAGGCGGCGCTTCAACAGGATTTCGTGGAATGGGTCACTATCCTCCGATTCGAGCCACGCCACAAATCTTCCAGGCAGTCGACGAACATAGCCAGCTCGATAGCTCACCGTTGCAATAGACACTCCAAGGCAAGCAGCGGCCTGTCGAACACTCAGTCCCTCGACTGAAAGTAGTTTTTCAGTTTCGCGAGCATTCCGAAAAATCCTCCTTAGTCTTCCTTCAAACGGGCGTTTCGTGTTAACCTTGTGGTCGAGAGTGGGTCCGGAAACACCGGCTTTTTCTGCGTAAACTCGATGAGCGAACGAAACCAAAAAAGTTGCGTTGGGCGTCGTCTCGGGGAGAGATCGCGCAGATCGGGACTAGCGATGACGGCTCCAGTTTACTGGGACACTTCAGCGGTCATAAAGCTCTATGCCCCTGAGTCGGACTCGACGAAGTACCGGCAATTGTTGATTGCTCAGGCAGAGCCATTGGCTGTCAGTAAACTTCACGACGTGGAATTGTTTTACGCACTTCGCGGCAAATAGATTCGCGGAGAAATCTCTGCAGGATCAGCTATGACACTTTTCGATTTGTATCTGCTGCATGTGCGCCAGGGCCGTTACGTTACAATTCCCTGGACGGATGCTGTTGCGAAGGAGGCTCGCGCAATCCTTGAGCAGTGCATCAATGCCACGCTGCCGATACCGCTTCGATCGTTAGACGGGCTTCACCTCGGCATACTGCTCGCAGGGAAGCTGACCAGCATTGTCACCGCCGATCTGAAAATGCGCCAAGCGGCGACCACAGTTGGAATCACATCCATCGTTCCTTGACAATTCGTCGACTGAATGGGGTTAAATCACTTTGTCGGCGTAAATTGTACATGCGATACTCAAGGCTCATCCCCCAAGACTTCTCAAGGCACACAGGAGCCATGACTTTGAACGAATAGCATCGATCAACGGGCGACCCAATGAATGAAACGAATGATAAGGATGCGGTCGAAATCAATTTCGATGGTCTGATCGGCCCGACGCACAACTTCGCGGGTTTGGCAGCAGGAAATTTGGCGTCCCAGTCACACCGGGCTCAAGAGTCTCATCCACGCTTCGCTGCGCTTCAGGGACTCGCGAAGATGCGGGTGCTGATGGGATTGGGCGTGCCGCAAGCGGTCTTGCCTCCGCAACCGCGCCCCAGCCTTACGCTTCTGCGACGACTGGGGTTCGTTGGCACGGACGCCACCGTGATCGGCGACGCGTTTCGCCAAGCACCCCACTTACTGGCCGTCGCTATGTCCGGTTCGAGCATGTGGACAGCCAACGCGGCGACCGTCTGCCCCTCGGCAGATTCTCCAGACGGCCGCGTTCACTTCACTCCGGCAAATTTAATTACCAGCGCGCACCGAGCCAACGAAACGCATGTCACGGCCGCGGTTCTCAAAGCGATCTTTGCTGACGAAACTCATTTTTCGCATCACGATCCACTCCCCACGTCGAGTGATCTGGGTGACGAGGGTGCGGCGAATCATTCCCGTTTCTGTGATGCGCCGGGCGATCCCGGTGGGCAGTTGTTCGTCTACGGAGCCGATGGCCGGGCGTTTGCCGACGCGACCTCGCGACGGTACACCTCGCGACAAACGCGGCTAGCCAGCGAATCCGTCGCTCGACTGCATGGGCTACGTTCTGATCGCGTTGTCTTCGCGTTGCAACATCCCGACGCGATTGATGCCGGTGTCTTTCACAACGATGTCATCGCTGTCGGCCACCGACTCACACTGCTCTGCCATGAGTTGGCGTTCGCCGATCGAACGGATGTTCACGACCAACTTCGCCGAATGACCGATGATCGAATTCGAATTGTCGAGGTCGCGACGTCGCAACTGAGCCTAGCCAATTCGGTGTCAACTTACCTTTTCAATAGCCAACTGGTCACGTCTGCTGATCGTAGCACGATCCTAGTCGCGCCGACGGCGTGTCAGCGACACGAGGTGACGCGGTCGTTGATCGAACAATGGATCAGCGAAGGCGTTTTGGACGCAGTCGAGTTTGTCGATGTGAACGAAAGCATGGCAAACGGTGGCGGACCAGCCTGTTTACGATTACGCATCGTATTAACGGAGCCCGAGCGTCGTGCAATGGCCAGTGGCGTGCTCCTCGACGACGACCGACTTGCATCTTTAACTGACTGGGTCAATCGCCATTACCGCGAGACGCTAACCCCCGCCGACCTGGGTGACCCGAATCTGTTGCGAGAAAACCATGATGCCCTCGACGAACTAACTCAGCGACTAGGTCTGGGGTCGCTTTACGAGTTTCAGCGATAGAGCGATCGGATTCGCAGCGCTTTTATTCTGTTTGGTGTTCCTCGATATTTTTCCATAATGGTGCTGTGCCGTCGTCCTACGGTCTCTGGGGAAACTTCGGCGTTTGAGCTGGCGACGACCCCGCGGAAAAGTGAGCTGGTGTCGAACGCAAGAATTCACGAGGCTTGGTCAATCTGTTTTCCGTGGATAAATGGTCCCGGCTTATTCCGAACCTTACGAAGTACTTTCGCAGCCGATCACGCCCTATTCGGCATCCTCCTTTGGGACCGTCACCGAGTACGACATTACCAATAATTGTGACGCCTTCGTATCCATTGGGAAAGTGGAGAACGTTCTGTTTGCGAGAGTAGATCACGTTGTTCGCCAGCACCATGTTGCTACGCAAGTTCCATGAGCCCCCACGAAAAGCGTGCGCAGTATTGACGAGCGTGTTGTGTACCACTTGAAGGTTGATGGTCTTCCCCTGATGATCTGTGCTGCTAAAAGCAGCGCTTTTTCCGTCGATCAGCAAGTTATTGCGAACGATTACTTCACCTTGCACCTGCATGACACTATCAAGACTGCGGTAGCAAACGTTCCTCTCGATGATGTTCTATTGTTTGCCACCGGTACCATAGACTGCAATGCAAGGATAGTTGCAGTCGTGGACGGTGTTTTCTGAGATCAGGTTAGGGGTGGACGCGGCGACCACACGACGTCCAGGTACACCTCTATCATACGGCATGCAGTGAAGGTTCGTTTTACATCGCACACTTCGCGCCGGGGGCGACGTTGCCGAAGTGTTCGATAATTCTCTGAACTTTCGGGGATGATTGGTTGATACGGATCTGGTTTTCGGAACCAGGGACACAGGTCTAGGTTCTATCTGAACAACATGAGCTCTTCACCTCCGTTTGATCCGAGTCGACCCGCCGTTACTTTGACTCACCCGACGGAAAAGGTACAATCGCATAATGGACCCACTCGCACTCTCGACCGAACTTCGACGCAGCAAGGCACATCGCGCACGGCAGATGACCTTGGATGAACGTTTGACTGCCGGTCCAATGCTTTACGCCGAACAGATGCGGTTGGCCCGAAGCCTCGTTGCTGGGCTACATCCGAATTGGACGGACGACCAAGTCGATGCAGAAATGTTTCGTCGTGAAGATTTGATCCGCACACGAAACACGAAGAAGTACTACCGCACCGCTCTTGCGACGGAAACCGCTTTGGCGAAACAGTCGTGACCGCGAAGGATGGAAACGAAGCACTGGCTGAGCTGGTCGCGCTGCTCAATCAGCATGACATTGCCTACATGCTGGTCGGGTCCTACTCCAGCAATGCTTACGGAATCCCACGGGCCACCAAAGATGCCGACCTTGTTGTCGCGACGTTGGACAAAGCGTTTGAATTGATTGGTGCGTCTTTGGGCAACGACTATCAAGCAGAGTCGCAGCTCGAATTCGAGTTGATCACCGGCACGGTTCGACGCGTCATTCGATTTGCACCGATCGACTTCGTACTCGAGTGTTTTCAATTAAGTGATGACGCCTTCGATCAATCTCGATTCAACCGAAGGGTAGCGATTGAATCTTCTGTGTTGGGAGGAACCGTTTGGTTGCCGACCCCTGAAGATGTGATTGTCCAAAAACTTCGTTGGAGTCGGCCACAAGACCTGTTGGATGTGGAGAACGTGATGATGGTCCAAATGGACAGTCTTGATTGGCATTACATCCGTCGGTGGACTGATTTGCACGGTACTACCAGTGCACTTGATCAAATACGCGGCGATTTATGAAATGAATCATCGTTTTCCGACGATCGCCATCTAGATCACCGTGGCCAGCTTTGCGGGGTTTGCGGTTTGGTTGGGGGTGAATCCGAACGCGCTGTTGGAAGCGTTTGGCACCGAAGATCGCACGCCGCAGATGGCGACGGAGATCCGGGCGTTTTACGGTGGGATCGAGATGGCGATCGCGGTCGCGATGATCGTGCTGTGGCGACGCGGGGATTTGTTTGCGGCGATAATGATTGGCGGGTTGCCGTTGTTGGGTTCGGCGAGCGGTCGCTTGATCGGGTTGGTGGCCGACGGGTTCTCGATGATGCACGTTGGGTTCGCAGGATTGGAACTTGTCGGCGCAGCGTTTTGTTTGGCCGGGGGCGCGGATGGTTTCGCGAGGCAAGATTGATGGTTGAGGGTGATCTCGAGCGCGACGGGTTCTGTTTGTTGCGGCGTGCCGTTGACGCGGACACGGTGGCGCATCTTCTGAACGTGTTTTGTGATGTCTTTGAAGATGATTCGGACAACGTGCGTGCTCGGTCGAGTCGTGGGCATGTTTACGCGGCTCGGAATTTGATTGAAACGATTCCTGAGGTGTCGACGGTTTGGCAAAGCGATGCGTTATTGCGGTTTCTTCGGGAGCAGCTTGGCGATGATGTTGGTTTGGTGCGCGCGTTGTTCTTCGACAAGCCACCGGATCGGACTTGGGCATTGGCGTGTCACAAAGGCACGTCTGTCGCAGTCATGGACAACTCGATTCCGTCGCCTTCGTTCTCTCGTCCAACAACGAAAGCTGGTGTGCCGCACATGATCGCTAGTGACGATGTATTGAGGCAAATGTTGACACTGCGTATTCATCTCGACGAAGTTACCGACGAAAACGGACCGCTGCGCGTCATCCCCGGATCGCACGTTTCGTGCGCCAGCGTCGGCGTTGGTATGAATGCCGCCTTCGATGTTCATGCCAGCGCGGGTGACGTGTTGGCGACCCGCCGCATTGATGCGATCTTTCCGATTGTGTTCTTGGATGGCATCGTGATTCACATTCGCGGCGCGTCGGGCCGCGTAAGCGAACACACGATGTACGTCGCGATCGGGGTGAATTTCCGCGGAAAGAAGGCACTTTTCGGTTTGTGGCTGAGCGAAAACGAGGGTGCAAAATTCTGGCATTCGTGTTTAACGGATTTGCGAAATCGCGGGCTCAGCGACATGTTCATTGTTTGCGTGGATGGCTTGAGCGGCTTTCCCGAAGCGATCAGGTCGGCGTATCCCAAGGCACAGGTACAACTCTGTATCGCGCATCTTGTTCGTGCTGCTTTGCGTTACGTCAACGACAGCGACTCGCGCGAAGTGATCGCCGACTTGAAGAAGATCTATCAAGCGGCCAGCGTGCTCGAAGCGGAGACCGAACTGGAAAACTTTTCTAAGAAGTGGGACGCGAAGTACCTGACAATATCGAAGCGGTTGAAGTGGCCGCACATCAGCGAGATGTTCGAGTTGCCGATGGCGATCCGCAAAGCAACGTACGCGACCAATATGATTGAGTCGGTCAACAGCGTGATCCGCAAGTTCACACGCAACCGCAAACAGTACCCCAACCGCGAGAGTGCGTTGAAGCTGATCTACATGGCGATCCATAAGGCATCGAAACGCTGGACGATGCCGATACGCAAATGGAAAGAGGCGCTAAATCACTTCGCGATCCTATTCGAAGGCCGAATGCCAAAGAACCTGGACTAACCAACATCGACAACCGTGGCACAAAAATATTCACAGGCCCTATGGCGTATCGCTGTGATGCTCCGTGCCTCTGTGGTCGACGATCAAGATCAGGCGAATAAGGGCAACGATTTGTATTCTTTGCCGAGTATTGACGTTGGATCGGTGCTGAGCCAGGCTTTCAGCACCGTGGCGTAGACTTGGCGGAAATCGAACTCATGCTTCAAATCGCCATCCTGTAAATCGGTCAGGTTTGGACGCTTGCCAATGATGCCCGCGTTGACTCCGCCGCCGCACAAGAACATCGGCCCTGCAGCGCCGTGGTCAGTTCCTTCACTGGCGTTCTCAGCAACTCGGCGTCCAAATTCGCTAAACGTCATTACGCAGACTCGCTTGCCATGGTCGTGAGCATGCAAGTCACGAACTAGCGCACTGACCGCATCGCTCCATTGTCGAAGCAAGATACGGTGGGCTTGTGCCTGCTGGGCGTGCGTGTCGAAACCGTCGTGTTGGACGTAATAGATTCGAGTGGTAAGCCCTGCGTCGATCAATTGAGCCACCACTCGCAGTTTGTTTCCCAACTCCGTCTCTGGATACTTCACTTCGGATTGGTATTCTTGTGCAGCGTCCGTCACACGCTGGCTCGCTGCGATCGCCGACGTCGTACTTGATTGCAGGAAATTCAACAGGTCATTCTCACTGGCACTGCTGGCGGTCTGGCGATTCTGTAGCAACTCACGCAGCGATTGCTTGTCCCTGCCTCGCAATTGAAACTCCGAAAGCTCCTTGAGCGTTGGCACGCGAACGGTGGACGATGCGATTGCGAACGGCTGTTGTTCTTGGCCGAGATGCAGTGCCGGTACGTCACCGCCAGCGGTCGCGGGTTGTTGATCCAAGTATCGACCGAGCCATCCGTCGCTGCGTGGTTCGTCTTTGCGACGGCACGTGTGCCAGATGTCCATCGACTCGAAATGCGACCGATTCGGTTTTTCATAACCGACATTGCGCACAGCCGCGAACTGTCCGCGATCTAATAAGTCGTGCATGCCGGTCATCGAAGGATGCAAGCCATCTTCGTCATTGCACTTCAAAACCTCGCTGGTCGGAACAGCGAGCTTGGGGCGAGCCGACCGATAGTCGTCGTCGGCGAACGGAACGATGGTATTCAGGCCATCATTCCCACCAGACATTTGCACAACGACAAGGACGTTTTCATTTGTGTTGTTGCTGCCGGATGCCGCCTTGGCAAAGCACGATGGCAGCGTAGCACCGACGCCGATTGCGGCGGCACCGCCGAGTGATGATCGCAAGAAATGTCGGCGACTCTGGTCCGTAGAAATCAGCATGGCGGATAGATCGAGGGTTTGAAGGTTGAGTGAGCCGCCGGCGCTAGCCGCGGGTAATTTGTTTCAATGTTTGACAATACACCCGCGGCTAACGCCGGCGGCTCAGTTAGCAAAGTTGGCAAATGGGAAGAGAAGTCACGGCATGCAATAGCGATCGCAACCTTCGCTCGTCATCACCTGAATGAGACGCAGCGGTGTCGCGGAGTTGTGCTTTTGTGGCATCGTCTAATCGCACCGCGAGCAAGCAATGCTCGAAGTGTTCAATGGCTTGTTCAGTCGTTTGTATATCTTGCCCACGCAGCGACTCCGAAAGACTCTTGCCGTCAAAGCGAGTCGCCTCGTTCTCCATAATGTCAGCGACGAGATTTGCGCGTCCCAACAGTGTTGACGAATTGATCCACGCGCGGCCTCCGTCCCAGCCTTTGACATTGGGTGGATAGAACAAGCCTTCGCCGATGCTCATCAGACCTTTCGCGACGAGTTGAGTATTGGTCGTTGCCTTGAGACATCGCAGCATACCAATGATAAGTTCCACGGGCGACTTGATTTTGCGAGCGAATGAATTCGATGAAAAGAACAGATTGCTGCTAAGGATTCGCTGGACCACAGGAGCAACTTGGAAATTACTCTCGCGGAGCAAGTCAGCCAACGGTTGCAGCAGTGCATCCGTCGGACTCGGCTCATCACTGACGAAGAAGCGATACAGTTTTCGAGCGATAAAGAGTGGTGCCGAAGCCTGTTCCAATACGATCCGCACGCCATCTTCACCGTCGAAATTACCGCTTTGACCGAGGACCGTTTTCAAATCCGAATCATGTTGGTAACGATTCTTACGAAACTTCTTGTTCTTGATCTCCCAACCCGTGAAGCATCGTGCGAGTTCCAGCACATCCGTTTCGCTGTAGTTACCTTCGCCCAGACAAAACAATTCCATCAGCTCGCGGGCAAAGTTCTCGTTTGGATGGGCTTTCCGATTGATCGCTGAATCGAGGTAAATCAACATCGCGGGATCGTGCGAAATCTGCATAGCCAAGTCACCAAAATCCCCCAACGCATGATCACGCAGGAGCTGGTTTTGATTCCACATCATTCTTGCATCTTTGACCTTCTCCGCGCCGGTTGCGAAGTGCCCGTGCCAAAACAGCGTCATTTTTTCGAGCAATTGATTCGGCGTGTAGAGCAGGCGGTAGGCCCAGGCCGCGGACAACTTCGCTGGGTCACGGCCTGCCAAAGTCGCTTCCGCAAGTGCTTCGGCGGTCGAGCGAAACTCGGTTGACTCTTGATTGCTTGCGACCAGTCCACTGACCACATCAAACGGTGTTCGCCCGACGGCTTCGTCAATGACGGTTAGATCGGCTCCGAACCCCGCTCGGCGATACAGGTGCGCGACCAGCGATCGATTCCAAGGTTGATCCACCGTCGGCTCAAACGGTTCCCATGCCCAAGCCGGGTCAATCGATTTCATGTCACTCATGGCTGTGCCTTTGCATCAGTCTTCACATCCACGGCCAGGTCCAACGCCAACTGCGAATCCGTGACATCCAAGTTCAAGCGAACGTCGCGGAAGAAACCGAGCAGTTCGAGTAGCAATTCGATTTCATTTTCCGCTGCCTCTTTGCTGTGCCCTTTTTCCAGCATGTTGTTGGCGACCAATTGAGTGCGATTGGCTTCCAAAATCCGGCGCAGCGACGTTGCCTCCAGTCGGCCAATTGTATTTGAATCGCTTGCGTCTTGGTCCTCGTCGCCATCGCGCGGCTCGATCAATTGACGAGCGAGCGCAGTTGAACTTGAAATAATGATCCGCTGGCCAGCAAAAGCCATCGTCGGCGAAAAGTTGAATTGCATTTTCGCATCCAGTCTGTCTCGCTCATCCCGGTCAGGAACATAGCTAGCCGTGATGAGTTGCGACTTGCCAATCGTTTCCATACCCAAGTCCAGTTGCGGTTGTCCGTTTTGAGCGCCCGTTACATTCAGGAACCCAATAAGGCTTTGGAATACTCGACGTAGCTCCGGTTGCGTCTCTTCTGGATTCTTCATCTGAAACTGCAACGCAAACGCAGGCAACTTGATTGCGGGTTGAGGAAGCATGTCAATAAAATCTTGCTCAGTGCCCACAATCTGCACGTCAACTGCGAAGGAGCCAAGAATGTCTTCGCCGAAGTCACGGCCTGAGAAAAATGTTGTCAGCGTTGTGTCGGCAACTGCCAATTGATCGTTCGCTCGATCCGAGAGTAAATCACCAGAGCGAAGCCACATTTGAGACAGATCGCGATGCGTCGAAAGCGCGAACAATCGGTTCGGCACTTCCAGAAGCGGTGGAGCCCCGGCAAGCTCCGGCGCTCCGAAGAAATACTCCCGGGGCGATTCCCAGTCTCGTTGGTGTGGCGTGATGAGTCGCAATGCCAATCCTTCGTTGCGGAGATTGACCTGGCCTGTCACAAAAGGCGTGTTGCGAAGATTCGCCAACACACCGCCCAGTGCCAGTTCGGCCGCGAGGTTATCGATCTTCTCGTTGAAGACCCCCTTTGCGAACCCAGCATCGCGCACGGTCTTCACGTCAAGAAACGCCGATATAACGCGGTGATTCAAATCGCCTGTGCCGAGATCCTTTGACGCAACAGCATAAGTTTTGCTCGACGCCAGTGTCTGACCGTCGCGATCTAGATACTGGTCAATGATCCTCTTGCCGAGTTCCGCATTGTTGGTCAGCAGTAGCCAATCGTGCATCCGCACCATCTTCAACTTGTCGCTCACCAAATCGGCGATGAAGCCCCGGTAGTCACCTTGTTTCGTCTTCGCGCCTTGCATTTGCCTGAGTGCTAAAATAAGGCCGCGAAATCGTTCCAAGAGTTCCGCGTCGGACGAATGCACCAAGACCGCGCCGCCGCCGTCCGAAACATCCAATGCGACAGTGACTCCGCGATCAGTCAATGTGTCCAAAGCCTCCTGCCAAGGCTTTCCCATGCTCGCTTCAAAAGCTCGCAACCCCATCTGCAATTGCCCCGGCGCGCCCGATGTCATGAATCCGTCGTATGCTGGCAGTGCCTGGAGTTCTAACCGCAGCGGATGGTTCAAGACCGTTTCCAAGACGCCGCCCAAGTCAGAAACTTCAGCACAGGCGATGATTGAATTGGGCAATAACTCGGATGCCACGCAATCAACGCCCTTCGTCGGCGATTCGGCAATCAGATCCAATGGCTGTGCGAGGCAGAAGGCGGTCGTCAACATTCCACTTAAAAGCGAAACTGAGGTTCTGGGTCTTAAGTTCATCTGGCTAATCCTTTTTGCATGATCGATTTGGCTACCATTCTTGGCTACCATTCTATTCGCAAGCTTAACGACAGTCTTTGTATCGCTCTGTACCAATTGCAGCGTATCCTTCGTGTCTTTGCTCTCGATTCGTTTTTACATTCCCGCATACACTACATTAGAGAAATGAAAACTTTCTCTTTTTACGTTTTAGTTTCTTCTCTTCTTTGCGTGACCGCGTCTGCAAATGCGCAAGACGATTGCATGGCGCGAGGAGTTAGCTACGCCCGCGACTCTGGCCAAGAGTGGATTAGCGAGCAAGGATGTGTTTCATGTCACCAAATTCCGTCGATGACCTGGGCACATGAAGCGGCAATTCAATCGGGAATCGATGTGCCGACCATCCAGTTTGATCAGTGGAAGCTTTGGCGACGGATGTTTTGAATTTCGTCAAGCCGGCTCAGAAAGCTGATTGTGATCGCGAAGTCGCAATGGAAGCCAAAATCGATACGATGACCGCTATGTTGTTGGCGATCCCTCAGCTTGAGAGCGGCGCATGGCGATCGGTATTCGCAGAGAAACTAGTCGCAGAACAGGCGGAGGATGGTACTTGGCGAGCTTGCGGTCAATTGCCCACGCAGCGGCGTCCGGAGCTTGAAACTCAAGCAACGACCACGCTCTGGACAACTTTGGCGCTATTGATCGAAGGCAAGTCGTTCAACAAAGACACAGCGGTTCGTTTCTTTGATCGTGTGACCGATGCGCAGTCTTGGTCAAGTGGCAATTGCAGGATTTACGAATTCACGTCTTGCTGAAGTTGAAGCGTGAGGAAGAAGCGATTGAGCAACTCGATGCGATCAAATCTCCTTTGATCGCTTCGCGTGCGGCGGCGTCCATCGCGGCGAACCAGATCGAGTCCGGCGATGTAGAGGCGGGACTTAAAATGGCCGAGCGGATTGGTGACGAAGTAGGATCAGGAGACGCACGCGGCACGGTAGCGATCGCGCTGCTGCAACACGCCGACCGATCGCAGGCGACAAAGCACCTTAATCAGCTTAGCGAGTCAGACGACGCAATGTCGGGCGTAGTCAACGTCGCAAGACACTGGGTTGAACACGCTGAAGCTGACCGTTTGTTGACGACTTTCGAGTCGCTCCATTCTCCCGTCGCCCGAACGCATTACGCGATCTCAGCGGCTGAGTTCTTGATTATACGCGAACGCGCCAACTCGGCAGCGTCGCAGTAAACCGTGTATTACTTTTTGATAACTCGCTCGTAAGTGGCAATCCACTCTTCAACACTTATTGCGCGGAGATGCTCCGCGATCAGCTCTAACGCTAGGTCATCAACCTTCTTGAATCGGATGCACGATTTACCCATGCTCAACTTCTTGCCAGTTTGCTTCCATCGCTTTTGAAATGATGCCAATTGTTCAGCGTCAGTGTAGAGCGACATTGCGTAAAGCGAGCAATATTTTTTGCGACGCTAACGCGAGGAAGGGAAGTGGTTCTGACGGCTTGCAGTGGTAACCGGCAGGATACAGGGTGTGCGGAACAAAGTAGCCGATCATGCCGTACTGCATTCCCTCTTCAAATCCAGATTGCAGGTTAGCCAAAATCAGTTGTCGCACTTCGCCGAAGATTGCTCGCCGCTCCGTATCTAACTCGTTGAGATAAAGCATCCGAGTAAACGAGTTTTATGATTCATTTTTAATCTCCGACAAGCGAACCGGAACGATCTAGACGCATCGTTGCGTCACTAAGGCATCGTAGGAGTGGAGCGTTCAAAACTCAGTAGCGTTTGTGAATCCGATTTGTCACGTATTGTAAGAAACCGAAAACGGCCATCACGTGAAGACGTTTTGGCCGATTTCCGTCTGGCGACGATCGATCAAACGCTTTTGCGGGGAAGTCGAATTTGAAAACAGGCTCCGCCAAGCGAGCTGACTGCAATAGCGACTTCGCCACCCAGACGACGACAAATTCTCCGCACGAGGGCAAGGCCCAGACCGGTTCCTGGCTGGGAACCCGCGCCTAATCGCTTGAACGGTTCAAACACCGCTTCGCGATCAGATTCCGCAATTCCATCACCATCATCTTCGACTTCAATAAGGCAAATATCATCGGTTTGAGTGGCGCGAATCAGGACTTCGGATTTGGCGTATTTCCCCGCGTTGCTCACGAGGTTGCCAATCGCGCGCAGCAGTCCTGCTCGATAAGTTTTAATCTCGCCAGCGGGCGAATCGCTCACTCTAAATTGAATGTTGGGATACAGCGGAGCGTGCTGCTCAATTGCCTCGGCGATCAGGTCATCAAACGGCACGTTCTCACGCGCAGCCGTTTCAGTGCCTGCGTCGTGTCGTGTGTAGTCGAGCAGCTCACCAACCAAGTGATCGAGTCGGTCTGTGGCGTCATCGATCGCGTCAATTCGCAGTTCGCGTTTTGCATCGCTATCGGCAGAGCGAACCAGCTCGGTAGCAAATTTAATTCGAGCAAGTGGCGTTCTTAGTTCATGCGACACCGCTTGAAGAAGTTCTTTCTGGGATCGCAAAAGCGTTTCAGTGCGATCGGCCATCGTGTTGAATGCGCTGACGATGGGCAGGACTCGCTTACGCCCACCGACGTCGATCCGCGCGGCCAAGTTGCCGTCTGCGATTGCCAATGCAGTCTGCTCGATGGTTCGCAATTGGTTGGCGATTGGACGCAACAAGACTGCGATTGCACCGGCGGCCAGCAAAAACACGCTGCCAAGTCCTAGCAGAACATCGCCCCGTGTTGGTCCAGCGAATTGCGGCAAAGGCCCAAACTCAACCAGCAAGTCGGTCTCCGGAATCGCAGCGACCATCTTTCCCGAATGTAATACTGCTTGACCGCGATCAATGCGAGACATCAAATCAGGCGGAATCGGAAGCTCGGCTCGTTTAACGAGATTGACTGGGTACGCAAACCTCGCCCGTATAAGTACCAGCGTCGCTTCAAAATTCTCGGGTCCACCTTCGAGCAGATCATTGCGAGCGGAAATCGTACCGCCACCCAGAGCATTTTCGGCGACCTTGATATTGTCCGCTTCGGTCGTACCCCGAAAAACATAGGCTTGAATGCACCATGCGATGAACAAAATAAAGATTACGCCGAGATAAAAGCGAAAGAACAGTCGCGTCATGTTACTTTCGCCATCAGGTAACCGACGCCGCGAACGGACTTGATCCTCGTCGGTGAGAGAGGATCATCGTTGAGTCTTCGCCGGAGCCTAGAAATGCGCAGGTCAATCGAACGATCCAACCCATCGTAAGGAAGTTCCAACAAATCGATGTAGATGGCCTTGCGATCAACAACGGTTCCGGCTCGCTTCGCTAAGTAAACGAGCAAGTCGAATTCTGCCGTTGTCAACTCGATAGTCTTGCCGTCCAACAAAACGCTTCGACTCGCTTGTTCGATTCGCAAGTCATCGACCACGATCGCTTGTTCACTACCGGGCCGCTCCTGTTTATCGCCACGACGGAGATGAACCTTCAAGCGCGCCAACAACGCACGCGGTCGTACCGGCTTGGTCATGAAGTCATCCGCACCGACTTCGAGCGCTATCACTTCGTCGATCTCTTCACCTCGCGCAGTCAAGACGACGATCGGGCCAGGAAACTTGTCTCTAACTCGCCGACAAACTTCAAAGCCATCCGCGCCCGGCAAGCCAATGTCCAACACGACTGCATCGAAGGCTTCGGACATAATGCGAATCGAAGCTCGTTCGCCATCGGATTCGAGGGACACACGATAACCCTCTCCCGTCAGAAAGGCTTGCACCATTTCCGCGAGACTAGGATCGTCTTCAACAACTAGAATATGATCGGACAAGTATGCGCTCCTGAAAAACCTAGAAAGCACCCGATCGCTCAGACTTCAATTCGTCTTCTGGGATGCTTGGCACACTTCGATTGTACCATTGCGGTGAATGAACGCTGGCGTCGATACAAGCCGGTACAAAGCCATCGATCAACGGGAAGCTTCGCGGCTCAAAACCGTCGAAGCCCGATACAAAACGATACAAGTTGCAACCAAATCACGACGAAGTATCGAGTCGACTAACGATACAATGACTGTTCTTATCGATTGAACGTAGAAGCGAAGGCTTATTGACGAAAGCACTGCGATCGGGATGAAAATGATACTCAAACTTGGTTTGGCCTTCGGGTTTATTGGTGCCGCCGGCGCGTCTGGATACAAGCCGGTGATGGACTACTGGGAAGAGCGAAATCGCGTTCAGTGGGAAACGGTCGAAGTCACTTCGGGTGACATCACGCGATTCGTCAATTCCACGGGCACGATTCAACCCGTTTTATCTGTCGCCATCGGATGCTTTGTATCTGGCCCGATCGTTGAGCTGAATGTTGACTTCAACGATGAAGTTAAGAAGGGCGACATCTTGGCACGGATCGATCCTCAGTTGTTTCAAGCGAATCTCGATCGCGATGAAGCGACGTTAGCGACACGCATGGCCGAGCTGGAACGGGTCGATGCACAAATGGAGCAGGCGCAAAGCAACCTCGCGCGTGGTAAGTCGCTGCAATCCCGTGGCAACGGCTTCATATCAGGAAACGAATTGGACTCGCTCAATTTTGAAGTCAAGTCGCTGATAGCCCAGCGAAAGCTTGCCGAAGCAACCATCTTGCAAGCGAAAGCGACACTGCAAACTTCGCGTGCGAACCTGAATTACTGTGACATCACATCGCCGGTCGATGGCATCGTCGTCAATCGATTGATTAACCCAGGCCAGACCGTGGCGGCACAGTTTCAAACGCCTGAACTTTTTGTGGTTGCGCCCGACTTGCGGGAGAAAGTGCATGTGTTCGCCTCGGTGGATGAAGCCGACATCGGACTGATCCAACGTGCCAAATCCGAGAAGCGTCCGGTCACGTTTACTGTCGATGCTCATCCCGACGAAACTTTTGTCGGTGAGATTGAGCAAATCCGCGTTAGTAGCGTGGCGACACAGAACGTCGTCACTTATCCCGTGGTGATTGCAACTCGCAATGATCAAATGGAATTGCTGCCCGGTATGACCGCCAGCATTTCATTCGAGGTCGATTCGCGAAAATCGGTTGCCAGAATCCCCAACGCGGCATTGCGGTTCTATCCCGACGACGTGAATCAAGTTCGCGAATCGGATCGACATTTGATTGATGGTTCTGTTTGGAACCTACGATTAAAACCAAAATCGGAAGCTCAAGCCGATGAAGATGCCCCCCAAAACGCCTCTGAAAAAGCAGCCGCTCAGAAAAAGAAGAATGAGCGGCACGTGTGGATGGTCGACGGGAAATTCTTGAAGGCAGTTTCGGTGACGACCGGATTGACTGAGAACCGTTTTACTGAAGTCGTCGACCATGGTCTCGACGTGGGCGCGTCGCTGGTCACGGGAAAAAAAGACTAAGACTATGTCGTTGCTCGATACGATTCGCATCGCACTTCGTGCGCTCGTCAAAAACAAAATGCGTGCGGTGTTGACGATCATCGGAGTCGTAATCGGCATCGCAGCCGTGACGACTATCGTCTCCATCGGCCAAGGTGCGGGTCAATTGGTCAGTGGCGAGTTCGAGGCGCTGGGCACTAATGTTGTCTTAGTTTTGCCTGGCCAATCCAAACGTGGCGGCGTCCGCCAATCCGGTGCGCCAACGCTAACCGCTGCTGATTCCCAAGCGATCGGTGACTTTTGCCCCGCCGTTTTGGCGTCTTCGCCGATCGTTGGAACGGCGGGTCAACAAGTGATCTATGGCAACGAAAATTGGGATCCTAGAGAGCTTCAAGGCGTGGGAGCGGACTACTTGGTCGTTCGCAATTGGGAACTCGCAGCGGGCGGATTCTTCTCGGCAGACGACATCGAGTCCAACGGCAAAGTCTGCGTCATTGGTCAGACATTGATTCCCAAGTTGTTCCGAACGGTGAATCCGCTGGATGAATTGATTCGCGTCAACAATGTACCCTTTCGCGTAATCGGCATCCTCCAAAAAAAGGGAGCCAATATGGTTGGCGACGATCAAGACGACGTCGTGTTAATGCCTCACACCACGGTTCGCAAACGGATCAATGGTTCCCCGCTCGACCATGTTCACGCGATCATGGTTTCGGCTCGCAGCACCGAACAAATGGCCAAGGCAACGAAGCAAGTTCAAACGCTTTTATTCGAGCGACACAAAGTCGGGCCGACCGACGAAGCGGACTTCAGTGTTCAAGACACGACCGAGATCGCTGCGACACTCGGCATCATCACGGGAACGCTGACGTTAATGCTGTCTGCTATCGCGGGCATATCGCTGATCGTTGGTGGCGTAGGCATCATGAACATCATGCTCGTTTCGGTTACCGAACGAACCCGCGAGATCGGTATTCGGATGGCGATCGGAGCGCGAGGCAAAGACATCCTTCGCCAGTTCTTGATCGAGTCGATTGTGCTGTCGTGCATCGGTGGAGCGATCGGACTTGCGTTGGGAACCGCCGCTTCGATCGGGACGACTTACTTGATAAACGCCTACAAGCCCGGCACCGATTGGCCGATGGTTGTTTCATTGCCTGCGGCGCTAGTCGCGATGGCGTTCGCGGCGGCTGTCGGTGTGTTTTTCGGCTACTACCCGGCACTGAGAGCGAGCCGACTCGATCCGATTGATGCGTTGCGATACGAGTAGAAGCGATTCAACCACGGAGACTGTGCCTCTGTGGTGAAACCCAATTCCGATTTAAAGAAAAACGATGGCACTGATAGAACTCAACGACGTCCGACGTGTGTATGACTTGGGTGAAGTTCAGGTTCACGCACTGCGCACGGTCACACTCAACATAGCCTTAGGTGAATACATCGCGCTCATCGGTGCATCCGGCAGCGGCAAGTCTACGTTGATGAACACATTGGGCTGTCTTGATCGGCCCACCCATGGCAATTATCGGCTAGACGGTGAAGAGGTTGTCACTATGACTCGCGACGAGCGAGCTAAGATTCGCAATCGACAACTTGGCTTTGTCTTTCAGAACTTCAACTTGCTCAATCGAACGTCGGCGGTTGAAAATGTCGAATTGCCGCTGATGTATGGCACGAAGATCAACGCCAAACAACGCCGCGATCGGGCGATGGAGATGCTGAGCAAGGTCGGTCTCGGCGATCGATTCCATCATCACCCCAGCCAACTATCAGGAGGGCAACAACAGCGAGTCGCCATCGCGCGAGCTTTAGTAAATCGGCCTTCTATATTGATGGGTGATGAACCGACTGGGAATCTCGATTCAAAAACGGCTCGTGAAGTCATCGAATTGTTTCGCGAGCTAAACGAAGAGCAACAGATCACCGTCATCCTGGTCACTCACGATCAAAACGTCGCCCGCAACGCACAGCGAACGATCGTGCTGCGTGATGGTGAAGTCGTCGAAGATACCGACGACTTTTCCAAAGCAAAGGAAGCGTTGGAATACACTCCAACCGATTTAGATTTGGTGCCTTAGGCCCAGCTCAACACGCTGGAGCTTTGGCCGAACGCATCGGTTTCAATTCCAGCATCTTGCAACAATCGGACATAGAGATTGCTGAGATCTTTTCCAATTGTGATATCTTCGATGGGTCTTGGCCGTGATGCGATAGGTTGTGGTGGTTGCCAGTGACACCTTCGACTTTCGGCACGACGTAGTGATCTTGAGCCATCACGCTGATGACACTCCATGAATCGGTTTGCACGATCAAGGGGATCATGTCCAAAAGTGATTTCGTGCGGCCGATCAAATCGGTGTACCAAACACCCAACGAAGTTTTTACTCAAGCGAATGCCAAATCGCGGTGCGATTAAAATGAACATCCGCCGTTGACGCAATCTCTATCTGAACTCCAATTCGCGCAGCCTTCGGCAGACGAGTGAATTGCCGGAACGGTGTCGCGACTGCTCCTTGGTCCGGCCTGGTGCGAAATCAAAACTAATTAACTGAAGAAAAAGAGAGGTTGCGATCCAGACGACTCAACTGTGATTGCATCGGGCTCAGTTTGTTGACACTGAGTCGAAAGGAGTCGAGTCGTTCGCTCAACGCAATGTATCGCGACGATTGTGCAGGAGGCGAGCCGCTTGCAGACGTAGACGGCTGTTGAACAGCGTTAAAGTCACGCGTGAGGGTAAGGTCTGAAAAACTTGGCGACCGGATCCGACGCGAACTGCGTAAAGTGTTTCAGCGTAAGCATTTGCAAAAAGAGGCGGGTAGCGACTTGTTTCGGAGAGCGTTGGCTACGGGGAGGGCAATTGATTCACATGCGCGACGATCGCGCGGAGTTTGAATGCGGCGGCTTGCCCGGCGGCAAGCACTTCTTCGTGATTGGCGATCACCGCGATATCGGGCCTAGCCACGTTGCTAACCATTGATAACGCCAAGACTCGCATTCCTAGTTGCCGCGCCATGCGAACCTCCGGTGCGGTGCTCATGCCGACCACATCAATCCCAAACCGACGCATCATCCGATACTCGGCGCGAGTCTCGTAGGTCGGTCCAAGCGTGGCAAGATAGACGCCGACGTGCGCCGTGAAATCGGCATTGCGCGCGGCTTGCAATGCGGCTTCGAGCAACTCCTCGTCAACAACCGAAATGGGGCTTGCCAACGCGACCCGATCGATCGCGGACGTGACATCGTCGCCAAGACGGGTTGGGCTTTTCGCCCAGTCGATCACATCGCGCAGCACAACAATGTCTCCCACTCGGTACCCGGGATTGAGTCCGCCCGCAGCATTGCTGACGATCATCCGCGACGCGCCCAGCTCCGCCATCAACCGCAGCGGAAACGTCACCGCCGCGTCGTCGTATCCTTCGTAACGATGGAACCGCCCGGCCATCACCACGACGGGTACGCCATCGAGTTTGCCGCCGATTAATTTGCCCTGATGACCGCTGGCCGTCGACGTCGCGAAACCCGGAAGCTCGGCGTAGCGGATCGCAATCGGGTCTTCGATTTCGCTCGCCAAACCACCCAGACCACTGCCCAAGATGATAGCCGTACGCGGCGTTGCCATGCCGCGCCGCCGCACGATCTCGGTCGCTTGTTGCAAATCGTTCATGCGGTGATCGCTAGGCAAGACGAACCTGGCCGGCTTCGCCGACGACGCCGCGAACGATGTGCCGCAGCTTGGGCTCGGCTTCGTTTGCGATCGCGATGATCTCCTCGACGTTGGCGGCGCGTAGCGCATCAGGCAAACACATGTCCGTGATCACGCTCAACCCCACCACCTTCAAGCCACAATGGATCGCCACAATCGCTTCGGGCACCGTGCTCATGCCAACCACGTCCGCACCAATTTGTCTCAGAAACCGATACTCGGCGCGAGTCTCAAGATTCGGGCCCGCCACCGCGACGAATACGCCCTTGTGCGCCTCGATTCGCGCGTCGCGGGCAATTTGAATCGTGCGGTCAACCCATTGCTGGTCATACGGTTCGCTCATGTCGGGAAAGCGCGGCCCGAGCCGATCATCGTTGATCCCAATGAGAGGATTGTCACCAAGCATGTTGATTTGGTCTTCGATCACCATGATGTCGCCAGAGCGAAAATAGGGATTCAATCCACCACAGGCATTGGACAACACCAACAACTCCGCACCGAGCGATTTGAACACGCGAATCGGCAGCGTGATCTGCTTCAGCGGGTAACCCTCGTACATGTGGAAGCGGCCCTCCATCGCGACGACGTATTCACCATTGAGCTTGCCACAAACGAGCCGGCCACGATGGCTGGTCGCCGTCGACTTAGGAAAATGCGGTATGTCGCCGTACTCGATCGAGGCTTCAATTTCGATGTCATTGACCAGGCCACCCAGTCCGGTGCCAAGCACGATCGCGACGCGGGGTTTGTGGTTCCACTGGGCAAGAATCGCGGCCCGCGCACCCTGGATTTTGTCGTAGAGGTCTAGCATGTTGGAAAGCAATAGGACGGAAGCAACCAGCCAATCGCGCGGCGCGTGGCGTTCGATCCGCGACTATACCACAGTCGGCGATCGGTGCTGTCGGGGTGCGGCCAAATCGGCCATTGGTTACCATTCGTTTTCGGAAAACAGACCTTTACACGTTCTCGCAATCCACACGTGGCTCATGAGCATTCCGGCCGTCGAACAGTTTGAAAAATTAGCGTCGTTTTATCTCGGGCGCGGTTACGATCTGGCCGCCGGACAATTGCAAGACGACCTGTTGATGTATGACGCCAAAGACCTTTGCACCCACGCCATGTGCGTTGGCATGACGGGCAGCGGAAAAACCGGGTTGTGTTTGGCGCTGCTGGAAGAAGCCGCACTCGACGGCATTCCGGCGATCTGCGTTGACCCCAAGGGCGACTTGGCCAATCTGATGTTGGCCTTTCCCGAACTACGGCCTGAAGATTTTTTGCCGTGGCTCGATCAAGGTGATGCAACGCGAAAGGGCATAACGCTCGAGGCGCTGGCGGCGGATACGGCGACAAAGTGGCGCAAAGGTCTCGAGTCATGGGGCGAAACCCCCGATCGAATCCAGCGGTTCCGTGACAGCGTTGACATTGCGATCTATACGCCCGGCAGCAACGCGGGTTTGCAGCTAACCGTGCTGAAAAGTTTCGACGCACCGCCGCCGCAAGTCCTCGAAGACGCCGACGCGATGCGCGAACGCATCACCGGATCGGCGTCTGGTCTGTTGACGTTAATGGGTATCAATGCCGATCCGCTGCTGTCGCCCGAACACATTTTGATTTCATCAATCCTCGACCACTCTTGGCGACAAGGCAAAAACGTTTCGATCGCTGACTTAATCGGTTTGATCCAGCGACCGCCAATCACGCGCGTCGGCGTGCTTGACCTCGACACGTTCATGCCAGCGGCCGATCGTGGAGGTCTGGCGATGCAGCTCAACAACCTGCTCGCTTCGCCGGCGTTCTCGACTTGGCTTGATGGCGAATCGCTTTCGATTCCAAGGTTGCTCTACACGCCCGAGGGAAAACCGCGATTGACGATTTTGTCGATTGCACATTTGAGTGACAGCGAACGGATGTTCTTCGTTACCATTCTGCTCAACGAACTGCTCGCTTGGATGCGAACGCAAAGCGGCACCAGTTCGCTGCGGGCGATGTTCTACATGGACGAGATCTACGGATACTTTCCGCCGACTGCGAAACCACCTTCCAAACCGCCGATGCTGACGCTGCTAAAGCAAGCTCGTGCGTTTGGCTTGGGAATCACGCTGGCGACGCAAAACCCGGTCGACATCGATTACAAAGGTTTGTCGAATATCGGCACCTGGTTCCTCGGTCGGTTGCAAACCGAACGCGACAAGGCTCGCGTGCTCGAAGGCTTGGAAGGTGCCGCCGTTCAATCCGGTGCGGCGTTTAATCGCGGTGAAATGGAACGGTTGCTCGCGGCGCTGGGGAGCCGCGTCTTTTTGATGAATAACGTCCACGACGACGGGCCCACGGTGTTTCAATCTCGCTGGGCAATGTCGTTTTTGGCGGGACCACTGGCGCGAGACAAAATCAGCCTGCTGATGGCACCGCGAAAAGCCGCGTTGGCAGCTCAGTCGTCGGCAAAAGCCACCGCAAGCGACTCCGGTGCAACCACTGGTTCGATATCGACGACGCCCAGTCGGCCCGTCGTGCCCAGCGGCGTCAAGGAACTGTTTCTCGAGCCGACGATTCGACATGCGAGTGACACTAAACTAGTTTATCGACCCGCAATTTTTGCCGAGGGTTCGGTTCATTACATTCGCGCCGCAGCGGATATCGATCGCTGGGTCGATGTCCAACGACTGCTACATTGTGCGGGCAGCGTGCCGAAAGCTCTGTGGCAAGCGAGCGTGGCGGTTGACGATGAGTTCGAGTTGAGCAAAGAACATGACGAGCAAGCAGCGTTCAGCGATCTGCCGAATGAACTGCGCAGCGAAGCCAAATTCAAAGACATTGATAAACGGCTCAAAGACTACCTGTACCGACACCAACCGCTGACAATCTACAAGTGTGTTGCGTTGGGCAAATACGCTCCCGATACGATGAGCGAAGGAGAAGCCCGAACTTACTTCCTGCACGACCTGCGCGAGCTTCGCGATCTGGAAAGTGAAAAGGTCCGCGCTAAGTTCGGCACCCGCGCCAAGACGTTGGAAAAGCAGATTCGCGCCGCTGGGGATCGCTTGATCAAAGAGAAAAGCGACATGAAAAATGCCACCATGACCTCCGCGATTTCAATCGGTTCGACCATTCTTGGTGCATTCTTCGGCAAAAAACTGGGCAGCCGAGCCAACGTATCGAAGACATCGACGGCGATGCGCGGCGTGACCAAGGCCGCCCAGTCCAAGGCCGATGTCGATCGCGCCGAAGATGCGATGCGGCAACTGCAGATCGATCTCGATGACTTGAACCACGAAATCCAGATTTCGCTTGACGAGATCACGACAAAATATGATGTGAAATCAGTCGAGTTGGAGGCGATCGAAATTTCACCACGGAAAAGTGATCTGAAATCGAAGCCGCTGACAATGCTTTGGACGCCTTGGCAAGTCGATGCCCAGGGGATTGCCTCGCCCTTGTTCACGACAACGACATGAACTTCGATCTAGCGCGACGGGCGACCGCGATCCGGGCGAATCAACAGTGTTATGATTCGCTGGCAGCCTCCGGTGCAGCGTTATGCCAGCCTGCCAGCGATGCTGAGTTGGCAAACCCACTGGCGACCGTCGATCCGCTGGGTTGGTTGGGGAAGTCGATCGTCGGCAAATCCGTATTGTGTCTCGCCGCTGGTGGCGGTCGGCAAAGCTCGCTCTATGCGACCGCCGGTGCCAAGGTCACGGTCGTTGACATCAGCCCGGCGATGCTGGAACTCGATCGCCAAGTCGCCCGCCAGCGACGGTTAAGTATTCACGCCATCGAAGGATCAATGGACCGACTCGATATGCTTGGCGATATGTCATTTGACATTGTGATTCATCCGGTGAGTACGTGCTATCTGCCTGATGTGGCACCGATTTTTCGCGAAGTTGCGCGAGTGCTGCGAGCCGGCGGCATCTATATCAGCCAGCACAAGTCGCCCACCAACCTGCAAGCATCAATGTCCGTCAACACCGATTCACGTTACCAATTGCTTCACCAGTACTACCGCGAAGATCCCATTCCGCCACCGGAGGCCAACGTGATGGCCGGTCGGCTGCGCGAGCGAGGGGCGATCGAATATCTGCACCGGCTTGAGCAATTGATCGGTGGCATTTGCCGAGCGGGCATGATGATCCAAGATCTCGTCGAACCCGTTCATGCCGACCCAGCGGCGGCCAGCGGCACGTTTGGCGATCGGGCAAAGTTCGTCGCACCCTATTTGCGAATCAAAGCGAGTCGCGTGGCAGGTGCCGGGTCGACCACGTCTACGCTGCTCATTTAGCTACCGCGGACGACGACAGACGTTGTATTTCAACAATCGCAAGTCGGATAACTCTTGGTCGATATCTTCCTCGCTGGCATCACTGCCCAGCGTCTTCTTGATCTCCAATCGCAACAGATCCGAGAACCGAATGCGAGCACGGCGCAGAATTTGACGCAGCGTCGCGGCGGTCATCGATTCGCCGGACACATCTTGAACCCTCACAAGAAAACCTACTATTGCCTCGCGTTTCTATCGATGGGATTCTTTGGAATGACCGCGTCATTGGCGGCTGACCACCTCGATGTGCCGATGGTCGAAACCGACTGCCGCTTGGACAATAACGACGTCTACAGATTTCAATCGCCGCGGACCTCGTTAAACGTCGTTTTGGTGATGACGACCACTTCGCAGCTACCTACAAGCCGAGAATGCCTTTCGCGGCGCGATCTTATCGCAGTCAGATTCAAAAGCTGCCAAGGTGTACCTCGCCCAATCGCTGTTGGCTCAACATCGGTTCGTGAATCGGCGTCGCTCGCCAGCGAAGTCGTCGCCGCGGTGCCCGGCGCTGCGGTGGCGTGGGCCGTCAATCAAGCAGGCCATCGAACTGGAAACCAAAACGACCGGCTTGTCGATTTGCGAAGGTCACGATCGAATCCGCTGTCCACAATGGTCACAATCGCTCGCCTTTCGCGTTGACAAAGCCGAGTCGAACGCGGAGTCCAGTGCCGTGCTGATGCCAAGCGGAAGTACCTTTGAACCTGAAGCGCTGGGGGACCGCGAGCAACTGATTACTATCAGCAGCGAATTGGAACGCGACATTGTGCTACGCGTTGAACGTACGACCTCGCATGATGATGTTGTGACCGCCGCGCAGACAACGTCACTGGAAAACTTTCGCCGCCTGTTTCCAAACGAAGTTGTCGGCACTGATCGTCCGGCGTCACTTCGTTGCGTCTACTTTCTGGCGAGCGAAGCCGTGTTCGACGACTCGATCTTGCGAATCATTGGCGACAACGAATTGTACGGCGAGATCCAGAAGCTTTTTGAGCGATTGCGGGCCATGGTCGCCGATCACGGCGGTTCGTTGGTCAAAACGATTGGCAATGGCGGGCTGGCGGTATTCGTGGATGGCAACGATGCACTTGAGGCAGGCCAGAAGCTGTTAAACACGATCAGCAGCCCGCTGCAAATCCGCGCTGCGATCCACTCCGAGTCCGCAGTTCTTGCCAACGTCAATGGAACGGTCGAGTACTTTGGCAAGACCGTGCAAGAAACGCTGGAACACGCAAAACACGGCGAGCCAGACTCAATCCTGATCACGCAAGGCGTCGCTGCACCGTCAATCTGCCCTTTGCAACGCGATCCGCTAACGTCATCATCGGGCAATTGCTAAACGCCCGGAATCAGCCACGAAAACACGAGCGTCCAAAACAGCGCTGACAGTCCCATTGCGATGGTTAGCGGCGATACTGTTCGCAAGCCTTCCGCATCAGTCATGCCGCTCATCTTGCACATGATCCAAAATCCACTGTCGGTCATCCAACTTATTGGCTTGCTTCCGGCACCGATCGCCATCGCCACGTAGACCGGATGGAATGGCAAATGACTGACATCCGCCAAGCCTTGAAGTACCCCAGCGGCGGTAATCATGGCAACGGTGGCGCTGCCCTGCAGCGTGCGAATCGCGGCGGTTACCAGGAACACGACCACCAATAACATTGGCCCCGAAACGTTGATCGCCAAGTCGCCCACGGCTGGCGCGATTCCGGCCTGGCGCAGCATCGCACCGAATGCGCCACCAGCCGACGTGATCAAGATAATTTGACCGCCGCCAGCAAGCGCCCGCGTGATCGCGCCACGACGATCGTGACCCTGGGGCGCGTAACGCAACAGGCTAAGCGCAAAGAGTGCGGCAATCCCCATCGCGACGTTGCGATCACAAGCAACTTCGAGCGCGCGCCCGGCAATTCCGGAAAGGTCCATTTTCCAAGCATCAGCGATGGCACCGATACTGATCAACAAAACGGGCACGATGATTGGCAATAGCGAGTACCACAGCGGCGGATTCGGACCTTGATCGTTCGCCGGCAGGTCGTCAATGTCTAAGTCTTCGCGCAGCGGAACAATCGTCAGACGATTCAACAATCGCGCCGCCGCCAACGATGAAATGCTGCTGCACGCGCCGATTCCCAGCCCCGTCAACATCATGGTAAGCAAGTCAACGCCGATAATGTCAGCGACCTGCAATGGCCCAGGTGTGGGTGGCACCAAAGAGTGCGCGATCGAACCACCGGCCATGATTGCCAGCACAAACAAAACATAATCCTTGCCTACTTGCTTTCGCAGCGACCGAGCCAACGGCATCATCAAATAGAACACCGTATCAAAGTAAACCGGAATCCCCAGAATGAACGAACTGGCGGCGATCGCTTCGGGCGCGAATCGTTCGCCGCTCCAGTGCAACAATTTGTTAATAATGGTCTGCGCCGCACCGCTTTCCAGCAAACAAATCCCGACGATGCTGGCCAACGCGATCAAAATACCAACTTGACCAGCCGTTTCACCAAAAGCTTTTGCCAACCTTTCTGGACCGGGCGTTGCGATCAATGAATCGGCTTGCTGCGAAGTCAATTTTCCTTTGCTGATTTCGTCATCCGTATATCGCCGCAGCGCAGGAGTAGGAGTCAAAACCGCAACCAACAATGCCGCGCCCAACAGCGCCAACATCGCATGTGTTTTGAAATAGAGTACCGCGACCAGGATTAGAATCGCGGCGAAAAGTACCAACCACCAAATGCCCACTTTATGCTCGCCTTGTGTTGCTGCGATGCGTCGAAGCGGTCACGCGGCGGGTTCAATTCGATTGAGGCCGCAGACCTCTTTGCTCTCGATCATACCTTCAACGCTTGAAGAAAACTCCGTAAAGTGGGGCGTCTGCTTGTGCGCGTCGAAAGCGGCTGGGTTTGTATAAAGTTCGTACAAGAAGAAGTGGCCGGGTTTGGCCGGGTCTTCACAAACATCAAATTGCAAACAACCCGGTTCGTGCGTTTTGGAATTGATTGCTTGACGGATGACGATTTGGCGAAAGGCATCGATGTGATCGGGTTTGATCGAGAAGTGGACGGCAATGACAAACATCTTGTGCCTGTTGGTTCACGAAGTTGAAGTGCGAAGCGATTGTGCGAAAGCGGCGTTGACCAGTCGCAATGCATCACCGGCACGATCCGCAGCGATCACGGCGTTGACCTGCAATTCGCTGGTGTTGATCATTTGCACGTTGATGCCGGCGTCGGACAATGTTTTGAACAAGATGGTGCCAACTTGGGTATGACTGCGCAGACCAATCCCGCTGACTGTCAGCTTGGCGATTTGCCCTTCACCCTGGGCACCGCGCATGTTGTGTTTTTTGCTGATCGAGTTGGCGACTTCCAGACTGCGTTTGAGTTCTTTGTCGGCGATCGTAAAACTGATGCTGGTCGAGCCATCTTCGCTGTCATATCCCTGGACGATCATGTCAATAAAAATCTTCGCATCACCTAGCGTTTCAAACACATCCGCCGCGATCCCGGGCGTGTCGGGGACGCCGCTGAGCGTCACGCGGGCTTGATCGCCGGTCAACGAGATTCCCGTTAACGTCAATTCTTCGAGTGCGTCGTCGCGCAGCCGCGAGATCAATGACTCAACATCGGTGGTTGTCTCACGGTCAGCACGAATTTGTTTCCAGCTACGCGAGTCAGCCGGTGCCGTATCGAGGGCAAACGCTTGATGAACGGCCCGCAGCGCATTGAACGCCTGATCGCGTGGGACCAATGCGGAAATCTTGATTTCGCTGGTTGAAATCATTTGAATGTTGACGCCGGACACCGCCAAAGCGCGGAACATTCGCGACGCGACACCCGATTGCGATGCCATCCCCAAACCGACAACGGAGACTTTCGAGACTTCGCTGTCGTGCGTGATGCCTTCGGCACGAAGTGCTGCGGCGGGAGCTTTCAACGCTTCGAGCGTGCCAGTGAGTTCGCCGCCAGGCACGGTGAATGAGATGTCCGCGCGACCTTGGCTGCCGACGTTTTGGACAACCATATCGACGGCAATTTTCTTCGCTGCGATGGCTGAAAAAATAGCCAGACTTGTGCCTGGTATGTCCGGCACGCCTAAGACCGTGACGCGAGCTTCGTCTTTGGTCAACGTTGCACCGCTGACCGGTGCGGTGCGGGACTGGGCCTCGGCCACAATCATCGAACCCTCGATGTCCGAAAAGCTGCTGCGAACGTGAATCGGAACATTAAATTTCTTGGCAAACTCAATCGAACGGCTGTGCATCACACCGGCTCCGAGGCTGGCGAGCTCGAGCATTTCATCGTAACTGACTACTTCGACCCGCCGGGCTTCGGCGCGCACCCGCGGGTCGGTGGTGTAGACGCCATCGACATCGGTATAAATCTCGCAAGCGTCGGCTCCCAAGACGGCGGCCAGCGCCACGGCGGTGGTATCGCTGCCACCGCGACCGAGCGTGGTGATGTTGAGGTCATCATCGATACCTTGGAAGCCAGCCGCGATGACGATGTTGCCGGCGTCGAGCAACCGCGCAATCCGCTCGGTCGAAATCGATTGAATGCGTGCTTTGGTAAACGTGTTGTCGGTGCGGATGCCGATTTGGCCACCCGTTAAACTGACTGCCTTGGCTCCGAGTGAATCGATCGCCATCGCGACTAGCGCGACACTGACTTGTTCGCCGGTGCTGAGCAGCATGTCCATTTCGCGAGCCGGAGGCGACGCGCTGATTTGATTCGCCAGGTCGACCAAGTGATCGGTCTGGTGCCCCATCGCGCTAACGACCATGAGCACTTGATGACCCTCGATCTGGGCGCGAATGGCTTTGCGCGCCGCAGCGCGGATCTTTTCGGGATCGGCAACGCTGGTGCCGCCAAACTTCTGAACGATCAATGACTTTTTCGCTGACATGAAAACGAACGCGAACACGTGTAAGGAAAGAAAAATTTAGAAGCGCTCTACGAACTCTTGCTGGCGATAAAATGGTCCATCAGGTCCCAGCCCTTTGGAAATGACAGGCCAGACGCTGCTGCGGCAATCTCGTCGTAGGTTGATTGCGAGTCGGCGTTGATACCAGTTCCAGCGATCACAAACGGCACATCGCCGTGGCTGTGCTTTTTAGTTTCACAAGGCGTTGGATGATCGGGCGTAATAAGAATGCGATGCTCGCCGTATTTCTTGAGTTCCTCCGCCAACGGCCCGACGATCCATTGATCAATCTGCTGCAGCGCCTCGATCTTGGCATCGGCGCGGCCTTCGTGTGACGCTTCATCGGGAGCTTCGATGTGAACGCAAACGATGTCGTAATGCGCCAACGCGGCGCAGGCGGCGCGACCCTTGGCAGCGTAGTCGGTATCGAGATAGCCGGTCGCTCCGGACACTTCGATTCGTGGCCAACCTGCCAACGCCGCGATGCCGCGTAGCAGGTCGACCGCCGTGATCATCACGCCGCGCACGCCAAATCGCAACTCAAAACTTGGCAACTGCGGTGCCCCGCCGAGTCCCCACAACCAAACGTTGGTTGCCGGTCGCTTACCCGCAGCGACGCGTTTGGCGTTGATTGGATGTGAGGCAAACAGATCGAAGCTGCGACTCATCAGCGAAACCAACAAGTCGCTGCCCGGACCGCGCGGATAGTGGTCATCGACCGACATGTCAGTGATGTCATGCGGAGCTTTTGAGCGGGTGTCGCGCGAGAACGGCGACGGCGTCGATTCGTCACCGCGATAGATCAACAGGTTGCGATAGCTGACGCCGGGAATGAATTGCAAACTCGCCGGCGACAGTCCGAACAAGTCCGCTGGGCTTGCCGAGTCGATCAATTCGCGTTGCAGCGAAGCGAGCAGCTCAGTCGCTTCGGCGGTGGAAATATGGTCGGCGGTGAAGTCGATCATCACTTGGTCTTCAACGGTGACCAAATTGCAGCGAACGGCCCAATCGCCGGCACTGAGCGAGATATTTTGGGCGGCGGCTTCCAGCGGCGCGCGGCCGGTGAAGAATTCGTCGGGGTCGTAGCCGAGCAAACACAGGTTGGCGACCTCCGAACCGGCCGGCAAGTGCTTGGGTGTATTGTTGCTGAGGCCAACAATGCCCCGCGCGGCAAGCCGGTCCAGGTGCGGCAGTTTGGCGGCCTGCAGCGGCGTTTGGCCAGCCAACAAATCAATCGGTTCGTCGGCGCAGCCGTCGGGAATAATGATTGCGTATTTCATGGGGAAAAACTGAGACTGGGGGCCAGGGGAACAAAGAGTGTAGTAGGCCCCAAGCCGTGAACAAGCCGGTACAGCCCGCCGCCGGCGTTCCCGTTAGTTTTCCGCACCGACCAGGGCGACGCGATCACCGGAATCAATCGCCTTCATGTGTTCCAGCAAGATTCGCCGGACTTCGAGGATTGCCGCATCGGTCGTGTGGATTTCAGTGTGATGGGCGGTAACAATTTTTTCGCTCACTGAGTCGGGCGTGCGAGCGCTGACGATGTCAACGATCCCGTCGCTGTCGCGTTTGGCTCCGATGAACGAACGACTGTCGATCACACCGATGATATTGTGGTAAGCCACGCCGGGTGCTTTTTTGGCCCGCGCCATAACGGGAAAAATCGGCGACTCGGGTGCCAGCGAATCGATCGCATTGCTGACGGTAAGTAATGTATTGTCACGGAACAGTCCGGGGTTCTCACGCGTCAAGGTGCTGGCCGTCAGCACGTTCATCTGCGGCAAGCGAATCAACTTGCGCGCCACCCAGCGAGTGTAGTCGTTGGCAAATTCGCTTCCCGCGTGTGGTGTACCAATTGTGACGACGCGGCGGATCGATTGGTTGGCATGAAACTTCAACGTGCTGACTAACTTGACGCGGTCTGCCTCGGGACCGCGCAGGTTTTCCGGTGGTTGGTCGCTGACGATCCGCCAAAAGTCGTCGCCGCTTTCGATCGTCTGCATCCGGCTGACCAATCCGCCCATGCTGTGTCCGACGAACACCATTTGATCAAGCGGCGTATCGGTGTGGTTGCGGTCGATCGCCAATCGCATATCGGACAAGTCTTTGCGAAGCTGAGTCGCGCTGATCCAAAACGGTTGGCCCGATGGATAAAGATAAAACCAGAACTGATAACGCTTGCGGATCTCCGGATAACTGCGCAGATCGTTGAACATATCCATCCATGTCAACGGACTGCTCCACAAACCGTGTACCATCACCACGGGGATACGTTTCGGATCATACGGTTCGATCATGTACAAGCCGCGACGACTTTGGGTGTCGTTCGGATTAAGCAATCCTTCGGTGGCGAGATTGCGTTGGCGGAACTCGGGGCTGTCCAAAAAGAACGCCAGCGGCGTGGTCAAATCGGTTTCCAACGGCACCCAGTTCGACGCCAATTGAATTTGGTTGACCTGCAGCGGGTCGTAAAAATCAAGCACACACTCAGGCGAACCGCCCATCCGTTTTTCACCGCTCTTGGCGCTACAACGCATCATCGCCGTAACCGCAAACGACAACCCGTCGGGATAATATCGTTCGCGCGGGTCCGACGGATCGAGCGGTTTGCGAACGGCGATTAACGGCACGCCAAGTCCGTAGGTGGTATGTCGATTGTGCAGCGTTTGGATGTTGTAGTCGCTGACAAACTCATAGTGATCAAATTCATCCGCGTTCCACCCACCGCGGATTGCCGTGCGCACTGAGAATGTGCGGCCGGGTGTTTCGATTGTGTAAGTTTGATTGGGGCGCAGTTTGTGGTCGGTACACAGCAGCCGCAACGTGTCTTCGAGCGATTCGTTGTACAACTCACAAGCGTCGCGGAACTGGGGATCGTAATGATTACGACTGTCGGCCAAATCTTCGGAGAATAGGAAGTCATAACTGTTGGCCAGCGAGATGCCGAAGTAGGTCAAGGCTTCGGATGCTTTGCCGGCGCGCTCGGCGCGCTTGCCTTCGACATAGGCAACTTCGCTGAGTGCATAGATCAACTCGGCGTCGTTGGTTTCGTCGATCGCCTTGCGGATGGTGACCAACGATTCGCCACCGTGTTCGTTATAGTCGTCGATCAAGCCGAATCGCTTGAGCGCGTTTTGCGCCCGCTCGGTCACCTTGGGTCCGCTGCGGGTCAGCAGTGACAACTGGGCTTCGAGTGCGTTCTCGCGGCTGGACCGATTGGCCAAGTAGCGCGTCGTCGTACAACCCGTGGACGCAAGCGTTAGGGTAATGAACAAGCAACCAATGATGGCATGAACCGACGATCCGACGAGCGCGCCGCGGGGCGCGCGCCGTGGCGATTGCTCGCACGTCGATCCAACGGTCATCGGCTACTTCCGTGTTTTTCCAATAGTTCAAGACGCGAAACGTTGGCTCCGCTGCCATGCGGAACCCTCGTAGACTAGGAAAAATGCGTCGCGCGTGTCAATTCAAACGCGAATCGTCTCGCGTGAACACGTATTCATTGCATCCCCAGCCTTTTCCAACGGTTTTTAGCCGCTGGATGCGAAAACCCTGGACCGCCAAAGACTCGATCAATCGCTCTGGCGTACTGACCTCGAAGGGCAAACCGCCGACCCAATCGACCCAGTCGTACCAAGCTGACATTCCGCGGTCACGATTTTTCGCCGCCCAATCGGCAAACGGCAACGGATTGCGTCCGTGGATCAATCGCGCAAGTGCAAACTTCGCTTCATAGATCGCGGCGATCGCGACGACCCAGGCCGGTCGCAGCGCTTGGGGCAGCCGGTGATATGTGTTCTTGATCATCGTCCATCGCCCGCTTGCGGCACCTTGGTCGTTGTAGATCGCGATGCACAGCGTGCCACCGTTTTTGACCAGCGAAGCGGCATTGCCAATCGCGTCGTCCATTTGGCCGGTGTGATGCAGCACGCCCCAGGAATACACAATGTCAAACTGGCCCAGCGATGTGACGTAATCGCGATCAAGGATCGAACCCCACTCGACTCGCCAGTGCGGGTTGTCGGAACCGAATCGTTGTTTCATTTCCGATGTGCATGCGACCGAGGCTTGGTCAAAGTCGAAAGAGTGAACCGCCGCACCGAGAGCATGCGCCGACAAGCTAGCCAGGCCCGATCCGCTGCCGATGTCGAGAAACGACTTGTCGGTCAAGTCTTTGGCGTCCAACAACCCAGCCAGTGATTCGGTCGATGCCTCGATACGATCGCGGTTGACGTGGCAAAGAAATTGAGTCCAGTTTTTGCCAAATTCGAACCGCTGCGATTCGGACGACTGGCTCACGTCCACAAATCCGCGTCAAGCGATCGGTAGTTGATCGCCTCGGCCAAATGTTCTTCGCCGATTGATTCGGCACCCTCGACATCGGCAATGGTTCGCGAGACGCGCAGGATCTTGTCGTGAGCACGTGCCGACAAACCCATCTCCTCGACACTTTGGCGTAGCAGCTTCGAACATATAGAACTGAGTACGCAATACTTCCGCACTTCGCGACTGGTCATTTGCGCGTTGTATCGAGTCGTCATTTGAGCAAATCGATCGAGCTGTACGGCGCGTGCGCGATCGACACTGACGCGCATCGTTTCGCTTGTCGTGGCATTGCTGTTCGTCGCGGCCAATTCTTCAAACGGCACCGCGGGAACTTCGATGTGGATATCAATTCGATCAAGCAGCGGTCCCGAGATCCGACCCATGTAGCGCTCGACTTGCGGGGGCGTGCAATTGCAACTGCGTCGCGGATCGCTGCGATAACCACACGGGCATGGGTTTGCGGCAGCGACCAACATGAAGTCCGCCGGAAAAGTCGAACTGCGGAGCGCTCGCGAGATCGTGACCACACCGTCTTCCATCGGTTGGCGCATGACTTCGAGTGTCTTGCGATTGAACTCGGGCAATTCATCAAGAAACAAAATGCCGTTGTGCGACTTAGAAATTTCACCGGGTGTCGGTGGACTGCCGCCGCCAACCAACCCCGCGTCGCTGATCGTGTGGTGGGGACTGCGAAACGGTCGCTTGGCAAGCAACGGTTGGCCGGCGGGCAGTTGACCCAGTGCGCTATAGATACGCGTGGTCTCGATCGATTCGGCGGGAGTCAATTGCGGCAAGACCGTTGGCATTCGTTTGGCAAGCATTGTCTTGCCGCTGCCCGGCGGCCCGATCATCAACAGGTTATGGCTGCCGGCGGCGGCCAGCATGATCGCGCGCTTGGCGGTTTCTTGGCCACGCACATCGCCGAAATCAATTTCGTAAGAGCTAAACTGTTGAAACCATTCTTCCAAACGACTAGGTGCCTGGGGAATATCGATCGCACCGCTGAGGAAGCCGACCGCTTGGGCCAAATTCGCGACCGGGATAACCTCGATCTCTTCGACGACCGCCGCTTCACCGGCATTCTCGACCGGAACCAACAAGCCACGGATGCCGGGTTGTCGTGCCGCCGCAATCGCCATCGACAACGCGCCTTTGATCGGACGCGTGTGGCCTTCGAGCGCAAGTTCACCGACGACGGCGTATTGGTCGAGCCGATCCGATATCAATTGGCCGCTGCCAGCGAGGATGCCCAAGGCAACCGGGAGGTCAAACGAAGGGGCTTGTTTAGGCAGATCGCCGGGGGCAAGGTTGATGACGACGCGGTCTTGAGGCCGGATGAAGCCACTGTTAACAATCGCCCGCTCGACGCGATGCGTGCTCTCTTTGACGGCAGCTTCGGGAAGTCCGACGAGCGTTGTTTTTGGCATCGCGGCAGGTGACAAATCGACTTCCACCTCGACCGGCATTGCCTCGATTCCCAACAACGTGAATGTTCTTAAGCATGCCAACATGGAACGGCGGCTTTCGCGTTGTTATGTCGCGTTATTATGTTCGGGGTGGTACCAATCCGGTGGCCGTGGCGTTACGTTCAACATGGTGACGGTCAATGGCGGGGTAGACAACTGCCCATCGCCAGGATCGCTACGAATTCCCGCCGACTCGCTACCACCTTACTGGTAGATCCCGATATAAATTGACTGGCCGCAGACAAGAACCGCAACCTAGCCGATCCCGACCGAATCGGACTGATTTTAAGAGCTTAGTATGACGACGCCACCGAGCGACCAACCCAACGCGGACGGGCAACCGCAGATGATCGATGAGCAGTCGTTCTTCGGCATGACCCATGTCGGCATGAAGCGCCAGAATAACCAGGATCAGTTTTTGATTGCCCAGCTCAACAAGTCGATGTTGGTCGGTGAAACCAGCTTGCCGATTGAAAAGCAAAGCCGGTTGTTTGGGCGAGTGCAGGGTCACGTGTTGCTCGTTGCCGATGGCATGGGTGGTCATTTGGCCGGGGAATTGGCAAGCTCAATGGCAATTGATTTTCTGGTCGAACGATTGCTCAACAATGTCCATTGGTTCTTTCAACTCGGACTCGACGCCGAGAACGAATTCATCGATAGCCTGAAAACACTCATGCGCGAAACGCATCACCGCATCCAGGAAGAAGGCCGCCAGAACGCCGCCCTGGATGGAATGGGCACGACGTTGACAATGTGTTACGTCTTGTGGCCAAAAATGTATGTAGTCCATGCCGGCGACAGTCGCTGTTACTTAGTTCGCGACGGTGAAGTAGAGAGGCTGACCACGGATCATACTTTGGCTCGCCGCATGATCGAATCCGGTGGAATGAAACCCGAAGAGGAAGCCGGCAGCCGGTGGAGTAATGTGTTGTGGAACGTGCTGGGCGGCAAAAGCGAAAATGCCCTGACCGCAGAGGTGAGAAGCGTTAATCTGCACGAAGGAGACGCGATTGTGATGTGCTCTGACGGACTGCATCGCCACGTCAAGGATGAACTCCTACTCGACGTGATGAACGAATGCGAGTCTCCTCAATCGGCCTGCCAGCGGTTCGTTGAGATTGCAATTGACGCCGGCGGCGACGACAACATCACCGTGATTGTCGCGCGCCCAGAAACACCCCCCGGTCTGGCCAGCACCATCAGCATTGAAGCCGAAAAGCCGCTCGATCCAATGTTAAATTACGAGACCTACAATCCTCACGATACGTTGCCGGGTTAGCGTTCCCAATTGTAGAACGGTTGTCCCAACCGTTTGGGAACGCGCAACCGGTTGGGGACAACAGTGCTAAACCCGCGTTAATTTGGTAACGCGGCCCGTCGTGACCCACTCGGCGACGAACAGATCACCATGCTTGTCGAAGCACGCATCATGTGGATGGACAAAGCGACCTTGTTGCCACAATGACTCGTCGGTCCGCAGGTTAAATGCGTTGTTGTGAGCTTTTTTGTCGGCCAGCAATCGCTCGCGGTCATCGCCAATGGTTACCACCGTGTTGAGCTCTTTGTCCAACAACGATACCCGCGCCACCAATTCCGGTACGACCATCAGATCCTCGAACGTATCCACATTCGCTGGCAATCCAAGGTCGGTGACGGTTCGTTTGTAAACGCCGTCCATCGTGAATGTTTGCAACGTATTGTGCGCGCGATCGGTGACGACAATTTGCGGTTCGCCGCCGCGTTGATCGATCCCAATCCCATGCGGTGTATTGAATTTGCCCTCGCCTTCGCCTGGACCACCGAAGCAGGACATCCATTTGCCACCCGCGTCGTAGCGATGGATGTAGAACGCGCCATAACCATCGGCCAATAAGAAACCGCCATCGGGCATGAACGCAAAGTTCGTTGGCATGAATCGATCACGCCCCCAAATTCTCTGCGGATTGGCCGCTTCGCCGGGCGCATAGTGTCCGCATTGTTGCGGTGCGTAGGCTTGCCATACCAGCTCGCCGCTCAGCGACATCTTGGCAAACGTTTTTGTTTGTTGATAAGCCGCAACGTACAAAAATGCCTCGCCGCCTTCGATGCGAATCTCAACCCCATGGCCGCCACCTTGAAATTGTTCACCAAAGGCACGAATAAACTTTCCTTCGGGGCTGAATACAAAGATCGACGGATGGTCAACGCGCTTGGCGTCGCCCTCATGAATGACATAAAGATTGTTGTCCGGGTCCACAGCGACGCCGTGCGTGATCTGCCAATGATACTGTTCGGGAAGTTGCGGCCACGCATGCTTGCACTCGAACCGATGATCGCCCGAGCCGACTAAGCCTTGAGCCTGCGAGCGTTTGGCGGTGATGATCGCCGGTGCGGCGATCGCGGTCGCCGCTGCGGTGCGAATGAAACGTCGTCGCGAAATGAATGAACGCGGCATCTTCGTGTTCCCAGCAAGAATGAGAAATGGACCAAACTGGCAAGTTCATAGTTTATGCGTTCCGCCCCGTCGCTGCATCCCACGTCTCGCCGGTGGCCTTCCAATACGCATTATTGGCAGCCCTCAATTCGTGAACCAATAGAGTGCGCTGGTAAAGCCGCCAACTGCCCCGCGACCTTCACCCCAATTTCAATCGAGTGTTTGATCTGAATCGTGAGCCGGCAGATTTCCGACTTCGATACGGCGGCGATCGCCCCGTTCCGATCACCGATAACGGTCAACCGATCGTGAAGCTGTTTCACTGAGGCTGGGGCTTCCAGGCGCAGCGATGCCTTAGGGCCAATACTGCGCAATCTTGCGTTTGAGGAATTCGACGCTGCGGACAAGTTGATCCATGCCATCGACGCCGTCTTCAATGCTGATCCAACCGTCGAATCCAACGCGTTTTAGTTCGGTAAAGATGGCGTCGTAGTCGTTCAGTCCTTTGCCGATTTCGCCGTGACGCAGTCGTTTGGCGTAGCCGATCGCACCACCTTCTTCACGACGCAAATCTTCGATCGTGCCCTCTTTCAAGTAACGGTCGCTGGCGTGCATCGTGACGACGCAGTGCGAGACTCGCTTGAGCAACTCGACCGGATCCTCGCCAGCAAGGTACGTGTTACTGGGGTCGTAGTTGACACCGAAATTGGGATGATCGATGGATTGAACAAGTTGGCAGAACACATCTGCCTTCTGCGCGAACTCGGGATACACCCAAAAGTAGTCTTTGTAATGATTCTCAATGACCAGCGTGATGCCGCGTTCCTGTGCGTATGACAAACAAGTTTGAATCGCGTCCGACGCCAACTTGACACCTTCGTCGATCGACAGTTCAGGACGCCGTTGACCGCTGAGCACTCGACAATAGCTGCCACCGAGGGCTTGGATCATGTCAATCCAGTTCCTTTGTTTGGTGATCTCTTTCTCACGAAACGCGGCGTCGGGATGCGTGAAGTCGGGCGAGCAGCACATCATCGGAATCACCATGCCGATGTCTTCGACTTCAGTTTTGAATCGAGTCCAGTTTGACCGGTTCGCCATTTCAAGAAAGCCTGCGTACCATTCGAGTCCCTGTATGTCGAGTGTTGAGGCGAGATTGATCCAATCGGATACGAACATCGTGCCGTCCTTGCAGAGGGCGTTCATGTAGGCTTTGGGAAACGCGGCTAGTTTTGGCATGATGAAAAATGTGGAATGAAGTCAATGAAGGTTTTGAATAGAACCATCTTCTTACCTCCATTCTCCTACGAACATTGTTAGACGGGTTTCAGTACCGACTTCACGACTTCGCCGTTGTGCATCTTCTCAAACGCTTCGTGCCAATCGGTGATCGGCCACACGCCGCCGATGATCGGCTTCACGTTAAGCTGTCCGCTGGCAAGAATCGCAATCACACGTTCCCAGATCGGCCAGTTGTGACTGAAGCTGCCTTGCAAGGTGACGTTCTTTTGCACCATCGGGTCGAGACTGAAGCCGAGCGGATCGCGGCCCCAGCCGACCTTGGAAATCCAGCCCGCCGGGCGGACAATGTCGATTGCAATCTTGAGTGTCACGCTCGCGCCCGCCGCGTCGATCACTCCGTCGCAGCCAAGACCGTCACGTTGTAACGCCCAGGGCTTAGCGTCACCGATGATCGCTTCGCAGCCGTATTGTTTGGCGATCTCGAGGCGGTGTCTGTCCGAGTCAAGTCCAACCAAAGCGACCTCGGCACCACAAAGTCGGGCCATCGCGGCGCACAAGATACCGATCGTGCCCGGACCCAGCACAACGATTCGGTCGCCCGGTTCGATGCGAGCATTCTTGACAACCGCGTTGTAGGCGACGCAGCATGGTTCGGTCAGACACGCATGCTCAAACGGCAACGCATCGGGCACGGCATGTAAAATTCGCGACGGCACCTTCACATACTTCGTCATCGCACCGTTAACGCCATATCCAAAACCTTTGCGAGTCGGGTCGAGGTTGTACAGTCCTCGCCGAGACATCGGATTGTTTGCGTCGATGATTGCTGCTGTTTCGCTGACGACTCGATCGCCTTCTTTCCAGCCGTCGACGTTTGCGCCCAGTTCCGCGATCACACCGCCAAATTCGTGACCAAGGATAACGGGATAATTTACTGGCCAAGAATGGTCAGCGGTCCATTGATGCAAGTCACTGCCACAGACGCCGACATTGGCGACCTCCAGCAACACATCATCGGGACCAATCGAAGGTCGCTCGACTTCACGGATTTCGACGGAGCCCTTTTCAGGGGCGAAATTGACGACGGCGGCTGGTTTCATGATTGGCTTTCGGGTAGAAGGATTAGCGGTAAGTAAATTGAATGACTGAAGGGGCGGAACTGAAATTTTCCTACCGCTAATTTCCCTACCTATGACTGTTGGTGGATTGCGCCACAGATCATTCGCAGTGAAGACTCGAGATCACCGTCGGCGGTTTTGAATGTGTCGGCGTCGATGGTCAGTGGTGCTCCAAGTACGACAAGCGGAGCTCCGTAGCCCGGACACTGGATCGCTTGTTCCAGCGACAGGCCGCCGACTGCTTGAACGGGGACCTTCACGGCATCGCACACTTCGCGAAGTTGATCGAGCGGACTTGGCATTCTTAGGCCGCGTGCCGCGAAGCCACGTCGTTCGTCATAGCCAATGTGATGAACAACAAAATCGCAGCCCAACTCTTCCAGCCAGCGTGCGCTCACAACCCTATCCAGGCAAACCATGTTGTCACCCATTACCTTGACGCCATGATCCCGTCCTGCTTTCACAACACAACGAATTGTTTCTTCGTGAGCGCGCGCCATGACCACGACATGCGTGGCCCCGGCAACGGCCATCATCTCGGCCTCCAAATAGCCACCGTCCATCGTTTTCAAGTCGGCCACGATCGGCACCCCAGGAAACTCACTTCGCAGAGCGCGAATCCCATGCAACCCTTCCGCCAAGATCAGCGGCGTACCTGCTTCGAGCCAATCGACACCGGCACGCATCGCCATGTGAGCGGTCGAGATCGCCTCCTTAATGTTGGTCAGGTCCAACGAAATTTGAACGATGGGCTTCATGATTAAATGGGAATAAGAAAGGGAGACGGACTTCGATCTGCCACCGGGGCCGCTGGCCGAGAAATACCTCGCCGATGACGCCGAAATCTATCGCAGTCGGTGAGAAACTTTCAGCGAGTGTTCAATAAGTTAATTGATTTTAGTCCGCAGACCTCCTGTATGAAGTTAAGAATGCGAGCGGATGCGAGAGAATCATTTGTCGTTGGTTCAGATTTCAAACGAACTTGGCTTCTTTGCCCATTCCTTAGCCAAGTGAATTGCCCTCATCGCTCACTGAGCCACGGGGGCAATGGCGTTGAGAGTTTATCTGAATGGGGTCATCACGGAGCGAAGTTGGGATCCGATTTTGGGATCGCGGCCTGCATCGCGGCGTGGTCCTTTTCCTGCTGCACTTGGACGGCCTCCAATTCGGATTGACAGGCATCGATAGGGCCGCCATCGCGTGCACAACCGATCAGCGAAAAAGCGAGAAGACAAACACTGGCGACGAGAAAAAAATTCGTGACATCTGGATCAGACTTCGGAAAACGCGGGGCATCCGAACTATGGCGAGTTCGGCTACGCCAGTAATTGACCGCTCGTTCCTTAGAATTCCGAGATCACTTCGGCATTTGCACGAGTACCGAGTGCACCCCAAAGGCCGTAGGGGCTAATGGAGCATCGTTCGATAGATATCTTGCCGGGCACAAATTTCGCTATTTGGCGGCAAAACTGTTAGGCACTGAGTGTGAAGTGGTAGCGCATTAGCCCATTGGAATCCGCGGCCTTCGGATACGGCAACGAGCTGGTTGGCCACAGTTCCGCCTTGAGTAATACCTGCTCCCCAAAAACGAGGGCGTAGCGGATCGATATAGGCAGCACCACGGCAGGCCAACGGATTGTCCGGTAACTGCGCCGAGGCAATATTTCGATTGAAGAACCGAGTTCGAATGTCCTCATCGCCAAGGTCCGTCGCGATCTCGCCGGACAGGATCGTATTCGCTTTACCGTCAAGGATATCCCGAAACGTTGATTTGATGAATGGCTTGAATGCGCCTCGCAGCGACGCGCGGGCGTCCTCTGCTCGGTTCTGTGCGATCAGTGTCAGATTGTTGAAGTCGCGATCGCCTAGATCCTGTTCTCCACTCATCGCGTCACCCACGCACATGGCATAGTTAGTACGACCGAGTGCGGGTAGTCCGACACCAGGGTCGCTGGGACAGCGAAGTGAATTAACTTCGGTGAGCCCTGGCACGAAACCCGAATCCTGCGGCGTTGGCCCCATCGCAGGCCAAGGAGTTGGCGGACTCACAGCACCTTGTAGATTCGGACTACTGATTTGTTCCCAAAGTGCCTGTTTTTCCATAAATGGCAACATGCCAACCAACGCACTCAGGCGAATATTATTGGAAATGATCGAGTTTGTGGCAAAATCTACTACCGGCGTCTTTTGTCCAGTGCCCGTGGCATGAGTCAGCAAGTGATTATACGCCGCATGATAATTGTGAATGGCCAACCCAACCTGCTTAAAATTGATCGAGTTTTCGCCTACGTGCGATCGCTCGTGCTGAATCATGCCGATGCGCAGGATGTATTTCAGCTCAGCAATGCGTTCACAGCTTGACAATCGCTGATCGCGAGTTGGTTCGTGTTGCCTACGATGATGCGGAGACCGTGGCTGAGTTTGCGAGATCGACTGGTCGTCCGTTGCAGTCGCTATACAACCGGCTAATCGCAGTCCGAAGAAAATTGCAACAGTGCATCGAGCGACGAATGGTCATTGAGGAAGGTGCAGCATGAATCGAAAAGATGAACCGAATGAGCGATCGCGATTGCATGAATTGTTGTATTCGCTTGAGACAGAAGAAATCTCGAAAGTTGAATTTGGAGAACTACAAGAGATTCTTCGTGACAAACCAGAATTACAAAAAGTTTACTTGACGCACGTTGACCTGGTACTGGAAGTCCCGGCGCTGGTCGGCTGCCATTCACTCGGAATGTCCGCGCCGGATACTGCGGCAACGCGATTGGCAGTGCATTACTCTTAAACCACGAATACTCGCTAATCGAAGGGATGCTAGAACTGCGGTTTCCAGATGGTGCGACCGCAAGCTCGATTTCACGCGTTGACTCGGTCTTCATTGATGGCGTTGCCGTGCCGGAGCCATCGACTGTGGCATTGCTCGGGCTAGTCATGGGAGGTGCCGCGAACAAACGACGGATTCGCAGGACGAATCCCGTTTAGTCGAGTTCACAAGGAATAAATCGTTGTCAATCGATAGCGTCAGACGAGCCGTGCAGATCGGTGATGCTGCTGATTTTTTTCTTGCCTACGACTTTAAAATCGTAGCTTTCTTGACGAAATTAGGCTCAGCACTGATGCCGAAACCGATGGCTCGATTGGCGATCATCCACTTCCAGCGATGCAAACTATATTCTTCTTCTCCTCCAGCGACCGGCATCGTGAGTGTATCGGCGACCCGTTTCGTCCCCCACAAGTCATCAAACTCGCAAGGCTCCTCGAAAAAACCATAGTCATGATCTTGCATCAACTTTCCGACGCGAATGGCTTCGCTCGCATCGTAGGAACTGTTTGCATCGGCAAAGATCGCCATCTCGTCCCCGAACGCTTCCCGCCACATCGGGATCAGACGTTCGGTTCGCTTCGGCAGCGAGTCGGCATTGCGGCTCATGCGTCCACCGGGCCTCCACTTGATCGCCTTTACACCTGATTCAGCTATCCATCGACGAAAGTTTTCGACCTCGTCTTCAGGCGCGTTACCTCGCGCGCCGTTGGCTCGGTAGACGGGAATATCACGTCGTAAAGTTTCGCCAAACAAGTCCGCGAACTTAGCTTCGGCGGTCCTCGCCAGCAGTTCAAGCAGCCCCATCTCGACGGCTGCGATGGCGACCGAGTAGATCAGCCCCTGCATTTTGTAATTGCTGTTGTAGCGATACGCATCCCACAACAGCGATTCGAGATTGCGAGCATCCTTGCCCAAGAAAACCGGTATCACCTTCTTATGATTTGGAAACGTAATCGCTTCGACACCATTCGTCGCACGCACTGGCAGAAGGAAGTGCGGACCCTGTTTGAGCAACTCGATACTCTCGACAATCACAGCGTCGGGCAAGCGATCGATTTTCAGCACCGGTTGGCCTAGGATGTCGTCGAACTCAGAAGTAGTGAAGGGAGCTGAAGTCGGTGCCGCTCCCACTGAGTCGGTGGCTAATGCGAGGCCAGCACCTGCGAGGCCAGCGCCTGCGAGACCGGAACCCAGAAAGCGGCGGCGGCAGAGTTTCATAGTCGATCTCTTACCTATCGGTACGGTTTCTTTTCAAGCGACTCTATTCTACAAAAATATTGCTCGCAAAAAGACTGATCGGACAAGTTCTGCTCACTATCGAAAGCCAGTTCATCGAGATCGTGAACAACATGAAAGTGCGATTGATCACGCATCGTCATGCAAAGTGTCGGCGATGCGCACGATACGGGCATGCGACGGATCGCGCAGTGGCAGTGACATCAACATCCGCTCAATCGCTTCACGATCGGTGTCAGGCCACGGACGAAGCTACGCAATGACCTCGGACACGATCTCGGCCAAGTGCGTGATGCCGCGACTACCGACGCCAATCGCAATTGAATCTCCCGGTTGAACGCGTGTCCGCGACTTCGCTAACTCGACTACCAACGTCTCGCGAATCGCGATCGGAGCGGTAGCGGCAAAATTCTGTCGCACACGAATCATTCTTGGCAATCGCATCATGCGAACGGGTCGCGTTGTTCGCGAACAAGCATTTGATTGGCCAAGTCATCGCCGATGAACGATTCCTGTTTCGCGTTCCACTTCGCGACTCGGCCGGTGCCGGTGGTCGGGAACAGTCGAATCACTGCGTTGGCTAGATGGCATAAGACTGCCGAAGCGTGACCGACTTCGACCGGTGCTCGTGGTTCCCTGCGCGATTTGACGCAATCGATGAAGTTGGCCATGTGGGCCGAATGCGGATCGCTTGTCCCCGTCGCTGGACTGGGCAACCCAGCGAGCAAACTGGGGTCCGACGCCGTGGTGCCGCGATAGCCGGTTTGCAACCAGCCATCGGTTCCTTCAAAGCGAGTCTGCACCTGCTCTTCACCGCTCTCGCAAAGCAGCTCAACACCGTTTTCATACTTGCAGCGGAAACGAGTCTCCGTTGCCGTATTGAATAGGCTGCCCTCGGGCAAGAATTTCGCGTCGAGACACTCGATCTCCGTCGGTCCGCCGGTGTCCAACCCCATGCCCCAATGCGCCATGTCGTTGCAGTGAGCGCCAAAATTCGTGATTTGACCACCGGAGTAGTCGTAGTTGAATCGGAAGCGATATAAACAACGATCATCGTGATACGGTTGCTGGGGAGCTGGGCCGAGCCAAGTGCGATAGTAAAATGTTTTGGGAACGGGCATAACGGTCCAACCCGGGCCGGGTCCGACTTTGTTGTTGTAACCAACCTTGGTGATGATCTTGGTCAGCTTTCCGATCTTGCCCGCCTTGGCCGCGTCGCAAACGAACATGCTGATTGGGTTACTTCGCTCGTGACTGCCTGTTTGCAGGATGCGGCCGTGCTTGCGAACCGCGTCAATCATCAAGCGACCATCGGCGACCGAAAACGTCAGCGGCTTTTCGCAGTAGACGTCTTTGCCGGCTTCCAACGCCATCACCGAGATGATGCGGTGCCAGTGATCCGGTACGACGATGACCACCGCATCGATGTCATCACGCTGCAAGACAACGCGGAAATCTGAATAGGCGTTGCACTTGTAGGTCGAGCCACTCTTCGAACGCTTAACGTTAGCGGCGTCGACCAATTCTTTGGCCGGTAGCGCACCGTAGAAGTGCTCAGGTTCTCGGTAGCCGCCGCTGCCTGCATTGACATCGCAAACGGCGAGCACATTGCCGAGATCAGCAGCGAGAAAGCGTTTGAGCAATCCCATTCCCTGATTGCCCGTACCAATGAAAGCCACGTTGATCCGGTTGCTCGGCGCGTCGGCACCCAGCAATCTTGCTCCAATCACGAAGGGTGCAGCAATCGCGGCGGATGTTTGAATGAATTGGCGTCGTGTGTTCATGGTTTCCAATCAAGCGGTGGATCTGTCAGTTGGCGTTTGACGCGCCGCACGGTACAACAAAGAATAATGGAAAAGCAGCTATCACGCGGAAGAACAACGACGTTCCCAGGACATTTTCAATGACGGAAACCAATCGCAACGAACGGGTTAAGCACGAGTTTTTTGGGCAAACGCTGTTCACCAAAGTCACGTTCCAACGGTTCGAAAACGTCTTGAAGAATTCGTGTTAAACGTCAGGAATCGCTACCATTGCGGTCTTTCCGCATATCGAGGCAGCTTACGCGATCGCCTGCCAAATCGTGCGAAACTGACAGAATTCATGAGCGAAACCTTAAACTGCGTCTAGGCCAGCGCGATTTGATTCAAATCCTACACCATCGACGAAAGCAAGAATTGAAACCTGACGGTTGTTTGCAAATTGATCTGCTGATGCTCGTGCTTCACGATTCACCGCCAAGTCGTCCGCCATCCTCATTTCGAAACAACGAAACGGGGCTAGAGGTAGATATCGCAAGCTGATTATTTCGAGCATGCGCTTTAATGTCTTGAAGTATTTTATTTCTTGTTAAGCCTGTTGGTTGCAGCACAACGTTGAGAAATTGTGAATCAAGCCTGACGGCGTTGGTCACTGCTTCCGCCATTTCTGAGGTTGAATTCAGGTAATTTTTCGAAAGCAATTGAAATAGCAAACGTAATTGATCGGCGGAGAGTACAGCACATTTATCAAATTTTGCCTGGAACGAGTCTTCCGCATGGTTCCAGACAAAACGATTGAACTCCGCACGACGAATAGAAATTGAATCTACAGTGGAGATTACAAACCTCCAGTAATTCAGACATCAAAACGTCTAGCGCCAAGGCTATGCGGCTAAGTGATCCGACCGTGACGCTTTGTCGGCCTGATGCGATCTTTATAGTTGTCGTTGCGTGCAATTTGGCGCTATCGGCCAACTGCTCTTGGGTGAGCGATAGCTGCCTGCACCGCAATTGAATGCGTTGGCCAACGCTACGATCCAGGTCGTCTTGATTCATAAATCAAGTGTTTAATCATCCTGAATTTTAGACCACAGACTATAACGCCAGAATTTGCGATTCGGAGGCGTTTTTCGCATCTTCAAACTCGACGATCACAACAATTTGGCGAATCGCTACGCTGCATGAATGAGCAGATAATTGGCCATTTGCTCGCCTGGAGAGAATAGTTTCCGCGCAACGATGCGAAAAACGGCCTAAACGATTAAATCGTTTGGACTCGAAATCGCAGGTCGATGATTCTGTTTTCCGGCATTTCGGTTTGGAGCCGCTTGAGTAAGGCTCGTTTGCGAAAAGTTAGTTCTTGCAGCGTTACCGAATCGCCCGCATAGATGTGAAGCGTGCCGCCACGCAGATTTCCGACTTGAATCGACTTCGCCAAAGATTCGCCGACTTCGGATTCGACAATGATTTGCAGCGACTGGATCGCGATGACTTGAGCGTAACCGCGACGCGACAATAGTTGGCCGATGAGTGTTCCGATCCGTTTGGGAAATCGATTGTCGGTCACTACATTGCCTGCGGTACGAGTGAGTTAGCGTTGCCCGGCCATCGGCATGATGACATACGCATACCCGTCGTCGGTCGACATAATCGCTGGACCGCTTGTGGTTTCGATCTCAAAGATGAACGATCGCTCGGCGTCAAGGACTTTGCAAAAGTCGGCAACAAATCGATGATCCAACTTTAGCATCGTTTCTTCGGCATCGTAGGTGATCGGCATTTCGACCGTTGACTCGCCAATTTGCGCCGTGTTGGCTTCGAGCTTGAGCGTGCCGTTGCCGAAGGTGAATTCAATGCCGCGAGTGTCATGGTCGGTCACGATTGCCGCTTGGCGCAATGCCGCAAACAATGGTCCAACTGTCATGTCGATTTGCGCCGCGTTCTCGCGTTTGGGGAATACCTGGCGCCAATTCGGATACCGACCCTCGACCAATCGGGAATAGATCACGCACCGCGAAGTCCGCAACAAAAGATCGTTCGATCGCGCCGCCAATTGGACCGTTTCGTCTCCATCACCCACCGCCCGTTCCATCAGCGAGATCGCCTTAGTCGGCACGATGGTGGTCATGCCGTTGGTCTTATGGTCGTTGATCGCGACGCCCTTGCCCTGCATCCGCGCCATTCGTCGACCATCGGTTCCGACGGCCAACACGTTATCGTCTTCCAACTCAAGCAGCACACCGCCCAACGCGTAACGACTGCTTTCCGCATCGGTCGCAAAGACGGTGCGGCGAACCATTTCGCGAAACAAACGCGTGGGTATCTCGTGATACGACGAAATGTCATCAAAAGTAGTTACCTGAGGAAATTCATCGGGGTTTGCTGCGGGCAAACGAAACTTACTGCGTTTGGTCGAAAGATGGATTTGGGTATCGACGGCGGCAATCTGAATCGCTTCGTCGGAACTCTCGCGCAAAATCGCCATCGTCCGCTGGACCGGCAACAGCACGGTGCCTTCGGTATCAACGTCGACGCCTTCGCCCAGTTCCAAACGGATTCCGACTTCCATGTCAGTCGCAATCAACAGCAGCGTTTGACCCGATGCGGTCAGGCGGACGTTTTGCAGAATTTCTTTCGGCGATCGTGCCGGTGCAACGCTAGCCGCTAACTGAAACGCGGAAGCAAGTTTTTCACGGTCACAAGTGATCTTCATGGAATCAACGGGGCAAAATGCGAATAGCGGTATTACAAGCGGTTTTCCAGAACAAGGTTGTAGCGGAATCAACTTGAATTGGTAGACGCGGTCAGTGTCACTGTTGGACTTCCTCTACTTCTATTAATCTTTATACTCTTCGTCTTCTCAATACGCTCGACGCAGCGGTTGATGGAATGCTTTTGAAAACTGTAGGTATCCGCCCAGCAATCACTTGCGACGATCCCAGCGATGGGGAAAAGCCGTTGATGAATGGTTGGTGATTAGTCGAGTATGGGTTCATGATTTCGCGATTCGTCAACATGCCCCGCGAGAGTTTACCGGTGGAGCGAAGATACATCCACCGAAAGCAACTGACTTGTAACGACTTGTCCACCAAAAAATTTGAATTCGGCGATGTAAATAATCACGCCGACGCCTTCAATTGGTCGCCCACTTCATCAACGGCATTGCGTAGTTCGCTATCGGTCAGGACCTGGGACTGGGTTTTGCGACAAGCGTGCAAGACGGTCGTGTGATCTCGATTGCCGAAATAGCGTCCAATTTTTTCGTAGCTGTTACCGTTAAGTTGTCGAGCCAAATACATCGCCAATGACCGTGCGCGAACAACTTCCTGGCGTCGTGTCGTACTTTTCAACTCACTCAACTTCAATTTGAAACGACGAGCAATCACTTTCGCCACCTGATCAATCGTGATCTCGGACTTGGGTTCAATCGCATCAATCGCATCGCGAATGGCAATCATGGTGGGTGCGGTTGCCTTCGTTCGACACCACAGCTCAAGAAACCGAACGGCCGCTTCTAACTGTCGAGCGGCGGTCTCCGCGGGCAACCCAGCACAAAGCAAATCAAGGCCTTCTTGATCGATAATAAAGTCACGACGGGTTACCAACGTTTCGACGATCGCTCGTTGCGCTTCAGCGCCAGGCAATCGAATCGGCACCGTCAAGCCAGGCAACATACGGCTGACTAATAGCGGTCGCAGACCGGGTACCTGCGTCGGCAGTCGACGACAGGTCAAGATTGTCGGCAGGCCAGCGCTGGTGCGAGCCTCCAACCGAGCGGCGAGTTCTTCTTGGGCCGCCGCTTTATCAATCAGCAGATGCACATCATCAAGCACCAGCACCGCAGCGGATTGAATCTCGATCCGAAATTGGGCGATGTCATCGGCATCGACCGCTCGCGCGTACAGTCTCGCAAAATCGATTGCCGGCATGAGCAACGTTTGATCAGAGTCCGCCTCGCCCGCTAACTTGCCCGGCACTGCGAGTTGGTCAACCAATTTGGCGGCGAGGTGATTTGCCAGCGCGGACTTGCCACTACCACCCGGACCGACCAGCAACAATGGACCCATGGTTGCCATCAAATCGGGAAAACCGTCGGCGGATTCGGGCGCACCGCAAACAAATGCGGGAAAGCGATTTTCTTCGCCCGCAAAGAACACCGGCAGCAGCGGGTAAGACGGTGCGACACCGCGAGCCGACGAGCCACGCACCACATTGGGTTGGCGAAGCACGATTTGGATTAACGGTGACGGCGAGTTTTGTTCCAATACCATCTCGAAATGGTAACACAACCATTGTGGAAAAACTAGTTATTCAAACCGGTTTTTCCACCGTCTGTTTGCGCCGTAAACGTTGATGGTGGAAGCAGATAGTATTGCTAGCGGAGACCATGTCGTTCGCGGTGGTGAATTTTGACAAACCGAGCCGAATGGTGGACTCGATTTCGGCTTCGCTGCGACCCATTGCGGCCAACACGTGGCTGGGTCGACTGCTGCCGCTGGCACACGCCGATCCGCTGCTGCAAGCGATTCCCCCCCGATCCAACGCCATCAGCATTATCTGGCGGTCAACACCGGGCAGCGAAAAGCAGCTCGTCCCAGGCAACCGCGGGGCCGATTTGCCATAAAAAACAATGCCGTCGATTCGCTCGGACATCCGATTCTCGAACTCGTCGCGATGTGACTGAATCCTTGCCGCAATTCCCGCCATTTGTGATGTTGCCAACTGCAAGGCGAAGCCCATTCCGACGGCCAAGGGTACTGCCTCGGTGCCGGGTCGCTTGCCGAGTTGCTGTTCGCCACCTTGCAAATGAGCATGCAGCTCGACGCCCGCTCGGACCAACAAGCCGCCGATGCCGCTGGGGCCATGAAATTTATGCGCCGTGAATGACACCGCACTAGCACCACAGATCGCGAATCGAAACGGCAGCTTGCCAATTGCCTGCGTGGCATCGATGTGCAGCGGCACGTTTGCGTTTTGGCACAACCGCGCGATCGCATCGAGCGGCTGGATCACGCCGGTTTCGTTATTCGCCGCCATGACGCTGACCAGCGCCGGCGTCGGCTGCTGGGCAATCAGTCGTGCCGCCTGCTCAATGTCGACCACGCCCGATGCGCTGGCGGGAATGATGCGCACTTCGCGTCCGCGCTGTTGTTGCTGCGCCGCGACGGCCAACACGCTGGGATGCTCGATCGCCGACACAACCAGCGGCTTTGTTAGGTCGCCAAGTCCCGCGAGCGCCAGATTGTTCGATTCGCTGCCGCCGCTGGTCAGCACCAATTGGTCGCCACCTGGTGAATCACAATCGGCACCCAGGTATTGGCCAATCTCGGAGATCGCGTTGTCCAACAGCGACCGCGCCGCGCGACCCAAACCATGTTGGCTCGACGGATTAAGCGGTCCGCGTCGGTAGCAATCGATCATCGCGTCGAGCACTGCGGAGTCCAAGTCGGTGGTGGCGTTGTTGTCGAGGTAAATCAACGCATTGCCCGCAGTTTGGCGTCGTTCGGATAGTCGGCAATCGCTTCGCGCAACAATTCAGCGGCGAGTTCGGGCCGACCCGCGTCGCGCATTTCAGAGATAAACTCGCGATAGTTCGATTGCAAATAATCGTCGATCGAAATTTGCAAAGCGTTCTCGTCGGGGCTGTCCAGAGCCAGCGTGAACAGCCGCGGAATCAGCACATACAATTCTCGCATCGCCAACTTCTGTACCACTGGCCAGAGCACTTTGGCCTTCGCCGACTCGTTCTTGCTCCATTGGACCCAATGGTGATCCGATTGGTTGGTTTTATGGTGAACGTATAACTCGAGTTGGTCGGTCAATAGTTTGGCGTCGGCCTCGGTGGTTCCCAGTGGCCCGCGTGTCAGCGTTACCAGATGCCAGGTCGTCGCGGTCCCGCGGGAAGCATGGATCATCGATTTATTGGCCAAAAAGCGGCTCGTCGGCGATTGGGATGTCGCACGACGGATGGGGGAAATCTGGATGTGCAACCACGGCACCTCAAAGAAGCGAAACGATCGGGTTTCGAAATGAGTGGGAGAAAATTCAGTACCGCTGACTCCGCCGAACCCAAACAGCAAGATTGCCAATAATGCTGCGACGCCGGCACTGACAAACAGCATGCGCAGCAGTGGTCGTGAACCTGGCCTGGTCGGTTTCAAAGACGCAGTCGAAGTCATTTTGCGGGCTGAGTTTGAGTTGAGTGGTCGAATTCTGCTAAAACGCCGCGATGCGACAATCTTCTAATCATCACCCTTTACGCCTGCCGTCCGCAAGTTGGCCACGCGGTCGGCTGGCGATTTGGAATTTATGCGATCGACCGTGGTCGCGCTGCGGCGGCGTTTCGGCGGTTGAGAACGAGAAGAATCCGCTGGATTCGGCGGTCGTCGGTGACATGACTGCGAGCGACGACAATCCGGTTGCCGGTCGTCGCCGTGTCGAGGCCGTTTTGCTATTTCATCGTGGACCGGTTACGCTTCGCAAACTTGCCCAACTCGCTGGCTTGGCGGATGCGACAGCCGCGCGTACACTTTTGCGAAAATTGAACGAAATTTACGACCAAAGTGGCAGCGCACTGCGAATCGAAGAGGTTGCAGGCGGATACCAGATGCTAACCCGACCCGGATTAGCACCCTGGTTAAGACGGTTCGCCAGCACACCGACCTTGATTCGGTTGAGCACACCCGCTATGGAAACGCTTGCGATTGTCGCGTATCGTCAACCTGTCCTGCGGGCAAATATTGAGGCGATACGTGGGGTAGCATGTGGAGAAATCCTTCGTCAACTTATGCAACGTGACCTGGTGCGGATTTGCGGACGCAGCGATGACCTCGGGCGTCCGTATCTGTATGGGACAACCAAACATTTTTTAGCCAGCTACGGATTGAAAGACGCACTGGCATTGCCGACGATGACGGGGGCTGGTGTTCAAGACGATCCCGTAGACACTATCGAACCTTCGATTCTTTCAGACGTTTCCCTTTCCGCTGTTTCCTCTTTTGACGCTGTCACCCAAAAGGAGTCTGACGTGAGTACCGCGTGCGTCCTCGACGATCTTGCTGAGCCCCTTGATACCTTCGTTTTCTCGCCACCAGAAACTGAGCCAACCGCTTCGTCGGCTGGTTTCCAAGTTCGCGGTCCGCGCGCCGCAGACGATGATGATGACGAGTACTTCGCCGACGAAGACGATGAAGACGACGACATCGAAGATGATGCCGACGATGAAGATGACTGGGATGATGACGATGATGAAGACGACGTCGAAGCTGACGACGCCGAAGAAGACGAGGCAGTCGAGCCCGAAACCGATGACGCCGCAGAAGAATGGAAAGAAGTAGGCGACGAAGAGGAAGATGAGGACGACGCCGCCGAGGACGACGCCGACGAAGACGATGCCGACGAAGACGATGAAGACGATGAAGACGAGGATTGGGACGACGATGAGGACGAAGACTGGGACGACGACGATGATGAAGACGAAGAGTGGGACTAAGTATTGAATTCTGATTCTTGATTGATCAAAGTGAGGGGTATGACCCTCTGACACATCGGCGAAATCAATCATGCTCGGTTTGCGGTATCTCAAAGTCGCCCCCACGATTCACGCGATTCATTACTATCGCGGCAAGATTCGCCAACAGGGCCCCGGTCTGTCGTTCTTCTACTTTGCCCCGTTTTCGGAGATCGTTCTGGTCTCGTTGGCAGCGACCGATGGGCCGTTTGTCTTCAATGAAACGACCGCCGACTTTCAAGATGTCACGGTCCAGGGCCAGATCACGTATCGCGTGCTCGAGGCGACGAAGCTGGCATCGATGCTCGACTTCAGCATCGGTCGCGGCCAACAATATCGAACCGATGATCCGTCAAAGCTGGTCGAGCGAATCACCAACGCGGCCCAGATTCTTGCTCGCGAATTTATTCAAAAGCGCATGCTTCAGGAATTGCTTGGCGACACCGAAGGCTTGGTGGCGACCGTTCGCCAAGGACTCAAGACGGCTCCGGTGCTGGCCGAACTGGGCGTCGACGTCACCGAGTTTCACGTCGTCGGCATGAAGGCATCACCCGAAATGGCCAAGGCGCTCCAGGCTGGTGCGCGCGAAGAGCTGTTGAAGAAAGCCGACGAAGCGTTGTTCGCGCGACGCAATGCCGTTGTCAACATGGAACGGTCTATCCGCGAAAACGAACTCAACACCGAAATCTTGGTCGAAGAAAAGCGACGCGAAGTACGGCAAGCCCAATTGAGCGCCGACATTGCCATCGAAGAACAGCGCACCACACTTGTCGAAAGCAAAGTTGCCAACGAACGTAAAGAGGCCGAGTCTCGCGCTTTCGCGCTCAACGCGACATTGCAGCCGCTGCAAAACGTAGATTGGAAAATCTTGATGGCCGCAGCCGGCGGCGGTAGCTCGGGTCAAAACATCGGGATCGCATTTCGTGAGTTGGCCGAGAATGCAACCAAGATTGGCCAATTGAATATATCGCCTGACCTGCTTGCTTCGTTGCTCAATCCCGACCAGGAGTAACCGCCATGCGAGTCGCTCCCGCCGTCGTCATTGTCACGCGGCCCACGCGGCTGCAGGGACTGCGTGAGCGTTGGGGAACGCTCGGCCAAGCAAAGTTCCTGCTGCGTGCCGCGCGCGCCATCGAGTCGGCAGACGAATCCGACCAAATTGCGACCATGGCACCTACGGCCGCGATTACCAAAGGCAAGACAACCGAACAAGCCGATTTCGACGAATATGAAGCCGAAGACTCGGTTTATCAAGCCGCCATTGATCGCTTGGAAACCGAGCTGCAATCGCAGTATCCCACACGAGTCATTCCACGCTCGTTTGTCCCGAGTTTTGATTTCGGTATGACCATGGTCGTCTTGGTCGTTGGCCAAGACGGGCTCGTCGCCAACGTCGCCAAGTATGTCGGCGATGTGCCAATCATTGCGATCAATCCCGATCCTCAGCGGATTGATGGTGTCCTGTTGCCGTTCGAGATCGCCGGCGCGTCTTCGATGGTCGATCGCGTTGCGAGCGATCGATTCGACTATCGCGAGGTCACGCTCGCCGAAGCAACACTCAACGATGGCCAACGCATGTTGGCGTTCAACGATTTCTTTGTCGGTGCGGCCAGTCATGTTTCGGCGCGATACATCTTGAGTGTCGGCGATCGCAGCGAGCCTCAATCGTCCAGCGGCCTGCTAGTGTGTACCGGCGCGGGCTCGACCGGCTGGATTTCGTCGGCGTTCAACATGGCCGCCGGTATCGCCAAAACAGTCGAAGGCAGTCTAGAAGTTCCCGGTCCAATGAATTGGGACGCGCGGCACTTGCGCTGGGTTGTTCGCGAGCCGTTCCTCAGCCGCACCAGCCAAATTGGCCTCGTCGCCGGCACGTTGCCAGCAAGCGACCAGCTCAAAGTCGAATCATTGATGCCCGACGGCGGGGTCATTTTTTCGGACGGAATCGAAGCTGATTTCTTACCGTTCAACAGCGGCTTGATCGCCCACATCGGCATCAGTCAACAAACCGCAAAGTTGGCAATCCCGAGTTAGTGTTTTTTCAGAAGTTTGTGAGCGGCATGGCGCAAGCCACCGGTAGCGTGAATCACCGGCGGCTAGCGCCGATCCGCTCACAAGCTATCTATCACCGATTGCGGAAGCTCCGGTGTAGCACCTTGTTGGGTGCAAACGTAGGCCGCAATGTCGCTGGCACGGCGATGTAGCACCGCGATCGGTTCGGCGCGCAACAAACCCATCGTGATCGCCGCAGTAAACGAATCACCAGCGCCGACGGTATCAATCGCATCAATCGCCGGTGGAGATTGCTCGTCCAGAACACCATCGGCAAGGATCAACGACCCACTGCCACCACGGGACAGCGCAATCACGCGTAACGAAAACGTTTCCGCGAGCATTCGCAGTGAATCCTCGATCGAACTGGCGGACAAACCAAGCGTTTGCATGACGACGGGAAGCTCCTCATCGCTCAACTTAAAAACGTTGGCGAGTTGGAGTGATTGTCGAATGACGGGCTCGTTGAAAAAACTTTGACGCAAATTAACGTCAAATACGGCCAAACAATTCGGCTGCGTCGATTGCAAAAATCGATGAATCGTTGCCCGCGTCGTTTCGGAACGCTGCGCAAGCGTACCGAAACATACGGCATTGCATTTTGATGCGACCTCAACAAGCGAATGATCCCACGAAACGTGATCCCAGGCCGTGTTGGCGGCGAAGTGATAACTCGGATGGCCATCACTGATTTCGACCATAACCGATCCAGTCGCACGCTGCGGGTCAACTTGCAGCCAATCGACGCGGACGTGCTTTTGTCGCAAAATCGCTTGCGCCTCGCGTCCGAGTTCATCACTACCGACGGCGCTAATTACTGCCGCGTCGGCTCCCAGCGCCGCAGCATGGCAGGCGAAGTTCGCCGGCGCACCGCCAAACCGCGCCGCATCGGGATAAACATCCCACAGCACTTCGCCCAGACCAACAATTCTCAGTGGATCATTCATCACAGTGATCATACACAACATCGCAGCACGAGCGTCGGTGTATCGAACGTCACTTTGGTTTGAGACCATTGCGAGTTGCCGTCGCCGTGGTCGGGTCATCGGGCCAAAAGTGTTTGGGGTATCGTCGTCGAAGTTCTTTGCGAATTTGTGCGTAGGTTACCGCCCAGAAGTTTTCCAGGTCTTCGGTGATCTGTTGCGGTTGGCGATTGGGACCGAGCAGATGCAATTGAATCGGCACGCGGCCACCGGCGACTCGAGGCGTCTGGCGCATGCCAAACAATTCTTGAATGCGGACTTCCATGATCGGCGATTTGCCGTCGCTGTATTGAATCGCAATCGCGTTGCCGCTGGGAACCACGATCTTCGCCGGCGCATGCTGGTCGATTGATTGCAGTTGCGAATAGTCAAAGCGAGACCGCAAACTGTCGAGCCACGGAGCGGTTTTCAACTCGGCAATCGACGTCCGCGTTGCACATAACGATCGCAGCACATCGCCTGTGGCACCATCATCCAGCGGCGGTATCCCGGCATCCGGCATTCTTTGGCACAGGAACCGGACACGGGCGATAAAGCTTGTGATTGAATCAGCCTCTGCCGGAAAGCATCGCTCGATCGCTTGGCGAGCATGATGAAACAGTAGCTCGGCGACTGCCGGACCTGGCCGACAAGTTGCCGGTGATTCGGCCAGCATCAGGTCATCAAAATAGGTCCGGCGGCGAACCACAACCGCTTTTAATGTGGGATTAAAAAACGGTTCGTCGACTTCATGGATGAATCGTTGGTCGAGCCAATCCGCATTAAGCGAAGATGCACAGTAAACGATTGCTTCGCTTCCAGACGCATCCGAATCGATACACAAAAACAGTTCGCCATCGCGCGACAGGGACCGTCGGTCCAGCCGCACGCCGCGGCCGCCGACCATCACGCCCACCTCGGAACTGAAGCTTCGTCGCAGCGCCACGCGGTCGGGGTACGCCGCCAATAACGCACGTTTGAGCCGCTGCGAATCGCTTTGTGATTCATCGCCGCGTTGAACGGAGTGACTACCTGCCATGCGTTGAATCTGGTCCGCCACACGTTTGATTTGTTTAGCTGCGGCGAGATTGACCGAGCCACGATCGCGACCATCGAGCACTGCGCAAAGCCGCTCGACGCGATGAAACACATCGCAATCTCCGCCGCTCGAATTCGCGTCGGTTTGATTGCGAAACGGGTCGCGTTCGGTCAACAGCGCCGCCGCCATCGCCGCGTGCCCGACAACGCCCAACCGCTGCGCCGCGACCATCATCCGTGACAATCGCGGATGCAGCGGATACGCCAGCATCTGGTGACCGGTTTCGGTCAGGTTGTCGTTGTCATCGATTGCGTCCAACCGCTGCAGCAACCGCTGGGCGTGCATGATCGACTGCGTCGGCGGTGGTGTCAGCCAGGGAAAAGCGAGCACGTCGCGCTCGCCCCAGGCGGCCAACGTCAACAACGCATCGCTGAAATCTCCGCGCTCAATTTCGGGCGTGTCGCGCTCGCGGCGGGCACGATGCGCTGTCGCTGACCACAACCGAACACAAACGCCGGGTTCGGTGCGTCCGGCGCGCCCGGTTCGTTGTTCAGCGGACGCTTGCGAGATCGGTTCACGTTGCAGCGTGGGCAGTCCCACTCGCGGGTCAAATCGCATCACGCGAGCCAGTCCACTGTCGATCACTCCGGTCACGCCGGGAATGGTGATCGAGGTCTCGGCGACATTTGTAGCCAAGATAATCTTTCGCGTCGCGGAAATCGCCAGCACGGCGTCTTGTGAATCTGCGTCCATGTCGCCGTACAGTTCACAAACCACACAGCCTCTTGCCAACCGCATGGCTTCAATCTTTCGGCGCGCGAGTTTGATCTCACCCACGCCGGGCAAGAACACCAAGACATGACCCGCAGTCGCGGCCATTAGGTTTGGCAGCGCCACGGCGACTTGTTCCTCGATCGATGTCTTGAGCAACGAGTTCTGGTAACGAATATCAACATCGAACGACCGTCCTTCACTGGTTACCGCGACGGCATCACCAAAAAACTCCACCAGCGGCGCGGGATCGAGCGTAGCGGACATCACAACGATGCGCAGCTCCGGGCGTAGCGCTAGGCGAATGCGTTGCAACATTCCCAGCGCCAGATCCATCTCCAAACTGCGTTCATGAAATTCGTCCAAAATGACGCAGGCAACACCGTCGAGAACCGGATCGCGTTGCAATCGTCTGAGCAGCACGCCGGTGGTCATCGCAATCAAGCAGGTCGTTGCGCTGGTTCGCTTGTCGAACCGAACGTGATAACCCACGGTTTCGCCAACACCGCCGCCGAGTTGTTGTGCCAATCTTGCCGCCGCAGATCGGGCGGCCAACCGCCGTGGCTGGATCAGGAGAATTTGTCCCACGCCGACGATCTCATCACTCATCAACGCCGGTGGTACGCCCGTCGTCTTGCCCGCGCCCGGAGGGGCCTTGAGCACAACGGGTCGCGACGATGCCGCCGCCCGCACGATCTCCGGCAAACAATCGCTTACGGGCAAACGAGCCATCGATTCAGCGTATTGGGACATTCGAGATCGTGTTCAGCGATTCCGTTTTGGGCTACAGGTACTGGGCAATTTCGCCGCCGCGCGCGGCTCGGGCATCGACCATTTTGTGCACCTCGGCATCCTCGACGAGCGGTGGCGCGTGGTGCGGCTTGATCCGCGAATCGATCACAACCGGCCCACGACATCCCCAATGTTTATCGACCGTTTCGCTATCGATTCCCAACAAATCGATCGCCGGATTGCTACGAGTAAAGACAATCCATAGCCAATTTAACAACGTCGCGGCGGCAAATTGGGAATCATCGACAAGTGTAATCAGCGGAAACTGCTTGGCTTCTCGATCGCCGCCGAATTCAGTGCAGAAACGCGAGACATCGTCGCGCCACGAATCTCCGGTGCAGCGAGGTGCGCTGATAGTAAGCACACCGGGCAGGGCAATTCGCGGTTCGTTGAATCCCCCTGGCAACGACAAGTCCGCCGGCAACTGCGTCCCCAATTCACGGATGACTCGATCTGCGGCGGCAAACACAACCTTCGAGCCTTGATTCAATCCGGTACCGCTGTAGTCGAGCGTATCGATCGTGGTGCGAGTTTGAAAATGCAAGTCGCGGCGCGAGTCAAATCGCGACAGCAGATGCGTCAAGAAAGCCTGCAGATTATGAATATCCAACGCGCCCGACCGATCTTCGGCAATCATCAGGTACTTGGCCAAGGACAGTTGGCCGTTGCCCAGAATCGCATTGGCCTGGGTCAGTAACTCTTGCGGTTGATGCGAACTGACATGCGGCATATATCGCTCGGTGCCGATTGCCAACAACAGTGGATGCACACCGGCGGCATCAACCGCATGAATTGCCTTCACGCCCGGAATGACCGACGGGATGATCGGATCGGTCAGCTCGTGAATCAATTGACCAAACGTGGTGTCTTCTTGGGGTGGTCTACCGACAACGGTGAACGGCCAAATTGCGTCACTGCGATGCCAAACATGTTTGACCTTCATCACGGGAAACGGATGTTGCAAACTGTAGTAGCCAAGGTGATCGCCAAACGGTCCCTCGGGTTTTGTTGCTTGGGGATCGATCTCGCCAACGATTGCGAAGTCGGCATCCGCATACACCGGAGCCTGATCGCCGCGAATCATCGCGATGCGACGACCGGCTAGCGCTCCGGCAAATGTTAGTTCGGTTAAACCTTCGGGAAGTGGCATCACGGCAGCCAACGACATCGCTGGCGAACCACCGACGGTGATCGCGACGGACAATGGTCGAGCGCAATCGATCGCGGCGCGGTGATGAACTCCCATGCCACGATGGATTTGATAATGGATGCCGACTTCATCGCTCGGGTCGTAGTCATTGCCGCTCAATTGGACGCGGTACATGCCCAGATTGACTCGCATCAAATTCGTCGGTGCAAGTGGGTCGACGCTTAATACCTGAGGCAACGTCACAAACGCTCCACCGTCATCCGGCCAACATTTAAGTTGTGGTAAGTCGGCGAGCGAACAGCGCGAACCCAATACGGCTCCACGGCGCGTGTAGCGCGGCAGCATCCTCAACGCCGTCAGCGGAACACCGGCGTAGCGAAACGGGTTTCGCGGCAACGCAGCGGGATCGAGTTTGACTTCGATCACCCGTCGAACGGATTCGAGCGTATCGCGAAAAAGGTAACGCGCTTGCTCGAGTGACCCAAACAGATTGGACGCCATCGCAAACCGGCAACCAATCACGCGATTGAACAGGATTGCCGGCCCCGAGCGAGCGTAAACGCGCCGCTGGATCTCGGCCATTTCGAGATTGGCGTCAACCGAATCATTGATCTCGATCAAACGCCCCGCCTGGCGCAAATCGTTAACGACGTCTCGGGTGCTGCGGTGTCTCATGTAAGTAAACGCGATGCGTGTAAACCGAACTTCGCCTGAGCGTGACTGGGTAGGATAACCGCTGGCAAGTCCCTAGACTAACGCCCAACCCGGCCAACACGTTGAAGCCGGCGGTTGCAACTTGCGAAGGAATTTGAAATTGAGCTTGCCGTTGATCGCACTAGTCAAAATGGAATCGACCAAGGCCGACCTGTTGACGAGCAAGGCTGATTGCTTGGTCGTTGGCATTGGTGACAACGGTGCGCTATCGACCGCGGCGATTGATCTCGACAAGCTCGCTGGCGGTTGGGTCAGTCAATCAATCAAGTCCGGCGCGCTGAAGACCAAGCGTGGCGAGTTGACGTTGATGCCCGCGATTCCCGCGATTGGCACGGGCACGTCCGCCCCGGCGACGTTGATGTTTGTTGGTGTTGGTGACATTGAAAAGCTGCGCCGAGGCCAAGCGTTCGATTTAGGTGCGGCGATGATGCGGCGATTGGTCGATGCGCCGCGCGAGCGAGTGGTGGTTTCACTTGCGGGATTGATCGCCGACGAGCTCCATGATGCCGTGGTTGCTGGAGCGATGATGGGTTGTGATGGCGAATCGATTTACATGGCCGAACCAAAAATCAATCCGCCGCAGGTGATTGCGTGGCATGGTTTTGGCGATGCGAGTATCGCGCAGGGAGCGATCATTGGCGATTCGATCAATACGACCCGGCGTATGGTCAACGAACCGGCCAATCATATTTACCCTGAGTCATTCGCCGACGCGGCCAGCGCGATTGCGGCCGACGTTGGTTTGGCAATCGAAGTTTGGGACGAGAAACGGTTGGAGTCCGAGGGTTGTCGCGCGATTCTGGCCGTTGGTGCCGCGTCAATTCGTCCGCCGCGTTTGGTGATCATGAAGTATCAAGGCGGTGACAACTCTCAACCTTGGGTTGCTCTAGTTGGTAAGGGTGTGACGTTTGACAGCGGTGGACTGTCGATCAAGCCAACTGACGGCATGGTCGACATGAAGTGCGATATGGCCGGTGCCGCGACGGTGTTGGGAACGATGCGCGCGATCGCGTTGCTGAAGATAAAAGTGAACGTGATTGGTCTGTGCGGTCTCGCCGAGAACATGATCAGCGGCACGGCATTCAAACTTGGTGATGTGATTGAAGCTCGCAACGGCACGACGATCGAGATACTCAATACCGACGCTGAAGGCCGCGTGGTGCTTGCCGACACACTCGACGTCGCCGTTCAGCACAAGCCCGTCGCAATCGTTGACTTGGCGACATTGACCGGCGCCTGCATGGTGGCGCTGGGCCGTGATGTGGCCGGGCTAATGACAAACGACGAACCGCTTTGTGAGGCGCTGGGTCAAGCGGCCGAGGCCGAAGGCGAGTTGGTTTGGAAGCTGCCGATGTTCGATTTCTACGGCGAGCAAATCAAGAGCAAGGTCGCCGACATCAAGAATACCGGCGACGCACGCTGGGGCGGCGCGATCACGGCGGCCAAATTCTTGGAATGCTTTGTCGGCAATGCACCCTGGGTCCATATCGACATCGCCGGCCCCGCGTTTGCGGAGTCGAGCAAGCCGCACCGTGATGCAGGTGCGACCGGTGTGATGCTACGAACGCTTGTGGCCTGGCTGAACGACCGCGCTGCTGGAAAGCCATAGTGATGACACATCACTTTTCGTTGTCGGTTTGGCAATCGATGATGGTGTCGTCGTTTTCGACGGTGTCGCGGGCACATTGGAGTCGCGACCGAGTGGGTTCGGTGTTGACCAAAGAGACGATAGGTCGCGGTTATCCAAAATCTAAGCCTTTGGTTTAGAACTGCCTGGCCAAAACTTTTTCCAGCGGCTTTCCGAGGATTCTGCTTCTTCGCTGGCGACGCCTTCTTCGGGTTGGACTTCTCCGGAAAGCTTCGCCACCATGTCGCGCATCGCTAACGTGATTGCCGCTTTGGGCGCCTGTGTCACCAACGGCACGCCATTGTTCCGAACCGAAACCATGGTGCGATAATCGTTGGGTAACAGCGCGTAAACATCGCGACCAATCGTTTCTTTTGCCTTCTTCAAACTGATTTGTCCTGAATCAAGGCCCGCGCGATTGACGACGATTTCGACCTTCGATTTCAATCCTTCGATCTCCTCGAAACTCATCAACAATCGCACAACGTTTCGTAAACATGGCAAATCAAGTTGCGTGACCAACATCACCTTGTTGGCAACTTCCATCACCGACATGTCGACTTCGGTATAGCTTTTTGAGAGGTCAACGATCAAGTGCGTAAACGATGCTTTTAGTAGCCCGATCACTTTTCGCAAGCTGTCGGCGGTGATTGCAGCCATATCGTGCAATTCGACCGGTCGCGGCAGTAGGTACAACCCGGACGAATGTTTCGTCAGCGACTTTTTCAATAGCTGGATATCGAGCCGCGAGACGTTTTGGACCACGTCAGCAAGCGTGTAATCGGGGATGACGTTCAAAAATACGTCGGCATCGCCCAAGGCTAAGTCAAGGTCAAGCAATGCCACGGAATTACCAGGTTCACCGGCGAGGATGCAACCCATATTGCTGGCAACGCTGGTGCTGCCCACGCCGCCGGTCGCACCGGCGATGGCAATGACTTCACAATTCCCGCGCTTGGATTCCGCTGAGCCAAATTTTTGCAAACTGACCCGCGTCAGCGCCGTTTCCAGCTCGGCTTCGGACAGCGGCAGCGTCAAGAATTCTCGCGCACCGGCACGTATTGCTCGCAAGATCAGTTGGCCGTCGTTACTGCCGCTAACCACCAACAAGACGCAGTCGGGATGTTCCTTTGACAACCGATCGACCATCGCAATCGTTTTCTCTGGGTCCGAGTCGAGCGCCAACACGCCCACATCGGGGCTGGTTTGGGCCACGACATCAGGAAAGAACTCGTACCGCGAGCAGTCGGCTTCGAGCCAAATCGTTTCGATCGCCAACAGCATCGCTTTGAGTTTCTCTCGCGTGCCGTCGTTCGGGTCGACCATCGCCAAACGTAAGACGTTACTCATGAGAATCAAACCAATCGTGCAAGTTAAAATCGGAAACCGGTGGGGCCAAGCTCAGTGCTTTGAAAATACAAGGCAAGGATTAAATTGACGCTCACCATCATCGTGCCGGAGCTTCAATAGTGACGCCCTGGCCAACGGCTTGTGGCATGTGACCCGGAGCGACCGCGTTGCCGTACGTCATGCCGCCCATCGCGGGAGTTGGCATCGACGACATTGGTTGATCGCTCATCAACATACCGCTGCCGCCACCGTTTTCGGGACAGGCACAATCGCCATACAGGTTGGGAACTTCGATGTACCCTTTGAAATACAACTCTTTGTCGGTCGGGCTCGTCGTCGACAACCCGGGGCCACCGCATGGCACTTCGTGTGGATCCATCGCTTCGACGAACTCAGGCGTTACCGTAACGAGCAACTCAATGTCATTGCGTCGTTCGCGAACGCGCCGGAACAGGACGCCGACGTACGGCAGTTCACCAAAGAACGGGGTTGCTTGGCGAGTCGATTCGGTGCGACTTTGCAACAGGCCCGCGATCGCAAAGGTTTGACCGGCTTGCATTTCAACAGCGGTTTCGACGTACCGGCTGGTAAACGCCGTGACATTCAATCCACCGATCAAAATGCTGCGCGAGCTGTCAGGTTCGCTAACCTCAGGACGAACTTCCAAGCGGATGCGGCCTGGTCCAATTACAAATGGTAGAAAGTCCACCGCAGTGCCATATTCTTCGTAGGCAACGGTAACTTGCCCGTTGCCGCTGGGGACAACATATGGAACGCGCCCACCGACGATGAATCGTGCTGGACGACCGTGGGTGGCGACCACCGTTGGCTCGGCAAGCAACTTGACCAAGTCGTCCTGGCGAAGTGCTCGGATCAAAACATCAAAGTCGTCGGTAATGATGCGAGCGTTGGCGGTGCCGCCGACACTTGCCAGAATTGACGCATCGAATGAGCCGCCGGGCGAATTGATAATCGTTGAATCGCTGCCGAACAACGCCCAATCGACGCCCAAGTCACGAAGCTTCGTCCGCGAGACTTCCATTATCTTAGTATGCAACAACACCTGTTGCACACCAATGACTTGAATATTGTTGATAACGCGCGGGTAGAATTGCTCGACGATGGCGACGGCGCGATCGACATCGTCTGCGCTGGTCACCGAGCCGGCGACGATTGCGCTGTCCTGCAGCGGCGTGACGCGCAACGTCGCTTGTGGTAATTGGCTACGCAAAATGCCTTCGACTTCACGCGCATCGGCGGAGACGGTGATATCGACGGTGTAAAGCTTCTCATCGGTATCCCACAGATTTAACTGCGTCGAACCAGGCACCTTCGCGAAGATTTGAATCTGATTTTCGGAGACGGGCGTCGCCGATAAGATTTCTTCGTTATGGACTTGGAACTTGGGAATCCGCCCATTGATCTTTAGAATGCGACTGCTCTTGACAATTAAGTCCAGTCGCTCCGAGGCTTGCGTCACGTCGAAGTTGATCGGCGAAACTGCCGCCGTGAGATTCGATGCGTCCTGTGCGAACAAACGCGTCGAAGGCATCGAGGTTAAAGCGATTAGCGTTAAACCCAAAACGTAACGAGCTAGGCGTGTTGACCGGCGAACTTTATGTCGAAGCGTACGCATCTCAATTGCATCCTTGCATGACTTCCGGGGCGTTGAACCCGGGACGAATCATTTTGAGCGAAGTATCGTAAGTTACGGAATGGAAATGAACTGACTAACTAAAACGCATCGACTCCCGAGACAGCACCTTTGGGCGTGTTCGCTGGAGTTTGGGGAACGATTGGCATTGGCATCCCTGCCGCAGCCTGGGTCGGATCAAAAAACGGGCTTTGTGAACCGTTTAGGTAACTGAATTCGCTTGGCTTTTCCGTCTCTTCGGATGTGTCTTCGATTGACCCGGAATCGGGCGAACTGCTGGTCGCCTTGATCAATGGAGTTTGCTTGCCGTCAATGAATTCGTATTCGGTCCACTCGCCACCATGCAGCTTCAACATGCGAAAGCCTTCCGGTCGCTTCTTGTTCGATGCGGAAGAGGCGGTGCTAGCGGACGGGTTGACGAGTTTATTATCGGCCGCTTGCTTGTCTTGAGCGGATTGGTAATCGGCCATCCATTTAAGGAAAGCTTGACCGCCGTTCTCGCCGGCTTCGACCGAACCGTTCTCGGCTGGACGACCCAGCGACAAACGAACTCGGCCCAATTCAGACGCTAAGGTCCAAGCCTCTTCGTCACTTTTGTCAATCAGTAATGAAACCGTATTCGCCGCCGCTGATGCCGTTGTCGATTCGGTCTCTCGTGCGGTGCGACCGTCAACCGCGAAGACCTTGACACCCGAAAGCACCGTCCGAACGCCGGTCTCAGGAATTAGGTCGCTCTTGGTGAAGTAAGCCATCACGTTAACGCGGTCGCCGGGACGAACCAGGTTCGCCACACTGCTGGCCGCATCAGCCTTCATCGACACCACGCTAAATCCGCGGGGAATTGCAACGGTAAAGTCGGTTGCTTCGTTCATCAACTTCTCGTTGATGATCGGCTCGCCACCGTAGATCTTTTGAGCGGCAAACCGGCCTTCGACTTTAGACAAGTCGTTGGTCGCACTCTGCGGAACTTTGTTCACTGGCCATGATTCCAACGAGATCATGCCGGCCTTGATTTCCTCGGCTTCGTTGATGTCTCTCGTCGCGACCAGCACCTCGACGCTTTCTACAGCTGCCGTGGCGGTGCCCTGAGCTTGCATCAATTGACTTGCGCCAACGGCTGCGATCGCGCCGCAGACACAGGCGATCATCAGGAACATTGATTTGCTACGCATTGCCGATCAATTCCTACGTTCGTGCTATCTTAAATTCTCAAGTCGTTTTGATTCAAACAACTTGATTTGCCGGAGAAGGTGGATCACTGCATTCAATCGGAGAGAGCGGCATGTTCGCTCCAATGCACTCGGCAACGCGAGCACAAGCAACGCAACCGGCGAAGGCAGCCCAGGTCCCCTGAATTGCCTCGCCAGTAGCGTCCGCTATCTAAATCAATTGGCCGGAAACTGCGAAGTAAACGATCGAGCCGACGGCCATTGGAATTCCATAAGGCAGCAGAGTCATCGTTGGCTTTCGCTCGCGAGCAATCGCGGCCAGCTTCGCCGGTTGGCGAATCGTCTTCCATTCGTGCAAAATTTGCATCGCCATGGCGTAATGCTTTTCCCAGTTGCCACTGCGGGCGATCATTACCAGGGCGATCACGCCACCGGCGATCGTCGTTGCGGCGAAGGCCCACAGTGTTACGACGGTACCAAGCCAAGCTCCCACGCCTGCCAGCGTCTTAACGTCGCCAGCACCCATGCCGCCAACGTTACGCAGCACCAACAATAACATCATGCCGACAAATGTGCCGAGCAAGCTGTAGCCCAATCCGGGCAATCCAGCGCTGTACAGTCCGTAGGCCCAGCCACTGATGATAAACGGAAACGTCAACCAATTTGGTACCTTCAAGATCGCACCATCAATGACGGCGGCCACGATCAACATAAACGTAACGAACCAAACTGGGCCATTGGCGACCATCGAATCAAGCAGCATAGACATGGCGGGATTCCCGTGAAATAAAATCGTTGTGCGGTGTGTTTTAACGCGGCGCAAACAGGCAACTGATCATGGCCGTGACGAGCGTCGCAGCACAGCAAAGGATTTGCCATGCGCTGACAGCGGCGTCGGCGGGAAGAACTGGAAAATCCATGATTCGTGTTGCACTCTGCCGGTTGCTTGTTGAATTGGCGGTGTGAAGAGTCAATAAACCATCAAACCCCTCGGCAACGGTCGAAACACACACAGGGAGTTTCGACCGCCGACCGATGGGGAATGGCTGTTACCGATCACGCAAGCGTGACCGATAGAATCAGTTGCTGATAGCGGCTGCAACGCTGGCGAACTTGGCGCTTGCGGCCGTTCCAACGCTGGTGATTGCGGTCAAGCAAACCACAACGATCAAAGCCAACATAACTGCGTACTCAACAGCGGTTGGACCATCTTCTTCCTTAAGGAAGTTAACAATGCTGGTTGCAAAATTCTTCATAGCGGATTCCTCGCGAGGTAATACTGCGATCAGCCATTCCCGGCTTCACGCGGGTCAAAGTTTGGTGCAGAATCACTTCGCCTCCTCATCGCAGGCCTAATGACCGTTGACGAGCGATGCGGTGAGACGCCACACCTGTCAGCGAATCGAACACCGATTCGCTTGTTTTCACTACTAAGACACTACGGCATGATTTGGACGAGTCAAAAAAAATTGCTTAACTAATTTTGACCGGTTAGCGAAGAGAGTCGGTATGTGCCAATTCGACTTCGCGTGACGCTAGTAACGATTTGGTGGCGGATCTTGTCAAAGAAATTCCGTCGCGAGGACCTTTAACAACACCCACTACGACTTATAAAATTACCGGCGGCTAGCGCCGATCCGCTCGCTTAGCGCACGGTAGGTTGGATTTGCGACGAAAGGTTAAGCGAATTTACGCCACTGCCAAACGCCAAAGCGCGGCACCGTGAGCTTTCGCGGCTTGCCGTGAGCGTCTTCGCAAAATATCGTCACACGGCTACTGACCCAATAACAAATCGCCGCCAGCACGCATCCGCCGATCACGTCACACGCGTAGTGCTCGCCCGTGGTCAGCGTTGCAATCACTATCAACACACAAACCATCCCAACCGGAACTGAAAGCCAACGACTTTGTTGTCGCCAAACCAGCAACAGCATGATCGCCCAAGCGGTATGGAACGAGGGAAACGTGACGAGCCCATCGGCGTTGGGCCAAGAAAACTCAAAGGTGTCACCGGATCTCAGTGCCCACACATGGTTCAGATAATTCTGTTGCCAGTCATACGGTTTAATCCCAAATCCATATAACGGACCATGAGCGGGAAAATAACCCGCAAAAATTCCACAAACAAACGTTCCGAGCATGAATTGCAAGGCGAACTGTTCGAGCAATCGTCGTTGGCTCAAGAACGCGAGCGAAATGACCGTCACGGCGGATAGCGGAATGATGAACTGGTAACACCATGTGGAAAAATGGTCAATCAGCGGCCGCGACCGAATCCAATCAGCAACTGCTTTGGCCGAATATCCGATGGCCGAGTCAAATTCGATCAACCACGAATCTCGCAGCGGCATACGCAGCATTGTCATTTCATAGATTAACAATGAAACGGCGGCTGAAAAACAGGTCATCTGTATCAATGTCACGATGCACAAGACAATCGAATCGGCATCGCGATTGCGGTAGTAAATTCCGGCTGTTCCAAGAATCACTAGGCCGATCGTTGGCACCAGCAGCTCGCCAAGGTCGATCTCAATGGGCAAAAATTGCGACAATGCCCACGCTGTGCTTGCCGCCAGCGCAATGAACAGCCATTTAGTTGCTTGGTCGTAACTCATAGGTCATCTCAGCGAAAGGCTTGGCTTCAGCGGTAGGTAACCCATTAAGTCGGGTATCGTTATCATTCGCGGTGAACCATCCGGGTTGTAGCAGTAAGCCGAAATGCGGTGGCTCAACCAAATACTTAGCACGGCCAATAATCCGCCACCGGCAACATCAACAAAGTAGTGCTCACCCGTGGTCAGTGTTGTCGCTACAACCACCACATTCAGCACGATGAGGGGTACTGATAACCAACGAGTGGTTCGCAACCAACCAAACAAAACCAAAATCGCCCAACAGGTGTGAAACGAAGGAAATGTTACAATTCCTTCGCTGCGTGACCAACGAAAATGAAAGTGCTCGCCGGAGCGCAAGGCGGCCAAGTCGTTGAGATATCCTTGTTGCCAATCGAATGGAGTGATTCCGTTGTTGTAGAGCGGCCCGGCGGCGGGAAAAAATCCGGCAAAAATCGCGCAAACGAATAGCGAAATGATCATTTGAAGAATGAATTGCTCAACACGTTTGCGTTGATAGAACAGCGACAACGCCAGCAGCATCACCATCATCTGCGGTCCCGCGTTCTGGTAAATGCAGGTTGACCATTGGTCGAGCGTCGGTCGCTGGCGAATCCACTGGACGAGCGGTCGGGGATAATAGCCTAGCGTCGCATCGGCCTGTCGTAGCCAATCATCTTGCAGGGGAAACCGAAACATGGCGGTTTCGTAGATCAATAGCGTCAGCGCGATTACCAGACAGCTTAGTTGAATAAAACTGACGCCGAACAGCACTAAACAGGGGCTCGATTGGCGTTGATGAAATCGAAAAACTAGAACCCCAATCAAGCCGCTAATGCTGGCCGGCGCGACCAATTCGACCCATTGGATCGACAATGGCAGAAACGCCAGCAGGACCAAGTCCAGCAGCGCGATCGCGGCGATCATTATCCATTTGATTGCATGGTCGTAGCTCATGCCATCTATTTGGCTTATGTTCGGGTGCTTCGTTTGGAATTTTCCCGCGGTCCGCCGCAAAAACGAACCAATGCTTCGCGTCCGACGCGGACCTGCCGGATTTAATCGAAGCTGATGGTTCTGCGGACAGTAACGATCAATTGCGTTGAAAGGCTAGGCTGTGAAGTCGTTTTCGATGATCCGTTTTCACACTACGACATTTTGGGTTTTCGTATCGATCGTCATCGCGATCGCTGACTTCTTGCTGCCGCCGACATCGGCCGTCTGTGTTGCGCAGATTATTTTGCAACTGATTGCTTCGCGTTGGCTCGTGGCGCGTCGATTTGCGATTTTGAGCATCTGGTTGATGGTCGCCATCGTCGTCCCAGCAATTCTGCACATCGCCATCGAGTACCGCGCTGCGGGAGTTTTTCCCAACATTTTTACGCAGGGCGATGGGCTGCTACGAGCTTGGTCTTTGGCAACCGTCACAGTGTCCGTTGGATTCATCGCCGAGCAACAGCGTGTGCGTCGCCGACGATTGGTTTTGCGTCAACAATTACAACGCAACGTCCGCCGACGGACTGCCCAGGTAAAGCGAATCAACGAGGCACTGCGGCGCGAAGTCGCGCGACGACAGGCAACCCAGCAGTTATTGATGCGAACTGAAACGCATCTGCAATCACTTGCCCAGCGGATGCAGCTTCAGGTCTTGCGCAAAGACACCGATGGCGTGATCACCTATGCCAACGAAGCGTTTTGTCGCGGTGTGGGGCGATCGATTAGTGATGTGATTGGCAGTACCGATGGCGAGCTTTATCCACCGGCAACCGCGGCCAAGTACCGCGACGATGACGCCCAAGTGATGGCCAGCGGCATACCCGTCGACCACGTCGAATCGCATCCGACCGCTGACGGGAAAACCGGCTGGGTCCAGGTCTTCAAGGCTCCCGAGTATGACAGCAACGATAAATGCACCGGAATCCAGATGGTGTTTTGGGACGTAACGGACACCTATCGCCGAACCGCGGAGCTGCGCCGAAGCGAAGCACGCAAGCGAGCAATTTTTGAAGCGGCCCGCGAAGCCGTGATGTTGGTTGACGACCAGGGACGAATTGTCGAAGCCAATCCGGCGGCCCAGACATTACTCGGTGCCGGTGCCGGAAGCTTGGCAGGTTGCTTGATTGAATCGGTTGCTGTCCCCGAATCAACGGTCTCGCCGTCATCAGAAGAAGACACCAATCCAACGTCCGACGGCGTGAATATCACCGAACGCCCTTGGGTTCGGCGCGCGGCGATGCAGTGGCGCGAACTGCCGACATCGGAGCGCCGCGAGATGACGGTTCGCCGCGAAGACGGCTTCGCATTTCCCGCAGAAATTTCGGTTCATCCAATTCCGCTGGAAAACGCACATGGTTTGGCCGTCTTTATTCGCGATGTCACGCTGCGGCACCAAGCGATCCGCGCGCTGCGCGAGGCGAAACTTGCCGCCGAGGAAGCCAGCCGAATTAAGAGTGAATTCATGGCCAGCGTCAGCCATGAAATTCGTACACCGCTAGGTGGCATCACGGGCTCCGCTGAGTTGCTGTCGCGCATGGAAGCGTTGCCGGCGCGGGCTAACCAATATGTCAGCATGATTCGTCAAAGCGCCGAGTTGCTCAGCGCCGTGATCGGCGACATCCTGGACTTTTCATCGATCGAAGCCGGTCGCCTGCAGATCGACCCGGCACCCACCGACCTGTATCAATGCGTCGGTGAAGCGTTTCGCTGTCTTGCGACGCGCGCTGCGGACAAGGACGTCGAGTTGGTCCTTTCCATTCAGCCCGGTGTGCCTCGCGAAGTGTTGGTCGATGCCAAACGGTTACGTCAAGTCGTGATTAACCTTGCCGGCAACGCGATCAAATTCACGCCGCGCGGCCACGTCCTATTGCGGCTTGCCTGCAGCGCGACCGAACCGGGCGAGATTCAATTGGAGATGATCGATAGTGGGATCGGCATTCCGCTGGATCGTCAAGCAAAAATTTTTGAACCCTTCGAGCAAGGTGACTCGGGTACGACGCGGCGCTACGGCGGCACGGGGCTGGGCCTTTCGATCAGCGATAAACTCGTTCGCCGCATGGGCGGACGAATCGAAGTTACCAGCCGACCGGGTCACGGCAGTACGTTCCGCTGCACACTGCCGTTGCCAGCGTCGGGCAACGCAACGAATGAGCCGGTTGTTGCTTCACGGCAATCGATCGAACAGTCCATTGCCGTTGAGATTGGCAACGCGCTGCAGCGAAAAGCGGTGACCGAGACGTTGATTGGACGAGGGTTTCGCGTCGAATGCGATGCCAAATTGATCATTGCCGACATCGGTGGCATTCGTCGCGATGAACTTGAGGGTTCAAAGTTAATCTGGTTATCGCGAGTCGATGACGAGGCCGTTCCTGCGGGACGGACCCCCAATGCCATTTTGTTCAAACCCGTTCTGCCTGACGAATTATTAACAACCATTGGCGACTTGATGGCGCCGTCACCGATCGCGGTTCCGCACGGTTCAAGGCGCACCAAACTCGATCCGCCGGGCGTCGATAGTACCACGTCCGTAACTCGCAATGGACGACTGCTGGTCGTTGACGATAGCGAAGTGAATCGCACCGTGATTCGTGAATTCCTTGTGCAAGCGGGTTACGTCACCGATATCGTTTGCTCCGGTGCAGACGCTATCCTTGCGACCCAGGGCAAGACGTATGATTGCGTTTTGATGGATTTACAGATGCCTGAAATGGACGGCATCGAGACGATGCAGCAGATCGTGCGACAATGCGATTACTTGCGGACAAGTCGACCGCCATTCGTGGCGCTTACTGCGCACGCGACCGATGAGCACCAATCGCGATGCCTCGCGGCGGGCATGAAATCGTTTCTCGTCAAACCAATCGAGCCGGTAAAGCTCATCGAAACCATTGCGAAGATTGTTGCGCCACAGGCATCTGCAATCGAGCAAGCGAATTCGGCCGCAGACGAGGTCCTACCGCCAGCGTGGCAAGCCAAGCTATTGAAGAGCTCCGGTGGTGACAGACGTACGATGGTTTCGCTGGCCGCCGCCTTCGTTGAAGAAGTTCCCCAGCTTTGTGCATCGCTCCAAGCAGCGATCGCGGTTGGCAACATCAAGGAGGCACGCCGCGCGGCGCACACGCTGAAGTCTTGCCTCAAGTACGTCGCACCGCCGGAAGATTGGCAGGTCGCTCTCGAGATCGAGAACGCCGCACAAGTCGATGACCTCGAATCGAGTGCGACGTTGGTTCCCAGCGCGCTGGCGATTGGCCGCCTCTGGACCGACAGATTGACACATTTTTTGAAGCAACAAACGGAAAGTGGGAACTAGATTGGCGCGATAGTTGCCTAATAGGTAGTGAAACAACGTGCTGCTGTCACGTTGACAGAGCGAAACTCCTTTTGGCAGGACGATGGTCCAATCTTTAGTCGGTAATGTGCTGGTTGCGTCCACACTCATCAATGAGCCGATGTTTGCTCATGGCGTTTGTTTAATGATGCATCACGATGAACAAGGTGCCGTGGCGGTGATGCTCAATCGCCCCATCAATCCATCGCCCAGCGAGCTGGTCAATTTGCTTTTGGGCCAGACCACCCAGGGCGAGGATGGGCCGAAGGCCAACGTTAAATCTTCGTCGCGACTACCACAAACCGCTAATCTTCCGTCCACTCCGCTCCAAGGGAATGCTGCTGGCGTGGGAATGATCCACTTCGGCGGCCCGTTGTCTGGTCCGGTTGTCGCCATCCACCGCGCGCCGGGATTGGCCGAAGCACAGACGGCTGTTGGCATTTACGTCGCTGCTCAGCGCGAACATTTGGAACAACTTGTCCGCGAAAATCCCGGCGATTTTCGCTTAATCATTGGCCATACGGGCTGGCCCGCAGGTCAGCTCGACGCTGAAATTGACGCTGGGTTTTGGCATGTGCTGCCGGCAACAGCGGACATGGTTTTTCAGTGCGAAAGTGACTTGTGGCCGTTGCTGGTGCGTCGCGCGACCGGCACCTCAGTGGCTCGCTGGGTAGGTGCCGAGGGTAACTCGGTTGCCTTCGTGAACAATTAAGCAGCCGCTCAGCCCTGACAATCGCCCAGGTCTCGCTTTACACTATCGCGTCTTTACTCTGACACGTATCTGATCGTAGCGCCGTGAAACCTGTACCTGACGACGAACCGAAACGCTTTCACATCCAGCGGAGACGATTGGGCGAAATCAAATTCCTTCGGCCCGACGGAGATTTCGGATTTATCGAAGCGGAAGATTTCCGCGAAGATGTATTTTTTCACAAGTCGGTTTGGCATGGTGAGCTGAACGGTCGCCGGCGTGAGTTGAAGGTTGGCATTTATGTCGAATTTGAAATCGACGAAGACTACCGGGCCAAAGAAAAAAAGCTTCGCGCCAAGATCGTCAAGCCAACGATGCGTCCGATGGGCAAGCGGCTGTCGGGTCGCGATACACCGCACCTAGTGAATAAGCATCATCCCAAGGCTCGGCAAAAGCGACCCACGTGGCGCGGTGGGGATGGTCCAGTGCCGCCCCAGCCGGAATCACCGACGCCCTAGCAATAGGCCTCAAACGTAGTGGTTCTTGTTAAAGAGCCGTAGGCATAGATCTTTAACAAGATCCACTACGGTGCCGTGTCCGTTGACTTGGCTTGAGGCTTCGCACCGCCAGCGGTCGCTGCCGTCACCTCGGCTTCGAGGTCGCGAATCAACTTTGAATTGATGTTGTTAACTAGCATCTCGCGTGTCTGGGCAAACATCGAATCGATCTTGCGCTGCTCACCGCTGTTGCGTCCTTTAATTTGGACAACTTTCTTCGCCATGTCACCGGCTATCACTTCATAAGTTGGTTCGTCGCGAAGCGCGTCTAGCAGATCCTTTGCCTCGGCAAGTTGTCCTTTCTCCAGACGTGACCGAATTCGCGCGCCCAAGAGCGTACGGATGGCGATCAAATCGACGATGGCGTTTTGTGTACCGCGAATGTAGGCCTCGGCGCGTAGCCGTTGGTCGTCACCCACCAAATCAGCGACTTCGACCTCGTTAAGCCCTGGCACAATTGGCAAGCGAGCCAAAATTGCTCCGCCGTTTTTGACATACAACAACCGCATCGGATCATCGGTTTTGGTAATGAGAATGCGACCGCTCCAATCGGTTCGTCCGACCGGTGTCATGTCGATGGAATCGAGCTCTTTCTCGTACAGTTCGTATCCAATGAGCGGTTCGTTGGGATTACCGGCGGCATGCAGACGGATTGTGCTTTGCGCCAACGCGGGCCGGGTTCTAAGTGCGACCCGAAAAGTGCGTTTGTTTTGACGGCCCTGCAATCCGCCGGCGCGGCCTGCGTACAAGTCCATATCGAGCCGCGCACCGTCCACTTTGGTGACATGCAGAAACGCCCATGGCAGCGGTCCGATCGCGATCGGGTTTCCATTGCGGTCGTCTTTGCGAACCATCGGTTGCAGAAACTCACCGGACTTGATCAGCGCGGGGTTGTCCTCGTCGACAATCAATTTTGCCGCGCGAGTTACGCCAACGGCGGTCTTCTGACCGGCATCCTCGATGCGCACAATTGGCGCGAACGCGGCAACGATTGCTTGGCCAACCACATTCGCCAGTGACGGATAATTCAACGCTTCGGCGCGCTGCACTGCGGAGAAGTGCCGCATCAAGCAATCCAGCTCGGCGACTTGGACCCGCAGCGGCATCGAGCGACAATCAATATGCACGACGAAGATTTTGTCATGGTCCTGCACATCCTCCATCACAAGGTCATCGATCGGCAGTCGCACGATCTTGGCTTCGGGCGATTTCAACATCGCCGCCATCCCACGACTTAGCAGCACGGCTTCGACGTTTTCATTTTTCCAGGATTCGGCCAAGGCTACCGAATCGCCATCCATTCTTTGCAGAATCGGACTAAGACCATCCAGCGTGGGATTGCCGTTTTCATTTCCACGGCGATTCACTTCGGCGATCCGGTCGCCGGTTGACTTGAGACTCTTGACGAACCTCGCGACGTCGGCCGCGACGCGAATTCGCGCGGCCTCGCGGTGATCGCGCTTAACGGCAACGACCGGGTCCGATGCGGTGATCGATTCATAAGTCATCGCCGCAAAATCACGATCGGCGATGGCTTGGACGGCGGTGGGAGCAGCGGTGATCGATAATCGCCAAATCGCGGCAAAGGATCGATCAAAGTATTCGGTCAGCGGCTTCGATAGTTTTGCGGCGGTGGCCTGCGAACCGTTACTGGTGATCCAAACGCGGACACGGTATGGCGAATAGTCCCACGGTTCTTCGGAGGGCGGAGAGGTTTCCTGCGGCGTAACTTCGGTCTCAGAGACGACGCCAGGCGAAGACTCGGCGGTGGTGCTCGTATCGGTCGCTGCTGGGTTCGTTTCATCAGCCACCGAGGCGGCCACATTAGCGGTTGGTTCCACGTCTGCGGCGCTTGCGTTGGTGATGCTGAGCACCGCGATAGCGACGATGCAACATCGCATCAATTGTGACCACGTCGACGAATTCATTAGAAATTTAACCGCCAGCGTTCAACGTTTTGATAAAGCGAAACAATGTCGCGTCCGACGCCCGTCAATTCGCGCCGGTAGGCAAACGAGTCGACCACCTGCCACAGCGGAATGATCGGCAACTCGTGGCTGGTGATCGAGTGCAGATCATTGAGTCGTTCGCGAACATCTCGCCAATTATTCGCGTTCTCGAGCCGCCGCAATCCCAGGCCGATCAATTGGTCTTGGCTTTGTGCCAAACCATCGGGCCCCAGCACGCGCCGCGCGTCGATGATTGGTTCCCAAACTGCGGCGGCCACATAGACGATGTCTGCCGTGCCCGGTTCCGGCCATGTCTTGCCAACGCCAAGCGATACAATTTCAATGGGCAACTTGATCGCTTCCCACTGCGTCTTGATGGCTTCGCAGGCGATTCGCGAAAGATCATCAGCGGGCACGGCCAACCGAATCGGTTCGACCTTAGGTGCGGGCAATTTCAACTTCGTCGCCATCGCTTCCAGCTGCTTCGTCGCAACGACCATCAACAAACTGGCCAGTTGCGGTTGGTACGAACGAGTCTCGACGCGTTCATCGTAGGCATAGGCAAGTGGGTCATCGGCTTCGACGCCGGCGGGAAACGGACCGGAGATCACGCGACAACCAGCTACCTGCTGGTTTTCCATCAATTCGCCCTGCAGAATGTCTTCTCGATTGAGACCATATAAAAGTGCGCGGCGAAAATTTCGATCGCCGATGAATTGATGGTCCGAACAAGGCACCAACATGTGGACCGTCGGCAACGGAAAGTCCTCGACCACAATCGTCCGCGACTTGCGCAATCGTAGAGCGTCGGCGGGAAACAGATGATCGATCATATCAATTTCACCACGGCGCAAACGCGCAATTGCGTCGGCAGCCGTTTCCATCTGCAGCTCGACGATCTCGCGCGGCTGCGTTTCATTGGCTGGTTCGCCGACCAATTTGAAACGAACTTCGTCCTCTGCGACCAACGAGCGTCCATAAGCACCCGTCGGTGATCCGGGAGCTTGGCCAATTAATTCGCCGTCGAGACGAATCTGTAATAGGCAAGCCGGCAGCACGTTGGGTCGGCGCATGAAACAAGCCAATTGCTGTGGCCCGCGCAACGTGACCGAATCGACGGCGGCCGCCCACGGAGCGCTGTAGGCCGAGGAGCCTCGTTGGGCACGGGCCGCGATCATGTCGGCGATGGTTTGCGAATTGATGCCTTCAAGCGGCGGCCGCATTTTCTGCGGATTGAGCGTCAAGCTGTATTCAAGCCGGTCCGGGCTTTGTTCGGCGTCACCCAAAATGAAATCGTATTCGCCACCCTCGGGTCCCGTTCCGCGCATCTCGAACAACGTGCGGTAAACCAATCGTCCGGCGCGGCGCGACGCCCAATTGTCAATTCGCGTTGGGTCCAACTCGGTCGCGGTTTGCAACACACCAATTCGAACCAGCGGATAAGCGACTTCAATCTGTTTGACCAAATCTTTGCCGCCGGAGATATCGGGATACAGGAACAAACTCTCCAGCGCCAATTGCCGCGCAGTTCGCCAATCCTCTTGATCTCGCGCGGCGATTGCTTGCTCACGTTTTTCGGTCGCCATGGCAAGAAATTTCTTGTCCCAGATGGAAACCGAGTCGATCTCTTTCGATGGATAATCTTTCTTCAACCTTGCCAACAATCTTTGCGCTTGATCGAGTTTATTTTGCTCGAGCATCGTCTTCATGGTGCTGTCGGTGACCTTGCTGATCACGTTCAAAACCAGATCGGTGCGAAACGTTGGGTTGTACCGCCGCAATTCTTCGAGCATCGCCAGCGTTTGGTCTAGCTCGCCGGATGAAAACCGTCGTGCCGCGTTGTTTAACAAAAACTCACTGCGCAACTCGCGCAACTTTGGCCGTGCCGGAAAATCGCGAATCAAAATTGCCAAGTACGGATAAGCACCGCTGAAGTCACCGGCTTTGATGCGCTCGGTCGTCTCCCGCTCGAGCCGTTCCTCCCACAAATCGATCGACTTGACGTCGGCCCACTTGGCGGCAAACTTTTGGGCTGGCAAACCGAGCACTTCGACCGCCAAATCACCCTTGGGAAATGGGTTCGGTAACTTGCGGCCCGGCAAATTCAGCGGTAGCACCTTCGCCCACCCACCGCCAGCTTCAGCGGTAAAGCGAATAATGTCGTGCGGCTCGGATTGCAACAGCGCAATGCCTTCTTCTTCGGGCTCACCCGACGTGGCAAAGTTACTCACCTGCGCTAGGCCAAGCGTCGGGTTCGCCGCAATCGCGAAGCACACCAAACCGAAAAGCAAAGACAACCGGATCATTGTTCATCCACCGAATTGGGAATGGTGGTGATGTAAACAATGCCTTCGGCACCGGGGACCAGCAGGCCTTTGCCGACTTCAAGCGGCAGCGCCGACAACGGCTGGTTCAAATCCGTTTTGCCGGTCATCATTCCCGACGCGGGGTCAATCATTGCAATCCAGCCCGCGCGGCTGGCAACCAACAATGAGCCGTTGATCAATTTTACGTTTCGCACCAATTCGCCCTTAAGCAACATCACCGGAGTCATCGCGGCTTTACCCGAGGCGTCGTAGCCGCGCAGCATTCCGTCATCGGTTTGCAACACCGCCAAGTCGCCGGCCGCAAACGGTCCCCACGACACCCGGCCATCGAGCAACACGCGGGCGGATTCTTCCAGCGTCGCGGTGTCAAAGGTGAGCAACAGATCCGCCGAAGCTCCGCCGGCCGTCGCGATAATCGAATCGCCAACTCCCGCCATCGGCCCCAACAAATTCTCTTTCAGATCAACCGCCGCCAACTCGCGAATCTGTTCGCCAACCCGCAACCGGTACATCTTTTTGCGATCATCGGCGATCACGACTTGGCCATCCTCGCCGGTCAAAACAACGGGGTCGGTCCAGCGAACGAGTTTGTCGGGTTCACTTGGCGGTTGAAACGGACTGCCCAGCGCACGGCCTGTTTGCCAATCCATCAACACGATGCGCCCGCTGTTCAGTGGCAACATATAGCCATCGCCGACGATGACACCGCGACCACCGGCCCGCGCCGGCGTGATTGCCAGCGTCATCAAGCGCAATTTTTCGCGCGCTCGCGATGGATCCAAAACACATATTTGACCACCTGATTCTTGATTCAACATCACGGCCCGTTGTTCATCGATCCACGTCGGATTCTCGAACCGCATCGCCACGCCTAGGCCACCTGGATTTTCAATCGGCCCCGACGTTGCGCCCGCAGCCAACGTTTGGCCATCGAGTTCATAAAGCGTCGCCTGGGAACTGATCGCGTAGAACCCCTTGCCATCGGGCCTGGGCGTTAACAAGGCAACCGGCACACCGACATCGGTTTGCCAATAGGCGCGTCCGCTGACCGGATCTGCGGCGGTCACGCGAACACCAGAAGTGCCCCGCAGCACCCGAGCGTGAATCAAAGTGTCTTCGATCAACACCGGCGCAGTGATAAAGGCATCGCCTTCGTGGTTAACCCAATCGCGCGGGATTCGGCCGGTGCTGACCTGCAATTCGAATCGACCGATTCGAGTTCCGGTGACCCACATTTGGTTTTTTCCCACCGCCATCTGCGTGCTGGTCGCGCGATCGTAACTGGCAACCTGGTGCGCCGTTCGTGATACCTGCTCCGACGTTTTCGCTGATTGCTCGACGTCATAAACCGAGATTTCGCCGCGGTCGGTCAACACAATCAGGCGACGGCCCAGCACCATCACTGGCGGCACCATCACATTGCCTTCCAAGCGAAACGGCGGTTGCGCGATCGCCAATCCACCGCCTTGGGCGTCGCATTTCAGCACATGCATCAACGCAAAATCGATGCCCGCGTTCTCGAACACAAACACGTGACCGCCATCGGGACCTTGCAACGTCAATGGCGGAACCGCGATGGTGCCTTTGCCGTGACCGATGTAATAACTTTCCGAACACTTGCCGTTGCGTTTGTCCAACACATACAAATTGCTATGATCGCCGGTCAAATACAACACCGCCGGACGCTCGCTGACTCCAGGGCTTTCTTCGAGCGGTTGGGGGATTTGTGTGACCCAGCGAGGCTCACCGCTTTCGGCGTCGAGCGAGATCAGTTTGCCGCTGGTTGTCGTTAAAAAGATATCACCACGCTGGGAGATCGGTAGGCTGAACGGTTCACCGATCTTTGCTCGCCACCGAATCGAACCATCTTGGCCATCGGTTCGCTGGACCTCGAGCGCCTGCGAATCGCACAGCAGCACACCTTCGCGCCCACTTGGATCAACCGGAGCCGGTGCGTAGTCTTGGCCCATGCCGACGTAACGACGCCACAGCAACTTTCCATCGGCGGCGTTGAACGCCAGGATCGAGCCGTGAACGCGCATGTAAACGATTTCATCACGCAAGCCCGGCGACGCTTCGCCGCTGCGGCTGGTCAAGACGATGTTCTTCACCGAGTCGGTAGCCAGCGGTTCAGTGGAGACTTCGGGCAGCTCGCGCGAAGTCTTGACTAATTCAAATTGAATCTTGCTGGCCGACTGGATCAATTCAGTCAAGCGTGAATCGTTGCGCAGCTCAGGGTACTCGCGTAACAGTGCGATTCGCGTGTCATACGCTTTCTTGGTGTCCTTGGCTTCCAGCGACGCCTTCATGCTGGCGACCGATTCGTCCAACCGCAGATTGCGATTGATGTCGCGCTGGACTCGAGCGCGTGTTTCCGAAACGCCGAGCAAACGAGTGGCCAGCGCTTGTCGCGCCGTGCTGGTCACGTACGACGGGTTTTCCATCAGCTTGATTTGGCGATCTAAGTCGGCGAGCAATTGTTGCTTCTCCGTCGTCTCCTTCGCTTCACCAGCCGCCTTGGCAATGTTGTCCGCAACATCGACAAGTAGCGCCGCCAAGTTGTTTCGTTCTTCTTCGAGCCCTTCCTCGTTCTCAATCGCCGGCAGGATGCGTTCGGCTTCTTTCGTCGCGCGAGTCGGATCACTGAACTGAGCGTACTGATACAACTCGCACATCGCCAATCGTGTCCGCGCGATCGACGAGTGTTGATTCGCTTGGCCAAAGTTTTCCAGGAATGACTCGAAAGACTTCTGCGCCCCGGCGTAGCTCTGTTGGTCGTAGGCTTTGTTTGCCTGAGCGATCGTCTCGTCGGCATTGCCCTTGCTGAGCACGAAATACAGCGCCGCGCCGAAGAACAACAGTACCAACAACAACGCCGCGATGCCGTAGATCTTAAACGAATCCCAAATACTGACCGCTGGGTCGCGGACTTTCTTGCCCACATTGACTTTGCGTGTTCCCGACGCCGGCATCCCCGCATCGCCGTCGGTTATCGTTGCGACTTGGCCCGAACCGCCGCCAGACGCGGCGAATGCATTGCCGCCAGCACCTTGTCCCGCACTCAACGCATCTTCATCGACCATGACCGCGTCATCGTCGAACACTTCCACAACCGCTGCATCGTCGCCATCGATTAACGCCAAGTCATCGCCCGCATCAATGACCGCAACATCGCCGCTGTCATCGGGATACTCGCCATCGCGAAGTTCGCCGATCAATTTGGTGGCTTGAAACCGTGTCAATTGGCCGTTATCGACCAACAGCTTGGCGACGGCCTCGGGAGTGACTCGCGCGCCGCTTTGGGCAAGCTGCTCGCGCAACGCCTCAATGATCTCTTGATCAAGCAAGCCACGTCGTTCCAGTCGGTCTATAAGGTCCTTAGCCAGCATCGTTTATTGTTGTGTGCGGGTGTTGAAAAAGCAGTGATACACGTGGTCGCGCCGACGCCTACTCGAAGCCTTCGACCTGGGTGACTTGCAGCTCGCCGTAGTCACAAATCGTGCCCGCGTCCATGCAGTCGACCAATGCCTGTAGTTTTGCCAACTCGTGAACTTCGATCACCAGCCGCATCGGGTTGATTCCATCGCCCATCGCCTCGCGCAGCGCCCGAATCAGATTTTGCTTACCCGGCGTCTCGCGTTCCCAATCGGGCGCGAGCACCAAGAATGAGCCGAACTCATTGATCTGGACCGTCACCATGTCAAGTTCTTTGGTTTCTTCAGGCTGCGTGTTCATGCTCGGGGCGTCGGTTTGTTGACGCGGCATCTCGATCGATTTTTGCAAACTGAACGACGCGGTGACCATAAAGAAAATCAGCAGCAAGAACGTCACGTCCACCATCGGCGTCATGTCCAACTCGCCATCGTCACGTTTCTTTCGCGGTGGCGGTGCGTCTTCGTCCACATCGCTCATCACAATCGTCGTCGGTGCATCGGCTGCGACCAGCGGCATTACGTTGGCCGACCCCCTGGCCCTAGCCATCTCCGGCGCATGATCGACAGCCGATCCGTTGCTCGACGATTCCGATTCGGTTTGGCTGATGCGGTTGACCACTGCGGACGTAGATTCTTCGGCGACTAGTTCCGGCGCTTCAACGGGAATCGGCACCTCGACATGGGTGTCGCAATGCGGACAACGAACACGCTTGCCCGCCATGCGAGTGTTGACGTGGTGAACGGTTCCGCATTGCGGGCAATTGACTTGGATCGACATCGGGCTACCTCACTCCTCTTTAACCGCGATGAAACTGTTGCTCAGATCCTCGAACGCATCGCCAATGATTTTCTGGACCCGGGTCACTTCGCCGACGCGGACATCTTCATCGCCAAGAATCATCACCTGCTTGCGTCCGCGATCCAATTGTTCAGTCACGTACTCGACGATTTCGGTCGTTTGAATTTCTTCGTCCGAATCAAACTCGCCACCGTCAATGTTCTTCAAGATCGCCTTGTCACCCGAACCCGGTGACATGAAGATCACCGCCGAGTCTTTCGCCGATACGCTCACACCGTTGGTCGCCTTGGGCGTACGACCGGTTTGTGTCGGGTCCATCTTTGACGCGACCACGAAGAAAATCAGCAACAGGAACGTGATGTCAATCATCGGCGTGATGTCGACTTCTTCGTCGACGCGCTTGCCCTTGGACATGCTGACGGGATCTTCGTCATCGTCATCAATGTCGTCTGCTTGGTCGTTCATATTCGGCTACCCCGAGTTACCGGTGGGTCAATGAATTAAGATTGGCGATAAACCGCAGCCGGTTCCGATTTCGCTTGAGCCGACATCGCCCCACCGCCACCGGGCAACGACGATTGATTCAAACCGGTCTTGAAGGCTTCAAAGAATCGCGTCAGGCCCGAACCGACAAGGTCTTCCATCTTGCTGATCTTGATGTTGATGTTGGCGACGAGAAGCATCAGCGGAATCGCGATTGCCAAACCGCAGGCCGTTGTCACCAACGCGACCTGAATGTCACCGGCCAGCAGCGACGGTTCGACCGATTCGGCGGTCGCCAGCGTCTTGAACGCGCCCATCATGCCGAACACCGTGCCAAACAAACCGACCATCGGAGCTGTCTTGATCATCGTGCTGACCCAGCTCAGCCGATACTCGATGTCGCTCATTACATCACGTTGGTAGCGGTCCATCATGATCTGCCTGGCCCGTTTGTATCCTTCGCCACGATTGGCGATCGCCAATCCAATCATCTGCGGAATCGCGCGGGCGTCACCTTCGCAATACTCCGCCGCACCGTCGAACTCGGCGGCGGCGACCATTTCCTCGACATCGTCCATGAACGCATCCTGGGCCTCTTCGTTCTTAAAACGCTTCTGACCGACGCGAGTCCAAATGACCACGATTTGATACAACCCCCACAGCGCCAACGCCGCCAGCAAGCCGTAGGTCGAGTCGGAGATCATCTGATAAACGGAATAGGCGGCGAGCAACATGAACAGGTCCTTGAATCACTTCGATACGAATGGTTTGGTGAATAGGTTTTGCGGCGTTGGCTTTAGCGCTTGGGTTTGCGATATCGTTGGTCGATCACGACAAATGCGTAACCGCCATTTTGTGATTGAGACTCGAAGACGGTTTTGGCGATTTCGGTGACGCTTTGGTGACCGTTTTTCTTGGCGTAGTCGAGTTCGACATTGGCCAACAGGTTTTCCAAGTCGGGTTCGAGAAACTTGATCATTTGTCGTCCCGGCAATGGGATACCGGCCTTCTGTAACAATTGGCGATCAAATTGTTCGAGCGGGCTGCGCGTCGTCCACATGAAATAAAGCCGCTTCTCCGCCTCGCTCGGGCCGCGGCGAATCTTGGGTGTTCCCGAAAGCCCTGACGCGTAATCGACGCCTTGAATGCTGGGTCCGCCGAGCGCGCCTAGTTCGATTTTGTAAAAGTCCAATTGCTGGGCGTAGGAGCTGAGGTTCTTCGAGGCGAAATTCAATTGCCAACGTTCCGATCGCGGCACAATGTCTTCGCCCTCGCCCTCGGGGCCCGGTGGCCGATTGTCGCCTTTGCCCGTTCCCGTCGTCGTGGCCGAGGCATTAGAGTTCACCGAATCGAGTGATGCGGCAACGCTGCTAACCGCGTCGGTGACAGCCGCAATCGTGTCCTGCATCGTCGGTTCGGCCAGCGCCTCGACCTCTTCCGCGCCGGGTGGTTCAAAATCGCGCTCGAATCCCTCGGCATTGTCGCCTCGACCAGCGGCTTGTTCGATCAAAATTTCCATCGGTTTGACGGCCGGAGGCAATCGATTCGTCCACCAAATCACAAACAACATGAACACAAATACACCGACGAACAGCAGCAGCGCCAGCAACAGCGACGACACCGCATCGAATCGCGAGGTCCGCAGACGCTGGCGCACTGCCAACCGGGCGATCGCCTTGTCGCCGCGCGGTCGTCCGCTGGCGTTATATTGGCGTCCCGCGTTGCCGGCTGGGCTTTCGGTAATGGTGCTCATGTTTGATCGGTTTTCCGTCGCGAATTCATCGCAAGCTTAGGATAGTCGATTTTGCCGCGATCGTCGCGAACCAATTGACAGTTCCCGTAGTCTGGCCTTAACATTCCGCGTTCCAGGTTAGGTAGCTCAGTTGGTAGAGCACTGCACTGAAAATGCAGGTGTCGCCGGTTCAAGCCCGGCCCTGACCACTCCAAAGCGCCCCGTGAAATCGCGGGGCGTTTTCGTTAAAGACCTTCCCGTTGATTAGCGTCAACCGATGGCAAATACGAACAACAATTCGCCGTCGCCAAGCCGCGCATCGAACGATTGGGGATAATCGTTCTTCAATTCTTGACCCATGGACTAAGACGGCAGTTTCGCCTTGGCTTTGGGATTCGCTTTCGGCGCGGCATCCTCCCCGCCACCGCGCTTGGCCGGCAATTCCGGGGCGTTGATCTCGGGGGCATACTTCAAAAAAGCCGCCTTGATCTCGGCAAGCTTCGGATCATCGGCCACATTCGTCCATTCATTCGGATCGCGCGTGTGGTCGTACAACTCCTCGGCACCGCCGGCATAGCGGATGTATCGATACTGTTCGCTGCGGTACGCGTGATTGTTACGCCGCTGAGTCGTGATCGCCGGGATCTCCCATTTCGTGCCCGGATCCTTGAGCAATGGAGAAATGTCATATCCTTCGACGTGCCCCGGTCGCGTCGTGCCGGTCAAAGCGCAAATCGTCGGATAAATGTTCATGTAGTCGACCGGCCGATCACACTGCACACCCGCCGGCGTCATCCCAGGCACTTTCCAAATAAATACGGTTCGCGTTGGTTCTTCCCAAAGAGCAAACTTGCGCCAATGCTCCTTCTCGCCCAAGCTCCAACCATGATCGCTCCACAAGCAAACGATCGTGTTGTCCTTGTACTTGGATTGTTCGAGGCCATCGAGCAGTCGTCCCACCTGCGAATCACAAAACGCGATCGTGGCCAAGTAAGCTTGAACCGCTTCGGCCCAGCGACCTGATTCCAGGATCTTGGCGTGGTCGCCACCGGCCATTTGCCGGCCCGCCAGCGGTACGTCGGCCAGATCGTTATCCGTGTGAGGCGGCAACTGAATCGATTCCAGCGGAAACATGTCGAACCATTTCTTCGGCACGCTGAACGGCATGTGCGGCTTGACCAGCCCGATCGCCAGAAAGAATGGCTTGTCGTGATTCTGTTGCAATAGTTCCAAGCCGTAGCTGACGACTTTGTAGTCCGGCATGTCGGCGTCCGTGTTACCCAGCGGTGCGAACTGGATTCCCTCTACGCCGCCGTCTTTCGCCGAAGCGTCGCGGCGCATGTTGTCGCTACCGTTTTTGGCAAAGTACTCGGTCCAAGTTTCACCATGCCCGTATCCGCCGTGATAAATCTTGCCCGCACCATAAACGCCGTAACCGGCACCAGCCAACACCGTGTTTAGCAATTTGTCGTCGCTGATCGCACTGGCCCAAGGTTGACCATTGTCATAGCAACCGCTGGTGCTGGGCCGGATTCCGGACATCAACGCGATTCGCGACGGATTGCACGCCGGTGCGGCGCAGTATGCCTTATTGAACGAGACGCCCATTGCGGCCAAGCGATCAATGTTCGGCGTCTTGGTCTGCGGATGAACACCCAGATGCGACACCCAATGATTCAAATCATCAATCGCAATGAACAACACGTTCGGCTTGGCCGCAACATCACCCTCGGCCGCTCGCAACCTCGAATGGGAATTACCGATCAAGCCGCCAAATACCAGCATGAGCCCCAACAATAAGCAGTCGCGCCACATCGCAATGTCTCCGGAGAAGATGGAATTTGTCACGGCGACATTGTAGTTGTGCGCAACCGACGAAGGTGAAGAGCAGCGTTAACGTAGCTGGAGTCGCCCGACTTCAGACTCTGCAATCCGAAGTCTGGCGACTTCGGCGACGGCTAAAGTTTCTTCTGGCGCTCGCCTTGTTTGCCGCAGCTCAGGCGGCGGCGCGGCCGCTGCGGCTCGGAGTGTCCGCGGCGGCACCGTCAATCACGCGGTGATAGATGCTTTCGAGCTGAGCAAAATGGCTGGTCGGTGACATTTGGTCGATCACCCACTTGCGACCCGCCAGGCCGAAGCGACTGCGAAGTTCCGGGTTGCGGAGCAACTGAATAACCGCCTCAGCCAGCGCGGGCGGATTTCGCGGCGGCACTAAGAATCCTGATTCGCCGTCTTGAATCGTCGTCACAAAACCGCCAACGCGGGTCGCAATCACCGGCGTTTGACACGCTAGTGACTCCGGTGCAGCGAGCCCAAACGGCTCGTCCAGCGACGGACAAAGCACCAAATCCATCGCCGCCATCAACCGTGGCACATCGTCACGAAAGCCCGTCCAAATCAAATGATCGGCGACGCCCAAATCGATCGCCACCTGACGCAGCGGTTGGACCTCGGCCTCGATCCCGCGCCCAATAATAACCAAGCGCGCCTCCGGAAACCGACGAGTGATTAAACTCATCGCCGTGATCGCATGAATGTGACCTTTGCGCTTGATAATGTTGCCCACGATGCCAAGCAACGGTGCGTCCACGGGTACAGGCGTCGGACTTTGGGCGAATAACGATTCACGAACCCTTTGGCGCTCCGCCGCATTAAGCGGTTCAAACCGCGACGTGTCGGATGCATTCAATACCGTCGTGATACGCCGTGGCGACACCAAGTTATATCGCATATGAAATCGCCGCGTCGCGTCCGACACCGCAATCACGTGGTCGTTGCAGCACCAATGAAGTTGGATCTTATTGGCGTGTGCCGTCGCCACTACCGGAACGCCGTACAACAATCTCAACAATGCCCCAAACGCGCTCGAGCGACTGGCATGGGTATGAACAACGCCAATCTCGTTCTCGCCGATCCAATCGCGAACGCGAGAAAGTTCTTTGAGTGGCCAACGGTCCAGCGAGCTGTTCACGACAGCAACACGATTGCGATCGATTGTCCGATCAACGAATCCGCCGAGCGGAGTCAGCAACGTGACCTGATGGCCACGGGCGGCCAATCCATACGCCGACTGCATCGCCACCAACAAGGCACCGTTCGACGTTCTTCCTCCGCTGGCAATGGTCAAAATACGCATGAACAAAACGGCTGCAACCGCAATTTCAAAGAGAGCCAAATGGCCGAGACAACCTATCGCTCACGGGACGACAAGCTTCCGTATCAAAAACCAAGTCACCGGGTCAATCGCATCCAAAGTGCAACTCCCGAGGCCGAATTCCGGTTTCATATCTGAGATTTGTTGCCCTGCAATGTCGCCTACACTCAAAAAATGCCGAGGAGCACCTATGAATATGGACACGGATGCCATTTTGGCACTGCCAAATGGCGAAAAGCTTGAATTAATCGGCCTACTTTGGGAAAACCTTTCGGAATCGGAGGTCGATTTGCCTGAACCCTTTGAGCAAGAGGCGTCGAGACGGCGAGAGCAGATGCGTGCGGACCCTAATTTGAGCCTATCCCATGATGAGGTTTGGGCCAAGATCGCCAAACGCAATGGCTAGACAACTTCGGTATCACCCTCTCTTTGATTGTGAAGTGATCGCCGCCGCAGATTGATACGATAAGCGGTGAAAAGAGCGATTTGGAGGTGGAAAATTTCTCACTCGGCGCTGTTGTGGATTGTGACGCTACACCAAATCGCTTTGACCATCCCGCTACGGTGACAATGTACGAGTGCTGGTCCGGTACCGCGTATAATAAATCGATTTAACACAGCCGCGACTTGGGCTTTTTGAAGCGTTTGATCTCTCGTCGCAGCGACGTGATCGTACAGGTTATTCGAATGAAAGGTGCATCAACTGAATCCATACGAACTAACGCACGACGCTGGGTCGATGCAACGCGTAAAGCATCCGCAAAGTTCGCAATGGATACGATGGTCCCTTTACTTTCACGTTGGCAGCGTATGCGCAGCCAGTTTTCTAGCGTTCGTGGACTTGCCGTCAGTCATCCCAATCACCTACACCTCTTTTCCACAATTCATTATCTATGCGATTTGGCCGTCTTTATTCGCGTGGCTTTAAAGTCCGGTCCTTTTGGTCGTTGCTATGTCACGCGAGCAGGCCTGGTCGATTAGCATTTTAGGTAACCGATGACACCCGTGGTTAGCCGACACAGCTATTGTTTTACGGTTTCTTGCTCGTAGGCAAATCGCAATGAACCGAGGACCGATGCTTCGTCGCCGCAAATTGAAAACGCAAAACCACTGAGGTTGCGAAACCCGCTGAGCGCGTGATCGTAGTACGATTGTTCGGCGATCTCGAGGTAACGCTCGCGCATTGTGTCGCTCATGTCGCAAACACCGCCGCCGATCACGAGCATGTCGTAGTCGCCGATGTAGTTGACCATCAGCATTACAATACCTAAGGCGCGTGCTTGGTCATCGAGCAACTCGACAGCCAGCGAGTCACCAGCAGCGCTAAGTTCGCGCAGTGTCTTGGCTTTGTCCTTCATCGTCCCGGGGTGTGAGTTGAGCGAGTGGTCGCGATACGTGTCGAGCGTCAAGCGATACTCAAGTTGATAGGTCAAGGCCGTGAGCGAGATCGCTGATTCGGCAGAGCAAAACGCGTTGCCGACTTTCTTCACGCGGTCATGCTCATGGCGAAACGCATCGAGTGGCAGGAGTAAGTGTCCGGCATGTCCGGCGCGACCCTCAGACCCGCGGACGACTTTACCGTCGCGAACTTCACCGCCGCCAAGCCCCGTACCGACGGCTACAAAAAACAACGATCTCATGTCGCTGCGCTTCGGAACGCGGTGATCGCTGGCAAAGTGACTACACGTCGTCCCATCAAGTTCGCCGGTGCGAATGGCAAACTCGCCAAGTGCCGCCGCCTGACCATCGCCGATGTAGGTCACCGTTAGCGTCGGAGCAATCTCTTGCAGTCGATCTTGGAGGCGAAGTCGAAACGGGAATTGGTCCCAATATTCAGCCGGCAAATTTGGTGTCGTCAGCAATACACCGTCCAATGTGGCTGGACCGGGCGTCGCCAAACTAACGTTGACCACGTCGTCGATTGTCGCGTCAAGACTTGCCAAGCCGCTGAGGATTTGACCAGTGATATCTTCGATCGCTGATTGCGGTCCATCAGTCGACCGAGTTGCGAATTGGTCAGAAACATAAAGCAGTTGGCGTTTTTCATTGCCAATAGCGATCGTCGAGGTCGTGCCTCCGACATCGATTCCTACGAAATAAGGCACAATAAATTCCCGCGGTTGGTGTCTAGCAAGTGTATGCGCTAAAGACGAATTCTACGTGGGGAAGTGCGTCGGCGCTAGCCACCAACCTAGTAAAAGGTCCATCCGGGTTTATCGTGGATAGGCAGGATGTGGTGTTGGATTTTTTGAGGGATGGCTCCCGTGTCCAGAGTGACTGAAGGACGATCCTGTGCCGTACAATTGACCTGCCGGGTGAAGCGGACTAAAGCTCTGCGGGGACGCAACTTTGGAAGGAATAGCCCGGTCGACCGTGCGACAAAGGTGCTCGTCGGTCGCCGGC
>JBGSVE010000115.1:0-180924 GCA_041753075.1 Pirellulaceae bacterium
CAACCGGAAATTCCGCCTCCCAAGCTTCAATGGTTGGCCGATCCAGCGGCTGAAGCGGCAAGCCACAGGGGCCAATTTCCAATGGAACAGGAGACAAAACGACGGTAGATTCGTGGCTCATGAGCAGATTCAAGGCTGACCGGTGACGGAAATGCGACACGACCGACGGCGGCAATGGCCAAGCGTCGGGCTAGACCGCAAAGAATAGTCGAAAACCGTCCGATAGTTTAGGCCGGGGCAAATGCAACCGGTCTACCATTTGTCGGCGTCATCGATTTCCTTCTTGTTGCCAATCAGCTTGGACTCGGCGGGGTTCAATTTCCACTGCTTCAACTTGTCCGATTCGCGTGACTTGAAACGCCGAAATTGCTCCTCGCGACTAGTCGAAAACCATCACCGGCTCGACAACCGCGCGGCTGTACCACGAGCGATCGAACAAGACGAGCTCGCCGCTGGTCGGCAAATGATCGATGTAACGTTGATATCTTCCAACCTTAAACGGTTGAGAGTCTGATGAAAAAAGGGCGATTCACTGTCCGAAAACGTTTCCATTCATTTGGTCATCAATTGCCAGATGCCAGTAAATTGCGGCGTTGGTTCGTCTAGCTCAGCGACGGCGCGGGATAGTAACTTTCTCGTCGGTCGGTCGTCGCGAAATTGCTGCACCAGCGATCCCAATCTTCGGGCCGCTTCGCCAAATCGCTGACTCTCAAAGTCGACCAGAGCAAGTTGATAATTTTCGGCAAGCTCAGACCACTGGGCGCTGGATTGCTGGACGATCTGATAAACCTCAACCGGCCCGGTGATTCCGGCAACAGCAAGCTTGGCAATCCGGCGACAGTCGCCTAAACAGGCCGCCGCGTGCGCGGTTTCGCGACTAATGATGCAGTCAACGCCCAATTGTTTTGTGGCGGACTGTAATCGCGAGCCAAGATTGACCGTGTTTCCAAGCGGGCCGTATTTAAATTTCTGGCGCGAACCGACGTTACCGACTCGCGCCGGGCCGGTGTTCACGCCGATTCCAGCACCAAACCGCTGGGGCAGATCGGTGCCCCAACGAATGCGCAACGTTTCGATCGCGCCCAACATCGCCCGCGCCGCTTCAATGGCTCGGACCGCATGGTCCGGCTGTTCCCCCGGCGCACCCCACATCGCCAGCAGTTCGTCACCCACATAGTCGACCAAAACGCCATCGCGATCGATAACGCATTGACTCAGTTCGGTCATTACATCGTTGATCCACTGGATCGCTTTCTTGGGGCCAAGCTGCTGAGTCATCGCGCTGAATCCACGTATGTCGCAAAACAACACACTTACCTCGGCGTCTTGTCCTTCCATCAACTCGGGGCACGTTGATAGTAGGTTTGCGACCTTCGGAGAAAAGAATTCAGACAACCGGCCACGATTTCTTTCTTCGGCTTGGCGGGCAATTCCACCGGCGACCGAACCGGCGAGTATCTCAACCAATGTGGCTTCAAAATCGGCAATTCCAAGACGCTTGGCGCTCGCCGTACTAATGGCACGGTCACCGTATAAGAAACCGATAACGTGGCGATTTTGATTCAATATGGGGGATGCTACGGCACATTCAACGTTATGCAGTGAGCGACCCTCCAAGCCCGATCCGCCGTCGGGCGAAACGTCAAAAAGCGCCTTCAGCGGATCGTGTATCACTGTGGCGCGCGATTCGACAACGCGGCTCAGCAAGCTTGAGCTCACCGGTCTCTCGGCGTCGATCGATCCGCTACCATCGCGTGTATGCGACGCAACGACGCACCAATTGTCGGCCAACGGATAGGCAATTGGTATCGGCAGAATATCGTTCGCTTTCACATCAAGTATCAGAACTGTCCGATCCAAATTCACGATCTGCGTGGTCGCAGCAACGGCCGTTTGAAAAAATGCGTCGCTCCCAGCCGACTGTTGGACCACGCTCAATGCAATCCGCAGCAGGTTTGCGATGTTTGCCTCTTCGGGGACGCCCAGATCACTCGCCGTTGTCGCAATGGTTCCATCGGTGTCCTTGCCCGGTGTCGGCGGAATGGTCTTTAGGATTCGGTACTCATCCGCATTTGTCGCCGCGAGATTCACACCGGCAACTCGGAGCGAAATCTCACTGCCCAGCTCAATCAAAAGCTCTTCGCCAAAAGTTCGACTCTGGCCGACCGCCAATGGCGATTCATGACAGCACGGTACGGTATGGCTGCTGTGCAGATTGCGGATCTCGAATTGACCATCCCCATGGCCAACAATCGAAAACCAATTCCGCGGGATCGAGCGGACATGTTGGTCCGCAACGATCAATCGCGACAAGTCGTTGTTGCGAATTAATTTTATCGGTGCGGGATCTTCGGTCCGCGGATCGCGCCGGCCAATAATTACCAATTCATTGAGCTGCAGCGTCTCAACCAATTGCTTCGCGACGTAGATTTGGATCTTGTATGACGGCATAGTCAATAAGAAAACGCGGCGGCGTCTTCTTTGGGAGCGACTTGGTAGCCGTGCGGCTCCATGCTGCCACCGGCGCGACCTTGGCTCAGACTGCGGATCGCGCTGGAATAACCAAACAGTTCCTTCAGCGGTGCGTGGGCCGTGATCGTTGTCATCGCGCCGCGATTCTCAGTCTTGGCAATGATCGCGCGACGCTGTTGCAAGTCGCCCACAATTTCGCCCATGTAATCATCCGGCGTCGTGACTTCGACTCGCATCACCGGTTCCAACAATGCCGGACCGGCTTTCTCGAGTCCTTTGTCAAACGCATCGCCAGCGGCAATCCGAAACGCGACCTCGTCGCTGCCTTCTTCGTGTGCCTCGCCGCCGAGCATCTCGATCCGCAAACCGGTCAAGGGGAACCCCGCGACCATGCCGCCACCGGCCGTTCGCTCGCGTAATTCTTCGATCGCCGCTTGGCGCAGCGCCGGTGGCAAAAACGAATCCGCAGGCACGCGATCAAGCACAATCACATTGGCCGCCGGGTCGTCCAACGGCGAAACGCGGATCTGCAATCGCGCAAACATCTGCTGCGCACCAATTTGGCGATTGCATTGGCCGACAACTTCCGCCGACGACAGAACCGTCTCGCGATAATTGACCCGCGGCTTGTAAAACTTGACGTTCAAACCAAAGTCGCGCGTCAACCGGTGCTGAATCACCTCCAGGTGCAACTCGCCCATGCCGCTGATCAACGTTTGACCAAGCTCCTCGTTCTCGACCGCGCGAAAGGTTGGATCTTGGCGCTTGATCATCTCGAGCGTCTCGTTGAGCTTCTTGCGATCCGCTGTGCTTTCGGGTTCGATAGCCATCGATATCACGGTCTCGGCAAACTTGATGCTCGGCAATTCGATCATGTCGCGCGTGTCGCAAATCGTGTCGCCGGTGATCGCCATTCGCGGCCCAATCAAGCAACAGATATCCCCGGCGGTGACTTTTTCCGTCTGGCCATCGCGTTCTTTTTTGCTGGCGTGGATCTGCCAAAGTTGGGCGACGTTTTCCTTGGCATCGCGATTGGGACAATACACCCGCGAGTTTTGCGACAACGTGCCTGAGTAAACTCGAATCCAATAATTGTCCCCGGTCTTGGCCGGCAAGATTTTAAACACCAGTGCACAAAACGGCTCGGTTTCGCTGGGTGCTCGCGTCAACGTTTTGTCACGATCTTTGATATCAACTCCCTGCACCGGAGGTCGATCCAGCGGGCTGGGCAAGAATTCGTTGACGCCGGTCATCAGCGGTTGAACGCCCATGCCGTGCAGCGCCGAACCGCAAAACACCGGTTGAATCTCGCGCGACAAGGTGCCTTTGCGCAGCGCTTGGATGACCATTTCTCGCGGCACCGGTTGCTCTTCCATCGCCAGCGCAAGAGCGTCTTCGCTCAATTCGTAGACGACATCCATCATTTGTTCGCGCCACAGCAACGCATCGTCCATAAACTCATCGGGTATGTCGTCGATCTTGACCACCTTGCCATCGGACTGCGGATCGAACTGCATCCACTTCATGTCGATCAAGTCGATCACGCCGCGAAACGGATTGCTGGTGTGCCCCGGACCTTTGCCGCCGGGCAACTGGACGGCGACAGGACGGCCGCCCAACCGCGGTTCAATGTCGTTGAACACGTTCTCAAAATCAGCCCCCTCGCGATCCATTTTGTTGATGAACACAATTCGCGGCACGCCGTATCGGTCGGCTTGTCGCCACACCGTTTCGCTTTGGGCTTCGACACCTTCGCGGGCCGAAAACACGACAACCGCTCCGTCGAGCACACGCAAACAACGCTCGACCTCGGCGGTGAAGTCAACGTGCCCCGGTGTGTCGAGCAAGTTCAAATTGCACTTGGCCCAGCGCAATTTCACGCACGCCGAAAAGATCGTGATGCCGCGTTCTTGTTCTTCGGGGTCATCATCGGTGTCCGTGGTGCCATGGTCGACGCGACCGACACGATGTTTCGCACCACTGAGGAACAGCATCCGCTCGGTGACGGTCGTTTTTCCGGCATCAATGTGTGCGATGATGCCGATGTTACGAATCAGCGATATGTCGGTTGCCATGGTGATTGACCAACAAAAAAACCGCGACCCGAATAACGAGTCGCGGCATGCATGAGTGGAATAGCGGAACGAACTACCAAGCGAAGTGGGCAAACGCCTTGTTCGCATCGGCCATGCGGTGAGTGTTTTCGCGCTTGGTGTAGGCAACACCTTCTTTCTTGTACGCCGCCATCAGCTCGTCGGCCAACTTCAGGTGCATCGGACGGCCTTTCTTTTCGCGAACCGCACCGAGCAACCAACGGATTGCCAAGCTCTGCTGACGATTACGATTGACCTGCATCGGCACCTGGTAACTGGCACCACCGACTCGCTTGCTGCGAACTTCGATGTACGGCTTGACGTTCTCAATCGCAGCCTCAAACACGTCGATCGGCTCGGCGTCTTTTACCTTCTTGCTGATTTCTTCGAGCGCGTGGTAAAAGACGTTTTGTGCGGTCGTCTTTTTGCCGTCGTACATCAAGCAATTGATGAACTTGCTGGCCAACATCGAATTATGACGTGGGTCTGGCTTGATGTGAGTACGGCTGGCGGTGATCTTGCCCATCGGGTCGCTTCTACTAACCTAAGTGATTTAAAAACGTCAAACGAAACGGAAAAATTTACTTCTTCTTCGCACCATAACGGCTGCGAGCTTGCTTGCGGCCGTCGACACCCAACGCATCGCGCGATCCACGAACGACTTGGTATCGAACACCTGGCAAGTCACGCACACGACCACCACGGATCAAGACGATCGAGTGTTCCTGCAGGTTGTGGCCTTCGCCCGGAATGTAAACGGTGACTTCTTTGCCATTGCTTAACCGCACACGAGTGATCTTACGCAAAGCCGAGTTCGGCTTTTTCGGGGTCATCGTGCGAACTTGCAAGCAAACACCTTGCTTTTGCGGGCACTTTTCCAGCACCGGCGACTTGCTAAAAGTCCGCTGCTTGCGGCGAGGTTTGCGGACAAGTTGATTGATTGTGGGCATCAGGCGTTGAAAAAATCAAAGGTTAACGTGGATTCATTGAGCGTTAGCAAGCAAAAGTCGCGTTGCCAGCGAATTTTCCGAAGCGGCAAGTATCCGCATCCTGGAAATCCTGTCAAGAGGTTTGTGAGCGGATCGGCGCAAGCCGCCGGATTCGATCGGGAAATACCGTCACGGTACCTACGTTGGTACTCGTACGGAGCACAACGACGCGGCGGCGTCGAACGTTCTGGATGCTTATTTCCATTCCACGCGGTTATTTGCGACTAGGAATAAGTGCCGCGATTTCTCGTAGTGGCATTTTGAGAACGACAAAATACTGCACCTGGGCTACCAACGTCATCCGTCGCCTCCACGAGACCAAGCGTAACGCGACCGAAGAAATGAAAGCGAATCTGACTTTGGATACTGAAATATCAGCTCGTTCCACAACGGCATCATGGGCTATGACACACCGAACATCGATCGCTTGGCGAAAAAGCGTGGCCGGCTGATGACCTACTATGGTCAGTAGAGTTGTACGGCGGGCCGGGCCGCTTTCATCACCGGGCAGATTCGATTCCGCACCGGCCTGACCAAGGTCGGCATGCCGGGAGCCAAGTTAGGTCTGCAGCCGCAAGACGCGACCGTCGCCGAACTGCTTAAGCCGCTGGGTTATATGACTGGCCAATTCGGCAAGAACGATCTCGGCGACCGCGATGAATTCCTGCCCACGTCTCACGGCTTCGACGAGTTCTTCGGCAACCCCTACCATCTCAACTCCGGGGAAGAATCTGAGAATCCCGACTATCCCAAGAACCCTGAGTTTCGAAAGAGCTTTGGGCCGCGCGGCGTGCTCAGTGCGACTGCGGGCGGCGAGATCAAAGACACCGGTCCGCTGACCAAGAAACGTATGGCAACGATCGACGAAGAAGTGCTCGCCAAGACCAAAGACTTTCCCGATCGCGCGACAAAATCCGACAAGCCGTTCTTCGGCTGGTTCAACACCACTCGCATGCACAACTTCACGCACGTGAAGCAAGAGAACCTCGGCAAGACCGGACTCGGTTTCTATGCCGATGGTATGATCGAGCATGATGCCCTTGCCGGCCAGCTACTTGACTACGTCGAACTCAAGCTTATGGAGAATAAGTAACAATCGCTTGAAACGTAAGGACACGCTGGTTCTGTTGGCGGTGACGGGAACACACACAATCATGCCTCAATTTGACAATCGTCGCGGGTCTGCGGCTATAATCGAAGTTCTTCAATGGTGTGTTCCTTATCCAGGTCTTCGTGAGGTTGAGCCCACATGCTCAAGTTGCGTTTTGTTGGCTTCGCGTTTGCGTTAAGCGTTTATTCAAGTTGGTGTGTCGTTGCGCAGGAGCGGCAACCAATGGTTGCACCAGATGATGCACCTTCGTACTCGCTGAGTAACATTCGCACCGAGTCAGGGCGATTTTTTGGCGAGGAACTGGTGATCGATTACAAACGAACCCGCGCCGGTTATGGCTCGGTGCAAATTGCCGGCAAAACTGCCAACGGTCCGTTGCAGGTGTTTGGCTTTCCAATCGACAACAAAGAATCAGGTACGCTGCGACTGGAGAATCGCTTTAGCATGGGGCGCGGCTTGCCCAGCAATATCGAGATTTACTTGATCGTTTCGGCGTACTGGGTCGGCAAGCAGTACGGTGCCTGTATGGTGTCCAACGCGGTTCGACTGGGGAATCCAGGTGACGTGACGACGCCGCGACAATGGACTGGCGACGAACGTGCCGCGTATGAAAAGAACAAGCTTTTTAAAATTCCGCCGACGGGTCTGCCCAACGGGTTTGAAGCGGTCGCGGGTGGCACAACGCTCGTTCCCGGAATGCCGATCAAGGCTGGCTGGTACGGCGATTGGCTCGATGCGCAGGTTGTGCAGCTAAACAGCGATGACACCGTCGCGGTGAAGTACGATGCCATGCCCAGTGTGATCCAGCGCCCACGGGCACAGTGGTTGGCCGTTGACCCGGATGTTGCTCAACGGGCGAACGCGAATCCGAGTGAGTTCAGCACCAGCATCCGCATTTTGGCGGGCGGGTCGATTCCGTTGCCCGATGATGCGGTCGCGCTCGAACCTTCGCTCAAGCTGTTGGTGGGAACGCCGCTAATGATCGAGCAAGGTACGCAGTGGCAAACGGTTTATGTCGTCAACGCCGAACCGACCAAAATCAAGGTTCGCGTTAAAGGTCAAAAGCCGGTCTTTGATCGTGACCACGCACTGGCCAAGTTTGCGATCAAAAATGAAACGTTGGCCGTGATGACGAAGCCGGAGTCAGTGGCAGAGTACGCGGCCAATGTGGCCTATGCCGAAGGGACGTCGGGCTCCGCGTTTCCGTCAAAGGATACACCCACAGGCGGGTTCGCTCGGCCAGCCAGCAAGCCAGTGAAGAACTACACGGTTTCCATTGCGGTGCCCAAAGGTGCGTTGTTTGTGCCTGCGGATTTGAGAATCGAAGCCGGCACACCGCTGGCTGGCTGTTGGGCGAGCAAATGGAATCCCATCACGGCCATCTCGGAGAACGACGACGGCACGTTGAACGTCCATTGGGACGCCTATTCCGATGCCTGGGATTGTTGCATGTCGCGGCAACAATTGATCATCGAGGAAAAAACGGTTCGTCGCTTGCGTGCGAAATCCGGCGCGACCGCTGAAGATTTGACGAAGACGCTGCGAACTTGGAGCGATACATCGGGCCAGCATAAGGTTGAAGCTCGCTTTGTACGAAAAACCGCGACGGACGTAACAATCAAGACCGACGCCGGTCGAGAGATCACGATGGCGATTGCAAAACTTTCGAGCGAAGATCAAGAGCTACTCGCGGGCATACAAGCAGTCGTTGAGAATCCGTTTGAGTGATCGATTTGGTTGCCTACTGTTGTCGTGAAGCCAGTTTGGCTATGACTGGTTTCCATGAGTAACGAACCGATCGGGCGCGAGATATTTCTGCTTCGCTTCACCGGCGAAGACCGCGCCGGATTGACCGCTTCGCTGGCGGGAAAGTTGGCCGAGTTTGGTGCCGAGGTACTGGACATCAACCAAGCGGTCATTCACCAATCGTTGCTGTTGGGGCTGCTCGTTCGCGTCAAACGGCAGCAAGCCGATTCGCAGCGGTTATTGCACGATTTGGGCGACGTGGCGAAGTCGTTGGGATTGCAGGTCAAGTTGGCGGCCGTACCGGATGATGACTACGATCGCTGGGTCGGCCAGCAGGGTAAACCGCGTTACATTTTGACGCTGCTGTCTCGTGGGACCGATGCCGTGCAGCTTGCGGCGGTGACATCGGTAATTGCCGACGAGGGACTGAATATCGACGTGATTCATCGCATGTCCGGGCGGCGTCCGCGAATCGATGACGATGAGACCAAGTGTGCGTGTGTCGAGTTCTGGTTGCGCGGTGAGCCGCTCGACAAGAAACGGATGCAGGCCAAGTATATGGAACTGAGTCACGACCTTGATATCGACGTCGCGTGGCAAAAAGATGATGCCTATCGTCGGCTGCGAAGGCTCGTCGTGTTCGATATGGATTCGACATTGATCCAGGCCGAAGTGATTGATGAGCTTGCTAAAGAGGCTAACTGCGGTGACGCCGTTGCCGCCATCACCGAGATGGCAATGCGAGGCGAACTTGATTTTGATACATCGCTGAAACGCCGCGTCGCGATGTTGCGCGGGCTGCCGGAATCGACGCTGCAACGCGTTGCCGAGCGGTTGCAGTTGACCGAGGGTGCGGAAACATTGCTCGCCAATCTGCGCGAGTTGGGGTATCGCACCGCAATTCTATCGGGCGGTTTTGGGTATTTTGGGCGCTTGCTGCAAGAGCGTCTTGGACTGGATTACGTTTATGCAAACGAATTAGAGATCATTGATGGACATTTGACCGGCGAAGTAACTGGCGAAATCGTCAACGGCAATCGCAAGGCCGAATTGCTCGAACAGATTGCGGAAATGGAAGGCATCAATCGACGCCAGGTGATTGCCGTGGGTGACGGTGCGAATGATCTACCGATGCTGAATCGTGCCGGGCTGGGGATCGCTTTTCATGCGAAACCGATCGTCCGATTGGGTGTCGAACAATCGGTGTCGAACTTGGGGTTGGACGTGTTGCTGTATCTGCTCGGTGTGCGCGATCGTGATCGAACCGTAGGCGGGTGATGATCTAGCATTGCGTCGCAGCTTGATTATCGGGTTGCGGCGATTGTACAACGGTTGTCCCCACCCGTTTGGACGTTCCCAGCCGTTTGGGCGTTCCCAAACGGTTGGGGGCAACCGTTCTACAAATTTTCTTGTGACCCTAGCTCTCGTTGGGTGGAAACAATGAGCGAAGCAAACGTGCTGACGGTTCAAATTGCCGCGTGAACGCCATCTCAACGCTTGCGGTCAGACTGCGCCGCACCGTGATTTGTTGAACCGGGCCAATCGACGTGCCATCGATGAATCCGCGGACGGGACGTTTGCCGCTGCGATCGAGACTGGCCAGCGTGATTACGCTGTTGTCGGGTAAGGCCATCGGCTTCCAAAAACGCGGCTGAAAAATGTTTGACCCAACGAGCGTCACGGTCGGCGTGTTCAGCGGAACGGGAACCGCGCCCATCGCCCGCGCGTAAGCGGATGAGCCTGAGGCAGTCGCGATCAACATGCCATCACCGACGGTCTTGCCAATCCGCGTTTCGCCATCGACATCGAGGCGCAACCACGCCGCTTGGCCTTCGGCACGTTCGAGCCACACATCCGAGAAAGCGAGCCCCCAAGACGTTGTGCCATCGGGCGCTTCGGCGTCAACACGCAGCATCGGCAACGTGTACGAGACCAACTCGACACCTTCAAGGATTTCGTCGAGTGATTCATTCATTAGAAAGCCGAGGTGGCCTGTGTTCAGGCCTAAAAACGGCAAACGCGATCGCCAGTGCTCGCGAATCGCGTGCAGCATTGTCCCGTCGCCACCCAGGACCAATATCAAATCCGCATCGTCGGATTCGTATTGTTTAAATTGTTGACAGATCGCCATGGACTTTTGATTGCGTGGATCGGCAACGATCTTTAGGCGCGGCGATGAAAGTGCAAAGTACGCATAGCGTTGGTCCGAATAGGGTACGAACAATTGATGGCGATGGATGTACCGGGCGACCAACGATTCGACCAAGTCATCGATCGGTTTGCCATGATAAATTCGATCGCGAACCGCTGGCGACGACGGCATCGATTCGACTTGGAAAACGCGAAGCGTGTCAGTCTCAGGTAACACGGCTTGCGGAGCGATAACCGCAAAACGCAGCGGCGTCGGAGATTCCAATTCAATCGTCGCGGGATTGCGATCGACGACGTGCCAGATTTCGCCATAAGCCTCGTACTTGGATTGCAAGTCGGCGAGTTGGGTTACGGTCCCATGGCTGATGTCGTCGTAGTCGATACGAATTCGCCGGTCGCCGCGAAACGCGAGCGTCACCAATGCCGCACGGTGCAACGGTGACGCATGCGGATGCGAACCTGGGCCGGGCTTGGGTCCAACGGGACAGACAACGACTTCGTCAAATCCGCCGGCCAGGAGCTGGTCGATCACCAAGCGATGCGCTCGAGTCGGCGGATCAAATGACGCGCAATAGATCGCCACCTTCTGCGCCGTCGGCTCACTTAGCGATACCAACGCGTTTGAGTCTGCGGGCGGATGTGTATTCTCAGGCGAACTTTGCAACCACGGCGCTGTGTCCCAACCGCGAAGTTGGCAAGATCGAGCGATTCGGCGTACCAGTTGCTCGGTCGCATCGCGCAAAGAATCCGGGTCGTTGATCGTTGCTGACGAATTAAGTTTGCTGATCAAATCGGCAAGGTCATCATTTGGCGACGCTCGTTCGGCTTCTCGATTTTGCGTTGTCATTACTGGGGCGTCGCCTGTTCGTCAGTCTGCCGCTGGTGTAGTTGGTGACTGGCAATCGAGACAATCCAAATCAAGGCGATCACCATCACGACCGCGTTCATACTGGTCAGCAACCGTTCGATGAACGGATCGAGTTTCAATTTGTCAAGAATCATGTGAGTCGACAAATAATTGTAAGCCGGGAACAGCAACATCGCGGCGAGTATCCAGCGACGAATCAGGCCAAGTGATTTCCACGCGGGCAAAATCCCGGCAACAAGTCCAATGATCAGCGGTGCCAAAATCAGGCAATCATAGGATTGGCGATAGAGTGCAACGATCATCGAAGTCAGGACGAGAGCACCGGTGAGTCCGGCGACTGAATCGTCGAGCTGGATTTTGCGACGGCGAAATAACAAACCGATCGGAATCGCCAGTAGCACTAACATCACGATCAAATGCACCTCATCACTGGGATCTTGCTCGGTCCATTTGGCGACGATTGCAAGAATGTCGATCCGCGTCCAAGACAAGACTGGTAATTCGTTTGGTTCGCCATGGTGAACGGCTTGGGCAGCGGAGATTTGTTGGCGAATCTCGGCCAGTCCAGCCCCAATGTTTCCCGAGCCTTGGTTCCAAGCTAACCAACCCAACGGGATCGCTGCGGCAATAATTGACATGATCGCGCCGACGACCAATGCCTTGATGTTTCCGCGGGCGAGCATTAACAAGCCAAGCGGCAGGACATACGTTGGCTTGGCCGAGACGACCACCAATGCGATCGCGGCCAAATAGGGCCGTGTCGGCGCTAGTTGGATCGCAAGGATCGTTGCCAAGACAAGTTCAAACGTAAAGTAGCCATTGAAAAGTGTGACGTGACCGGCGCGAGAAAAAACAATGCCTGCGGCAATCGCAAGTATCCAATCAAGCCGACGCGGCAAACCCGCAGCGGTCAAGGATTGCGACGAGATGGCAATAATGAGCGCCACCATGATGCCAAAATAGACGATTTCGGAAACGCGCAGCGGCAACAGACTCAGCGGTGCATGGATCGCGAGGATTGCCGGTGAAAAAAACGGGATCTGGCGAGAAACCGGATACTCCGCCGCATATTGCGACCCGTAGGGACTGACGCCATCGAGCAACGCCAACGACGGAAAGTAGACGCCGTTGTGAAAGTCGCAATAGCCTTCGTTGATCGGGTCCGGTGGGCCGGGAGTCTGGTATTTCTTGAAGGTTCGCGCAGCGGAGAGCCCCAGTCCGAGCAGCAACATCATTGCGGCCGCGATGGCGAATCCGCGATGACCCAAAGTCCAATCGGAAGCCATCGATCAAACGACCTTCGACTTGCCCGGAACAGCGATTTCGTACTCGCCCTTGTCGTTTGGCAGCAGCGGTGCCGGGTCGTCGAAGTCGTGCATGGCGTCGATGTCAGCGAGCGAAATTTCGCTATTAAAGGCATCGTCCCACTTCACGATATTGCCGCTGTAAGTTGCCATCCGTCCCATTATCGATGTCATCGTACTGATCGCACCGTACTCGGCTTCGTTGGGAACTTTACCACTGCGCAGCAAAGCGAACAAATCGTGGTGCTCCTGCTGCCAACCCTTGCCTTGCACTTCCTTGGCTTCGCTTTCCCAAATCAGGTTGCCCTTGAGGTCAAAGATCTTGGCTGCCGAAACGTCGCAATAGCCTTTCGTGCCGTGAACGTGTTCGGTAACGTCGGACCAACAACCGGGAATATGTCGGCACTGTGACAACATTGTCGCGCCGCCGTCGTAGGTGAATTCGACCATGTGGTGATCAAAGATTTGGCCCGTGTTGAGACCCTTACGAACTTCGCGACCACCTTGGCCCTGGGCCGTGATCGGATGACTCTGCATGACCCAATTGATCACATCGATGTTGTGGATGTGCTGCTCGTTGATATGGTCGCCGCAAAGCCAGTTGAAGTAGTACCAGTTGGTCAATTGGTACTCGAGTTCGGTTTGGCCTTCGCGTCGTGGGCGAGTCCAAACGCCAGCCGCGTTCCAATACGCACGGGCCAAAATCGGTTCGCCAATCGCACCGTCATGCAGCCGTGCAATGCATTCTTTGTAGCGGTACTCATGATGTCGTTGCAGACCAACTTGGACAGCCAACCCTTTCTGCTTGGCGAGTTCACCTGCGGCGATCACACGACGAACTCCCGGCGCATCGGTGGCAACGGGTTTTTCCATGAAGACGTTTTTTCCCGCAGCGACAGCTTGCTCGAAATGCAGCGGACGGAAACCTGGCGGCGTGGCCAGGATGACCAAATTCACATCCGAGGCTAAGACTTCTTTGAACGCATCAAGCCCCACGAAGCGATTGTCATCAATCTTGCCAGGATGTTTGCCGTTGAGAGCACGATAAGCGGTTTGGACATTGTTGTCAAAGATGTCAGCCATCGCAGTGATGCGAACGTCGCCGCCGCTGGTGTTGAGCGCCTGGTCAGCGGCACCACTGCCACGACCACCGCAACCGACCAATCCGACCTTGATCATGTCGCTGCCAAAGGCGTGGGCCGCTCGCGCGGTCGTCAGCCCACCACCGACGACGGCACCGCCGGCAAGCAGCAGACTGGTGTCTTTGAAGAACCGACGACGCGAGCCGCCGTTGGGCGCTGCTTTATCATTGGTCGGTTTGGATTTTGCAGGCTTGCTCATGTGAGGAGTTGCAAGGTTAAAGGTGCGCGTTGGCGGAATCTAAATTAAGCAACCAAGGCAGCCCATTGTAGCCACGTGTCGGCTCGATTGACGAACCGATCGCGGAGACTTTTTGCCAAATCGCTCCGAAATCTCGTTCGCTCGCCGGAATATCTCGCGCTTCGTCCGGGTTAAAATTTAGGGTGTGCCGCCAAGTGTTTTACGACGCTCCGCCGTCGTTAAGTTACAACGGCGGAGCGTCGTAGAACACTGTTACAACCGTAATTTGATTATCGCTGGCGTCTGCGAGCGAGGTGAGCCCAAACGATTGGGGACAATCGTTTTACGATTGGGTTACGGCTTGGGAGCGGCGTCGGCTAAGGCTTCTAGTTGGTCGCGACCGACGCGTGCACAGAATCCGCCGAGCGTTTCGCCGTTTTGGCGATTGGCCTTGTAGGCTGCGAAGATGCCAACCATCTCCTTGGTCACGGCTTCGTGAGGCACCAGATCTTTGTAGATATAGGACAAACGATTTCCCAACAGCGCGCCGCCGGCAAACAGCGTGTATTTGCCTTTCGCCTTGCCGACCAAACCAAGATCGGAGTTGTAGGGCCTGGCGCAGCCGTTGGGGCAACCGGTCATGCGAATGGTAAACCGCTCGTGATCCAGTCCCAACTTGGCGAGCGGTGCTTCGAGCTCGTCAATGATTCCCGGCAGGGCACGTTCGCTTTCGGTGATCGCCAAGCCGCAAGTCGGCAACGCAACGCAGGCCATCGACCAACGTCGCACTTCGCTGAAGTCTTCGGACAACGGCACCTCGTGATCGCGAAGAATCTTTATCAAGCGATCACGGTCGGCCTGCTTGACGTCACAAAAAATCATCGCTTGATGGGCAGTCAAGCGGATCTCAGGATTGAACTCGGCGCAGACCGCGCGGATGCCAGCTTTCAATTGTCGCTTTTCGTTGTCGTACAAACGTCCGTTTTCGATGTTCAAGCCGTATGACCACAATCCGTCGCCTTGCTCTTGCCAACCCATATGGTCGTCGAAGCCATGCACATCATCCTCGGTACAATCGGCCAGCGGACCACCGAAGTATTCTTCGACCGCACGACGGAAGCGATCGATACCCCAATTGTCGACCAGATACTTCATTCGCGCGACCTTGCGATCTTCGCGATTGCCATAGTCACGCTGGACCATCAAAACCGCTTTGCAAACATCGATCACCTGGTCAGGTTTCGCAAACGCCATGCGCTTGGCCAGCAGCGGCGACGTCTTTTTCGCGCTGGGCGTCGTGCCCATGCCGCCACCGACGATCACGTTGTAACCGATGATCGATCCATCACGGACCACGGCGATCAAACCGATGTCGTTGGTATAGGCATCCACACAATTGTCGTCTGCCAATGCGACGGCCATCTTGAACTTACGCGGCAGGTAGCGTGGTCCGTACAGCGGTTCGACTTCGCCACCTACTAGCGATTTTTCGCCGGTCTCGTCATCGGTCAACCAAAGCTGGTGATAAGCACCGGATCGCGGCGCAAGGGCGATCGCGATGTCGTAACAAAGCTGCTGAATTTGGGCGTGAACTTGACCCGTTCGTTTGGCGGGACAGCACATGACGTTGCGATTGACATCACCGCAAGCGGCCAGCGTCGATAAGCCAACTTCGTTGATCCGCGAGATCGTTTTTTTCAGGTCGCTTTTCAATACGCCGTGAAGCTGAATCGTTTGACGCGTCGTCAATTTCATCGTTGCGTTGCCGAGCGTATCGCAAAGATCCAGGTGGGCGATAAATTGGTCGCTGGACATGATCCCACCGGGAATCCGCGAACGCAGCATCATCGAGTAGGCTTTGCCACCACCGTCGACTTTACTGCCAGCGCGATCGTCGCGGTTGTCTTGTTGGTAGGTGCCGTGAAATTTCAACAACTGGATGCTGTCTTTGTCGAAATGATCAACATCGCTGCGAAGTTCTTCGCCAATGGTTCCGCGGAGAAAGTTGCTTTCTTCCTTGATGAGCTCGACCGGGCTGAGCTTGGGGGCGTCGGTGGACATCGAGACGCAGTTCCTGTGAGGTAAAGTGGCAATTCAGTTGAAAAACGAAAGATAACACTTATACCGCCTAATCGCCAAACTCACCACGCCGCTTTTGATAAAATACCAGTCGGCTGAATCGTCGAACACTCACTACTTCCGGCCGGCGATCACAAACGCCGTGGCGTGCGTCCGGCAACCGCCCAGCGATAATCGCAATTCGTCGATCCCCAAGCTTTCGGACCAACGGGCCGCGTTGCCGCGAAGATGCAGCCGCTGTCCCACCGAATCAACCTGAATCTCGATCTCGTTCCAGCGAACCCCGTGGCCGCGCGCGGCAATCGCCTTCATGGTTGCTTCCTTGGCCGCCCAACGCGCGGCGTAATGCTGGATCGCCGACGCACGCTCGCAGCAGTACTCGACCTCATCGGGCGTGTAGACACGTTCAAGAAACATCTCGCCGTGTCGCTCGATCATTTTCGCGATGCGAACGCACTCGATGATCTCAGTGCCGATGCCAACAATTTCCATCAGCGCAGTCCACAAGCCAATCGGGCTCTGGCGACCACCGCAGCAGCCACTTCGCGAGCACGCGCCGCACCTTCGTCAAGAACCCGTTTCACTTCGTCGCGGTTCGATTCCCACTCGATTCGTTTTGCCCGTGCGGTCGCGAAGTACGATTCGCTCGCATCGGCAACCGCTTTCTTGACCTCGCCGTATCCGAATCCACCGCGACGATACATTGCAGCCATCGATTCGACGTCGCCGGGTGATGCAAACAGCCGATACAATTGAAACAGATGGTCGTCGTCGGGCTCTTTGGGGTCTTCCATCGGGCGACTGTCCGACACGATTCGCATGATCGATTTGCGGATTGCCTTGACGTCGCCAAACAACGCCAGCGTGTTGTCATAACTCTTGCTCATCTTTTGGCCATCGGTTCCGGGAACCTTGGCACCATGCTGGAGCGTCTTGGCCACCGGCAACACAAACGTCTCGCCGAACTCGTGGTTGAAGACACCCGCCAAGTCGCGGCAGACTTCGATATGCTGGACCTGGTCTTGACCCACGGGAACCACTTGCGAGTCATAGGCCAAAATGTCGGCGGCCATCAGCACCGGATACGTGAACAAGCCCGCGTCGGCATTCAATCCCTTGGCTTTCTTTTCCTTGTAAGCGTGGCAACGTTCGAGCAATCCCATCGGTGCTCCCGTCATCAGCAGCCAAGTCAATTCGGTGACTTCGGGAACATGCGACTGGACAAACATCGTCGCCCGTTGGGGATCAAGACCCAGGGCCAGCATATCGAGCGCGGCGTCGAGCGTATTTTGGCGCAGAGTCTTGGCGTCACGCACCGTCGTGAGCGCATGCAGGTCGGCGATAAAGTAAAAGCCGTCGTTGTCGTCTTGCAAGTCAATGTATTGGCGAATCGCGCCGAAATAATTGCCCCAGTGCGGACGTCCCGTTGGCTGAATGCCCGATAGTACTCGTTTGGACAAAATGGTTTCGTCAAGGTGGCGGGAGTTGTGAAAAAGTAACGCCGATATGTTACCCTCCTCGATTGATTTCTCGTAGCTGGCCAATGGTTCCGAAGACTCACAGCAATGGTTACGATTGGCCATTGGATTTCGACCACCGACCTTGATTTTTGGTTCGCTATGACGTCGTACTTATTGTCGCTGATCGTTCACGGAGCCGCTGGGCGAATGGGTCGCCGCGTCGTCGCCTTGGCCGCCGAAGATCCAACCATCAAGCTGATTGGCGGTATCGAGTCGGCGACAAACCCATTGATCGGCAACGACATCGGCACGATTGCCGCCGCCCATCCGGTTGGGGTCGCGCTGAGCTCGACTTGGCCGCGCGGGGCCAACGCGGTGATCGATTTCTCCTCGCCCGTTGCCGTCGCAGCTTGCTTGGACGCATGTTTGGATTCCAAAACGCCCATCGTCGTCGCGACCACAGGCTTGGAGGATGAGCATAAGGAACGTCTAAGCCAAGCGGCGGAAATGATCCCGGTTTGCTGGGCACCGAGCATGTCGTTGGCGGTTAATTTGACGATGAAGTTGGCCCAGCAGGTGACTGCGGCGCTAAAGAATCTGCCCACCGGCGTCGACATCGAGATCCTCGAACGACATCACCGTTTCAAGGAAGACGCGCCCAGCGGTACGGCGCTAAAATTCGGCCAAATCATCGCTGACGAGTTGTCCGCATCCGGGGGCAATGCGGTTCAGCACGTTCACGGCCGCGAAGGCAAAACGGGTGCGCGGTCACGAAACGAAATCGGTTACCACGCCATTCGAGTTGGCGACAATCCTGGCGAACATACGATCGTTTTTGCAATGCTCGGCGAACGGATCGAAATCAATGTCGCGGCCAGTAATCGTGATTGCTACGCTGTTGGTGCAATCGCGGCGGCGAAATGGTTGCAATCGCAACCGCCTGGTCTTTACGACATGTTCGACGTACTCGGCTTTGTTTGAAAAGGGCTCTAGTGGTCCGTCAAGAATAAAAGTTAGGGCCGGCGCGGTACGGCGCTAGCCGCCGGTAGTTTGCGAGGCTGGTGGCTTGCGCCATTCCACCCACAATCCTAAAATCAAACTTGGACGAATCACTAGTCGCCTTTGGAGATTTCTAATGTCAAATTTGAAAAACCCTTACGCTCCGATTCTCGGGAACGAATCGGTTCGCGGTGAGATCTACCCGTTGGCCGGACTAGACAAACGGCTTATCGGAGCGATCTACGACATGATCGTCGGGTTGGTTTTGTTGATTCCCGCCGTCTTGCTGGTCGTCGCCGACATGTTGGCCGGAAACGGTTCAGGAGAAATCGGCATATTGTCGATCCTGGGTTTCGTCTGGGCGCTGTTGGCGGCACTGGCGGTCACCGTGCTCAATCTCTATCTGTTGGCGACACGCAGCCAATCGATCGGAAAGTATTTTGTCAAAACTCAAATCGTAAGCATCGAAGACGATCAACCGGCTGGGTTTGTCAAAGCGTTTGTGATGCGGGCATTGGTCAGTGGTCTGCTCGGCGGAATACCACTGCTCGGCATGATTTATACGATCGTCGATTATTGTTTTATCTTTCGCGACGACCGCCGCTGTATTCATGACCTCATTGCCGGCACACGTGTTGTCGATATTTCTTGAGGCACTAAGTCATCGATTGAATCAATCGTATTGCCGGACAATTCGGTTGGTCGTGTATGGCTTCGACGTTTGAACTTGTTGGTGGCCATTTCGACGCTTTGGCCAGCCAATTTCAGCGCCAGGAACGCGCAAGGCACGGTCACAATCGCCAGCGTCGTCGCACCAACAACCCCACCGGCAATCGAAACCGCCAGGGGAGGCCAGAATTTTCCTCCACCCCAAACCAATGGCGCAAATCCGGCGATTGTTGTTAACGTCGTCGCGATCACATGCCGTGTGCAAGCAACGACCGTGTCGGCAATTGCTTCACGACTTGGACTTGGTCCCGGATGGTGCTCCTGCAGCGACGCCAGCACCACGATCGAATCGTTGATCGCGATGCCAATCAATCCCATGGTGCCAATGATCGCCATGAAGCCAAACGGATATCCGCCAAGCCATAACGATCCCAGACCTAGGCCGACGGACATCGCACCAATCATCCCAATGATCGCCGCCAACCGAAACGAGCCAAAGGCCAAGACGAGCGACGCCACAATCATCATCATCAACACACCGACGCTGGCAACCAAATTGTCGACGGCGTCATCGCGCTTCGATGCTTCGCCACCGTAAGCCAACTCATATCCAGGCGGCAGCTCAAATCCGCTGGCTTCCAACCGCTTCGCAAACTCGCTCAGCACCGTCGCCGGCAAAACTCCGGCTGACAGAAAACCGCTGACCTCGTTCATCCGTCGCTGGTTCAAGCGAACGATTGTTGCGGCCTCCGGTTCAAGCGTTAGTTCGGCGATTGCGCGCAACGGCACGACGTTCCCGCCCATCGGTCCGGTGCCGATCAAGTCCATCGATTGCATGCCACCGATTTCGGATCTCGCCTCGTCGCTTGTCCGCACGCGAACGCGAAGTACTTCGACTTCTTGGATCACCGCGCCACCGACGCGACCATCCAGCGAAGCCTGCAGTTGATTGGCAACGTCCTGAGGTGATAACCGCGCTAACTCAGCCGCTTGGGCATCGACATCAAGGCTGATCTTGGGCAACGTCTCGGACAGCAAACTTCGTGTATGCGTGACCGCAGGAATCCCGGCAATCAAGTGGCGGACTTCGTCTCCCAGGTCAGTCAAACGATCGAGGTCCGGGCCAAACAAGCGAATTTCAATGGGTGCATCGAACGGCGGACCTTGTTCGAGTTGTCGAACCAAGACGCGCGCGCTTGGTACGGCGCGATCAAGCTTCGCCTGCAACCGATCGATCATCGCCGCGGCGGTGCTAGGCGAATCAACACGCAAAATCGCTTGACCAAAATGCGGTGTGCCGCGCCGATTGGCGATCACGTTGTAATAGAAAGTCGGTGCGCTTTCACCAAAATACCAGTCGCGACTGCGAATCGGTTCGGTGTCCAAAACCTTGTCGACGAGATGCGAGATGGCCAGAGTATCGTTGATCGAAGCACCAGTCGGCAACTCGATTTCAACATAAAATTGGTCTCGATCCGCCGGGGGAAAGAATTGCTCGGGCAACGTTGTCGCCAACCCGAATCCAACGATTGGCAGCACAAACGAAGCTGCGATTGCGGTCTTCGGAAACCGCAATATCCCGATGAGAAATTGCCTGTAAAGCGATGTTAGGCGTGTTGATCGAAAGCCATAGCGAATCGCTGACATGAACGTTTTCTTACTGCTCTTCGCGACACTGATATCGCTGGGCTGAGGACGAACGTCGACAAAGATTGCGGCCATCGCAGCGATGATTGTCAGCGAATAGAACAGCGAGACGAAGATCGCCAACATCACGCTGACCGCGATTGAGCCAACGAACTCGCCCGCCGGACCCGGCATGATTGAAATCGGCGCGAACGCAAACGCGGTCGTCAATGTGCTGCCAACTAGCGGTACGGTCAGCCGCTTGACCGCAATCGAAACTGACGCCATTAACGAGTGTCCTTTGGCTCTTTCGGTCGACACCTCGTCGACTATCACGATCGCGTTGTCAATCAATAAACCCAGCGCAATGATCAATCCGGTGATCGACATCTGGTGAATCGGGATGCCAAGCATTCGCATGAGAAACAGCACGGTCAACAACGTCAGCGGTAACGCCGAAGACACGACCAGCGCACTTCGCCATCCCATTAAGAACCAAATCACCACACAGACCGCCAACCCACCGACGGCTAGATTCGCAAGCAACGTCGACAACCGCGTATGCACATAGGAGCTTTGATCCAAGACGTTTACGATCTGTAGACCCGCTGGCAGTGTTTGCTCGAACTCGGCGACCGTTTGTTTTGCTTTTGCAGCCCATAAGTCAATTCGCGATTCGGCACGCGTCAAAACGCCAAGACTGATCGCCGGCATGTCACCATGACGACCTAATCGTGGCACTGGCTGAGGCGTCGTGACCATCACCTCGGCAATCTCGCCAAGTCGAACAAATCGTCCATCGAATGCCTGAATATCCGCTCGCGCCACGTCGGAGAGGTCGTCGAATTGGTTGCCGACTTCTACCAGCAAATCTTGTTTGCTCGATCGGACAAGTCCGGCGGCGTCCTTCGCATCAAAGGCCATCAATTGGCGCGAAACATCGGCCGCCGACAAACCCATCGCGGCGGCCCGCTGCGGATCAATCTTGACCAGCACCTCTTCACCCGGATCACCAAATCGATCAACCGTCTCCGTTCCGGGGACGGCTTGCAATCGATCTTGTAAGTCTCTCGCCGTACGCCTCAGCACGCCGTAGTCGACCGGCGTCTCGAGCGCCCATACCACTGACACAATACTTGCAAAAGCGCGGACTTCGAGATCATTGAATTGCGGACGCGACGCCTGGGCCGGCAACTCGGGCAACGCGTCCTCGATCTTCGCACGGATGCTCGACCAGACTTCGTCCGATTCGTAAACGCTGTCCAGCAGTTCGACTGTGATCGACGAAACACCAGGTCGGCTTTGCGATCGAAGCTCTTTGACTTCTTCGACTTCACGCAGCCTCAATTCAATCTTTTCGGTAACCAGCGCTTCGACTCGCGCGGCGTCGGCACCAGGCATTGTCGTCACCACGATCGCGGCGCGTTTCGTTAAAACCGGATCTTCCATCCGCGGCAATACGGCGATGCTCGACAACCCCGCAACCATCGCAAGCGAAACAATCAAGACCATCATGCGGCGATCGGCCGCCATCCAGTTCGACCAATCGCGACGGGCCTCGGGCTCGATGGAGAGGGGACGGTTCATGGTTGCGCTCCCGGCGGCGAGACGGCGATAGGCGTCACCCGCATACCGGGCGTCACTCGATGGATTCCGTTGCGAACAACGCGATCGCCTGGCGTCACCATTGAACCGACGATTCTGGCGACGGTTGTGTCGGTTTCAACCACTTGAACGTCTCGTCGCTCGATGATGGATGTTGACGCCGCGTCCGATTCCGCTTGGACAACGACGTACAGCGACCACAAGCCACGGGCCGCTCGTGACAACGCGCTGATCGGTACCCACAGACCATTTTCGCGCCGCCGACTGATCGACAAGCTTGCGGTTTGGCCCGGAACGATTCCTGGGTAAGCACCCGGCAACGAGATCGTGATCGCTTGCGTTCGACTTTCGCGATCAAGTTCGGGTTCAATGCGGGCCACGACTGCATCGCGAGTCAAACCGTTGACCGTGATCTTCACTGGGTGACCAATCGAAAGCGACATTGCATCTTTAACCGCCAGACCAAACGTTGCCTCCAGCGGCTCGCACTGGATCAATCGCAACACAATCGCTTGTGGGTGTGCGATCGTGCCCTCGTCCATCAATCGTTTGGCGATAATGCCTGAGAACGGTGCGACGATTCGAGCATCATCAAGGTCGACGTGTGCCGACCGTTCTTGTGCTCGCAAGACCTGTAACCGCGCCCGCTGCGCGACTAATTTCTCCGGACGTGTGCCGGCGACCAGCTCCGACAAGTTCTGTTTTGCCGCAGCCAACGCGGCTTCGTTCTGCTGAACCGCAAACCGCGCCTCGTCATATTGTTGGCGGCTGGACGAATTCGATTGAATCAGGAACCGTTGGCGTTCGGCCGTCGCCGCTGCCAAACTTGCCACGGCTTCGAGTCGCTGGACATCGTTGCGAGCGGCTTCGATTGTTTGCTCACGCGGCCCAGCGACCAACTCGGCCAACATCGCATCGGCTTCAATAATCTGACCCGCGATCACGGCCACCTGAGCCTCGACATCGGTTGCATCTAGGCTGGCCAAGACCAAGCCTTTCGTAACAACCGAACCTTCTTCGACCTCGATCGACTCAACCCGTCCGCCGCGGCGGAAACTCAACTCGGCTTCTTTGCTGGCCGCCACGACACCGCGATACGAATCCAATTCTGCCGGAACGGCGATTGAACCGAGCACAAATGTTTCGACCGGCAGCGCCGAGCCAACCGATTGACCGACAACCTCTGGCGGAAGCTTGGCCGCGGACTCCCCGGCGAAAACATAACTCAGCAGCGGCAACCCGATCGCTGCCGCCGCGATCGAACTAGCCGTCATCTTTTTTTGCATTGGCGTCATAAAATCACCGTCTTTCAGTCGGTTCGACCGCGCGCAGGTCGCTTAATTTCTTTAATACTGTGCCCGCCCATCGCTCATAGTGTTCGCGGTTGTAAAGTGGCTTCCAATGAAGTCCATCGAGCATCGCATTTGAATTTCGGCGGATTGCCAAACGGGCGTTTTTGATACCGACATCGGCCAGCGAAGGGCTGGTTGCTTCGATCATTAACCCACCATAAACCAACGACCAAAGGCCAAAAACCAGGTCTTCGACCGAGTGTTGGACGTGCAATTGCACGTCGCCACAAGCCACCGCATCGCGAACCACACCGGCGACCGCGTGCATGCAGCGGCCCTCGCAATTGCGCAATATTTCCTGGCGTTTTCCCGAAGTTTTTTCGAGAACATTGTCGTTTCGAATCAGAATTTCGACCTGAAACAGCTCGCGATGATGGTCCGCATACCACTCGCAAGCCAGCCCAATTGCGGCAATCCGGTCGCGCGTTTTGCCACGCATCATCACGGCCGTGTTGAACAGTTCCAACCGCCGCTCGACCGCCTGAACGGCCAGCGCCAGGACAATCTCCTCCTTGTTGGGGAAATGGTTGTAGACCGTCCCCTTTGCGGTCTGGATTTGCGCCGCGATCGATTCCATGCTCAGTGCCGAAAGCCCACCGGCGGCAATGATCGGTCGAGCCAATTCAAGGATCTTGGCTTCCCGCTGGCGGATTTCGCGCTGTTTGGGGCTGATTGTCATCATGCGACAATAATATGACGCCGCGTCAATAAACGCAAGTGAATTTTCTCGTTTTGACAAGGTTCTACGACGCCTTACCCGTAGCCGGAGTCGCCAGACTTCGGATTGCAGGGTCTGAAGTATGGCGACTCCAGCTTCGTTGGTCGTAGAACAATTTCAGCAATTGCTTCGATTCGGAATTGTTGAAGCCTCAGCTTCGCGGCACTTCGATTCCCTGAATCAAAGTTCGCAATTCGTCATCGACGGAGCGGCCCTCGACTTCGGCTTCGGCGGTCAATTGCACGCGGTGCCGCAGCGCTGGCAGAACAATGGACGCAACATCATCGGGAACTGCGAAGTCGCGTCCGGCGAACGCGGCCAAGGTTCGAGCCGCTTGCATCAGCGCGATTCCGGCGCGTGGCGAAGCGCCAAGATGAAACGCCGGCCAACTTCGCGTCGCGCGAACAATCGTATTGATGTAATTGACCAACTCATCTTCGATCCGCACATCGCCGCATACCTTTGTCATCGCGCGAACTTGTTCAGGGTTCGTGATGGGACGCAACTCATTAGTCAAACGCTGATTCAAATCGACTTGCTGGCTGTGCATCCGCAAGATCTCGGCTTCGTCAGCCGCCGATGGATAGTCGATCTTGAGTTTGAACATGAAGCGATCAAGTTGAGCTTCGGGCAGCGCGTAAGTGCCTTCGCTTTCCAGCGGATTTTGCGTGGCAAGGACCAAAAACGGCAATGGTACGACGTGACTCGTGCCGTCGATCGTGACCCGGTACTCCTGCATGATTTCCAGCAGCGCGGCATGGGTTTTGGCCGGTGAGCGATTGATTTCATCGGCCAACAGCAATTGCGTAAACACCGGCCCGGGACGGAAACGAAATTCCGATCGTTGCATGTCGTAGACGGGTGCGCCGGTAATATCCGAGGGCATCAAGTCGGCGGTAAATTGAATCCGACCAAATTCGCAACCGAGGATGCGACCGAGAGTCCGAACAAACAGAGTTTTCCCCAAACCCGGAACCGACTCGATCAGCACATGGCCGCCGCTGACCAGCGCAACGAGCGTACCTAAGACAAGTTCATCTTGGCCAACGTAGACCTTTGCCACTTCAGCCGTGATGGCGTCATAGATCCGCCGAACTTTTCCTATATCGGTGTTTGATGCAGTCACTGTGGTCAAGGTGTTTCTTTCTTAAGCGGAGTCGAAAGCAGGGTGGTTGATACGGTTGGCAGATTCGCGGGTGGCAGATTTACAGGCGGCGGCGGTTCGGTGATGACCCAAGGGCCGGTGGTTTCGCCGCGAACGCGTTTCATGTATTCGCTGACTCGTTGTCGCGCGTAGTTCTCGCCACCTGACTTGTGCATCAACGATGCAACGGCATCAAGGTGATCGGAAAAATCGCTTGACGATGGCTCTTCGCCAGTCGACGGTCGCCCAAAGATCGGGAACATCACCAGGCAGGCAATGAAGCCGATCATCGCCAAATGAATCGTGATCAAGTTCAGTGGCCAGACCGTCAGGATTTCCATTCCGGTCATGGCGTTGATTTCGTCATCGTTTTCCGAAACCGATACGCCGCGATAATCGCTGGCGATGAAACCAACCATCCCCGGTGACTTGGCGGTGCTGGCGATCAGTTGTTGGGCAATCGCTTGGCCTGGAGGTGATGCCAATGTGTAATTGCAAAGCAGGGAACCGCTGCCAATGACGATGATCTTTGAATCGCCCCACTCGTCCGCATGAATTTCGATAATCGCTGGCGAACCATCCTCCGCGGCCAGCAGTTTTCGGTGCTGAACCTTTACCCCGGAGACTTGTGGCGGCGTTGGGCCAACGGCTATCGGTGGCGCAGGAGTGGCGTTGGGTAGCGCCGGGTTGGGTGGCGTTGTTGGCGGGGATGTCGGTTGCCCAATGGTTTGCGGCACCGGCACCACCTCGTAACTCAAGAACGGTCCCGCGCCGGGCGGCAACTTTGCGGCCGATTTTGTCTTCAACGCCGATGCCCATGCCCCGGTGGCCCCCAGCGTCATGCCGTCGTCAAGTCGCTGGGCCTGGAACCAGCCGTTGTGGGCAATCGCTTCATCGCGCAAACGCTCGAGCAATTTGTCGGTTGTTAAACGAGCGATGCGGCGACGATACTCAAGCTGCTGTTGCGGTGGTGCCGACTGTCTAGCGAGTTCAAAATACTCGCGATCGCAACCGCCGTCGGGAATCACATACACAAGTGTCCGCGTCTTTTCACTCAACCACTGGTCGAACCACGCCGTCGCATCGGCGTGCAGCGTGTCGCGATAGCTGGGTGTCCAAACGACGGCATCGACGTTCTTGAGGCGTTGATTTAGCCTGGCCACGTCGCGCGTTGCCCAACCTTCGCGCGCATAAGCACGACGCAAGACGCCGAAGCCGTTGATGCTCTTGTCACCGGAAATACCACGAGACTTGCCGTAATCGGTCCGCAGTGCCGCACCGCAGCCCGGCAAAATAAACACAAGCGACGTCAACACAAGCAGTGCGATGGCCCGCTGCGAGGCATTCGTAACACCGAGTCTCATGCTGCGGCCTCCGTGGTTCGGGACGCCAAGGATTCCAGTCGCAAGTTGTCGGCCCAAAGTATTGCAAAGGTTTCGGTGGATGGCGTATGGCGTCCAAAGTAAGACGCCTCGAAAGCCGAAACGGTCGATCGTAATAGTGACGCCGCGTCAGCCGATTGGCGGCGAGTTTCGTTAACGTAGCGGTTGTTGGTCTTACCCCGCGAAAGTCGCAATTTTCCCACGCGATCAAGTAACAATAGTTGATGTCCGAACAAACACTTGATCGCCTCGTCGTAGTCGCCCTGCTGCATCAAACGTTCGGCTTCGGCCCGCAGATTGATACCGGAGCCACGTAATTCAGCCGGCAAATGCTCGACTCGTTTTTGCGTTTCCGCGTCGGGTGCGCCGGTAAGGTCATCGTCGCGGCGATTGGAACGGATCACCGTATCGGGACTGATTTGCGAAAAGGCGTATAAGATCAGCCCGGTGATGCCGACGAAAAACAGAGTCAGAATGAACCAGCCAATCGCCGAGCCCCACGACATGCCGGTTCCCGTCGCACCAGATGATGCACTGGAGCTTGGTGAAATCTTCTTTGCTCCGGGCAACCAGCGGCTTTCGCGATTGGCGGTATCGTCTTTGCGAGTGCTCAACGGCACCGGCACGATCGATTCTTTCTCTGGATCGTACCAGGGTGTTTTGCCGATGTCCTGCATCGATTCGACAACCGGCGAATCGGCGGCGAACAATTGGTGATCACCAAACGTTGGCAATAACGCGACAACAAAGATGACGAGTATTACGCGACTCACGATCCGGTTCCTTTCGCGAGCGATGCGATGTCGGCCTCACCAAATTGGCGCAGCGCCTCGGCGCGAACCGCCAATTGGACTTCCCAACCTTCAAGTCGAATGCGGGTGTCGAGGTAGCTCAAGAAACGGACCAAGACGCTCAGCGAAGCCGTCGCCCATAACGCGATGGGAAACAGGACCAAGTAAACAAACAGATCCCATTCCCAGACGCCAAACAAGATTCCGCGCATCCAGATCAGCCCATAAAAGCCCAGCCAAGCTAAGATCGGCAGCAACACGGACATCATCGTGAATCGCCCAAATAACTCGGTTCCGATGGGCGAATGCAGGGCGGAACTGCGTTGCTTGGCGGTGATCGCGGTCGGGATCTTGTTGACCATCTTGGCGCGCAGCGGACAACGCTCAAGCAAAAGAATCTCCGGCATAAACGGTCGGTTGGCGCGCAGAAAAAACATGGCACCGACGAGGATCACCGGCCACACATAACTTAAGTCTTCGATTGCACCACCAGACCAACCCAGCGCTATCAAGAGCATCAATGGAATCGCACCTCGCAGTACACCTAAAACCCAGAACCAACGCCAAAACGAACTCTTCGCTTCATTGAAAACGGTCAACCAAGTGGGCTGGCTTTCAAACACCGCTTGGCCAATATAAAGAGTCGTGAACACACCGGCCGCAGGTGCTTGAAGAAAAACGAGCAACGTCATCAACACTTGGTAACGAACCAAGCTCGATGCCATCTCTTCATCGAAGCTGAGCACCGAATACTCCTGCCACGGAATCCAACCCAACAGCGCGGCATTGGCGATTGCCCACGGCAATGCACCGAGTGCAAAACCAAAGATCGCCGCATACGGATATGAACGAATCATGACCATCGCCAAGTCGGCAATTTCGGTCATCGTGCGTGCGCGAATCGCGACATGGGTCTGGTCAAGTTGCACGCCGCAAATCCTCTTCGTCATCGCCGAACAAATCAATTCCCTGTAGCTCGCTCGCGTCTTCGGGCGGGGTTTCGAATCGGGGGAATCCCAGTACGACGAAATAAAAGCTAATCAGGCCTGACGAGAAAATGGCCCACGATGCTTTGAAAAGATAAGGCAGCGGGCTCGGCGAAATGAACCCTTCGGTGAACGCGGCCAAAAAAAACAAGCATGCGGATGCGGCCATGATCGGCACCGCCTTGATTGCTGATTCGCGCAGCGAACGGACGCGAGTTAAGCCGCCGGTACGAAACAACCCCACGCCCAGTCGCAGACCTGCGGCACCAGCCAGCGCGATCGCCGTCAATTCGAACGGTCCATGAGCGGTTACGAAATGTAAGAAATTATCGCCGCCGGACGAGTCTTCGCGGGCCATGTAACCGAACACCGCGCCCAAAGAAATTGCATTGAACGCCAATTTGAATAAGCAAGGGATAATCAACACGCCAAAGGCAAAGCACTGCAGGCCAATGCCCGTGTTGTGCATGATGTAGAAACCCGCCATCGTGACGTAATGATTGAGCGAACCATTGATCGGTTGGTCATACATGTTCTCCATCATCTCAATCTGACTCTCACCGACGACACGTTCCACAAAACCGGGAAACAGATCTTCGTTGGCACCCAGGTACGTTGCCAGCGTAAACAAACCGAAGAACAAAATTGCCGCGACGCGGACACAGGCATCGTCAAAAATCTGGCGCGGCGCGACGCGAAAAATCGTGTCGGCCCAGGTGCCGGGATCAATGCGGCTGGCGCGATACAGTCGATTGTGCGCGCGGGCGACAAGCCGATGCAGATAGGTCACCGTTGCGGGTGGAAGTTGGTATGAATCGCCCAGCGCCAGATCCGCGCACGCGGCGCGGTACAGTGTGGCGAACCTTGAAATTCCGGCGGCACCGTCTTTACGATCTTTGCCGGACAGCTCCAGGGCGTCGCAAAGCTGTTCAAGTTCGGCCCATTGCTTTTGACGCTGCTCCATCATCTTGGCGAAATTCATAACGCGGTCGCTCCGGTGGCATCGTCAAGGATCGTCGCGACCAGCGGTGGCCCCATGTCGGCGGTAATCATTGGTGCTGCATCCTGCGTCTTCTTGGTGTCGCGCAGCAGCGGACTGGCACCGGCCAGTGGACCCAGCGGAACCGGTTCGCCGCGCGAATCAGCGAGGAACGTTGCGTGATAAAGTGCGACCATCAATAAATCAGGATCGACATCCGGTCGAAACTCAAAACGTTCAATCAGCGGTGTGGTCAAGTGCATCGCGATTTCACGTCGTCGCGCTGGCGTTAAGTACGCACGACGTTCACAATAAATCGCCAGCGTCTTGGCCATGGTTCGCGAGACGCGATAGTCACCTGGGATAAACGAAGCGAGCGCGGGCACTCGCGGATCGTCGATTTTGGTGATCGGTAGTCGCCAACTTTTCTCGTCGACGACGACCATCGTGCCGGCGGCCAGGTCGCCCAGTCGTTGCATTCGCCGCGTGCAGATCACTGTCAAAAAGCCGACCATGCCGGTGGGAATCAAAAACGCAGGGCTGGCCTCGGGGATCACTTGGCTGAGCGCCGCAAACGGAGCAATATCAGCGATGCGAAGCAGGTTACGGATGACGGCGCGGGTGCCATCAATCGGGCGACCATCAACGCAAATCACGCGCAAACCACAGGCCCATTTGCCGATCGTTCGCCCATTGAAATAGGTTTCCAAAAACGTGCCGTAAAACCAACTGATCATAAAATAAACGACCATGCCGGTGGCAAGTAAAAACGAGCCGAGCGACGACACATCGGTAAGAACACCGATCATCAACAGCATAAAGCCGATCAAAATGATGAACGTCCAGCGGGCCGCGACATCGAGCATGTAGGCGGGCAGGCGACGAAACGGACCGGCAAGTTGGTATTCAAATGCGATATTCTCAGGCGTGACGACCGCGATTGTCGTATCCAACGGACTCGCGGTTGTCATCGATTCGCATCAACTCAAAAGTGTAAAACGTAAACGCTGATTATCCGCTAACCCCTTGCGCAATTGCAACCCGACGCGATACATTCTGCGGCGTTACGACCGACGATTTCACTCCTTCGACGGCAAGCAACAATATGACAGACTTGGAAAACAGAATCGTCGCCATCACCGGCGGTGGCACTGGTATCGGTGCGGGAATCGCTCGTGAATTGGCCTTGGTGGGCTGCCGCGTGATGATTGGTGGCCGTCGCGCCGAACCGCTGGAGACGCTTGCCAAATCGGTCGCGTCGAAACATCCGATCCGCTGCCAGACGCTTGATGTTGGCGATAACGACAGCATCAAGGAGTTCTTTGCGGCGGTGCGAACGCAATTCGGTGATGTCGATATTTTGGTGAACAGCGCGGGGATTAATATTCAAAACCGGACGATAGCCGCGATGGACCCGGATGATTGGGATCGCGTGATGCGAATCAACGCCACGGGCGCATACCGATGTATTTTGGAAGTCTTGCCGGCGATGCGAGAACGCCGCGATGGATTGGTGATCAACATCTCGTCGGTTGCCGGAAAACGCGCGATCCAACTTGGCGGCATTGTTTATTGTGCGTCGAAGTTTGCGATGACGGCGTTGGGAACGGCAATCAGCAACGAAGTCCGCGAAGAAGGCGTGCGGATCACCAACGTCTATCCCGGTGAAGTCAATACGCCGATTTTGGACAATCGTCCGACGCCGGTTTCTCAAGATCACAAGGACGCGATTCTTCAGCCCGAGGATATCGCCGGCGTGATTGTGTCGATCTGTCGACTGCCGCCGCGCGCCTGCGTCCCAGAGATAGTGATCAAGCCGACGATTCAACAGTGGTTTTAAACATCGGCCCAAGTGCGACCGCTGGCAATCTCGACTCGCAACGGCACTTTCAATTCGGCGACTCCAGTCATTTCTTCGCGAACGATGTCGCAAAGTTTTTCGACGTCGCCGGGCGCACATTCGAACAGCAGTTCATCGTGAATCTGCAGCAACATTTTGGTTTGCAAACCGGATGTCGCCAATCTCCGGTGCAGCGAGATCATCGCCAACTTGATTAGGTCCGCAGCGGAACCTTGGATGACCGTGTTGACCGCAATTCGCTCGGCCTCTGTCAGATTGCGACGCTTGGCCAAGTCGGCACTGCGCAAATCGCGCACGCCTTGGACATCGCGCCGGCGACCGAGCATCGTCGTCACATAGCCATCGCGACGACACGATTCCATTGTTTGCAACATGAACTCCTGGACGCCGGGGTAGCGGGCAAAATAAAGTTCGATGTAACTGGCGGCTTCATCCTTGGAGATGCCGAGTGTTCGCGCCAAGCCGAATGGGCTCTGGCCATAGACGATGCCGAAGTTAATCGTCTTGGCCATGCGGCGCATGTCGCTGGTGACGTTGGCTTCGTCGATGCCGTTAACTTCGGCGGCAACGCGGGTGTGAATGTCGCGGTCGTTGTGATACGCCTCCAACATCGCCTTGTCGCCGCTGTAATGAGCCAGCACGCGCAATTCAATTTGCGAGTAGTCGGCGGCAACGAGCAACCAATCCTCCGGGCCGGCGCGAAAGGCACCGCGAATCGCGCGACCTTCCTCGGTGCGTATCGGAATATTTTGCAGGTTCGGATCCGTGCTGCTCAGGCGGCCCGTCGCGGCAACATCTTGGCGAAACGACGTATGAATGCGGCCCGTTCGCGGATTGACCAGCTTCGGTAGCGCGTCGATATAGGTGTTCTTAAGCTTTGTCGCTTGGCGATATTCAATGATCCTGGCGGGCAATGGATGCATTGCCGCGAGCGTCTGCAACACGTCGGCGTCGGTGCTGGCTCCAGTTTTGGTTCTCTTGACAATTGGCAAGCCAAGTCGATCAAACAGCAACGCCGCCAATTGCTTGGGACTGTCCAGATTCAACGGTCCACCGGCGGCGGTGATGATTTCGTCGCGCAAGTCCTCGATCCGCGTTGCGAACAGTTCGCTCATCGCGTCCAAGTGATCGACGTCAACGCGAATGCCGTTGTATTCCATTTCGGCAAGCACTTCGACCAACGGCATTTCGACATCGCGGAACAACTTGCCGAGTCCGAGCGATTCGAGTTGGTCATGAACCGTGGGCGCGATGCGGATCGGTACATCGACATCCTCACATGCGTAATCGCTGACTTGGTCCAGCGGCACTTGGTCCATGGTGATTTGGTTTTTGCCGCTGCCGATCAAGGCCGAGATCGGTGTTGTGATGTGCCCCAGATACCGCTCGGATAAATCGTCGAGCGTATGATTGCGACGCCCCGGGTGCAGCAAGTAGTCAGCGACCATGGTGTCGGTTTGCAAGCCAGCGAGACGCATTCCTGCGGAGCGCAGCACGACAAGATCGAACTTCAAGTTTTGGCCGATTTTGCCAACGGCGTCGTTCTGAAGAATGGGTGTTAATCGCTGGGCAACGTCCGCCAAGTCAAGTGACGGTTCACCGGCGGGCGAGCGGATCGGCAAGTAGGCGGCGCACTCGGGCTGCCAAGCGATCGAGATACCCACAAGGTCACAACCGCGCGGGTCGGTTCCGGTCGTTTCGGTATCGATCGCGATTGCCGTCACGTCGTGAAGTCGAGCGACCAGATTGTCCAGCGCCGCGATGTCGCGGATCGTTTCATACTGCGTCGCCCAGGGTTCGGCTGCGATCTGGGTTGTGACCATTGGCGAAGAGGCAAGCCATTCGTTCGTCGATTGCCCGGCACCCGATTGCAATGTCCGGTTGATGCCTGAATCACTCGAATCGCTTGAACCAAACACCGCGACGCGAGCCTTGAGTCGGCGGAATCCGAATTGGTCGAGCATTGGTCCGAGTCGGCCGTGGTCCAGTTGCATTCGCGAGCGACTCCAGGGCACGGTACACGGCACGTCATACCGCAGCGCGACCAGTTCGCGGCTGAGCATCGCGCGGTCACGCCCGTTCTTGAGATTTTCTTTTCGCTTCGCACCGCTGACCGCATCGGTATTGTCGAGAATCGCGTCGAGCGTTTCAAATTGGTTCAACAATTGGCAGGCGAACTTGGGACCGATCAACGGCACGCCGGGAACGTTATCGACCGGGTCGCCAACAAGCGATTGGTAATCAACGACTTGGTCGGGGCGAATTCCCCAGTCTGCCATCAATTCTTCCTTGCCCATCTCGGTGTCGCGGCGGATGTTGTAAAGCCGCACTTGGTCGGTAATCAATTGGCGACAATCTTTGTCGGCGGTGACGATCAGGCAGCGGCCACCGGCGTCGTGAACTTGCCTGCTGACAGTTGCCAAAATGTCATCGGCCTCGAAGCCCGCACATTCCATGATGCCGACGCCGAGCGCATCGACGGCGACCCGGATCAGCGGAATTTGTTGGCGCAGTTCATCAGGCATCGGGTCGCGATGGGCCTTGTATTGGTCAAAAAGTTGGTTGCGAAACGTGATTTCGCTGAGATCAAACGCGCAGATCACGTAGTCGGGGGACTTGCGCCGAGCGAGTTCGAGCATGTCGCCGATGAATCCATGGACGGTTGCGACCGGCAATCCGGCGGGGCTGGTCATTGGCGGCAGGGCGTGGAACAGTTGGTAGATCAGCGAATGAGAGTCGACGATAACGACCAATTTGTCCCTCAAATCGGGCGTATCTTCGGGCAGGCAAGGTGCCACATCGGTATCAATCGGGCCGAGAACCAAGATCGGGATTGGCGTTGGCAGCGATTTGGGAGGTTGGTTCGGCGGTGTCGGTGGGGCGGGCTCGGGTTCGAAGCCCAGGAGGTGCAATTGGTCGCCGGACTCGCTGTTTTCGCGGCTGGAATGTCGTTTTGCCATGTTGGTGATACCGGCGGATGGTCGTGCCAACCGCTAAAGTCCGAATTATGCTGGGGATAAGCCGATCCATTTTGTCCGCAAAGCGGTAGAATATTGGCGTGCGGTAAATAGAGTGGTGATCAAGCGTTGTCGCTGCCAGCCCCCTATGATGGTGGTGGCTTTATGGCGGGTCGCTGCATGGCACGGTCTATTCTGGTTCTTTCGTCGGCATTTCAGGACGTTTCGATATGGCTGCTCGTGACGACTCGGTGATACGCGGTAGTTTGATCGCGTCGCTAATTTTTCTCGTCCTTTCGCTCGCGCTGAATTTCTTTTTGTGGCGTTGGGGTGATACCGCTTCGCTTGAAGCCGAGCGCGCCACTTCGCAATTGGCCAGCGCCAATGACTTATTGCGCAAGAAAACGAGCCAGGGCGATCTAATGAAAGCGATGCTTGGCCAAGGCGAAATCACCGAAGCCAGTTTGCAGGTGCTGCGTGAATCGGTCGATGGCGATGCAGACATGGAAGATATCAACCGTCGCTACATTCAAGACATGTCTTACTTCGGTCCCGAGGTAGATGTGGCCAGTCGCAACTACCCGTTCCTGCCGGAATACTTGGTCAATGCGATCCGCTCGCGAACCGCTCAATACACTCAAGCGCTGCAAGAATCGATCACCATTCGCAGTCAAGCCGACAGCGACATTGACGGTGCTCGCAAAGCGCAAAAGCAGGCTGAGTCGAACCGCGATCTTGCCGACCAAAAGCTTGAATCAGCCAATACCGCCTTCACCGAAGATCGCGAAAAAATGCGTAAAACCGGTGAAGACATGAAAAGTAATCTCAATAAGACCGTGGGTGATTACCAACTATTGCAGCGAAAATCTCAAGACGATCGTCGCAAGTTCGATGTGGCCGAATTGTCGTACAAGAATACCGTTGAGAACCAAAAGCAAGAACTCAATCGCTTGCGCAGCGACAAGTTTGAAAACGTCCAAGGCGAGATTCAATATGTCATTCCTCCGGGCGAGTTGGTGTTGATCAACCTGGGCAGTTCCGATGCGCTGCGAGCTGGGGTTCAGTTCAGCGTTATTTCCGCCGATGCGATCAATTTGCAAGATGCGCCGATCAAGGCGACCATTGAAGTTGTCAAGGTGATGAACGCGAACTCGTCGCGAGCGCGAGTGATCGGTGAGGCGTCGTACCGCGATCCGTTGATCGCCGGTGACAAACTGTATTCGCCGCTTTGGGCACCTGGTCGCAAGGTTCGTATAGCGCTGGCCGGGGAAATCGATATCGATGGTGATGGCCGTGGGGACACCGAGCAACTGCGCTCGATGATTGAACTAGCCGGTGCCGAAGTCGTCGCCGTTCTGTCAAATGACGGTGGCGTCGAGATCGATTCAGGAGTGCGATTTCTCGTTGTGGGGACCCAACCTGGTGTGGGTGGCGAACTCGACGCTGCGGCGGAAGCCGAAATTGGACGCATCAAGGCGTTGGCGACTGAGAAAGGTGTGACGGTGATTCCCGGTTGGAAATTATTGGCATACCTGAAGACAATTAACGATTCGGTAACCACGCCGTTGGGTTCAGCGGCACGCGGCAAAGATTTTGCTCCTGAGACAGATATTCTTCCGTCGTCGCGCAGGTCGGGTTCGCAATTGTCTGAGATTTATCGAAACCAACAGGACGGTCAGTAACAACCCTTGCCACGCAGGGACGCTGCAATTTGGTAACCGAAGTTTCGCTACCGCGCCGACGCACGATCGCCTCGCGATTTGGCATTGAGTTGGCAGAGCGATTCGCCAGCGATACCGGTCCGTGGCAATCGGTCGTTTGCAGCCGTCTGGGTCGTGACTCGCTTAAGCACCGCGCCGAGTTGGCGATGCTGCGGCGGTTCATCGAAAACGGACGCGAACGTAATGAACGACTGCTGATCGTTGGCCAAACCGCAGCCCATCCGTGGTGCGAGCGGGTCTGCGATTTGCTCAACATTGACGCCGATCGCTTGTCGCTTTCGCCACCATTGGACCCGCGCTACCATACCGTCGAGTCAAGCTCGCTGGATCGTGATGGGTTGGCAATCTTGTTTGCCGATCGAGTCGATGTGGCCTATGTGCGTCGCGGCGGCACCGTGTTGCGTTGGTTGCACGAGCGGCTGGAGGCGGATGATGTGGCCAATGTGCATGTTGCCGTTACGCCGGGCAATCAAGCCGTGGCTCAAGATCTGATTCGCCGTGGAGCGATTGGCTATTGGATGCCGCTCGAGGAGCCGCTGGAATCAGCGGGCCGATCGCGGTCTGCGATCCGCTGCGACGACGCAGCGCGACGCAGCTTGTTTGACGAGCCTGACCGCTGGTTGATCCATTCTACTCGCGCCCGGACCGGCCCCTGGCCTGGCCAATCGACCCAGCAATTTCATGATTGGTTGCTGCTTTCGCCGCCGGAGATGACATCGAGTTCACCACTGGAAACGCTTGCCGAGATTGTTCGCCAACGTCGATTGATCGGTACACACCAGACCATTCGATCGACATCCTCGGTCGTTAGTTTCTCGTCGCTGCCAATCGACCATTGGCTGGCGCGGCGTTGCTACCGACCTCAACTGGGACGCTGGGACGCCGAGCCGTATGGCATTGCGATCGATCGCACGGCAGCCATTTCCCATGGAATCCAAAGCGTCATTTACGGTTGCGATGGCGTCTTTGATTCGCTGGCTGACGACGAGCAATGGCGATATCAAGCTGGTGGCAAAACGTTCGACTGGACACAAGAACAGGAATGGCGCGCCAACGGCGTCGTTGATCTTGCCAAGTTTGGCCAGTACGCGGCAATTGTGTTCGTTAAATCTGCTGATGAAGCCGGGCGAATCGCGGATTGTCCGTGGCCGATTGTCGCTGTGCAGTAGGCTGCCCCCTTTTCGCTTGCCGAACCGATTCGCCATGATGGGCGTAAGTAATTGCCTCGCCGTAAGCCAATCTTCATTCTTTAGATTTCTTTTTGAGCCGACGATGACCACCGAGACCGGAACCGGGTCGATTTTTGCCACGCCTTCGATGTCCGAAGAGCACACCCCCGAGTTGGCATTGGACACCACGCCGATTCGCTTCAGCGGATTCATTGCTCTGGTGCTTGGTTTGGCCAGCTTCATGGCGATATTCGGCGAAGCGCTGATCGTGGTGCCCGCGATGGCGATTTTATTGGGCGCGTTTGCGCTGCGACGTTACAGCGGCGATCGACCGGTCGGCGTGATTGCGGCTGGGATCGGTGTATTCTGTGCGTTGATGTTCGGCGTTTGGGGTGTCAGCGAGCGACATTTCAAGAAGCAACAAATGTCCGATCAAGCGACGCGGTTCGCTTATGAATGGTTGCAATTGGTCGGCCAAGGAAATATTGAGTTGGCACTGGAACTGCAAATTCATCCCCAACGCCGCCAAACCCAATCAATGCCGCTGACGGATTATTACGAGCGCAGCGACGTTGGTGCTAAAATGATGCAGCAATTTCGTGAACAGGATGTCGTTCCTCAATTGATTGCCGCGGGCGACAAGCCAAAGTGGGTTCCGGAACGACCCGCCAAAGTTTATACGCTGTTTGGACGCGAGTTGACCCAAACGGTTTGGCGGGATACCTCCGGTGTCTATCCCAGGACGCTGAAAATCGTCTTGGAATACATCGCCGGGCGATCATCTAAGGTTGCCCAATGGAAAATCGAGCTGGTGAGTGATTTCATCGACGACAGCGACCGCGTTTGATTACAGGCGTCCACGCAAACGATCGGGCAAGTCCGGTTGTTGCCATACGCTCATGCCACCGTCGACCAACAACGTTTGGCCGTGAACATGTTCAGCAGCGTCGCTCAGCAAAAATACTGCCGCACCGCCGCAAACATCCGCCTCAGGAATAACGCCAGCGGGCGTGTGCAATTCCATCCAGCTCGCCGCATCGACATCCGCGTCCAGTACTGCGTCCGTCAGCGGCGTGCGGACCAAGCCGGGCGCGATTGAATTAATACGGATTCCGCGCGGTGCTAACGTGACACACAGCGATCGGACCATCGCGACGACCGCACCCTTGCTGGCGTCATACGCCACATGACAAGGTTCGGCCAGGAATCCATTGATCGAACCCGTGAACAAGACGCGGCCGCGAACTGAGTGCTCGATCCAGTGGCGGGCGAACGCTTGAGTAAGAAAGAAACCGGCTGCGACGTTCAAGCCCATCGTGTGACGATAAAGCGGGGCGGTCATTTCCAAGAACGGCACGTCGACATACGTCCCGGCGTTGTTGACCAGCAAATCAATACCGGGATCGATCGCCAATGCAGCGGCGGCAAGCTGGCGCGTCGCGACGTCATCCTCTGCCAAATCGGCGACAAGACATTGCGCAGTTACGCCCCACCGGCGACATCGCTCGAGCGTCTGGTCGGCGTGAGCATCGTGTGCCAAACCGTGGAGGATGACGTTGGCACCGGCTTGCGCAAGTGACACGGCAATCGAGGCACCAACGCCCTGGGTCCCGCCGGTAACCAGGGCCGCATGTCCCGAAAGCGAAAACGGTGCGGAACCCGATTGCTGAGTCATCTACAAAACCAACGCGTTGTTTAGCGGGGTTCGCCGGGAACGATTCTGGTAATACTAACTTTGGTGCGTCGCAATTCTTCGATTTCCAATGCCATCTTCTGGATCAGATCAGCGATCTCGGCACCCTGCTTCTCACCAATATGAACCATCAATGCCTTGCGAGCATTGTAGCTGAGGCCAGGTGTCGCTGGCGTTTGTTTGCGCGCAGTCTGGGGACTCATAGGTAGATGCCTGCTAAGGAGTAAAACATTTCAAGCTTTCTATTCAACGGTAACACTCTTTGCCAAATTGCGCGGTTTGTCAACGTCACAACCGCGCAAGACGGCAATATGGTAAGCCAGTAATTGCAACGGAATCACGCTAACAATCGGTTGCAGAAATTCGGGCGCTTCGGGAATATGAATCACGTCATCGGCAATTTCTTCCACGCGCGGATCGTTGTGGCTGGCAATCGCAATGATTGGACCACCACGTGCTTTGACTTCTTCCATATTGGACATGACTTTGTCATAAGTCGTGCCACGAGGTATGAGAAACACACTCGGCGTATGCGCGTCAACAAGCGCAATCGGCCCGTGTTTCATCTCCGCCGCCGGGTATCCTTCGGCGTGAATGTAGCTGATTTCCTTTAATTTGAGTGCGCCTTCCAATGCCGTCGGAAAATTGAATTGGCGGCCTAGATACAGCACATTCGTCGCATCCTTATAACGCTCGGCAACCTTGCGAACATGCTCATCACAGGTTAGCGCCTGTTGAATCAGTCCAGGCAACGAACGTATTTCTTCGATGATACGGCGACCCGATTCAAAGCTAATATGTCGCGTTCGGCCAAAGTAAAGTGCGAGCATCGCCAAGACACAGCACTGCGAAGTAAACGCCTTGGTGCTGGCGACGCCAATCTCAGGCCCGGCATGAAGATAAATGCCCCCGTCGGCAGCTTGTGCAATCGAGCTGCCAACGACGTTGCAAATCGCCAGTGTCCGGTGCCCCTTGCGTTTGGTCTCGCGCAGCGCCGCCAGCGTATCGGCCGTCTCACCGCTTTGCGTGATTCCGAACACAAGCGTGTTGTGATCGATTGGCGGATTGCGATACCGCAGCTCACTGGCGTATTCGACCTCCACCGGAATCCGTGCCAATTCTTCGATCAAATACTCTCCGACCATCGCCGAATGCCAACTGGTTCCGCATCCGGTTAGGATGATTCGATCGACGCTGCGAAGCTGCTGGGGCGTCAGGTTCAGGCCACCGAACTTCGCCGTTGCATCTTGATCATCGAGTCGACCGCGCATCGCATTTTTTAACGATTCGGGTTGCTCGTAGATCTCCTTGAGCATGTAGTGATCAAAACCTTCAAGACTCACCGCGGTCGAGTCTTGCTCGACGGTTTCAATATGGGGCGAGATCAATCCCGAGTCGCGGTGGCGAACGGTAAAACCGTCTTTGGTCAAAACCGCAAGTTGATGATCCGCCAGGTACACGATCTGATCGGTGTAACCGGCCAGCGGTGACGCATCGCTGCCCAAGAAATACTCGCCGCGACCGATACCCACCACCAACGGGCTACCGAAGCGGGCCGCAATCAAAAGGTCCGGTTGATCGCGAAAGAGAATCGCCAATCCATAGGTGCCATGCAATTGAGCAATCGCCCACTGCACTGCTGCGACATACTTTTCGGACTTATCTTTGGACTCCGTCGCACTGGTCAGCTTCAAACCTTCGGCGATCAAATGCGCAATCACTTCGCTGTCGGTAGCCGAGTGAAACTTGTAACCTTTTTGCTGCAACTCTTTGCGCAGTCGCAAGAAGTTCTCGATCACGCCGTTGTGGACCAGCACAACTTCGCCGTCGCCGCCAAGATGCGGGTGAGCGTTGATCTCAGTGGGCGGTCCATGGGTTGCCCAGCGCGTATGGCCCAGCCCAATTGAACCCGTCAACGATTCCGGCGCGACGAGATTGGCAAGCTGTTCAATTCGGCCCACCGACCGGAACACGTCAATGTCTGCCTTCGTCGCGACGGCTAATCCGGCGCTATCGTAGCCGCGATACTCAAGTCGCCGCAGGCCCTCCAACAGGAACGGCGTCGCTTCCTTGGTTCCGACGTATCCGACGATTCCACACATGAATTTTTGCCTTGATGGACAGGCGAAGTCGCAAATGCGACGCGCCGTTTCGCTGCGGTTGACGCCAACCGGTTGCGAAATACTAGCTCCTGAATTGAGTCAGGGTAGGCTAACGGTGACATCGATTGTAGCAGTTGTGACGTTTACGCCGACTTTCGCTGCGGGGACTCGTCAATTTGCCATCGTCCACCGGCACCTGGAACCAAAACCAGCGAACCCTGGTGCGTCACCCGACCCAGTAACCGCTTCATCTCGACACCGGCCAATGGGTGAAGCGTAGGATCGATAAGCACCAGATCGACGGTGCCAATCGTTTGTGAAACCCGTTTCAGCCCCTCGACCAGCGGCATTGGAATTACAAGTGGAACGCCACCGGCGGCCCGGATTTTCTGGTGAAAGGTCTTCACATCGAGCGGCTCACCGGCAGCCTCGAACATCCCGATGGCAACGTATTTTGGCGGTTGGCAATGGCTATCAACGATCGCTGCCAACAATTCGACGGCGCGTGTTCCATCGCCGACGTTGGTATCCAGAATCGATTGCACCGGCAGGTTGCCAATCAGCTTTGACCAGGCATTGTTTCGTCGCCGAAACATCCGCAGGACCGGTTGCGCGACGGGAACGGAGACGGGCTCGACCGCCGTTTTCTTTGCCGTCGCCGACGAGTTGTTTTTGCCAGCTTGAGCTTGATTTTTGCGAAGTTTCCGTGGCGCTTCGCCAATTGTTCTGGTGCCCGCAGCGGCCGGTGACTTGGCCAAGTCGACGGCGCTGGCGGCAACGATCGGCTGGCTCACTTGGCGGGGCTCGTCGACTAATTGTGCCGTTCGCTTGCCGAAAACTACGTTCCACAGCTTTGCGAAAGCCATTTCAAATCAATCCTTGATTGCGGTCAACTTCGTACCCGATGTTACAGTTACATCGGCGATGCGCGGCGTAGCCGTCGAATCGATTGTACGAGAGACCGATAAGCGAATTGACGCTGACTTTTCCGGCGGCAAGTTCGCGTTTCATGGCCTACGCTTTTCCATGAATCGTCCGCCAAACATCGCCGATCCCAATCATGTTGACTTGGCGATGCCCGAATTCAATGATCGGATCGCCGTCTGCGAACCGCGACTCGCACTTTCGGTGTCGGCGGCGGCGGACTTGTTCGTCCAAGCCCTCGCCGTCGACAATCATCTGCCGGACCCGTTGGCTGATGCGGCCGCGATTCGCCACCATTATTCGCTCGATGGTGCCGGACAATCGGTCGCGGTAATCGATAGCGGCATTGCCTGGAATCACGTTGCCTTCACCAACCAGAATCGCGACCTAGCGCCGGGAATCGGCCCCGGCCAGCGTGTCGTCGCCGGCTGGGACTTCGCCGAAAATGACGCCGACCCGTACGATGATGGTCCCGCTGGATATCACGGCACCCATATCGCCGGAACGTTGGCGGCAATAACCAATAGCTTCACCGGAGTCGCCCCCGGCGCGGATCTTGTCGCGCTCCGCGTCTTCGACGACTTTGGGCGCGGCAGCCTGGATTGGATTGAATCGGCGCTGCGCTGGGTGATCGATCACCGCACATCGCTCGCCAATCCAATCACCACCGTGAACCTGTCGCTTGGTGCCTTCGCGTATGACACCTCACAACCGTTGACGCAGCTCGATGACGAATTGCAAACGCTGCATGACAACGGCGTGATTGTCGTTGCGGCTGCGGGCAACAGTTTCGATGCGGCGCAGGCCGATTCGCTCGCCTATCCCGCCTCGCATCCGCTTGTCGCTGCTGTGACAAGTGTTGACGCATCGGGAAGCATTCAACCGTTTGCTCAGCGCACCGAAGGCGTCTTTGCCGCACCGGGCAGCGCCATTCGCAGCTCCGTGCCGGACCACGTGCTTGGTGCTGACGGAAGCTTCGACGACTTCGCAAGTGTAGACGGCACCAGCATGGCAACGCCGCAATTTGCCGGAGCTACGATCCTGGTACGCCAAGCGATGCAGGCGTTGGGACTGGACCCAACGCCCGCCGATATCTTGACACATCTTCGCAACACCGCAGCCAATCAATCTGATCCGATCAGCGGCGCGACCTACCAGATTGTTGATTTGCAGAACGCGATCGATTCTTTGCTCGGCAGCAACCACGAGACGACACCCGAAACGAATTCATCGCCGCTGCAGTGGATAAGCCAATCAGCCGTGACGATCCAAGGTACCGACAACGCCGACCGGATCATTGTTAACCTCAACCAACCGATCTCGATTACGTTCAACGACACGGTTTATACAATCGATCGTCCGCTTGAATCGTTGCGAATCGAAGCGGGTGTCGGCAACGACGTGCTCGAATTGATCGGCAGCGCCGCGGATGAACGATTGATCGCCCGCGCACCGCTTGATGTTGGCAGCGAAGCCAGTGCGTCGCTCCAGCAACCTGACTTCAGCGCCGAATTCACCGGTTTTGAAAACCTTGTTTTTCGTGGCGGCGGCGGCAAAGATCGCGCCACATTGTTCGATTCAGTCTCCGACGACACGTTCGAGGCCAATGCAAACCAAGCGACGCTGCGTGGGGTTGGCTTCACCTTTGTTGCCGCCGATGTGCGCAGCGTCTATGCGCACGCGACTGGCGGCGGCAACGACACGGCTTATCTTTACGATAGCGCGAGCGACGATCGCTTGGCCATCCGAAATCAATTCAGCAGTCTCCGCAGCGCCCAGCATTTTCAGCTTGCCTATGGGTTCGAGAAGGTTTACGCCTTCGCCGGAAACGGCGGCCACAATGAAGCGGATCTGTACGACAGCCCCGGCGACGATCGCTTCAACGCATCCGCGGCGTTCGCGTCGATCAGCGGACGCGATTACTATGCCGGTGCGCGCGGGTTCGCCACCGTTCGCGCCGAGGCAACCGCCGGCGGCTATGACTACGCAAGTTTGTATGCCAGTGACACGTCGACGCTTTGGACGCGATCAACAAACCTGCTGCAATGGACTGACACCGGCGGAGCGACACGCTCGGCGCAAGGTTTTGAACTGGCCGATGCGTTCGTCGCGGGTCAAAAAGTCGAGATTCTTCCGCAAGCCGTCATGCGGTCGTTCTTCGCAGTCGAACGCGAAGCAATGAGAAAACTTTTTGCCACGCAGTGATGTTCCGCAAGGAAATCATCCGTTCTACAACTTAGGATTGCTTTGGGCGCGGCACCTTTTTTCGGCCAGCCGAAGACTGCTTTTTGCGTCCGCGCTGCTTTCTCGATGAACTGCTAGTGCGGGCCCCCAGTTCGATCTCGGACAACGGCTTGCCGATATGTTCCTTGAGCTGCAACACGCGATCACGCAGCGACGCGGCACGCTCGAAGTCGAGGTCTTCGGCGGCATTGAGCATTTCTTGTTCAAGTGCATCAACGTATTGGATCGTGATATATGCACCCTCGTTGCTCGCAGTCGCGGCGGCTTCGGTGCTGCGATGCTTATTGGCGTCGGACTCGATGCCCGCACGAATTGTCTTTTTGATCGTGACCGGAACAATGCCCATCTTGGTGTTGTAAGCTTGTTGGATCACACGGCGTCGCTGGGTTTCGTCCATCGCCGCCCGCATCGCAGCGGTCACCTTGTCGGCATACAAAATGACCTTTGCGTTGACGTTACGCGCGGCGCGGCCGATTGTTTGGATCAAGCTTGTTTCGCTGCGCAGGAAGCCTTCTTTATCGGCATCCAAAATCGCCACCAAAGAAACTTCGGGCAAGTCGAGGCCCTCGCGCAACAAGTTAACGCCGATCAACGCGTCGAATCGGCCCATCCGCAAGTCCTGCAGCAATTCGACTCGCTCGAAGGCATCCAGTTCGCTGTGTAACCACTTGCAGCGGACGTTTTGTTCTTGCATGAATGAGGCCAAGTCTTCGGCCAAGCGTTTCGTTAACGCCGTAACCAACACGCGTTCGTCGATCGCTGCGCGCTCGCGAATTTGGGCCAGCAAATGTTGCACTTGGCCGCGCGCCGAGACGACTTCGACGACCGGGTCAAGCAACCCCGTGGGCCGAATGATTTGTTCAACGACCTCACCGCCGGTCTTTTCCAGTTCAAAGTCAGCGGGCGTCGCGGAGACAAAACAAATCTGGCCGTTCTTCGCCTCCCATTCATCGAACTGCAGCGGGCGATTGTCCAACGCGCTGGGCAAGCGAAAGCCGTGATCGACCAACGTTAGTTTGCGGCTGCGGTCGCCGGCGTACATCGCGCGGACTTGCGAAACGGTGACGTGCGATTCGTCGATAAAGGTGACAAAGTCTTCGGGAAAGAAATCGTAAAGCGTGTCGGGTGCGGAGCCCGGCGGTTTGCCCGACAGCGGCCGGCTGTAGTTTTCGATGCCCGGACAATGGCCGACTTCTTGCAGCATTTCGAGATCAAACCGCGTTCGCGCTGATAGCCGTTGGGCCTCGAGCAGTTTGCCTTGCGTCTGAAAGGTGGCGAGTTGTTCTTCTAACTCGGCGCGAATCTCGCGAATCGCCGATTGAACTCGCGCCTCCGGCATGACGAAGTGTTTGGCGGGATAAATGTAAACCTCGTTGACCGTTTGCATCACTTCGCCGGTCAGCGGTTTGATGATCGAGATTTGTTCGATCTCGTCGCCCCACATTTCGATGCGATACGCGAATTCCTCGTAGCTTGGCCAAATCTCGACGCTGTCCCCTCGCACGCGAAACTTGCTGCGTTCAAAGTTGATGTCGTTGCGGTCGTATTGGACATCGACAAGCTTGAGCAGCAGATGGTCGCGGCGAGTCTTTTCGCCCTTGCGAAGTCCGACGACAAGCTTCTTGTATTCAGCCGGCGAACCGAGGCCGTAGATGCTGCTGACCGAGGCCACAATCACGACGTCGCGCCGACTGACCAGCGAGCTTGTGGTCGCCAAACGCAAGCGATCGATTTCCTCGTTGATCGAAGAATCTTTTTCAATGTAAACGTCGCGCGACGGGATGTAGGCTTCGGGTTGATAGTAGTCGTAGTAGCTGACGAAATAATGGACCGCATTCTCAGGAAAAAATTCTTTGAACTCGCCGTAGAGCTGGGCAGCGAGCGTTTTGTTATGGCTTAAGATCAACGCCGGTCGGTCCAATTGCGCGATCACGTTTGCCATCGTGAAAGTCTTGCCGGTGCCGGTTGCACCGAGCAACACTTGAAACGGTTCGCCCGCTTTGAAACCTTTGACCAGCGTTTCGATCGCCAGGGGTTGATCACCCGAGGGAGGAAACGGTTGGTGCAGCCGGAAACGGGCGGGCGGCAGTTCGTGATTCAAAGTGGAACAAACTTTTTTGAGTCGGCGACAACGATCGAAGCGGCATAATGTGAGCCATTCCGCACTATTCCCGGCTTTTCGACTGCTACAATGGTAAGGTCCGCCAGGGTGGCACGTCTAACTTAGCAAGGAACGACACAAAATGACTCGATATCGATTTGCAATTTATTTGGCATTGTTTACCGCACTGGTTTTGCCTCGCGCGCTTCGCAGCCTGTCACGGGCCGACGATCCGGTGCTGGGCAAGTCGGTTGCGGTCGCCACTGATTCTGCGTCCCCAGCCCAAAAGGTAAAGATCGTGAGCACACCAAACCAATACAATTCGCTTAACGCGGAAGAACAACGCGTGATCTTGCGCAAAGGAACCGAGCGGGCGTTTATCGGCGAACTGACCGACAACGAAGCTAAAGGTACTTACATTTGCCGTCGCTGCAACGCGCCGCTCTACAAGTCAGATACGAAGTTTCATAGCGGCTGCGGTTGGCCCAGCTTTGATGACGAAATCGAAGGTGCTGTTCGTCGCGTGCCTGATGCCGACGGGTCGCGCACCGAAATCGTGTGCGAAAATTGCGATGCACACCTTGGCCACGTTTTCCTTGGCGAACGCTTGACCGTCAAGAACGCACGGCACTGCGTCAATTCGATTTCGATGCGGTTCGTCCCCGAAGGCAAAGATTTGCCAGCGAAAATTGTCGTTGGCGATCCCGCAAAGGCGGTTCTCGCCAAGCCATCTGCCGCGGCAGAGTAGCTTGGGTAAGTGCTGCATCTATCTTCAGGCCGAAGGCCTAACAATTTACCTAGCCCAGGCCAACGGCCTGGGATCTTAACACGAATGATTCGTATAGGGCCAACGGCCCGACAGTTTACCTTTACCCAGGCCGTTGGCCTGGGCTAGGCAAATGGATGGCCCTTCGGGCCGAAGCCATTACATCGATAAGACGAAAACTTGCGGGGTTTAAAAAGGGCTGAAACTTAATTCCACTTATTTTCCGCTCGATCCTAGCTCAACTGATTTACCGCACGGTGCGATCCGGTGCTGGTTGGGCCATTTGCGGTGATGTCGGTGGCCGATACGAATCGCGAATCACTTTCCAATCGGCCGGTGGTCGTTCGTTGATGAACAAACGTCCCCAATTCGCTAGATTTTGGCCGATCGTGTTTCGCTCGACCTCGAAGAACTCGTAATGATCGTACGTTGGTGCCGTCTCGGGGTTGTAGTTTGGGCCGTACATGATTAAGACCTGTGGCAAGAACGTTTGGGCGCTGATCGCGATCCGAACGAACCGGTATTGCGCCCGATCGGCTTGCGACTTGGGATGTGCCTCGATCAGCACAATGCCGGACTGCGTTGGGATTTGGCGGACCCAATAGCGGTCTTTGATTTTTGCCGCGTTCAAGTTGAACACGAAAGGCAGCGGGCTTTCAAAGATTTCTTTGCCCTGCAATTCAGGCGGCAATTGCTGGATGCGGCATTCTTTCTTCGTCTTGTCGAACTCGAGTAACTCCTGGCCGTTGCAAACCCAGTGTTCGCCGTACTGTCCAGGTGCATCTTCGAAGATCGGTGTGCCCTCAGAAATTTCCTTGAAAAACTTCAGCTGGTCAACGCGGAACAAGCCCTTGTCGGGAGCTCCATACTTAATCACACCTTCGGCCCAGGTCGAATGCACGCCGGCGGGGGCACCCAGCAGGTCGTAGTGCCAGCGTTTGAACTTGGCTTCGAGTTGTTTGGTGCCGGAGCTTTGCTTCTCCCAGGCGGCGAGGAATTGGTCCATCGCGGCCTGTTCTTGTGGCGTCAACTGGAACGGTGCCGTGTTGGAATCGACCACACCGCCGGCCTGTGTTTGCGGCGTCGTATTTATCTGCTGGGCGGCCAAAGGAGCCGCTGTGGCCAAGCAGACCATTCCTGCGGCAGCCATTTTCTTCATCACACGCATCATCCGTGACGCCTCGATTAGTTGTTTTTTCTGAGATTCCCGCACAAATGCGAACCAACATCCATCGCGGTTCGCAGTCAGACCGTATCAACCTGCGGGCCGCGACCGAAAGAGGACTTTTATTAGCGAAGCATTTTGCCGCGGGATGTTGGCTTTTGGTGGCCGAGCTGACATAATCAGCGTCTGACGGGAAAATCATCATCCAGGAGCGATTGGGCTTTAGTGAGACATATTCTTTTTTCAACTCTCCGGCTGGCCGTCGGTTGGGGTGTTTACCCACGACTGCTCGGCTGGATTGGCGTCGTCATGTTGGTGCTGCTGCGCGTGACAATCGGTTGGCATTTTTACAGTGAAGGTGTCGAGAAGTATTCGGCGGGAGATTGGGACGCCAAGCCCTTTTTTGCCAACGCTAAGGGACCTTTCAGCGGCTATTTTCGCTATTCGGTCTGGGATTGGGACGGTGCCGTGAGGCTTGATGTCGAAAAAACGAAGCTGCATCTTGCAATGTTTCGCGACCGGGTCAAGAATCACTACGGCTTTGACGACGCCCAATACCGCAAGGCGAATCTGAACTACGCCAATGCAATCGAACAGTTGGAGTCGATATTGTCGGACGCCGACGCCGACATCAAGGAGTTTCAGCTTGGACGCGAGCGGATGGCCAAGCTCGACAAAGATCCGCAGCGCCGCGGTGTGGCGAGTCTCGGCGAACAGCGCGAGCAGATTCGCAGCGATTGGATGAAAAAACTTAATCCAACGCTCAAGCAGATCGACCAGATTTGGAGCACCTACGAATCGGCGCAAAACAATTTGGCCACACTTGACCAAGCTAACGAGCATCGGCCATTGAAACTTGGCGTGCCGGGACCGCCGCGAATGAACACGGCGATGATCAATCGTATCGTGCCGTACTTTGACATCGCGATCGGCGTTTGCCTATTATTGGGTTTGTTCACGCCGTTGGCGGCGTTGGCGGCTGCGGGTTTTCTCGGTTCCGTATTCCTGAGCCAGTATCCGCCAGTGACCGGGCCGACTTCGAGCTTTTACCAATTGATCGAGGGCATGGCGTGTCTAGTGCTCGCCGGAACCGGTGCGGGTCGCTTTGGCGGTCTTGATTTTCTGTTTCACACTATCGTTCGCAACTCATTGTCTCGAGCCAAGGAGTAATCCAATATGGACAAGCTGTCTGCCGATCAACGTGCCGTTGGCACCCAGAACTATTACAACGCAATCGATTCCTATTACGCAGTCAATCGCCGTGATTTTTTGCGCGGTGTCGTCGGTGCCGGTGCGGTCAGCGGTGCCGGGCTGGGCGCGATGTATTACGGTTATGCAAAGGTCAACGATCCCGTTCGCGTCGCCGTGATTGGCACGGGTGATGAAGGCAACGTGCTGATCGGTGGCTGCGGCCCTGATTACATTGACGTCAAGGCGATCTGCGATATTCGCCCGTTCAGCCAACATCGCGCGTTTCATGGCGACTGGTCCAGTCCCTCGGCGTTGGGTCGCCGTCCAGGGTTGATGACCGTTGCGGGCTACCAGACCGAAGCCGAGGCTCGCAAAAAGGTCAAGGTTTATGACGCGTCGAACGGCGGCATTGACGCATGCTTGAAAGACCCCGATATCGAAGCGGTGATCATCGCATTGCCGTTGTTCCTGCATGCACCCGTTGCGGCCCAAGCGATGGAGCGTGGGTTGCACGTGTTGACTGAAAAATTGATGGCCCACAACGTCGCGCAGTGCAAAGTCATGGCAAGGATGGCCGACGAAATGAAGGATTCAAAAGGCAATCCCATTCACTTGGCGACCGGCCACCAACGCCACTACAACATCAAGTATGACAACGCCGTCAACTTAATCAAATGGGGTTTGATCGGCCAACTTCACCACATTCGCGCCCAGTGGCACCGCAGCAACGTACCTGGTGCGGATAGCTGGTCGATGCCGCTTCCGGGCGGCGAAAAGTTGCCCGATGGCAAGATTTTTGATCGCATCATCAGCGATATGAAAAATCGCGAAAAGCAGCTTGCCGAGGCCGTTGACCCGGTCGAGGTCCAGCGGCTGAAACAGGAGATCGCGTACTTCAAGGCTTGGGATTCCGATAAGGCGGTTGATCCCAGCAAGTTTGGCTACCAGGATTTTATGATTGGCAAGCGACCGTTTACGTCCATGGAAGAATTGCATCGCTGGCGTTTGTTTGATCGCACCGGGGCCGGCTTGATGGCCGAATTGGGCAGTCACCAACTTGATGCGGTCAGTATTTTCCTCAGCTCGCTGCGCAACGATGGCAAGAAAACGCATCCGCTGAGCGTTCATGCCGTTGGTGGTCGCCACATCATGCCGATGGATCGTGATGTTGAGGACCACGTCTATTGCATGTTCGAGTTCCCCGGGCCTGAGTATGCGCCGACGTTTGATGTTGGTTATCGAGATCGTGTCGAAAATTATCCCAAGCCGGGCGAAGGCATTCCGGGATACGAACAAGACCCGAACAAGAAGGTTGTGGTCACGTACTCATCGATTAACGGTAATGGCTTCGGTGGCTGGGGCGAAGTCGTGCTGGGAACTAAGGGTACGTTAATCCTTGATTCGGAAACCGACGTGTTGCTGTACCGCGATGGGGATACCAGCAGCAAAGTTGGGGTCACAAAGAAAGGTGGTGGTTACGCCTTGGACACCAGCGCCAGTGGTGATTATGCAGCTCCTGTGGCACAGGCCGCCGACGCCGGGCCAGTCAGCCGCGGTTATCGTGAAGAGATCGAACACTGGGCATACTGCATCCGCAATCCGGACAAAGAAAACCACGTTCGCTGCTACCCCGAAGTCGCGATGGGAGACGCGGTGATTGCGCTGACGACGAACTTGACGTTGAAGAACTCGCTCAACGGCGATGGAGGCTACACCAAATTCAAAGAAGAGTGGTTCGACTTCAAAAACGACGCCACACCGGATGGCAGTGACATCGCATCGGCCACGGCCTACATGAAAAAGCCAGTGGCATAGTCAGCTCAGCAACGAGCGGAAAATTAGTGGCTGGCCCATCGCTAATGCGAACCTTGCCGATCAAAACTGAAAGTAAATGAACTCCGCGGCACCACTGAAGCCGAGGACCACGATCGCGGCAAGCATCAATCCATACAGTGCTGTTTGCAATAACAGCGAGAGTTTCAACGGTGCCAATAAGTCGTTGCTCCGGTTCATCCATACGTCAATCAAAACCAATGGTCCGGCATACAGGCCAAGCTTTAGCAGCAACCGCGTGGAGTGCCCGGTCCACGCCCATGGGCTTTCAACTAACATTGCCGCTGCGGTGGACAGCGACGGGGCACGGAAAATCAGCCAGCCGATTTGCGTCAACAAAAACATCATCAACCAACCAAAACGCACACCGCGACGCTGCAGAATCAACAGAACGCCATGAAACCCGCCCCAGGCGACGAACTTCAGCGCCGCACCATGCCAAAGGCCGCCCAACAACATCGTCAGCATCAGGTTTCGCATTGTCGCGAGTTCGCCGGACCGATTGCCGCCCAGCGGAATGTACACGTAGTCTCGCAACCAGGTAGACAACGAGATGTGCCAACGTTGCCAGAACTCACTCGGTGATTTTGCGAAATACGGCAGTCGGAAATTGACCATCAAACGAAATCCCAGCCACCGGGCGATACCCCGAGCGATGTCCGAGTATCCCGAAAAATCACCGTAGATTTGAAACGAGAACGCGAGCACAGCCAGACACACATCGGCGAACGTCATGCCCGTCGCATTGTCGAAGACCATATCAATCGACGCGCCGAGATTGTCAGCGACATAGACCTTCTTGAAGTAGCCGAACAGCACGAGCCAAGTACCGATCGCAAAGTCATTTCGCTGGTACACGATTGGCGATGAGATTTGTGGAAGCAGCGACCCAGCACGCTCGATCGGTCCAGCGACAAGCTGGGGAAAGAAAGCGACATACAACGCAAAATCGAGCAGACTTCCGGCGGGTTCAAGTTGTCGACGATAGACATCGATCGTGTAGCTCAACGTTTGAAACGTATAAAAAGAGATACCCAGCGGTAAGATGATCGAAAGCGTCGGAAAGTCAGGTTCCGAACCAAACGTCTTCAGCGCTTGTGAGGCAGAATCGATGAAGAAGTTGGCATACTTGAAGTAGCCAAGGATTCCCAGGTTGACCGCTATCGAAATGGCTAGGAACCATCTGCGACGGTGAATCTCGACTGTTCGTCCGATCGCGGCGGCAATCCAGTAGTCGACCACCGTCGAGATCAGGAGCAGCGAAAGAAAGCGCGCGTCCCACCAACCATAGAAAACGTAGCTGGCCACGAGCAGCAGCAAATTGCGAACACGACAGCGGCGCAATACAAACGGATAAACGACCGCGATCGAAAAGTAGAAGACAAGGAAGTCAATCGAGTTAAAAAGCAAAGCAGATCTTTCAACGCACTTATTTGGTGACGCCAAAGTTTATCGTCAATTGTAGAACGGTTGTCCCCAACCGTTTGGGAACGCCCAACCGTTTGGGGACAACCGTTCTACAGACGCGAACTGTTCCAAAACTGAAAAACTGCCCACGGCTCGCATTTAACGCAATCTTCCCAAAGCAAACGATTGACGGCGGTACACGGCTCGCATAGGATCGGAATCGTAGCCAAAGGTGGCCCCTCACGTGGGAAAGAGTAACTGTCCGTCGGAGCGTCTCGTTTTGCTTTCAATTGCGCCTCCAGGAGCTCGTTATGAATGTAAATAAGCTGTTCGTTTCCCTTATCTATTTTGCGGCGGTTATGGGCTTGTTCCCGCTCAACCATTTGCTCGCTGACTTCGTCACCTTTGGGCAGGGGTTCGGTTCAAAATGGGGGAACCGCATCCACGGGAATCCCAGCGATGTCATCACGTGGTCGTTCATGGACGACGGCACCAACCTCAGTTCATCTCATTTGCTCATCAATGAAGTGGCCGGTGGAACCTCTGCGGGAAGCGACATTGGCAGCCTGCGCACCTCCTTTGATCTCATCTACGGCGGAGGCAGTTTCAATCAATCAATTCAAATCGCGTTTGACACTTGGACGATGGCGTCGCCGGGACGAATTCAATTTGCTCAGGTGGCGGACAATGGCGCCGTTGGCGGCGACCCCGGCAACCCGTTGTCGTCGGCCATTGACATTCGCATTGGTGCGTTTCATTCGGTAACGAATTCGGGGTTCTCATTTGTCGGTGCAGTCGGTTACGGACCGCCAGGCGATGACATCAATTTTCCCGACTCAATTGCGGGAGACATTGTGATCAACCTTGATTCGAGCTTCTTCTTAGCACCTGGTGTCGAGGACGATCCGTTTCCAGCCGGTCCTTATCAGAATGATCTCGAAGGGTTGATCTTGCATGAATTGGGACACGCGGCAATCGGCTTGGGTCACTCAACCGATGGTCCGAATTTTCCAGGTCTCGGCGACGTCATGTATGTGGATAATTTTCCCGATTGTTGCAACTTCATCAATCGGGAATTATCCGCCCAGGACATCGCCGGGGCGCGAAGCGTCTACGGTTTCACCGCCGTACCAGAGCCCAACGCTTTGCTCGTGTTTGCCATCGCGGTCTCGCTGGTTTCTAGCCGACGAATTGTTTTACTGTGCAATCAAAAATTAGCAGTCCAATAGCGGTTGGGTCTACCGTTAAACCATTGGCCGTAACTCAACGCGGAAAAATTTCGTTTCGCCGGGGTCGAGCGCGACGACTCGGCCGGCGCGTTCTTCGGTCGACCTCGCGTTGGGTAGGTTGGTTGCCGGCTCAATCCCGACCACGTAGCCATCGCTAATCGCGCCGGTGTTTTTCCACAAAATAAAATGCGGCAACGTGCTGGTGTCAAACCGAATCTCGAATGCCGAGACGGAATTCGCACCGTGCAACGTCACGCCGGCCCAGCCCGATTTGTCGTATGCCGGTGTTGTGAAGTAAACGCGTTCGCGATAACCGGCCTCGGGTTCACCAATGATGTTCCACGTATCCAATTCGGATGCGGACAAATCATCTTTGGGGGTCAGCGACAACAAGTCCGCTTCGATCGACGCACCGGCGGCGAGAATCGGTGTGCCAACGTTGATGTGATACAGCAACTGCATCGTCGTCGGCACCGCCAACTCGTTGGTCACTTCATCGGTGATCGCGATTGTCGTTGAGCCGGCGCGAAAGACGTTGTGGCTGGTCAAACGTAATCGATTGAAAAACAGTTTCGTCTCCAGCACGTCGCCAATCACCTCGACAATCCCCGCCGGCGAGTCGACAACGACGCGCAAGTCTCGCGCCGGAAGGTTGGCGATGCGTCCATGCAGCGGATAACGCAGCGTCCCCGACTCATCTTTATCGGGTGCGCCGTTGCTGACCAAACCACAGCGAACGAGCAACTCATCAAACCCTTCGAGCCAACCCAGCCCGGCGGGATCCATCACCGGAACCAGCGACGGATGGACCGGACCATCGACGGGCGACGTCCAACCGAATTCAGTCAACTCGTTTGATTGCCCGCGCACCCAAACTTTCCAAATCCCCATCCCGCGACCCGGCAACAACATCGTCACCGCCGCGCCGGTATCGACGACGACAACTTCAACGCCGGTCGATTTGCCACCCACCAGCACGCCGTGCTGGACAGTCACGGTGCCGAGATCCGTTTCGTATTGACCGGCAATCGGCGATGAATCGATCCAATCGACCCACAGCGGTGAACCATCAAGTGGGCGAACGAAAGGCAATGTCGATGCCATGGTGGAACCTTCGAGGGCGTTGAATCCGGCCAGAGCCATTCTTGTAACCCTTGGCGGGAACCAATAAAACATCCCTTCGAAAAGTTTTGATTGACCTACCTCGGAGTTTACTGATGACCAGCGTGCGGTTAGACGAAGGCCTGCTGAAAGGCGACAGCGTATCGGCAATTTTGGATTCGGCCCTGGATGCCGGCGGCGGACTGCTGCGATTGACGCCGACGTGGGTTCCGCGGTCGTTTTTGCATCCGGGGCGACGAATCAAGCTTCACCCGGGTGATTATTACCGCTTTGGAGCTGATCGCGGTGGCATCGACGAGCGTTGGTTCGGCAGCACGACCGAAGCGGCCAACGAGGGCCGCGTCTGGCACGAAGGGCTGAGCTTTTGTTTGTTCGAGGGCAAGAAGTTTCTGCTTCGTGACGCCGTCGCCGAACGCGGCAACGACTTGGTCGGAGCCAGCATCTTCGCCAAATACAAACGCTGGCCGGTCTATTCCAAGTTTTTTGACAACATGGGCCCGATTCCCCATCACATGCACCAAAGCTTTGAAGATGCCGCGCTGGTCGGCCAAGAAGGCAAGCCTGAAAGCTATTACTTCCCGCCTCAACTCAACAACGTCGACAACAACTTCTCGTACACGTTCATGGGACTCGAACCCGGTACCCAGCCCGAGGATGTTCGCCGCTGTTTGGAAAATTGGAACGAAGGTGACAACGGCATTTTAGATCTGAGTCGTGCATATCGTTTGAAGCGCGGCACCGGTTGGTTGATTCCGCCCGGCGTGTTGCACGCGCCCGGATCGCTTTGCACCTACGAACCTCAGTGGGGCAGCGACGTATTCGGCATGTATCAATCGATTGTCGAAGGCCGCTACGTGCCGTGGTCGTTGTTGGTCAAAGACATGCCCGCGGAAAAACATCAAGACCTCGATTTCATTGTCGGCCAACTCGACTGGGGCAAGAACGTCGATACGCATTTCAAGCAATCGAACTACCTGGAACCGATTCGCGACGAAGCCAAGTGCGGCGATGGTTATGAGGATCTGTGGATTGTCTACGGCACCGTCGATGGCGAGCAACTATTCAGCTCGAAAGAGTTGACGATCCAACCGGGCAAAAAGTGTATGCTCAAAGACCCAGGGGCCAGCTCGTGGATCACCGTCCAGGGCCGTGGCCGCATCGGTTCGCTCGATCTGCAAACGCCGGTGATGATCCGCTTTGGCCAAAACACAACCGACGAAGTTTTTATTAGCCACAAGGCCGCGGCGGCGGGTGTCGAGATTGAAAACACCGGCACCGAACCGCTTGTCGGACTACGCTACTTCGGTCCTGGTGTTCACAGCAATTTGCCCAAGGCCGGTAGCTAGGCTCTGATTGAAAAGGGGTCTGACCCTTTGGCAAACAATTAAATTTACGGCCAAACGACGTGGTTTGGAGAGGGTCAGACCCCTTTTCAAACAAAGCCCAACCCACTTACCTTCTTTGGAACCTAACGATGTCGTCCACGAATGTTTCCACCGCGAAACACCCCAATACGTTCCCCAAACTTCACAACGCGGCCTGGCCCGGTGTTGTTGGCAAAGGCGGTACGGACAACGATCCGCCAATCGAACTCGACACGATGCTCGACTTGACCGCCGCAGCCGAAGTCGATGGTCGCAAGTTTGATGGCGTTGACTTGTTCTTGTTTGACCCCCATGTGTCAATCGACGCGACCGATAAACAGCTTGAAGAGTTGGCGGCGCGAGTCAAGGCGCGTGGGCTGGTGGTTGGTTCCGTCGTTGCCCCAGTTTGGCCACCAACGGGCGGTGGTGCGGCCGCTGGTTCACCGGAACAAGCCGAGGCGTTCTTGACCCAAGTCCGCAAAGGCTGCCAAATCGCTAGGACGCTTCGTCAATTAGGCGTTCGGCCCAATGGTATCGTGCGGATCGACAGCGCCACGTCGGTCAGTGAATGGATTGCGGCACCCGATGCGAATCAATCGCGCATCGCGGACACCTTCAAAGCCGCCTGTGACATCGCCGAGGAATACGACGAGCGATTGGCTGCCGAGGGCGAGATTTGTTGGGGCGGCATGCACTCGTGGCGACGCATGGTTGATCTGCTTAACCGAGTCGGCCACCCCGAGCGTCTTGGATTTCAAGCCGACATGGCGCACACGCTGTTGTACCTATTGGGTTACAACGCACCGGAGGACGCGATTGTGCCCGCCGATTTCGATTGGTCCGATGTCGCGAAAAAGAACGACGCGCTGAAGCAGTTGACGCACGAGTTGCGGCCCTGGACGATCGATTTTCACGTTGCCCAGAACGATGCCACGGTTCACGGCACCGGCAGCCACGACAAGACCGGGCGGCATTGCTTACCGAATGACCCCAATGGCAAACTTAGTATTGCCCATGACGCTGGCTTTTGGTTGCGCGATGAGCATGGTGATGTGCTGCGCAATTGTCGTCACATTTGCTGGGACGGTTGTATGTTCCCAAATTCGGTCATGCACAAACCCGAAACGTGGAACAGCATCCTGGCCGCCATGCTAAGCGTTCAAGACGCCCACGGATGGAATGAGAATTAGCGATTGAAACACTGTTCTACGACGCTCCGCCGCCGTTGCATTGCCACGGTGGAGCGCCGTAGACCACATCGCGTTGTTTGGTAAAAACATAACCCCACCCTCGAAAGACTTATCAATAATGAAACCGCTAAACATCGGTATGATTGGCTACGGCTTCATGGGCAAGGCACATACGAATGCCTACGCCCAAGCCAATCATTTTTTCCCCTGCGAATACCGCCCGGTACTCAAGGCACTGTGTGCTCGCAACGCCGAAAAGGCATCGGGGTTCGCGAAGAACTGGGGTTATGAATCGATCGAAACCGATTGGCGTGAATTGCTCAAGCGTGATGACATCGACGCGGTCGATATTTGTACGCCCAACAATATCCATAAGGAAATCGCGATCGCGGCGGCCAAGGCGGGCAAGATGATATTATGTGAAAAGCCGCTGGCGATGGATGTGGCCGAAGGCATTGAGATGTGCGAGGCGGTCGAAAGTGCCGGTGTCAAAAACATGGTCTGGTATAATTATCGGCGCGTCCCGGCGGTCACGCTTGCCAAGCAATTGATAGACGACGGACGCATGGGGAAAATCTTTCATTATCGCGCTAACTTTTTGCAAGACTGGACCATCAACGCTGACGTGCCCCAGGGCGGTGCCGCAACTTGGCGATTGGATGCCGACGCGGCCGGTAGCGGTGTGACCGGCGACTTATTGGCCCACTGTATCGACACTGCTATCTGGCTCAACGGCGGCATCAAGGACGTCTCGGCGGTCACCGAAACGTTCGTTAAAGAACGGACCCATGCCGAGACCGGAAAGAAAATGCCGGTCAAAATTGACGATGCCTGCTCGTTCTTTTGTCATTTTAAAAATGGCTCCCTTGGACTATTCGAATCGACGCGTTATGCGCGGGGGCATAAAGCGCTCTACACATTAGAAATCAACGGCGAAAACGCATCGATTCGCTGGGACTTGCATGACCTGCACCGATTGCAATACTTCGATCATCGTGACGAGGGAATTGTCCGCGGATGGCGCAGCGTCCACGTCAGCGACGGCGATCAACCTTATATGGGCAATTGGTGGGTGCCAGGATTGCAGATCGGCTACGAGCATACGTTCATTCACCAAGTTGCCGATTTCCTGAAATCCTTGGAGACGGGCGAGCCGGCGCGGCCGAACTTCCGCGATGCCTTGGAAACCCAACGTGTTTGTGATGCGGTTTTGGCCAGCGCGGCAACCAGGTCGTGGAAAGATGTTTCGTAGATCAAGTAAGGGGTGTTAAGTGAAGATTCGTGTCGGAATCATTGGTGCGACTGGTTACACAGCGATCGAAACATTCAAGCTGCTATTGCGCCATCCCGAAGCCGAAGTCACGTTGGCGACAAGTCGCAGCGAAGCGGGCCAGCCGATTGCCCAAGTCCATCCCTTCTTGACCGGCTTGTCATCGATCCAGATGACGAACTACAGCGCCGGCGAAGTCGCCAAGAATTGTGATGTTGCGATGTGTTGCTTGCCCCACGGAGCCTCCGCAGAAACGGTTCGCGAGTTGGTCAGTGCGGGCGTTCGCGTGATCGATTTCAGCGCTGACTTTCGCCTTTCCGACGCGGCGATCTATACACACCACTACGGTGTCGAGCATCCGTGGCCCGAGCGGGTTGGTCACACCGTTTATGGATTGCCCGAGTGGTTCGAAAGCGATATTGCCGATGCCGACTTGGTTGCCAATCCGGGCTGTTATCCGCAGTCGGCGATTTTGCCGTTGGGACCGTTGATAAAGGCCAATGCGATTGTGCCAAGTGACATTATCATTGATTCTAAGAGCGGAGTCAGCGGTGCCGGGCGATCACCGAAACTCCATTCTCTGTATTGTGAAGCGAACGAATCGATTTCGGCGTACGCGGTCGGCAACCATCGCCACCAACCCGAAATCGTAGACTTGTTGACACGGTTCACCGGGACGCAGCCGCAATTGATTTTCACACCTCATTTGACGCCGATGGATCGCGGCATTTTGTCGACGATTTATGTTCGGCCCAACGGCGTGTCGAGCGACCGCGTGATGGAGATTTGGCAGGATTTCTACCGCGATTCGGCGTTTGTGCATGTGGTCGAGGCGCTGCCGGCGACGAAGCAGGTCGCGGGCACGAATCACGTCCACATGACGGCCAGACCTGCCGGCGACCGGTTGGTGCTGGTGTGTGTGATCGATAACCTAATCAAAGGTGCCAGCGGTGCGGCGGTGCAAAACATGAATGTCATGTTTGGTCGCGATCAACGCCTGGGACTTTTGTAGGCACGTTCAACATGGAATCGAATTTCGGCGACGAGGAAATTGAAGCCGATACTGCGGTTGAACCGTCGATTGATTTGGCTGCCAGCGAGTTGCCCCCAAACGCCCGCCCGCCGCGTCCGCAGGTCTGGCCGATCTCGATTGTGCTGACCGCCAGTTTGGTTGCCTACTTGGTCGCCAGCGTGTTCGCCGTGGTGCTTGCTTCGTTTGTGGTGCATCGCAGCATCGACCCTGTGCATTACCGTAGTACGAAGGCGATCGCCGAGTTAACTCAATCACGAATTGGGTTTCCCTTGATGGTGATTGTGCCGCAGGTCGCGATGGTGATACCAGCGATTGTCGCGTCGTCGGTCTCGCCACTGGGAATTCGCGGACGGTTGCGGTTGGTCAAAGGTCGTTGGCCAATTTGGGTCTGGTGTTTGGCGGCGCTGGCAACGCCATTGATTGGCTTAATCTCCTCGATCATGGTTGGTCTGTTCATGGAAGACAGTCCGTCGCTAGTTGAGATGACAAAGGTCTTTCGTGGATTGTCGGACGATGGTTTTTTGATCCCGTTGGCGTTTTTGATTGGTGCCACACCGGGATTATGCGAGGAGCTGTTGTTTCGCGGTTACATGCAATCGCGGCTGACCATGCGTTGGGGCGGCGTGATTGGGATTCTTGCAACGTCGTTGTTGTTTGCGGTATTCCACATGGACATTGTTCATTCAACGGCGGTTTTTGCGCTGGGCGTTTGGCTGGGTTGGATTGCCTGGCAAAGCGACTCGCTGTACCCCGCGATGCTGGCCCACTTTTTCAATAATTCGCTGAGCGTTGTCGCCGTGGCGATTGGACCCGAGCCGGGCAATGACGAACCGAGCCTTGTGAATGGTCTGATCATGCTCGCAATTCTGGCGATTGGGACGTCATCATTGGCGGGAACGGTGGTCGCGGCATTGCGGTTTCGTGACAGTGCGGCCATTATGCCGCAATCTGTTTGAGCAATTTGAAAGGAACCCATGTCCGACGCTTCGTTCGCAATGATCTGCTGCCAAAACGGAGCCCAGGCTGCGGTCTTGGCGGAAGTCGAACGCGAAGGCTGGCATCGCGCGTACTCGCGCCCGGGTTTTGTGACGCTGAAAAACGAAGCGAGAACTGACCGATTGCCTCGCGGTGTATTTGCTCGAACGGCGTCGTGGTCAATCGGCAAAGCGTCGGGCACCGAGTCGACGGCGCTGATCGAGCAATTGGTGGAGGTGATTGCGGCAAGCAAGTTGCCAATCAAGCTGCCGTTTGATCGCTTGCATGTTTGGCCGCGTGACCGCGTTCCGATTGGCAAGTTTGGGTTTGAGCCCGGCCTCGACGAAGTAACCAGCGCGATTGCGTCCGAGATTGCCAAGGCGTTGCCGACGTCGGCTCTTAAGTCGCGCAGCGCTAACGAACTGGCTCAAGCGGGCGAAAATGTGCTTGATGTTGTTTTGGTCGATCCAGCGCATTGGTGGATTGGATGGCATGAAGTACCCAAAGCTGCGGCGCGTCCGTCGGCGGGAAACCTATTGCCGCTAACTTGGCCCGGCGGCGTCCAACCGATCGCGCCGACGGTGCCAGTGATTTCGCGCGCCTATTACAAAGCCGCCGAAGCGATCGCCTGGAGCGGATTCGCAATTGCACCGGGCGACTTGGCTGTCGAAATTGGCAGCGCCCCGGGCGGTGCGTGCGGCCGGTTGCTCGAACTCGGATTGCGAGTGATCGGTATCGATCCAGGAGACATGGACGAATCAATTCTCAGGCAGCGAAAGTTCAAACACATTCGCGCCCGCGCCGGTGATATTCCCCGGCGCGAGTTTCGTGGCGCAAAGTGGTTGTTGGTCGACAGCACTGTGCGTCCGGACCAATCGTTGACCACGGTCGAAAACATTGTTGGCAATCGTCAAACGACTTTCGAAGGCATCTTGTTGACGCTCAAGCTCGGCGGCTTCGAGCACGCCGATCGCATCAGCGGCTGGGTTGCGCGAGTCAAGTCATGGGGTGGTCATGACATTCGCATTCGCAATCTGGCTCGTGGTAAAGTCGAAGTTTGTATGGCGGCAAAGTTGAAGCCACAGCCACCCGCCTGATCTTTCCCGTTTCAAGGACATTCATTCGTGTCGCGAACTCCGATCAACGAGCTGGTCGAACACCAGACGGTCAGCCAATCGTTTCAGGCTGCCGACAAACAGATTCGAGTCAATCGCCAAGGCGGCAAGTATCTGTTGCTTAAATTAGCGGACCGTACCAGCACGATCTCCGCGATGGTTTGGAATGCCGACGAACGAATTTTCGATTCGTTTAATCGTGGCGATTTCATTCATTGCGACGGTCGAACGCAGGTTCACAACGGCAATTTGCAACTGATCCTTACTGAGGTTCAACGGATGGACCCCGCCGAAGTTGACCTCGCCGATTTTGATCGATTTGATGCGGGTAAGTCCGATCGTTTGTGCGAACAATTGACCGAGTTATTGGGCGGTTTGAAAGATGTGCATTTGCGCCGACTGGCAATGGCGTTCATCAATGACGCGGAATTCATGGACCGTTTCCGCATCGCCGCCGCGGCGGTCAGCAATCATCACGCGTACCCTGGCGGCTTGCTCCAGCACACCGTCGATATGATTGAGTTGGCGCAAATGATCGGTCCGCGGTATCCCCAAGTTGACACCGAGCTGTTGATGACCGGAGCGTTTCTGCACGACATCGGCAAGGTCGAGGAACTGTCTTCCGGTGGAGTGATTTGTTATACCGATCGTGGCCAATTGGTTGGCCATTTGATAATCGGCGTCCAGATGCTAGGCGAGAAAATTACCGACCTGGAGAACACTGGCGAATTATTTCCAATGGAAGTCCGGCGGCATCTCGAACACATGATCCTCAGCCATCATGGCCAACTCGAGTACGGCAGTCCCAAGATTCCATTGACGTTGGAAGCGATTTTGCTTCATCAAATCGACAGTCTCGATGCCAAGATGGCGGCGGCGGTGACGGTGATTGAATCGGACGTTGCCGCCGATGGTCACTGGACCAACTACAACCCGGCGATGGGCCGTAAGTTATGGAAGCCAAGTCAATGAGTGCATCGTCGGATCTGTCACCTGCGGTTGTGCTGTTGTCCGGCGGGCTGGACAGTGCGACGTGTTTGGGAATCGCGAAAAGCGAGGGGTTTTCTTGCCACGCAATCAGCTTTCGTTACGGCCAGCGACATCAATACGAGCTTGATCGGGCGGTCGACTTGGCGCGAGTGATGGACGCCGCCTCGCATCGCATCATCGATATCGACTTGGCTCAATTCGGTGGTTCGGCGTTGACGGACATGAACATCGCGGTGCCCAAAAGCGAATCGGTTGAGGGCATTGGGCATGACATTCCGGTGACTTACGTGCCGGCCCGCAACACCGTGTTTTTGTCGCTCGCGCTCGCGTTTGCGGAGGTTGTCGCGGCGCGAGATCTTTTCATTGGCGTCAATGCATTGGACTACAGCGGCTATCCCGATTGTCGGCCCGAATTCGTTGCTGCGTTTGAACGGGTGGCAAATCTTGCGACCAAAGCGTCGATCCAGTCCAACGTGCCGCTGCGAATCCACGCACCGCTGATCGAGTTGACCAAGGCCCAAATCATTGCGCGCGGTCTCGGCTTGGGCGTTGATTACGCGATGACGATGTCGTGTTATGATCCCGGAGCGGGCGGAGTCGCCTGTGGCCGTTGTGACGCATGTTTGCTCAGGGCAAAAGGGTTCCAAGAAAATGGGCTTGTCGATCCCGCTTCAAATGTGGGAACACGCTGAGGCGGTTCGCTGCGGTAACGTGCCGCCGCCCAGGCACGATACCAATTGGCGACCTCATGCAAAAAGGTTTCCGGTATCTTTTGTGCAAAGCACCCCAAGGGCCAGTTCTTGGCAAAAGGTAGCGGGCACCTTTTTACGGTCCCGTTGATCGTTGGCAATGATTCGATACGTGCGGCAAAATGATGAATTGATTCGTTTTTCTGGCGTGACAGTCCCCAGCTTTCAACATACCGATCCGTACGCCGCAACAACCTTCGGTACTGTGCCGAATGATCATCGGTCGGTTTCGATAGGTTGCGATTCCGTGTCAGCAGCAGCGTAATGAGCAGTCCCATCGTGGTGATCGTTAGCGGCCAGCGAGCCAGTTCCGATATCTCGATCATGAGTAGCGAAAACTGTCCGGTTCGCAACAGATAAAACCAACGTGAGCTTCCGACCAACCAATCATTGTTGCCAGCGGCTGCGGACTGGTCACGCTGGCGATTGTTCGTCGTCGCCGAGAACGCCAACTCGATTGGATCGCGACCCGGTGTGGCCTCGACGATGAACCAGCGCTCGGAGCGGTCGTCGTACGCCTCGACCCACGCATGGGCGTTGAGATTGCGGCCCAACCAAGAGTCGGTTTCGTCGGAGAATTCATCGACAACATATCCCGTTACATAACGCGCCGGAACGCCTTCGGATCGCAACATCAGCGCCGCCGCCGAAGCAAAATACTCGCAATGCGCCGCGTGACGCGATTGCAAAAAATGATCGATAGGGTCTTTATCGGCAACAATGTCGCGGCGATCAACAGAGTAGCGAAACTCGCGTTGAAAGTAGTCAACCAAACGGGCCGCCTTGGCGCGCGGCGCGGTGACGATTCCGCACACGCGCTCAGCTAGTTCGGAAATCCTTTCGCTAAGTCCCTTGGGCATTTGCAAAGTCAATTCTTGTGCGGTCATCGGCAATGGAGTTCGGCTGGATTCCTGATGAACCGTTGCAAAATAGGTTTCCTTGGTATCGAGCCCTGATATCGGAATGCGATGCACGTCGAAGACCACGCGGCGACCGGTGCCATCGACGCGAGTTGCTCCCAGCGGTAAGAAAAAGAACAACCCGCGCGTGGGATCATTTTGGATTTCCATTGTGATCGTGTCGCCTATCGCATCGGCGTCAATCACAAACGCGGACTTTACGTCGCGAGCCGCATTGCGACGACGCAGCACCTCGCCGCGCAAGACCAAAGGTGCTGCATCGGGTTTTGGGCGTAGTGTCTTGTTGGCGAGTGAGTCATCGGCGGCAATGCGTTGGCGACGATACCATTGGCCGTTGTGATAGGTGTCGAACGCGCGGCCGCGTAGGTAGCCCGGCGACTGATCGGCAAAGACCCGAACGGCGATTGCTTTAGGATCGCGGTCAAATTGGTCGACGACATCGTTCAGCGACGCCGTGTCAACGTAGCGACTCGTTGCACTGAGACGTTGCGATTGAGCAACATCACTTTGAATCATGGCACCTTCGAGTTGAAGTTGCAGCATCGGTAGCCAACCGTCCGCCACCGCAGCCAGCGGGCGACTGACCAACACGACAACCAGCAACAATACCATCGTGATCACGCCGCGCCGCCGCGATCCTGACTCGATGTCGCCCGCCCTGTCTCGGGCAACGATGGTTGAAACCATTGCAAACAAACCAATCGCTAAACTGGATTCGGCGACTTGGCGATACAAGTTGATCGATACAGGCGCACAGACTAGCGAGACGATTGTGGCAATTGCTCCCATCGTCAGCAGCGCGCCGTGGCCGACGCCGATGGCTGCGACAATGATAACTTGACCGATTAGCACGCCGAAAACAAATGACCATGCAACCATCCGCTGAATTGAACCCGACGTTTCGTCGCTCGTTAAAAAACCCAGTAAAATGCCGATGATCACGGCCACAAGCCAGACTCGTTGACCGGCTCGCTTACGACTGTGCCGCCAACGGCTAGTCATTTCTAAATGGCTGGGCAACAACGCAATCAACATCATCGCCATCATCGCTAGGTTGATCGCCAACCCGCCGAAGGCGCGATGCACCAACAATAATTGACCTGCAAATGCGAAGGCGATGATGCCAGCGCGTTTCCGGTGCTCATTGATCTCAATCATGTTGCGCCACCAATGCTGCAGGTTTTTCGTCGCCGTTTGATTCGATGAGGCGCAGCGTCGTTCCTTGCTGTTTGAACGAGTCGATGAGTCGTTTCCGATTCGAGTCCAACGTGGCAAAAATGCAAATCAATGGATCTTCGGGATTGATCTGTGAGGTCAATTCTTGCCACGTTGACGAGTTGTTTAGCTCGTCGCGAGAATTGTCTTCGAGCACGCCTTTCGCAACGGCCAGCGGACGTAGCAGCTTCGCCTGGTCCTGATGTTCGGCGCGAATTGACTGGATGCCACTTGGCTGCGGCACGAGCAGATGCACGGTACACGGCACCATTCTCAACGACTCGATAATGGTCGCGGCGATCGACAAACGATATTCAAAATCATCGTCGTCACGTGTTCGAGATGGACCGACCAAGAATGTGTCGACCACAATCGTCAAGTTGCCGTTGGACGGATGGTCGAACTCGCGCAGGGTCGGGCGACCCAAGCGAGCCCAGGCTGCATAATCCCAACGCCGTACCGCGTCGCCGCGATTGTATTCGCGACTGCCGGCGTACTGTAGTGACTGCCCGACTCGATAACCGCCGCGTTGCACGCCCGCCGCAAATAGCCACTGGGCAATTTCAGCGGTCTGGAAATGCGTTCGACCTGGGGAAACGACGATGACGCCGTCCTGGTCCGACGAAGCGTTGGTGCGAAACAGTTGAAATGGAAACGTTGATTGAAAGTGCAGCGTTGGCAATGTGAATTCACCTCGTTGATCAAGTCGAATTCGCAGCCGACACGTTGTCGACGCACCTGGTGACATTTCGCGAATGTTACGCTCGGCCGAAACAATCCGCCAACTGGAGGGCAATTTCACGGCATCGACACGAACATCAAAGCAGGGCGCGCCACCGATGTTCTCGACGTCCAACACCGCATCCGCAACGTTGCCAGCGGAAACCATCGCGGGCATTCGCAACGACAGCCTCAGTCGCGGACGAAACCAGCGATTGCCAATAAGCGCAATCACCATCAACGCCGTCAGCGCGGACAAAATTCCGACCAGCGGATATCCCCACACGGCGTTGAATGAGGCGATGATTGCGAGCATCGCAACATTGGCGGACGGAGTTAATGAATCGAGCCACCATTGCCGCAGCATCGCAACCGTTCGCCAAGGCAACCACCATTGATTCAAACGGGCACCTCAATCGCAGCAACGATCTCGCGAATCACCTGGCGGTTGTGATTGACATCGAGCGCCGCCGACTCCGCAGCGACCACGCGATGTGCAAGGACAAACGGTGCCAAATCGGCAACGTCATCGGGCAAGACATAATCGCGACCGGCAACCAGCGCACGCGACTGCGCCGCTCGCACCAGCCATTGCGAACCGCGCGGGCTCGAACCCATTCGCAAGCGACGATCCGTTCGCGTTGCGTTGGCGATCGCGACAACGTAGTTCGCAACGCTACGGCTGACATGAACCTGACGCACCTCCGCCTGGATTTGACGTAACAATGATCGATTCAGCACCCGTTTGATCGAATCGATGGGGTCCGAGTGCGCCTGATTAAGGATCAGTTCCGCTTCACTCGCCGCATCGGGATACGACATCGAAAGCTGGAACAAAAATCGATCAAGCTGTGATTCGGGCAACGGAAATGTACCGGCAAACCGAATCGGATTTTGGGTCGCGATCACAATGAATGGTTCCGGTAGCGCCATCCGTTGGCCATCGACGGTGACCTGACGCTCGGCCATCGACTCGAGTAGCGCCGACTGAGTCCGCGGCGACGCACGATTGATTTCATCCATGACCAGCAGATTGGCAAAGACCGGCCCGGGCCGAAATTCGAAGCTGCCGTCTTGGGGATGAAAAACCGAAAAACCCACCACATCCGATGGCAATAAATCAGGCGTACACTGAACGCGGGCGAACTGCAAATCAATCGACGCGGCGAGTGCTTTGGCAAGCGTGGTCTTGCCGACGCCCGGCACGTCTTCGAGCAGAACCGAGCCCTCGGCCAAGACCGCGACGATGAGGTAGCCGATCACATCTTGTTTGCCGATGATGACCGCTTCGAGGTTGTGTCGCAGTTGATCGATTGCCGCCGCCGTTTCGCGAATCTCAAAACGGTCTTCAGCCGGCTCAATCAATGCTTGGCTTGTCACTTGGTCCCGACTCCGATGCGATTGGCTCGTAACTGCGTTGCCCGTCAGAGCCGAGTTTAGCGGGCCGGGCAGCCGGCCTTGTTAAGCTTTGGTTGAGATCTGGCGAACGTTATCAAACCGATGCCGTTGCTGGCCGACCTGATTTGAATAGCCTCGAAAATTCGTCCTTCTGATTGCACCATCTTGCCGTATCACCCGCCAGGGTATAATCCAAGGCGTTTTCTCGGTCCAAGCCTGCGATTTCCACAGCCTGCGTTTTCATGCCCAATCATCGGTACCCGTCTCCGCATTTCCAGAATTTGTTAGCCGGCTTTTTGGCCGGACTGATCGGGTTGTCGCTCGGTTGCTACGCGAAACCGGACGTCACCGCATCCTCACCGCATGTACCGGCCCATGAGGTTGCCAATACGGCGACGAAATCAGTCATTGGCACGGCGTCGAACCGCGACGAAACGCTGGTATTCGTCGAACAAATGCGGTCGCAGGTCGATGCGTTCTGCGGTGATTGTCATGTAAGCCCCAAGCCCGCAAATGTCGAACGTGATCGATGGCAAAAAGAAGTCGAGCAAGGCTTTGAATTCTATCGAATCTCGGGTCGCGACGATCTGAAGCCACCGCCTATCGAAGCGGTTACAAGATTCTTCCAATCTCTGGCACCGGAACGACTGGCCATGCCGACTTCGATTGTCGGCAGCCCGCTATCGTCAATCAACTTTCAATCGACAACCGTCTCCAAGCCGGCGGCCCAGGCCGCTGCGGCCCAACCGCCGTGCATCAGTGCTTTAAAATGGCTGGAACTCGATTCCGGTGGTGCCAAGTCGCTTGTCTATTGCGATCTCGGCACCGGGACGATCTATCGTTACCAGCCTGAAAGTGTCGATGTTGCCCCGACACCGCTCGCGGTCCTCTTCCAACCGGCTCAATTCGCACCCCGTGATCTGAACAACGACCAGAAAACCGATCTTGTCGTCGCGGACCTTGGCGAGTTCCTTCCTTCGGACAGCGACTTGGGACGGGTGGTTTGGTTAAAGCGGCGTGAACAGGGTGACCAGTTCGACCCAATCGTCTTGCAAGATGGACTGGGGCGAGTTTCCGATGTAAGCCCGGCGGACTTTGACGGCGACGGGGACGTCGATATCGTCGTCGCTGAGTTTGGTTGGCGAAAAACGGGTCGCGTTTTAATGCTGGACAACCAAGGCACCGACGAAAATGGAATCCCCAAGTTCGATTTGCAAGTCATGGATAACCGACACGGATCAATGGAAGTTCCCGTCGTGGACCTTAACGGCGATGGGCTACTCGATTTTGTCGTGCTCTTTAGCCAAGAATTTGAGTGCATCGAGGCGTTTATCAACTTAGGTCACGGCAAATTTGAAAAGCAGCTTGTTTTCAAAGCCGACGATCCGACCTATGGTTCCGCAAGAATTGAGGTAGCCGATTTGGACGGCGATGGCGACCAGGACGTCGTCTACGCCAATGGAGATTCATTTGACACGGGCTCAAAAGCCTATCACTCGGTCCAGTGGCTCGAGAACAACGGTAAGTTTCCGTTCGAGCACCATCACATTGCCTATATGCCCGGTGTGCTGGCGATCAAGGTCGCCGATTTTGATAACGACGGCGATGTCGATATCGTCGCTGGCTCGCTGGTAGCCAAACGACTCGATGAATCATTCGAAACGGCGGGCGTTGAATCACTAATCATGCTCGAACAAATTGCTGCAGCAGAGTTCAAGCGGACCAAAATTGAGACGTCGGCCTATTATCATGGGGCAATCGGAACGGGAGACTTTGATGGCGACGGGCGAGTCGATATCGCGGTTGGGAACTTCCTGCATTTCAATCCCACGTTGTCGGCGCGTCATGACTTTACGATTTGGAAGAATCTTGGCCCGCGGTAGTTGGACGCTTTGGGCTCACCTGCGGTAACGCCAAATGCGAAAGGTCAAGTTCAAGCTCAGGGTGACCTTCCCGCACCACCCATGGCGTGTCTTGGCTCAGTTTTGCCACAATGCCCTGGCGTACCGCGACGGTGTCAACACTCGGATCTTCGGGTAACGTTGATGCGATTGCCGACCAAGCTTCCGCCTCCCAAAGTCTCCCCAGACCCTCGAGCGTCACGGCGATTTCCATCGCGGTTGCCCGCGAGATGCTTCTTGACTTTACGAATCGAGTGCAAGCTGCCTTGAGTCGACGAAGTTGACCGATTCGATTGTCTATGGCGGCCAACTCTGGCTCCGTCGCCTTCGCTTCCGCAGCCGGAAGTTGTCCTAGCTCATTGCGCAGACCGGTCCATGCTTTCAGCACGTAGGAATCGCGTTTAGTTGCTTCCCAATAGGCGCGAGCGGCACCGCTATGGTCTTGACGACTGGCCGCCCAATCGCCAAGCGTTATCCAGTATCCGACTTCACTCTCATAATCGCCTTGCAATCGACTGTGCCAGTTTTCGAGTGAAGCAAATTGGCCAGCCGCCACTAGACATTCGCCCAACAGTATTTGTGCTTGGACATATTCGGCGTGCTGGTCCAGAATCGCCTCAAGCTGCTCGATTGCATCTTGGTAAAGTCCTTTAGCGAGCGACTCCATTGCTTTGGTGATCAGCGGTCGCTTGTCGCTCGGATTGCGAGCGAGCATTGTCGTTATCGAATCACCTTCGGGCAGATTGGGGCCGGTGTTACAAAGCGAAGTAATCAATTCAACATCAAAGCGACGCTTTTTCACCAAGAATCGTCCATGCGGTTGGGCCAAGGTACGATTGTCCAATCCTCTTAGTAGATCGAAGATTAACCTGCGTGTTTGCAGTTGGTCGGGTTGGGCGTCGACGGCGGCGGCTAAAAATTCGATCGCGTCGAACAACCGACCGACGAAAATTGCGGCGACGACGGCCTGTTCAACTCGACCTTCGTCGATGAACGATTCGGCACGGCAGGCGGCCATCAACCATTCCGCCGACTTTGCCGCATGTTGGCTTTCAAACGCCACACGGGCGAGCTTCGCAAGGACGCGCGGGTCCGCCGGATGCTCACTCAAGACCTCGTCGGAAAGCAGCCAAGCTTCATCCCAATGTCCCTGGCGGATTTCCGCATTCATGGCGTCCAGCGGCGATTGCGGTGATTTGCCAGCCTTCCACCACTCATCGATTCCACAACCAACCAAGTTGAGCAAAAAAACAGATGAAAACACAGAACAGATCAACGAGATTCGTAATCGAAGTCGACGTATGGCGTCGTTGGTCAATCCGACGTGCGGTTCTTCGGTGATTTGCAAAGCGCGAGGCGGCATACGGCATCACCTTGACGAAATGGTTTGGCCAGTCGTCAGGTCAAATGCTGCTTCATCTTGCACCAATAGCCATTGGCGATTGATTGGCAGTGATGGCCATGTTTGCAGCGCGCCGCCAAGCCAGGTAACGGTGACATCGATCGGAGTGGTACGTTCGCCCAAGCCAACATGAACAATACGCTCGTTGCTGCATAGAAAACCATCACCACTATTCAATGTGTAGGTCGCTTCAAAGTCATCGAAGCGAATTGTTACGACACTGCCGACGGCGCTGCGAGAATCCCGGGTAGCGACCAATTTGAAGGTGGCAAACGAATACGGAGATTCTGTTTTATTAATCAACAAAGCCGTCGGTTCAGTTTGATGTGTTGCCACCACGTCGGCGTTGCCATCCTGGTTCGCATCGATTATCCAGAGCCCCCGCCCGACGTGACCGCCGAGAAAATAGGAACAATCAGTTCGCAGGCCGATCGATTCAAAGTGTCGTTGTTGGTTGCGTTGAAATAGCTGCGCAGGCTGTTCATAAAAAACCTTGCCATTTGCGCCGATAAAGTGATCGACGTGTCCGTTGACGACGACTAACTCGTGATCGCCGTTATTGTCAAAATCGATTGCTTGCGTTCCAAACCCAACCATTGGCACAGTCGCATCGTAAAGTTCACTTTGGATCGTCTGGTCGCGCCAACTGACCGGACCGCGACTGAGGTAAACGGTGTTGTGTTCGAGATCAAAGTTGGTGACGTAGAAATTGATCGTACCGTCCTGGTTCAAGTCTGCTGCCGCAATCCCCATCGATCCCTGAGAACGTGATTGCCCATCTGTCGCCAAGCCTCTTAATATGGCTGATTCCTCTAATGCGAAAGTGTGTGTGGCGTCGTGCGAACGACGGCGACTCCAATAATGGTTAGTTGTCATATCATTGGCTATAAACAAATCAACGCCCGGTTCTTTGTCAAACGAACCTGCCACAATTCCGAGGCCACGACCAAGTAGATCTGGGTCAGCATTCCAAATCCGGGTGACGTTCTGAAAGCGTCCATTTGGCAGGCCCTTCAGCACAATATCTGGTTCGGCAGAATAATGAATCGGTGAACAAGTCCTCGGCCCACTCGCTTTGACCGAATAACACGGCTCGTCCTTTGGCCCGCTCCCCGCACAGTAATTGACCACATACGCATCAGCGAGGTTATCTCCGTCAATGTCGGCGATCGCCGCGCTAGTGGGCCAAGCTGAATTGGCAGGCAGCCACCGCTTGGGCTGATCGGAAAACGTACCATCGCCGTGATTGATCCAAAGTCGATTGGGGCCGTAATTTAGCACCAGCAAATCGTCGAATCCATCTTCGTTTATATCGCCCACGGCAACACCCTGGCCAAACCCTCGACAACCGCCACCTGATTGTGACGATACGTTTTTGAATCGACCGCTTAAATTGCGGAACATGGCATTGGGATTGGAGTCATCGTGTAGCGGTCTGCCGCCGGCGTTGATCATGTACAAGTCCGGCCAACCATCAAGATCGAAATCAATGGTTCCACCTCCACAACCGATCATTTGGAAATTGTTGATGCCTGGCTCGGATAAATCGTCGGCAGTTCGGCCAAAAAATTCGAGGTTCCTCGATATCGCCTCGTCTTGCAGCTTAAGAGAAAGTGGGCGGCCCAGCGGGCCGAGCGGACGACGACGCCTTGGTGTATGGTTTTCTTTCGGTACAGCATTTTCGTCGGACCGTTGGGATATCGTGGCGACGTATAAATCCGGGGAAATCGCATCCAACCACACCCATGTCGGCAGCACATTGGTTTGCTGCCACGGCGTATTGGCCCCAAGCTGACTTAGCACTCGCTGCCGAAGGTCGGTCAGCGATTGCTGCTCAGATTCGCTTAACGATGTCAATGTTGTCCCATAGGCGACCCAAGCCTCGGCCTCCCAGACCTTACCCAAGTCAAGCAGCGCAGCGGTGATGTGTCTTATTGAGTCAGCCGACTCTTTGCTACGAACTTTAAACGCCGCATAGCCCTGAGACAACTTCGTGAGTGCCGCTGCGCGATCTCTAATAAGTTCAAATTCAACCTGGGCTATCCTTCCAGCCGACAATGCCGCAAGTTTATTCCTTGGTTGCATTCGGTCGAACCCACGCATTGCCGCATTACCATACGCGTTCATGGCTAGAGTAGGCTTATCCGATTGCAATGCCCAATCACCTAGCGTCAACCAATAGTCGGGATCAGCGGTGACAGTATCGGGAAGCTGATTCGCCCATCCCGGCAGCATTGCGTAGTCACCACTCGCCACCAAAGCGCGACCGAGCATTGCCTGAGCACTAACATACTCGGGGTGCGATTTAACAATTCGTTGCAGAGTCGCAATCGCCTTGCTGTGCTCGAGCGTATCAAGCCAAAGCTTCGCCTCTCCAATCAACGGACGAGTATCGGCTGGGTTACGGCTGTATATGGTTTTTAAGGAATCGACCTCCTCGTTTCTCTGCACAGATCGATACGTGGAAAAAAGCAATTCCTCATCGATCACTCGGTTACGAATCAGGATCTGACGGTGTTGGTCTGCTTCGAGATGTTGTTCCGATGCCACCAACAGGTCGTATAGCAATCGCCGACGCTCGTTGTCGGTCGGTGTTAATGCTACACCTTGCCGAAGCAGGTCGATCGCATCAAATAACCGGCCCGCAGAAAGCAATCCGGTGAAGGCCGCCTGAAATCGCCCTGGATCGCTTAAGCCATCGAGCCCAGTGACATCAACCAGTAAGTCAGCAGCAGTACCGACGCGCCCTGTTTCGTAAGCCACTTGTGCAACGAGCGTTAGCGAATCAGGATCGTTGGCGGCCAAACCAAAAGTCGGTGTGTCGCCTAATCCAACAGCGAAAGTGCCTCGTCAATTGCATTCAAGCGTTCCGATTCTTGCGACTTTTTCTTTTCGTCGGAATCCCAGGCCAGCAGTTCCAGCATTTCGTCGCTGGGCGACTGTAATTCGGCGACAATCGCCGCCGGGTTGATCGTCTTGACCATGTTGGTCGCCACGGGTTCGAACACGATGTCGGCCATTACATCAATCGATGTGGTCGCGATTTCCGGGGCCGCGAGCGATCGTTCGCCTTCGGGATTGGCGATCCGCAATCGATTTTGGCGGGCGATAAAATTGACCACCCGCAAGGCATCGCTGGTCGTCGCGCGCAGGTTGCCATCGACATCTACGAAATTCGGCCCGACATCGGTATCGTTGACCGGTACCGAGATTCCACCACCCTGGCGCGCAAAGCGGGCGATGTGATTGACGATCAGCAGTGCGTCGCGCAGAGCGACCCGACCGTTGGCATCAACGTCAGCAAACAACTGCGGGTTCTGCAGACGACTGCCGACCGTGTTGACGGTCACGACCACGGGACTACTGATTCGGCCCATCACATCGCGGATCGTAAAGGCGTAGCTGTCCGCTCCCACGAATCCGCCGGTCGCCACGTAGCGAATCGTTCCATCGGGCAGTACCGTTGCCGTGCCATTGGTTGGCGGCGTCGAAATCTGGATCGAGGCCAGATCAAGTGTTCCGGGCGGAGCGTTGAATCCCGCGATGGCATCTACGTCGATGGGAGCGCCCATGAAGGCACCGGTGACAATGTTGCCCGATGACGGTGCTGGGGCGATATCGAGCCGAATGGTTGCCTGCTCACTTTGCTGGCCACGGTCATCGGCAACGGTGTAGCGAATCGTATCGATGCCGCTGAAACCGGCCTGCGGCGTGTAGATCAAAGTCCCGTCCGGCTGACTGCTCAGCGAACCATTGGTAGGCGCTTGCGTGATGATCAAGAGCGCTGGATTGGGATCCCCGTCAACGTCGAAGTCGTTGTCCAGTGGCCGCAGAATCGTACTGACGCCCGAAAGCAAGACGGCTGTGTCATCGACAGCAGTGGGCGCATCGTTTCGCCCTGAGACATTGATCGTAATGGTCGCCGGATCGCTGACCGTGCCGCTGGCGTCGGTCAATCGATAGGTCACCGTATCGGTACGCGTTTCACCGGGTCGCAGCGCCTGCAGCATCGCGGAGTTTCGCGGCTCGTACAGCAAGTCACCATTGGCCGCGATCGAAATCGTCGCACCAAACGCGGAGGTCGCCTGCAAATCCGTGATGACCAAAACCTCGTTGGGATCGGTAACCAAATCGGGATCAATGGCAACGAGCGCAAATTCGGCAGCCGTGATTACGAACAAGTTGTCTTCGTTCGCTGCGACGGTGAAGTCCAATGCCAACGGCGGATCGTTGACTTCCAGGATGCTGATGCTCAACAGCGCCGGGACGCTGAGCGCTCCCAAGTTATCGGCGGCTGTGATCGAGATGATGGCGGTGCCGACAGCATCGGCGGCGGGGGTGAAGGTTAGAAAGCCGGCGGCGTTGATCATCGGCAATACCGCAAACAACGCTTGGTCCTGAGGCGAGATTGTCAGCGTGAACGAGACCGTCTGGCCATCGGTGACTTCATTCGGGGCACCAGGGCTGATGTTCGTCGCGAACGGAGCCGTGACGTTGTACGGTCCCGAATCCTCGTCAACGATTACGTCGCCACTGGCAGTGAAGGTCGGAGCATCGTTATCCGATGTGATGGTGATCGAGAACGTCACCGGAGCGCTAAAGCGACTTTCGCGCGGCGAGACATTGCCGCCGCCGTCATCCGCCGTGATCGTAAAGAACGCAACGCCATTGGCGTTTGGCGCGGTGGTGAACGACAGCGTTCCCGTCGGCGATACGCTCGGCGGAGTCGAGAATAAGCCGGGCGCATTACCGACGACCGGTGCGACGGTGAACGATACGGTCTGCGCGAGCTCGTCATCGGCACCGGTTGGCCCGGTCGCGATGCTGGACACAAAATTAGCGACGCTGCTTTGACCAACGACTGCACCGGAGGTACTGTCTTCGGCCACCGTCACTGACGCCGCCCCAGAAAATCGCGGTGGATCATTGAGCGGGTTCAAGATGAACTGAACCGTCCCGGTCCGCGTCAATCGGTTGGCCACCAGCGCCCCGGCAGCTATGTCGAATGTTTCGCCGAGATCACCGGTTGAATCGGCGGCGTCATCTTCGATCGTGTAAGTAAACGAATCATTGATGCCTTGGGCCGAGTTGTAGTTGGCTGGTGGGACATACTGAATTCTTGTCGGATTGTCGTTTGCATCGCGAGCGACTACGGTCAACGTCCCACCGAGCAAAGTCGTTGCTGGAATGGCGGTGACGCGTAATGACTGTGAACCACCGAGCGTCGAGTTCGCTTCATTCACCGGGCCAACGGTAAAGACATCGAGCAAGCCGATGCGATCCGCGGCCGATGCCGAGCGCCGAACGTCAATCACATACGGCGGGTCGACTCCGATGCTTTGGGTATTGTCTTCGGCCAGCGTGTAAGTGATCGCACCGCTAGAATTGACCGACCAAGCCTCATGCAGGCTGGTCGTCAAACTCGTATTCACGATACTGGCGCTGAGTTGAGGTGCATCATTGACCGGACGAACGTTGATCGTAATCGTCAGCGGGCCCGTCGAATTGATGTCACCGCGACCTGAACCCGTCGGATCTCCGCCGTCGGTCAAGGACACGAGATACTCAATCGTACCAACCGCGTCCGCGGCTGGCGTGAACGTCAAGATTCCGGTCGAGCTGATCGCTGGCGAGACCGCAAACAAACCGTTCTCGGCAGTCACGGCGGTGACGCTAAAGGATCGCGTCTGAGGCGTTTCATCGCTCGCCGAGGTTGGTCCCGCCAGGATACCCGTGACAAAGCTCGGTACCGAAATCGCACCGGCATCTTCAAGTACCGAATGCGAGCCAACGGCAATCGTGAACTGCGGCGCGTCGTTGACCGGATTGAGCACGAACTCGACGCGACCAAGTCTGGTCAATCGATTTTCGACCAGCGCTCCGGTGCCGAGGTTAAAGGTTTCACCGCCCGCGGGCGCATCATCTTCGATCACGTAGTTGAAGAAGTCGTTTGCGCCCTGGAGCGAGTTGTAGTTGACCGGTGGTGTGTACAAAACCTGCGTCACATGGTTGTTCGCATCGCGGATCGCCGTCAACGTACCACCAAGGTTCGTTGTCGCGGGAACATTCAGCACACGCAGGATTTGTGAACCGCCAAGCGTGCCATCGGATTCGTTGGCGGGACCGGCGACGAACGGATCGAGTAGGCCAATGCGATCCGCGGTCGAAACGGACCGTCGCGTTTCAATGACAAAGGGAGTCGCAGTTGCGGTCGGTGACAAATTGTCTTCGGGCAACGTGTATGTAATGACTCCCGAGGTCGCGACCGACCACGCTTCATCGAAGCTGGTGACCTGGTTGGTACCGACCACCGCGGGGTTGATGCGCGGTTGGTCATTGACGGGTCGCACATTGATCGTGATCGTGACCGGTCCAAACGAATTGATGTCACCGCGCGCATTGTCATTCGGACCGGGAAGCCCGCCGACCAAGTCGGTCAAGATGACTTCGTACTGGATCGAGCCAACGGCATCGGGCGCGGACGTGAATGTCAAGTTGCCATCGGGGCCAATCGTTGGGCTGACTACGAACAGTCCGTTTTCCGGCGTACGCGGTGTCAACGTAAACGCCAACGTTTGTCCCGCCAGCTCATCACCCGCGCTGATCGGTGACTGCGAAATGTCGGTCACAAAACCCGGCACAATCACTGCACCGGCGTCCTCAAGAACCGACTGAGTCTGACTCGGAATCACGAACGATGGTTGGTCATTGACCGGATTGAGGACAAACTCGACACGCCCGGTTCGCGACAATCGATTCGTTACCAGTCCACCGGGAGCGGGCGTCAATTGCCATGTTTCACCAAGCGGATCAGGCGCATTGTCCTCGAACGTATATTCGAACGAATCGACCGGACCTTGGGCCGAGTTGTAATCGACCGGCGGAATGTATTCGATCCGATCGACAAACCCGTCGCCGTCGGTATCGGTCGCGGTCAACGAGCCATTCAGCACGGTGTTGATCGGCACGCTGGTCAATCGCAGGATCTGTGACCCGCCGAGTGTTGCGTCCGCTTCGTTGGCGGGTCCGACGGAGTACGGATCAAGTAGCCCAATTCGATTGGCAATTGCTGCCGTTTGAAGTGCGTTGAGTACGTAAGGCGACGTCACGCCACCGGCTCCGGTGTTGTCTTCCTTGAGTGTGTAGGTGATCGTTCCCGTCGCCGCATCGACCGACCAGGCTTCATCAGGATTGGTCACGAGGCTGGTGCCCGCAACGGGGCTGAGCCGTGGTGCGTCGTTCACGGGGCGAACGTTAATGGTCAACGTCCCGCGTGTGGATCGCGAGACAAAACCGGTGGTTCCCGCTTCGGCATCAATCGCGTCAAACACAATCACCGCTTGGCCCACGGCGTCCACAGCGGGCAACACGGTCAGCGTTCCCGTGGGCGAAATCGTCGTCAAGCCGGCCAGCAAACCGGGCACCGACGTTGTCGTACTGACGATCGTGAACGACACCGTTTGGCGTGTTAATTCATCGCGTGCCGACGCCGGGGCCGGGGCAATATTTATCACCGCAGCGGGAATAACGGTGCCCAGTGAATCATCACGTTCAAGAATGTCGAATGCGGGCTGCAGAGTCGAGTTGAGGGCGACGGTGAACACCGGCGGATCGTTGGCGGCAATGGTGGTCAGAGTGACGATCGCCGGAGCGGATCGTTCTTGGCCAATGGCAATCGTCACATCGGTTGCACCACCAGTAACGAACCGACTGCCTGGCACCGTTGTGCGGCCATCATCGGAAACGATGTATGAGAATTGTTCATTGGCAACAAACGGCGTGCGTTGGTTGTAATCGACTGGCGGTGTGTACGTGCCGCGGTCAAATTCACCGGCGATAAACGTAAATGTCAGTACCGAGCCGTTGGCCGTCGTGCGGCTGACCGTACCGGTGCCACCGGTCAATCCCGCTTCGTTGATTGCTGCGTCGACGGGCGTCGCACCGGGCACATTGAAAGCCACCACTCGAAGTGCCTGTTCGGTCTCGTTGTACGGAGCGGCCAGCGTCGGTGGGAACAGCCCCGCGACCGCCGCGAGTTCGGGCGGAGTGCCGGTGATAAGCTGCTGCTTGGTGAAACTGAGTACGGCGGCTTGGCCATCCACTTCAACCGCTTCGACTACGCTCAATGCTCGATTGTACGTCACCGGTTGGTCGTTGATCGGAGCAACGCCGATCGTGAGCGTCTTGGTCGTTGAGCGTGCGACGCCATCGTTGGTGTCGGTGAGTGTGATCGCGTAAACGGCGAACCCGAATGCATCCGCGGCTGGGTAGACAGTCAGCGTTGCCGTTCCTGGCCACGCGGCCACGCCGCCAGTTACAACAAGCGTCGGATTTTGTACCATCAATCCCGCAGGCACATTGACGACCGCCACCGACACGACAACGCCTTGTCGCTCAAGCTCGTCCAGGGCCGTCAATTCACTCGGCGCAATGCCAGTGATCAGATCGGTAAACACGACGGTGCTGCCATCGTTCTCGGTCAAAGAAATCGTATTCGGCAGCGTGAAAATCGGCGCGTCGTTGGCTTCCGTGATGGTGATTGTTGCTGTCACGGCAACCGAGCGCAACGGCGGCAAGAAGGTTTGGCCGCCCGGCGGCTGAGGGTCGGTCGTCGCACCATCGTCCTCGATCACATATTGGAACAGTTCAGTCGGTTGAAACGGCGTGCGACGGTTGTAGTCGATACTCGGAGTGAACCGACCTTCCGTAAACGCACCGTTGACAAAGTCGAACGCATAGGTGCCACCTTGGTCGCTGGCAAGCGTCAAGGTGCCAGTGCCCGAGGGCGCCAGATCGACGGCATCGACCGAGCCGGCTGCGGTCGTGAACCGGACCACGCGCAACGACTGCTCCGATTCATTGTAAGGAACACCCAACGTTGATGGAAAATTGCCCGGTGCCGCAGGCGTCTCGGTGCCGCTGCCGTTAATCAATTGGTTGCGAGTGAAGGTGAAGGCCGGACCGGCAACCGGATCGCTTGACTCGGTAAAACCAAAGGCGCGAGCAAAGGCCAGCGGTTGGTCGTTAATTGGATTGACGACAACGACAAATTGGCGGGTCACGGTGGCGTTGTCCGTCGTCGTTGCCAAGTTACCATCGATACCGCCATCTTCAACCGTTACCGTGATCGTGGCCCGACCGTAGATGTTGGCCAGCGGTGTAAAACGCAGGTTGGCGGTCGTGCTGATACCGTCGTAGTCAATGGCGACTGTATTGATAAGCACGGTGTTGTTACTGACCGCCGTGACCCGCAGCGGCTGTTGTTCGCCGCCACCGGTGGTAATTCCGGTCAAGCCGATGGTCTGTTGGGCTGCGTCTTCGTTAATCGACACGTTCGCGATCACGTCAATCGTCGGCAGGTCATTGACCGGATCAATCACGATCGAAATTGTGCCGACTTCGCTGCTGGGCACACCCGACGAGTCGATCACGCGATAGAAGAAGACCAATTGCGGGTCGAGGTCATCCGCGTTACCAAGAACGCGATCGACGCCGGGCAAGTCATGCGTGTTGTAATTGAGCTTGGTTGTGAAGGTGAAATTCCCGTTCGCCATCACGGCCAAGTCGCCAGCGTTGCGTCCGAGCGAATCGCGCAGGCCGACGATCGAACCACTGCCACCTTGAACGCGCGACTGGCGGCCAGTCACTGGATCGATAATTTCAAGCACCGTGATCACTTGGCCGTCCGCGTCTACGGCACCGGGTAACACAATGCCGTAGTTCGGATTGCTGGCGTTGAAGCTGGTGCCAGTAGCGCTGGTGAAAATGCCGTTGCCGTTAACGTCTTCGGTCCAACGGAAGGTGCGGTTCGTCGCATTGGTCGCGTTGGCGATCGTCGGTTCAGCGCCCGAAACAATCGTGACGCGATGATCTTCGATTTCGCCACCAACGGCGATCTGGTCGGCCAGTAAGCCGCCGTTTCGCGAGATGCGCAGTCGCAAGATCGCATTGTTGCCGAAGCCAGCGCCGGTCACGTTGAAACCAATGTCGCTGATCGATGGCGTAACAATCGAAATCGCATTGGTGCCAGGTACAAGCGGTGCACCGGAGGTTAGCAATTCAAACGGATCGTCGAAGTTACCGTCGCGGTTCCAATCGATCCAGGCATCCAAGGCACCGAATGCGGTTGACACAACATCAAGCAGCGCGGGCGTTTGGGTGTTGTAGCTGACGTTCAAGACGGCACGTACCGGATCGAGCCTCAGTCCGTCTTCGTCATCAAGCACTTCGATGATGTCACCGGCTACGTGATCGAGCACCGGTGTTCCGTTCTGACCCCGTGATAGGTCGAGCGTATTGCCGTTGATCGCGTTGATTTTCACCAGCTCACGACCCACACGGGCCAAGCCGTTTAGGAATGGAGCGAACACGGCACCGCTGGGCACCGTCGCCTGCAAATCACCAATACTTAGGTTTGCCGACAGGATGGCAACCAAACCGGCGTCATCTGCTGTGGCAGTTGGACCGGGAACACCGTTGGCTTCACCATCAACGACCACTCCAAGTTTCGCATCGTTGGCAAAGGCTAGCCCATCAAGAATCACGTGTCGCGCCGCATCGTCTTGGCTGCCATCGGGCAACAATGCCTTGACCGTTTGTGGTGCTTGGCCGGGGAAACGCAATGAATCCGCGTCGCCGTAATCGAGTTCGTGCTCGCCGAGCAAAATCGTAAACTTGGTTTGCGAGACACGGCGATTGGGCGTCAAACCATTGGCGGCAAGGTCGGCTATGCCGCGAATGATGTTTTGCGTAACGGTAAAGCCACCGGCACCTTGGACGTCGATGTTATCGGCGGCAAGCGCTCCCGAGGTACTCTTCAAATAGATCCGGCCATCCCCGATCGTAAAGCCGCTCAGGCCCAACGTGGGATTGCTGGTGATTGCGTGCAGGATCGAATTGCCGACGGCATCGGCTGTAAACGACGCGCTCGGAATTACCGATACGGCGACTGCACCACCGGAAATTCCCGACACGCGAAGCCCCGAAACCAAAGGATCTACTGCAATATCAAACGTCTCATTGAGCTTGACGAAAGTTGGTGCTGCAGGGTCAACCGTGGCGTTGATGCCTAGTCCGGCGTTGAGAATTGCGTTCGCCAAGCGATCAGCGATTTCGGCGGTCGTGGCACCGGCGGCAATTCGCACGATGCGAACACCGGCGGGCACATTGGCATCGATCGAGAACTCAAACGTGTTGACTACCGCAGGCGTCACCGATTGATTGGTGATCGTAAATTGCAACGTATCCAGCGTCGCGGCGGTTTGCGTTGGATTGACTTCGAGCGTCAGCCCTCCGGTGACACCCGGCGTGCTGACGACGAGCGCGCCCAGGCCATTGTCGAAGCTGCCGCGCAAGTCAACCACATCGCCGACGGAACCGCCCAGGTACACGCGACCATTCTCGATTCCGCGTGCATGAGTGAGACGCAGGTCCGTGTTCAACGCCACGTTGCCGGCGGTGCGGACGGAATTGGCGATTCGCGAAGCCACCCCATGACGAATGGTGCCCGTCGTCGCGGTACGATCATCGAGCACATCGGACGCAAACACGGGTACGAAGATCGTGTTGCTTTCGACAACGTATATTGTTGTGGCGGCGGCAACTTCGCTGATCGGCGTCGCGAACTCACCACGATCGATCGTCAAGTCGAGCGTTAGTCCATTGTCGACGATGGAGATCACTCGCGCAATCTCAGCACCGATCTGCAGTAAGTCGCCGGCGCGAACATCAAAGCTTGGCGAGACATTGACGGTTAGAATCAAATCGTTCTGCAACAGCGTCGAGGGTTGCAACACGCCAAGAGAATCGAGGCGAGTTTCATTGATCGTGGTCGATTGCGACGCAGCAATCGACGAAACAACCGTGTTGATCGCTTGCCCGCTGGCGACCGTGCCGAGTTGGCCGCGGACGACGGTGAGAACATTGCCTGAAAGGCCGGTCACACGCACGAGCTCATTGCCAACGCGAACATAATCAGGCGCTCCATCGGCAAGGTTCAAACTGAGCGCGGCCGCGTCGCGCACCGTGATTTGAGTCGCTGCCACCGCGACCGTAGCGGCCAGCGAAGTCGTCGCCTGCACGGCCAAACGCACGATTTCGTCTCCCGACAACGCCGTTTCGATTGCCGTTCCGAGCACGCCGCGCTGGACCGTTAAGTTGTTACCAGTAATCGCCGTAATCAACATGATCTCATTCGACGAACGAATGAAGTTGCCAACCGCAAAGCCCGTGGCGCTGGCGACGCTGAGCGTCACGTCATCGTCGAAGAAGAAACTCTCGGCGACCGTTGTGGCGGCGCTACCGAGATCGTTAAGCACGTCGATTTCGAATCGCTTGGTCAATCCTTCGCGACCGCCACCGGCGGTGTAGGTGAACACTTCGCCATCGGCGACTGAGAACGTGTTGCCGATCTGGCGCAGCGCATTGTTCGAGACATTGAGCGCGATCGTTTGGCCAGCGAACGCATTGAATTGAACACCAGCGGCAATGCGGAATGGATTGATCGCCAGGAACTGCTTGATCGATGCCCCACCGCCGCCCGGAGCCAGTCCGGTCAGTGCAGTGAGAATCGCATCGCTGACTTCATCGGCCGAGGCTCCGCTGCTGACAAACACCGGAACGAACGTGGCGTTGGAAACCGTATCGCCAACGGCCACAAATTCGAGCGTCACAAATCGCGAATTGTTAGTCAAGCGGTCATTGTCTAAGTCGTATTCGACGATCACCGTGTCGCCGAAGCGAATGCCCGAGGCGTTGACGCCTTCGAGGACTTCGAGCACTAGCGGTTGACCAAGCTGCAGCACATAGCCGGCATCAAACTCAAGTGTCACTTGGCGATCACCGGTCACCACCAATTGGTCACCGTCGAAAATGTCGAAGCCGGTGCCCGAGTCCGCTGGGTTCTGCGGATCGTCGGTTTGAATCAGCAGGTGGTCTTCATTAAGCAGCGTGATCTCATAGACCGCGTCGGGCTTCCACAGTCCGGCGGTTGGCGTGAGGCGAATTTGGCGACTGCTTAGGCTGTACCCGAACGTGTATTCCGCGCCGGCGGTAAGCGGTCGTCCGTTCTCAGTGACAATCACTTGGTCCGACGTTACGGTGCGGCTGTCGGGACCAATGCCAGTTGGCTCGATCAATTGAATCGCAAAGAAATTCAGAATCGAATCCGATGGCGTCGAAATATCGGTGGTGACGTTCAAGTCGTCGCCACGAAATACGGTGGTGAGCAACCGCTCGTTATCCAACGAGTCATTGTCGTTATCCAGTGGCAACAACAACCGTGCGATCGGTCCGCGCGTGTCACTGCTGTCGATCGCACCGCGATCTTGGAAGATCGACGATCCTTGGCCGCCGATGTTGGGATTGACAAGCGAGTCATCCAAACGTGGACGACCGACAAGATCAAACTCCGGTGCAATGATTGGGCTGGGAAGGATGCCCACCGAAGTCTTCACCGTATCGAGCGCGCCACGTTCTTCGAGACTGGCGAAACTACTATCGATCAGCAAACTATCGACCAACGCTGCGGGATAAAAATTAACGTCGTAGGGACTGTTGGATGCACCAAACGTTATGTCACGGAATTGCTGGCGCTGGTTTGCCGTTACGGGAACACCGCTTGTGGTAACGATGGCCACAAATGGATCGACAAGCGCGGCGGGCAGATTCACCACGTTATCTTGCAACAACGACGCCAGTACGACGATCTCAGACGCGTTGGTATTGTTGAGAGTGACCGCGTTTCGCGAATTGCTAATCACATTATTCAGCAGCGTCGGTGCGGCACCTTCGGAGATCGCGATGCCCACGCCGATCCTCATTTCGCCACCAAAGATTGTGTTGTTGACGACGCGAGCAAACGGTGCCGAAGTCGTCACGCCTTGGCCTCCACCGACGATTTGAATCCCGCCGGCTTGGTTTCCAACGAGCAGATTGTTCGTCAACACGACGCCGGGGATTTGACGCGTGAGGTTGTTGACGGGCAAGTTCTTGACCGGACCTGGCAACGCCAAGCCATTCGCATCGGCGGTCGCGGTGGTCCGAATGCCAAACAACGACGAGCCGAAGATCGAAGTCGATTGCACGATGACTTGGCCTTGGTCAACGAAACGGTTGCTGTCGCCTCCATCTTCACCAGGCACGGCGTCGGTACCGTAAATGATTGGCGACAAGTGCTTGTTGATCGGATTGACAGGATCGAAATCGAGACCGCCAAACGAGTCGGCGGCGATCGAGCCGTGCAACGCGATGATCGTATCGGCAGGGTTGAAATTCTGGCCGCCAGCAGTCGAGGCCTGGATGCCGAGCAACGATTGGACGCCGGCTTGATTGATGGCCGCAATGATTGCGCCGCCGATCTGGGCCGGTGTGAAGGAAGTATTGAAATCGACCCTGATGCGGCTGCCATCGGTTGGTTCATCAAAGACGCCGCCGGTCATGTTGTTAAACTCGAACGTAACCGTGTTGACGCCGTTGGATAGAGTGAAGAAATCGCCGTCGTTGATCTGTGATCCGGCGTGATTGACTTGCAATGAAACGCCTTGCGTCAAGCGATCATTGGGACCGTAGTAAGCAGCCGGCAAGCGAACCGGGTTGGCTTGGTTAGTAAGGTTGTCACCGCGATCCAGCAGCGTACGGCTGGTGCGAATTTCCAGTTGATAATCGCCCTGGTTGATGCTGACCAACGAGCTGCCGCTGCCAATTCCGGACAGTCCAAAGCGAACAAAGTTTGGATCGCTGCCAGCCGGGTTTGTCGCCGGATTGGGAATGAACTGATTCAGATTCTGGCCACCCGAAACCGCTTCGCCGCGTTCGGCCAAACCGACGACAATGTCATCCAAATGAACTGACGACGTTGCGTTATTGCGGGAACCTAAACCCGTGAACGCGGTCGTGCCGGTGCGATAGAGGCCGAAGTTATGTGCGGGCAAACCACCGTTCGCAATTGAATACTGTTCGCCGTTGATCGACATCAACAACGCAGTGGTTTGCGTTACCGAGGTATAAAGTCGAATGCCGTTTACGCCGACCAATGGGAAGGCACTCAATCGCTCGGCTGCGGTCGCGTTCGGATCGCCGACCGTGTCGGCAATCACTTGTCGCATGACGTTGCGAACTTGAATTTCGCTTAGCGCCGGTGAAATCGGAATCGGTGTGTTCGTTCCGGCCACACCTGGACTCGAAATGATCAAGCCCGTTGCGGTCATCCCGGCGGCGCTTGCGCCGGTTCCCAGTGGGACATGCACTTGATCGGGTCGATTGGCGATGACGGCTGATCCATTACCAAGGCTGGCCGCAACCTTGGCAGCCAGCGAAGCCGCTGTTTCGTTTGGATTGAACAGCACGTCGTCAACGCCCGGAACTCCCGCGAACGTCGTCACATCGCGGAACGTCAACGTTCTCGGCACACCGCTTTGGCTGACCACAAATGTATTGCCATCTTGCAGGTGATCGGCGTCGGGCAGCGCAATGATAAGTCCATGGTCGAACTCGAAGTTCGTGGCCCCAATTCGCACCACGTGACCGTCGGGAATGTCGGCACCGGGAAGCGAACGAATTTCGCTTTGGTCGGGCCGAGCTTCACCGTTGCTGGTGTATTCAAAGCGGACGCGAACGCGCTCGCTACCGGCAAACTGGCCCAAGTCGATTCGGGCTTGGCGATAATTCGCGCCATCGTCAAACAACTCTTGAACATAGGTTTGCGTCACCGTGTTGAAGAACCGGCTGGTGCCAGCGCTGAACTCCTGGGTCAGCGGCGATGCGACTCCCAAGGTGCCCGTGTTATTGGTTGCGACCAATCGCCAAACGTTGTCATCGCCAGCCACAAACACGCGCAACGAATCGCGCATGTCAACGATTGTGGTGCCGGTTTGGCTGCTGGCTGCGTTCTCAGTGGACAATCGATACGTGAAGTACAACGTCGGTTGATCTTCAGCGGTAATGCCGGTCAAGTTGATGTCGCGGCTTTCGACCGTACCATACGCACCGCCGGGAAACGCCGTTCCGTTGTCGAACCCTGAGGGCTCCGATGCAGGAACTTGTCCGGCTTGGTAAAGCGGCGTGGCCGAGCGTTGATTGAAATCGCCGTCGAGTGCTTCGAACCCGAAGTACAGCGATCCACCGCCATCGCGAACGTTGCGGTTGTCGTCCAGTTGTCCGTAACCGTGACCGGCAACGGCGTCGGTGGCATTGCTCAGGTGCCACAGGTTTTGCGTCAGCGGGCTGAAATACAAACCTTGAACCGTCGTCGCACTGGCTCCTGAAAGCGCCGACGATTCAGCGGCATTTTGAAACACGCGCACGGCGGTTGCGTCGCCACCGCCAACCAAATCTTGAATATCAAACGCGAACAGGTTGTTCGAGCCGGCGACTTGGCCAAAGAAAACGGTGTCCGATCCATCGAGTGTGAACCCGAGCGGGCCAGCGGTTACGTTGCTGAACCTTAATATTGCGCCGGTGCTGTCCAATACTGTGCCGGGCAACAGCCCGTTGACGTCGCCATTGGCGATATCGGGATCAAGGTCACCCAGGGCCGAGTTGTCGATCGTCGGCCCATTCGCCGCGATCGTGCGGTTGACGATGTAACGGAAAATCTCGCCATTGTTTGTAAATGCGTAGACCGCGTCTTCGTCGCTGGCGATGGTGGTCACGCTGCCGGTGGTCGCAACGGCAACTTGGCCGACATTTGTGGTTCCCGACCACGGCGTGTAGTCCGGCACGGAGGTATTGCCATTGCGATTTGCACCCGCGAGATCTTCCGCCCAATAGTTGGCCGGTGACGCCGCGGCCAAGTTTGCCGGTAACGGACTTCGATTGACGCCGTTGAAGCGATTGATGACCGAGCCATCGTTTGGCGACAGAATGAAAATCATGTTCGTGCGCTGGCCGATCGGGACAATGGCCGGCCCGGTACCCAGCGTCATATCCAAGGTGCCGTCGGGCGGATTCGTCGTGTCCGTTGCGACCACGTCCAGACCGGTGAAATTATTTCGATCGGCGACGGCATAGATCCGCCGGTCGAACGCTTCGGCGACTATCCCATTGTTATTGCTCCAATAGGTCGTCGCGCGGAACGTTAGGCCTTCGGCGTTTGCATTAACGTCCGAAGTCGCAGTTGTGGGTTCGCTTTGGTGAACGAAGTTGGGCGCAGTGCCGGTTCGCTGGTAATCAAACGTGGCAATACCACTTGTTCCACTTCGCAAAATCGCACCGTCGGCACCCAGGAACGTCACCGCGCCATCGTCAGCACGACGTCCATCGATCCCAACCATCTCGCCAATCGAATTACCGGCGAATGCACCGACGTTGCTCAGCAATGTTGCATCGTCGAGGATCGTCCCCGCGCCGTTGGGCGATCGATTGAGCGTCGAGTCAAATCGTCCCGTGAAGGCATTGAAGACCTTCAATTGGTTATTGTCCAAAGCGATCAGCGGAATGTCACCGAGATCAAAGGCGATGACGTTTTCGTCGCCGGTGCCAAACGTCAAAGGTTGTAAGATTTGACCGGGCGATTGGTCGCCGCGTCCCCCAAATGCTTGCGGGACTTCGTCGTTCAGAATGCTGAACCGTTCGTCGGCATAGCGGTTCTGGCCATCGATCGGCTCGAGTCGAACCAGCGTGCTGGTCGGCGTGGCGCTGGTGAAGTGATCAAGGGCCTCGGAGAGTTCATTGTTGGCGGAGACCACACCCCGATACTCGCCCGCCGACGACAATTCGATCGGTCCAATAAACGGGTCCGTTGCGCCCGCCGAGCCACGCGACAAATCGGTTGTGTTCAACGGATTGACCTGGATCGTGCGATCATCCAGCACGTTGCTGTCCGTACCGATCGCGATCAATCGGTCGCCGTTGAACAAGTAAGCGGTCGTATTGGGTTCGGCGTAATCGATGTCGATCGTTACCGAAGTGCGATCAAAGGGGTCGGTCGCAAACGGTGCTTCGTCGATCCCAACCGCCGGATTCAAATTGCTTGGGTTGTTGATGACTTGACGTCGATTGACATCAAACGTGAATTCGTTCTGGTTGTTGAATAGCGCCCCGGCGGCGCTGAGGACACCGCGGCTACTGGCATCGACGTCGCCGATGAAAGTCGACGCACCGGTGTGGACCGCCGTGCCGGCCAGCGGCGAATGCGCGGGCAATCCAATGATCTCGATACCCGTTGCCGCATATCGAATATCGGCATAACGAACGGTAGAGCCGGCGAATTCATCTTGCTCACGCAGCCGAATTTGCAATTGATAACTGCCGCTGGTTTCACCCGTGGCGATCAGCGCGGGATTGCGCAGATCAACGCTATTGGCACTGCGGACGCGAACGAAGTACGACGTTAGCGCCGTACCCGAGCCTGGCAAAACGACGCGCATTCCGGCGTCGCCTTCGTTCAGGCTGTAATCGTCGCGGTAGGTTCCATCGGCGTTTGCACTGGCTTGGGGGTTGAACAACATCGGCCTGCCTGCGCCCATGAATGTGGCGAATGTTGACGGGCTGCCGGCTTCGACGAGCGAGTTGTTGCTGATCGCCAAGATGTTGCCATCGATGTCAATCAATTCGATAACGCTGTCGAGTCCAAATTCCGTGTTGTCGATATCAAGCCAAACTTGCGTCCCCGGCGTGCCAAGGAATTCATACACATCGACATCGCGCGAGACCGAGATCGCACCTTGAATTGTATAGCCAAGCCGCAGATTTTCATCCGACGCTTTTTCACCGGAGGCCAACAGCCCCAGGAACTGGGAACTGACTCGCGGCAAGTTATTACTGTCGCCAAAGCCCGAGATATCGCCTTCGAGTTCAATCACGGTCTCGACGTTGCGATCATGACTGTATTCGTCCAGAACGACACCTTTCCATTCACCCGAGGCAACAAGCGAGTCGGGACTTTCCAGCAACTCGAGCACCGCCGTGAACGAAACCGAATTGGACAACGGGTCGGAGCGCCAAGAGTGTGCCGTCGTCGTGATCGCCGGTCCATAATTCGGCTGCGGCAACCCGGGCACATTGATCAATGGAATATCGACGGTGTCAATCGTACCGTTGATTGTGAACGGTTGCGGGAACCCCGGAGCGTGTTGCGGCCAGTTATCAGCCGCCCAGCCTTCGTAACGCCCACCGATCAGCCCTGTGCCGTTCTCGAATGTGCCATAGTGCCTAAAGCCAACTCGCTCGGGACCATCCAGCACGGTCACGCGGAAGTTGTTGGTGCCCGGCGTGCCTTCGGTAAACAAAATGTCGCCTGAATCTGAGGCAATCACCGGATCATAGTAATTGATATAACGCAACTCACCGATCGGTCCGGCACTACTGAAACTGACTTTCGTAACCAACTCGGGACGCCCATCGTCCAAGGATTGTTCGACTCGCCAATTGACGAGCCCATTGGCACCGGCGAACGAACCTTCGCTGGCGACAACATCTTCGGCCACCAAAGTCGGCGGCAGGGTGATCGTCGTCGATCCCAATCGAACCGCACCGCCATCGGCACCCACGTCGATGAAGTTCAAATAGTCAAACAGCGAATTCTGCAGCGGAAAGAACGTATTGACGCCCTGGGTCGTGACGCGGTCACGCCCACCACCAGCCGAGGCACCCTTATCGCCGCCGGCAACCGGCTGAAACTCGAAGTGTCCGGGAATCAAATCCGGCACGTCATTGTCGATCAACGTACCGCGATCAACTTCGGGTCCGGTGGGGAAACGGCTGGTGAACGCGACATTGTTGGTTGCATTGAGCGGTTGGCCGTCGAGATCAAACCCGGCACCCACCGACGAATCCGAAAGCGATGTCAAAATCACTGGGAAGCCCGGCGTGCCGACTACGTGCAACCGACCGCCGATCCGATCGGTAATATCCAGCGGCGAACCGTTCGCGTTGAAACCCGCCGCCGTTCCAAACAACTTGACCACCAACGATTCATCATTGCTACTTTCCAAACGCAAGCCACCCACGGTGTGGAAGTTTGGAATGTTGATCGCACCGAGTACCACATGCACGATGTCGGTATCATCCCAGACGGATTCAGTGGTCAAGGTTTGTTCGCGAACCACAATCGCATTCAACGGCACTCCCTGCAATCGATTGCCGCGAACCAGTGGTCCCTGATTGCCAATCGTGCCGGGCAACACGTCAATGATGCCGGTTTGGCGACCGATGTCCGAGACATACTGGGCATTGAGCGCATCGACATTGATGCTGATTGCGGCCATCGCCGAATCGTCACCGTTGCTGGCGACATTATCGTTGTCGTCGCGGCCGTCAAACGTATTGGCAACGATGATTGGTTGGCTGGCCACGACATAAATGATGGCTGCCGTATTGGGTCCACGACCCTCGCGAACTGCCGTGGTCGCACCGCCCAGGCCGTTGGCAATTTTCTCGAAATGCGTGTTCGCAATCCGCGCTTCAGCTTGGTGAATTTCAACGGCGTTGAAGGCACCGGTCGTGCCGACCAAACCGGTGACACCACCGGCATTGGCAATCCGCGCGGAGTCGAGACTTAACCGGCTCAATCGGCCCGCGTACAACCCGCCCCAATCACCGCGCTCGCCATCGGTGTCACCGCCCGGCGTACCGACATTATCGTTGGTGTCGAAGGTTCCCCCGGCTCCGAATCGATCGTCCGAGATTGATGTGAACACGATTTCGCTGCCCAGCGCACCTTCGGCAATCAACGTCGTGCCGATGCCCAATTCGATTCGTGCGCCACCGGACTTGATAATTAGACCTGGATCAATCACCAACCCCGCGTCGCGTCCGCCGCGGCGGAACGAAGCCCCATCATTAAATCGTGGGTCGGTGCGGGCAATCGTCTTGGTCTGGGCCGGGATCGACCCGTTGTCCAAGAACGACGTCGCCGTGCGATCGATCTCGCCGACGAGCCTGAACGGAGTGCCCGGTGCATCGGAGCGGTAGATGCGACGACCGACAAAATCAGCGGTCAGACTTTGTTCTGGCCGCGTGCTGTCGATGAACTGCAATCCGGAGATTCGCAATGATCCGGTTGATGAGGTGAACGTGCGCGGCGTGCTGGGCAGCGACTCGTTACCAAACGCATCGACGAAGGTATACGTGTAGTCATGAGCGACATTCGCAAGCGTACCACCGGCCACGTTGGTGACCGTAAGCGACGTGTGATCCGGTCGCGTCCCGCGGGAAGTCCCCAGCGGATCGTGTTCGACTACTGGGCCGCCCGGCGAACCAGCCAACAGTAAATTCTCGGACAAAATGTGAACGATGTCACCGTCGTTGAACCGCGCCGGAACGGTTAATTCTTCCAATCGGTTGCCGGGTAATGTTTCGATTTCGATGAACAAGCCGTTGCGCGAATTGCCGATCAACGTGTTGCCGATAATCTCGGGGCCAATGCGTTGGTAATCGGGCACAAACAAGCCAAAATCTTGGTAGCGATTCTCGGTGAACGTCGTGAACTCGAAAGATTCAGGATCGGCTGAGATCGCCGCCGAGGCGCTGTCGATGATCGTGTTGTAAGACAATTCCGGTCGCTGCGCCGAAAGGTCAATCGGGCGCACCGTTTCGCCGCCAACCAATCCACCACCAAAACTCAAGCTCGCATGATTGACGTAATTGACGAAGATGCCTTTGCGTTCATCGTCGGTGCGTCCACTTTGACGATCGATGTCACCACGGAACTCGATGCCGCCCCAATCTCCCGGGCGCAGCGGAACATTGATCGGATTGCTGATCGTGCCGACGCTACGATCGTTGTAACTGGTGAACACAACGTCGTTGCCCGGCGTGCCCAAGATTTGTAGCGCCCCGCCAAGACGATTGGCCGATGTATCGGAGCCGACAACGACGCGACTGCCCAGCATCTTGAACAACGCTCCGGCATCTACCATCACGGTAACGCCCGCCGGAACCTGCAACGAGTCGCCGTCGGGCAATACCGTGCCGCTGCGACCGATCAAGTAAGGCACATTGTCTGCTTGGGTCGTAACGTCGTTGTCAAAACCCTGATCCCCCAGAATGCGAACGATCTGGCCCGGCGTCGCAGTCGCGAGCGCGGTTTGCAATCGCGAGTAGGGCGTCGTCAATCCACCGTTGCCGGCGGCACCAAAGTTCTTGTGAACGTACAGCGTATTGGCCGTGTTAGCGACATCGAACCAGAAGTTGTAGTTACCGCCATCGACGCCATCGCGATCACCATCAAATGCGGTTCCCGCAGCGTCGCGCAGTGTGGCAACGCTCTGCGTCGGGTTGAATTCAACGCGCAATTCATAACCGCCCTCAGTGGTGCCGCCGGACCCTTGCGCCGCCGAGTTGGCATCAAACTGGTTGCCTTCGGACGTGATCGCCAGCGAGTAGTGGCCGACGGGAAGTTGCAGGTTGATAAATGGGTCGGCACCGAAATAGTCTTCGTTGATCGCAACGATTTCCCAACGCCGCAGCGTACCCACGCCATTGGTCACATCGCGCAACAACACCGCTCGCGCATCCAGCGTGCTCGAGTTGGCCAGGCGATTGGCGATCACCTCGGCATTGAACATGCCGGCGGTTGTCAACTGGAACCGATAATGATCGACGTTCAGCGATTCGGGTTTGTAGAGGTGTTGGCCGTGAACGACATCGTTGTTGCCCGGATAAACCCACTCGACTCGGCCACTGGTCGCGATCTGCGGCGAGTATCCAAGGAAGCTTCCCTGAGGCAAATCCGAGGGGTCGTTGAGCCCCAGGACGCGCATGATTTCGGTGAGCGCGGATTCGAAGATCGAGGGTCGATTGTCCGGTGCATCGCCGAAACCTTCGTACCAGTTCTCGTTGGCGTCGAAGACCAGCAGGTTGACGGGGTTGAGAAAGCGGTCGAAGCGAGCATACGTCGCCAAGTTGCCGTCACCGTTGGCGTTGACACCGCCGACCGGGAACATATCACCCAACACGATGCGCAGCGAAGACGGCAAAATCGCGTTCGGATCGACCGTCGGCAACTGGCTGGTTGGCGTCTCGATAAAGTCGATTCCAAACGTCGAGCCCAAGATGCCGAACACCTCGCGGAATCGTGATTCCATTTCGGCGGACATAAGATTATCGAGGTTATCGACGGCGCTGCCAAACGACGCACCGTACTTTTGACCCTTGGAGAAGCTGTAGTAGAAAGTCGAAATACCTGGCTTGCTATCGGCGGCTGCGATCAAATGGTTTTCCAGCGAGATATCGCGGTGGCCTTGTTGGTCGTTGTCGCCGGGATAGTCGACGGTGCGTTGGGCACCGGCGATCGATTGGCCAGTGACGCGGAAATTGGCGCGTCCGCCGAGGCTACCGAACGTGCCGCCACCAAGCGCATTGGGCGTAAACGCGCTAAAGGTTTGGTTGGTCGGATTTTGCGCATCGCCGATTCGCAAGCGGATCGTCTCGGCCGTCGTGGCACCGGCAAGCACGTTGATCGCGCTACCAAAAACCAACCGTACGTAACGTTCGGATTCGGGCAATTGATCCGCGGGCAACGTGATCCCACGCATTGCAGGGGTGATGATCGAAGTGGGCGATCCGAGCAGCACATCATCGGCTGTCGAAACCGTGCCCTCGGTTGTAATCAATTGATAAAACGCGGGACTGGCAATCGACGAACCGGCGGCGAAGATATCGGCGGAGTCAAAGTAAACGTCGATCGCGTTGGGATGCTCGGTGACGTTGACCGTCCGCGCCGCCGAATCTTGCACCACATCAACCGGCGTCGGGACCACCGAAACGACCTGCGCACCGACCTCGATTTCAAAGTCAATAATTTGGCGATTGCCGCTGCCAGCCCCAGGATTGAATGCCAACGATTCAACCAACGGAGTGGAGGTGTCATCTCCGGTGACTGCGTTGGTTATAACCAATCGGTAATAACCATCACGCAACGTCTCGGCAAACCGCAGTGTCAATTGGTTGCCATCAACATCCAATTCGCGAAAACCAATCGGCACCAACGTCGGATCGCTCGCCGGGTTGGTGAAGTTTGGCTCGGGGAAATTACCGACGGTGAAACCAAAGGCGTTGCGGCGACTGGTTTCGGTAAACTGCAGATAAACATTCTCGGCATTTTGGACCGACGCGTCATCAAGCACAAAACGGCCATCAAAACTGAGTTTCAATTCCGACGGAGTTGAACGCAACAGCGTGGGTCGATCATCGCGATCGGTTTCCAACAACAAACGATCGTGCGGGCCGACTCCGATCAAGGTGGGACTCAGCGGTACCACACTGGACGTTGCCGTCGGAATTTCGATCCGTGTGGTTCCAGCAAGTGCCGACAGGCTGAGTTCGTAAAGCTGCGTTGGCGTGCGAATTCCGGCGGCGGGACCAAGCACCGAAGTGCCGAACACACCAATTGTGTAGGTGCCCGTCGAGGTGAGCAACAGATCCGGCAGCGTTTCGGTTTCGCCCAACAACGTGCGGCTTTCATTGGCCACCAATCGGCCCGTCGGGTCGTAAACCTCAAACCGCAAATCGCTCAGCCGTGAACTATCGAACGGAATCGGTGCGGGTCCACCCTGCGCACCGATCAAATACTGGAATCCGTCGGGTCGCAAATCGACCGTCAACAACGTGCCACCGAGTGCATCAAACGCATACCAATCCACGTCGTTATTTTGGTCAATCGAAACATCGTCAACGGTGACCGAACCGGCTGCGAGCGTACCCAGCGGTGAGGCGTTGGCGACGATGTCGTTATTGTCAAAACGGTCACCGTACAACGTTTGGGCGGCCAGGATGTCGTCGTGCTGCGCCCCCAGGAAAGCAAAGTTAACGAACGGCTCCATCAGTTTGGTTTGATTGACCGGTTCGGTATGTCCCAAGCCGATGCCGTGCCCGGCTTCGTGCTGGAGCACATTGATCAAACCACGATTTTCACCGTTGGGCCCGTTTGAGTTGTTGACGTAGAAATTGTCGCCCGTGTCGATGACCATGTCGCCATCGAGGCCCGCAAAGCCGCCTCCGCTGGGAAAGTAATTGAACGCCAGGACGTTGGAGTTGCCATCGATCAACGAGCCGGCGATCCGCACGTCGCCACGAACGCCAAGCTGTCCGATTGCCGCGCCGCCTTGTGCCGCGCCGTCATCATTGGCTTCATAAACGAAATTCAAGCCGGTCAATGTGCTCCAGCCGTCATAGATCTGCTGGAAGAATCGGAACCAAGGCCGCTGTGCCACGGTCGTACCACCAGCGCCATAGATGCCATCCATGAACGCGATCAAATTGCTGGTTGCGCCGGCAACGGTTCCGGCGCTCGGTGTTCCATCGGGCACGATGCTCCAGGTGACCGTGGCCCCGTCGCCGAGGTTCGGGCTCGGGCCGCTCGCCGGATTGCTCCAGCGCGAACCTTGCAAGTTGATCGGATCAGCCAGGCCGTTGGACAGTCCGGTCCAGCGGTCGATCACGTCCGGGTCGCTGTCCGGTGCCAAAATCGGATCAACATGGGAACTCCCATCATCGATCGGTGTCCAACGAAGCGGACTAGCAATCTCGGCCGCGAGCATTTCTCTTCGTTCGAGCGTTTCAACGCGCATCCGACGCACGCGGTCTTTTGCCATCCGGGTGCGCTGGGTTAATGGTCGATTTCGGGTCATGCTAGATTCAGCCTGAACGAGAGATGAGTGAAACGAATTAAATAATAAAAGCGATGGATCGAAGTCTACCCAAAGCTCGCCGCCTCTCCCATTGCCTCAATTTCCGCATCGGACCAATAGCGAATCGCTAGCGCTTTTGCTCAGCTTCAATTCGGGTGACAAAATTTGTAGAACGGTTGTCCACAACCGTCTGGACGCGCACAAACGGAGGGTGTAGCCGATCTAAAATTTTCTCAACCGGAAAATCAAGCTGTGACGTATCACTAGCGCGATTCAGTAGCGTTGGGTTTCGATGAGTACGGGGGCAAATCCTGAAAAGGGGGCGAGGAACTGGTGGGTAAAAAAGGTAGGAGCGACGGTTCGCCGGGCAAGGGAAACCGCCGCGTTGTTAACGTTTTAAAAGGTCACTAGTACCCCGGCGGTTAGTCCAGGGTTACGGCATCCGCCCAAACGGCATCGACAGCGCTCTGTCGCTCGGATTCACTCTTCATTTTCTTCTCCTCCGCAGGGCCCGCCAATTGGGCGACGACCTCGTCGGTTGTAACCGCAAACTGCGGCCTGAAGTCTTTTTCAGCAAGTTGCGTAACAGCCTGATCGGAGACCGCCAACTTCGCAACAGGAATCGTGCTAACTTGCGGAATCGGTGCCCCGAGCGTAGCGACCGCTGCCGATTCGCCCTCGGGGTTACCGCCGCCTGAGAGTCGTCGTCGATTGTCACGTCCAATTTGGTTGATCACGCGCAGCGCATCGGAGGTCGTGATCACTTGGCTACCATCCACATCATAGAAATGGGGGTCGCGGGTGCGATCGACCAAGCCAACCGGAAGATTGATTCCGGTGCCCGCCCTGGCGCTGCGGGCGAGCAGATTGATAATCAACAAAGCGTCCACTGGCGACGTTTGACCGCTGGCATTCACGTCGGTGATCAAACGTGGATTTTGCAATCGGCTGCCAACGGTTTGCAACGACACCGTACCAACATTGCTGCTGCGTCCGATGGTATCGCTAATCGTGTATTGGAATGAATCGACACCGACGAATCCCGGTTCAGGCAAGAACCTCACGATTCCGCCACCGACTACCACCGCCGTCCCGCGTAGGGGAGCGCGAGTGATGACGATACTGTTGCGATCAATCATGCCATCAGGGTCGGAGTCATTCATCGCGACGTTAATGTCAACCGCCTCATCGCGGAATGTTCCACCGACATCGTTAACGGCGATCGGCGCTTGATTGATGTCAATCGTGATCGACGCCTCTTCGCTGCGCAGCCCCAGGTTATCCGCCACGGTGTAGCGAAGTTGGTCTTGACCGCGGAAGCCCGCAAACGGTGTGTAAACAATGGTGCCGTCAGGTTGGACAACCACCGAACCAAAGGCTGGTTGCAACGTAATTTGGACCGACGACGGATCAGGCTGGCCATCGATATCGGTATCGTTATCCAGCGGACGGATGATCGTCACGCCATCGGGAACCAGCGTTGGCGTATCGGGCAGCAATTGCGGTGCGTCATTGATACCCGCAACATTCACGGTCACGGTCGCCAGGTTGCTGGTCCGGCCTACCGCATCACGAACACGATAGGTAAACGTATCGCTGCGAGTTTGGCCGGGAGCCAAAGCCTGTAGCGCCACTGCACCACGTGGATCGTAAAGGATTTGGCCATTGGTACCGACGGTAATGGCGGCACCATTCGCCGATGTCGATGGCAAGCCGACGATCGTCAAATTTTCCAGCGGATTGCTGTTTATATCGGGATCGATGTCATTGCCAAGGATATCCGCTGGCGTGATTGTGAACGCCGTATCTTCGTCACCTGCAAAGGTGTCGTTATTAGCAAACGGTACATCGTTGACTTCACCAATTGTGATCGTCAGCGGAACAATGGCGCTGCGGGCACCTTCGCTATCGACTGCTTCGACCGTGACGACGACCGAGCCACTGACGTTGTCCGCGGGAGTGAACCGCAGGATGCCGTCGTCTCCGATGGTTGGCAATCCATTGGGCGTCACTTGCATTCCATTGGCATCGGTGACGCCACCGTTGAGGAACAACGATTGGCCGCTGGCTGGTGTGATGACCGAGAAGCGAACCGTTTGGCCGGCAGCGACTTCGTCTGTCGGTCCTGGCGAAATCGACGTGGCATAAGGCGATGGCGAAACGTAGGGACCTGAGTCTTCATCGACGACAACGTTGGCACCGGCAATGAACGTCGGTGCGTCATTGACCGAAGATACCGAGATCGTAAACGTTCGCGGCGGCGAGCTGGTGTTGAACTCGAGCGGTGCTGCGGCCGGACCACTGTCGCTGGCCACGACGGTAAACACCGCGACGCCATTGGCATTGGGCGAAGTCGTAAACGTCAACGTGCCACCAGCCGAAACCGTCGGAGCCGCATTGAACAGTCCGGCTGGATTTCCCGTCATCGGAATGACCGTAAACGTGATTGTCTGGCCGGTGACCGGATCCAATTCATCCGCTGCGCCCGCGGGTCCCGCTTGGATGTTCGTCGCCCAGTTCGGAATAATCGTTTGGCCGACAATTGTCGTGGTCGTTGCATCTTCGAGGACCGTCACCGACGGTGCGCCGCCAAAGACGGGAGCATCGTTGCGAGCAACAACCTGCAACTGCACCGTCGTGAACCCTTCGCGGAAGTCATCGAAGACGGTGCCGTCCAGATCGACCGAAACTCCGTTGTCGATCACTCCATAGACAAACGAATCCAGGCCATTGAAGTTTGCCCGGGGCGTGTATCGCAGCCCGATCAAGTTGCCGAGCAAATCGAGTTCTTGAGTCAGCGTACCGCCGTTGAGCGTACCTGCGGGAATCGGCGTCGAGAGTGTGATCGATTGATTTCCACCTGGCGTAATGTTGGCCGCTTCATTCGCCGGGCCAACATTAAACAAATCGAGCAAACCACGCGCCCCGCCAGTACCGCGAAGTGGGATCAAGGTGCCCAAGTTCGAGGACGTTCCATCGCCGTTATCGATCAACGAATCTTCGTTGAGCGTAACGACCAATGGGTTCGTTGAGCTCAAGACGGGTGCATCGTTGATCGGGCGAACATTGATGGTGATCAAACGGACGCTGCTGGAGACGATGTCACCGCGCGTCGCATTGTCGGCACCACTATCGGTGGCGCGAACTTCAAACACGGCGGTGCCATAGGCGTTGAGTGCCGGCACAAAGCTGAGCTCGCCCGCAGGATTGATCGCCGGAGCGGTGGCAAACAATCCGGCGACGCCCGAAACGGCGGTTACCGAGAATGTAACGGTTTGTCCGGTATTGGCATCAACTTCATCGAACGCGGTGTTCGGCGGACCGGCAAATATGTCGGTCACAAAATCTTCAAACCGGCTCAATCCATTGTCTTCGGATACCGATACCTCAGGGCCACCGATCACAAACCGTGGCGGATCATTCACCGGATTCAATTGGAACTGCACCGTCCCACGGCTGGTCATGCGATTCTCAACCAGCGAATTGGTGGCGAGATTAAAGGTTTCACCGTCGCCTGGGTTATTGTCCTGGACCTCAAACGTAAACGTATCGACGCCACCGATAACGTTGTTGAAGTCAGTTGGCGGAATGTATTCCAGTCGCGAAACATCGCCGTTGGCATCGAACGCCAGCGCGCGAATCGTACCGCCGAGTGTCGTTGTGGTTTGGAACGTAAATAAGCGAAGCGTTTGCGAACCACCCTGTGTACCGTCTTCTTCGTTGGCGGGTCCGGCGTTGAAGATGTCGATCAAACCGATACGCGAGTAACCGATCGCCGTCGGATCGCGGCGGACTTCGATGATGTAAGGCGAGGTGACGCCGAGCGGTCCGGTGTTGTCTTCCTTGAGCGTGTACGTGATGGTTCCATCCGTCGCAACGGACCATGCTTCGTCAGCATTTTGTGTTTGCGATGTGCCGACGATCGTCGGATCAAGTCGTGGTGCATCGTTTACGGGACGAACCGCGATGGTCACGGTCGCACGCGTTCGACGCTCGACAAACCCAACCGCGTTTTGGCCCGTCGCGGGATCAATTTGCGCATCGACCGCCTCGAAAACGTAAGTCGCGTTGCCAACGGCATCAGGTGCCGGGAACACGGTCAAGGTTCCATCCGGTGCAATCTGCGGCAATTGCAACATCAGTCCAGCGGGCACCGTGGACAACGCGGGCAGGAAGACGAATGAAACGGTTTGGCGAGCGATTTCGTCGAGCGCTTCAGCCGGTCCAGGCAGAATCCCGGTGGCAAATCCGGCGACGACGCGCGAAGTTGAATCGTCAAGCTCAAGCACGTTGACCAAATTGCCTGCGGCGAATGTCGGTGCGTCATTCGTGGCCGAAACGGTGATCGTTGCGGTTGCGAAATCGACGGCGCGCTCGTCCGCCAAATCAACCACGCCGCCGCCTTGTGGACGTGTCGTGCGTCCGTCGTCGGCGATCAAAAATTCGAGCAACTCCGTCGGCGCGAATGGCGTCAACGATGTGAAATCGCTCGACGACGTGAAGCGGCCTACGGTAAAGATTCCGTTGACGAAGTCAAACGCAAACGTACCGCCAGCGTCACTGGCAAGGGTTAAGGTTCCGTTGCCACCAACCGGTAGATCATTGACATCAACGGTCCCGGCAGCGGTGCGGAAACCGACCACGCGAAGCATTTGTTCGATTTCGTTGAACGGTGCTGGCAACGCAGGATCGAATTGACCAGCGACCGCTGGGGTTTCACCTGCGATACCAGTAATCAATCGCGTCGCGTTGAACGTAAACGCGGGGCCGCTGCCGGCGCTGGCCGCTTCAGTAAACGCCAAGTTGCGATCGAATGCGACCGGCAAGTCATTGATCGGCTGCAACGTGACGGTCACGGTGCCGATACTGGTCAACGGATTGGCCGTGCGGACACCATTGACGTCCTCGTTGATCCCTTGGTCAACCGCATCATAGGTAAACACAACGTCGCCGAAGATGTCCGCCGGTGGTACGAACAAGACGTTGCCGGCACCGTCGAGTGACACCTGCAGCCCCGGTGTTAACGCCGTGACACCGGTGATCGATAGCGAGCCGTCATTCAAGCTGACAAAATTGTTCTCATCAACCGTCGTGCTGCGACCTGACACATCGTTGAGCAGCAAGAACGCAAGCGGAATCGAAAGATCGGCATCTTCGGTCGGCACCGGAACGGTTTGGCCCAGGTTCGTGAAGTACGTTCGCCAAGGAGTCACGGTAGTTGTCGAACCGACAATGCCAACCGAAACCGAATCGGCGACAAGCGTCGGTGTGTCGTTTTGCGGAGCGACATCGATCGTTGCGGTGGCTGTTGCGGTCAGTCGCGTTACCGGCGGCAAGCCCGTCATTTGGTCGATTAGGATACCGTCGTCTTGAACCGTAAACGTAAACTGGTCAAGCACTGGACCAGAGCCAACGGGCGTCACGTTGTCACGATTCAGATCAGCCGCCGGTGTGTAGACGAAGTTGATCAGGTCGCCGGTCGCCACATCGAAGTTCGCCGTGATGCTGCCGCGCGGGGTGGCCAGTGGGCCAGCGGCAAAGTTGGCGGCGTTGAGCACCGACGTACCCGACTGCAGTGACAGGATTCGCAAGTTCTGGTTGGCTTCGTTCCAAGGCAATGTTGCACCCGTCGGCGGAAACTGGGGATTCCCATCGGCAATGGAACCGGCCAACAGCGCCGCTGCGGTAATCGTGATCGATGTGTCTTCGATCGTCGTAAACGTCTTGGCAACCGCCGACGGTGCGTCGTTGATCGGACGTACATTGATCGTCACCGTAGCAAAAGTTACACCCGCCGGAGCCGCTGCACCGGCATTGGCCTGGGTGCTCAGCCGGTAGGTAAACGTATCGACGCCCGAGTAGTCGGGAGCCGGTGTGTAGATGAACCGGCCGCTGGTGGCATCAAGAATCTGCAGCGAACCGAAGCTCGGTTGTTGGCCGACAAAGAATCGTACCGGCAAGAACGTCGCCGGCGGAATCGTATCGTTAGTAATGACCGATGGAAGCGCGGTGTTGGTGATTGTGTTAAGGACAGTGTCCTCATCAACCGCGAAGGTATCATCGGCGGGCGTTGGCAACGCGACGTTGATAATTTGCACCTGGTAATCTTCGACTTCACCGCCAACGGCCACACCAGTCGGTCGCAAGTTGCCGCTGGTTGACAACCGGAAGCGGGCCCATGTCAATTTGTCGGTCGCACCGGCGGGTGCAAAAACGCGCAGCGTGTTGACGCCATCGACAACCGGCGCGTTGGTCAGCACTTGTTCATTCGCGTCGGTGAACACACCGTTGCCGTCGAAGTCGATCCAGGCATCGATCAAGCCAGCACCGGTGACGGTGACGCTGATGTTCGACCCAAGTGGATCTTGCGGGTTGAGGAACCCGAGCACGTCCGCCGGATCGGTCGTCGTTGTCGGAGCACCTGGCGTCAAGAACACCGTGAAGTTAGTTGCACCACTGGAGAATGTGCCGATCGCAACGCCTTCTTCATCGTCGAGTGTCTGCAGACGAACCACATTCGGCGTCAATGCGTCAACCGTAACGGTTAATGAACTGCCCGAGGAGCCTAGTTCCAAAGCAATCGCCTCGGACAAACGGCTGGCGATGGTTTCCGGCGTATCACCGGCAATCAAGGCAACCGGTATGTTGCCAATCACTGGTGCGATCCCGGTCGTCACCAATTCAAATGTAGTCGAGACGCCAGCGATCGTGATCCGCACGCGCGATCCGCTTGTCGGAGCGATCGCGTTGATCGTAATATCGACCGCGCCGCTGAATGGTGCGGCAAAGGCAAACAACGGCGAAGCACCTGGCGAATTGGCCGTAATCGCAACGACCGTATCATCGCTAAGGGGAAATGGTTGGCCATCGGCTTCGGTGTCGATGATCGTGCCCAGTCGCGGCGTGGCGCTATTGCCAACACTATGCCGCGCGCCATTGCCGGCGAATAACGTACCGTAGCTGGCTGGGGCATCGCCAAAGTCGAAGCGGACTTCGGGCATGATGATCGTGAAGCGTGTTTCGCCATCATCGCGGTTCGGTGCGACGGCGTTGGTCGCAAGGTCAGCGATCGCTGGCAAGTTGACACCGGCATCGCTCAGCGGGCCGCTTCCCGAACGAGTTTGGACCGTTCGTGTATTGCTGAACAGCAGCGTTCCACCGCCCGGTGAGAACGTTGTCGAGGTCAGCGGTGAGGTTGCAATTGCAGCCGCCAACGTTCCCGCCGCAGCCGCAGGTGAGAACAAACCGGTTGGCAAGAATGGTACGGCAATCGCGCCGCCCGAAACGCCGCTAAGCACCAACGAAGTCGTGCCGACGTTGGCACTGGCCAAGACTTGGGCCGTACCGGCTGGGATGATCGATGATTGTTCACCGATCGTCACAACATTGGCGTTTGCCGTCGGCGACAGCGCACCGACAAAGCCCGCGTTAATCTCAGCCGCCATCGCCGTTGCGATTTGGGTTGGCGTGGCACCAATAGCCAACACGACGCGCCGCGCCGTTGTCGGTAGCGCCGGATTGGTTGTGAAGACAAAGTTCGTCGTGATCGATCCGTTACGAATTGTAAACGTGCGGCCTTCGAGCGATGCCGCCGTGGCCGTCGCGGGCACTGTCAATCGCAGCGCACCCGCCACACCGGGCTGGCCGATCAACTGCAATTGCGTACTGACCAGCGTCAACACATCCGCCGTGTTACCGCCCAACAACACGCGCCCATTGCCCAGTGATCGAGCACCGGCCAATCCCAACGGCTGCGCCACAATCACGTCGGAAAGCGCGACCGCGATTTCGTCGATCGTACTGCTGCGAGCAATCGGCACCGCAACCGCCGCAGTATTCGTCGGCGCGGCGGCACCGAAGGTGAACTCGAACAACACGTTGTCGGGGCCGGCCACATAACGCAACTGATCGCCCGACGTGACTCCACTGGCAACGCCGATTTGGCTCAAGCCCGCCGGCGAACCGGTGATCGTGTGTCCGACAAGGCTACCGATCTGCAGCGAATCCTGGCCCAAGGCGCGAGGTGCCAGGTCAAGTGCTGCGACGACTGCCGGTGTGCTGATCGCCGCCAAGATGGCATTGCGAATCTCTTCGATCGTGCCGGCCGTCGCAAGATTGATCGCAATGTTGCCCGTCGTAAACGCACCAGCAAGATTGATCTCAAACGTGCGCGCCACACCGCTTGGCGCGGTGATCGTGAACGTGTCGCCGTCATTGAAGAACGTGTTGGGACCGAGCACCGTCAGTCCCAATGTCTGTGGCACCTGCAACGCGTAGCCGCTGTCAAACTCGAAGACCGATTGATTGCCCGTCGTGCCGGCGGAGTCGGTGACGATGTATTGATCGCCGTCGCGCAGCATATCTCCTGCTGGCAATTCAAGACTGACGCGGTTTTGATTATTCAGCGTGATCTCATACACGCTGTCCGGTCGCCACAAGCCAGCCGTGGGTGTCAAGCGAATTACGCGGCTGTTGTCGCTGTAGCCGAACGTGTAATCGATCCCCGGTGTCAATCGCACACCATCCTCGGTCAAGATCACACTGTCCGACGTAATCGTATCGGCGTCTGGCCCCGAACCAGCCGGATCAAGAAGTTGAATCTCGAAGAACGCGACCGATGGCGCACCCAGCGGCAAACGCACAAACGATGAGTCGGGATCGATATCGCCTAGCGCCACCTGCACGCCTTGGCCAGCAATAAAATCGATTGGGTTGACCAGGATCGCCGAAGGACGAGCAAAGTCGGCGCGGTCGATACCGCCGCGGTCGATCGACTGTTGCTGCCCGACGCCACTTGTCGAACCGCTGGCACCATCGAATCGCGGAATCCCATACGCATCAAAGATCGGTGCAAAAATCGGTGACGGCGAAATTCCAACAGGGATCTTTACCGTATCGCGGAAGGTATCACGATCGCCGACCGTCGCAGTCGAGCTATCGATAATGGGTGATCCCACGGCGGGAATATAGATATTGCGAGCTGGATCCTGGAACAATGCAATCGCTGGGTCAATCTGCGGCGGCACTGTGATGTTTGATGCGATGCCATTGCCCTGGAACGTATTGGTGCTGACAACCGTCGTGCTGCTGTTGGCTGAAACATTCAAACCGGTACCAAAGCTGCTAATCACATTGTTGAGCACTGTCGGGCTTGCCGCGGCGCTAACCGCGATACCCGTACCGGCACCGGTGCCAACGACGGTGTTATTGACAATTCGTCCAAACGGTACCGGTGCGGGTGAGTTACCTGCGACAGCCGCTTCACCGGAGAAGATGATGCCCGTGCCGGCCCCGGCGAAGATCACGTTGTTGCTGATCACCGTGCCCGGCAGCAGCCTATCAAGGTTTGCATTGCGCAGCGTTGCCGCCGAGCCCGGTCGTCGGTCCAGCGGCGTGCTGGTAAAGAATTGGTCCTCATCGGCAACGCCGTTGCCATTGAATGTTGCGCGAACACCCGCAGTCGCAAAGTCGCTGATGAAGTTCGACTCAATGATCAATTGGCCCTGATCACGGAAGACATTTTTGTCACCATTGTCGAAGTGATAATCGACCATCAATACGTCACGCGCGACGGCACCGTTGGGCCGTACGGTCAATTGATAATCGCCAAAACCAAAGCCATTGGCTGACGAAATTTCGAGGTAGTAATAGCCGGTCGCGGTTGCTGTGAAGTTAACGACCTGCGCCCCCGGTGCAAATTCACCAGCGCCCGTTGTCGCAACAAAGCCCGAATCGCTCAGTGCCACACCGGTTTGGGTTCCCGCTTCGTTGAAAACACGGACGCGTGGAATCGCCAACGGATTGCCCAAAGCAAACCCGGTGGTGTCCAAATCGATGTCGATTCGATTGCCGGCAACCAGAAAAATCTTCAAAATATCGACGTCGGTGCCAGGTGCAGTACCGAACAATTCATTGCCGGTAAACGTTCCGACCGCGTCGCCGATTTTGCCGACGGCGACGAGGGTGTCGGTCGCGCCGTTGACGTACCGGGTCGGCGTGGCGCGAGGGAAGCTGAACAGCGTCAGCTCACTGCCAACCGTATGCGCCGCTTGATTCGGCACCGGAATCGTGCGACCGGTTTCTTTACCATAGGGCGTTTCCGCTGCGACCAAATCGACCTTGAGGAACCGACCACTCGAAGCATTCACACGAACGTCGTTGCCAAACAGATCGACACGATTGCCCGTCAGCGGCGAAAAATCGTTGCCGTCGCGACCAGCCGCACGAATCCCCAAGACTCCAAATGCCTGATCGCTGTTGATCGCGTCACGAATCGATGTCGCCAGAATGTCGCGATCGTCCGCGGCACGATCAAACGTCAAGCCCGGCAGCACTGGCGTGAACGGGACGCGAACATTGCCCTGCACCACCGAAGGAGCCAGATCATTGCGATCAAATTCGAAGGTCATCGTTTGCGAACCGTTGGACAAGGTGAATGTGTCACCGTCTTGAATCGTAACGGTAGAGGGCACAATCAATGTCACTGAACCGCTAGCCAAGCGGTCATTGGTGTCGAACGAGCGTCCTTGGCTAAGCTGTTCATTCAATCCGAGGCGAATCGGGTCATAGTCTTGCGGTACACCGTATTCCGCGCCCTTGCGAATCTCCAGCGTATACGCACCCACTAACGTTTCGTTGGCAAACTCGGGTTGTTGCGAATCGGCAAACGTGGTCGTTCGATAGGTTGGGTCGACGACGAAGTCTCGATTGACTGGAGCGTTGAGCACGACTTCGCCACGCTCCGCAAAGCCTACGACAACGTCGTCGATATACAAACCTTCAACATTGTTATTTTCACCCGGTCTTGGATTGATTTGGTTCGTTGCCAATGACGTACTGCCAAAGGCACCGAACTCGTCACCGGGCAAGAACGTGCTGAAGCCGACAGCCGACGTGTTACTCGTGGCAGTTCGTTCGAACACGCGAATGCGATTGGTCGCGTAACCGGGATAGTTCGCAATCGTCGCTTGTGTGACGCCGGACACGGGACTTATTGTCCCCAGTCCATTGACCAACGCCAATCGTATCGCATCGCGAACCTGTGTGCTTGTCTGGGTGCGGTTGTAGAAAACCGGAATGTTGCCGCTGGGCAACAGCTGCGAATTGGTCGATCCCTGGTTCGCCGATGTGAGCGTGAAACCGGGACCAAAGGCGGCGGTGGTCGCACCGATGACAATCAATTGGTCAGCGACGGCAAAGGCGCTCAACGTCGAGTCCTGGACATTCAACTCCGTGGCGATCGCCGTCGCCAGAGTCGCTGCGGTGGCCGTTAGCGGATTGAAGTAAACCTCGGTCGAGGAGAACACTGGAGTCGCTGCCGGGCTAGCAAAAGCGGTGGCTCCGTTGCCAGTGGCGAGAACCGCATCGAACGCGGCCAAACCATCGATTGCGGCAACGATCGCCGCGTAATCGTTGTTGGTCAACGTATTCGCTGGGTTTGAATTGAATGTTACGGTAATCACGCGCAAAGCCGCGTTAAAGGTCGCGGTTGCTGGTACGTCAGGCGCAAACAGGATTCCCGTTTGGTCAACGAACTGAATGTTTACGTTGTCAGCCGCGCCGTTAACTGTGGAAGTCACCGTAATCGACTCAGGACCGGTTCCGAACGTTAGCTGCTGCGATGTTTCTAACGTCAGCGTTGTCGCCACACCGGCGGCGTTGGTAAACGTCAACGTTTGATTTTCGAGCGTCGCGTCGGGTACGGGCACTGTCACTGCAGCGTGGCCAAACCGCGGTGGGCCGAGTGCGGCCGAATTTGCATCCGGTGCCAACAATTGTCCGCCCACTGAAGTCGCATTGATCTCCGGTGCAAGGGTCTGCAATCGCAGCGCAATCGCTGCGGCAATCGTGGCAGAGTCGTCGCCGCGTGCGAACGCAATTTGATTGAGACCAACCGGAACACCAGTGGTTAAAGTGATCGTGACATTGCCACCGATGGGTCGAGCAAACTGAATTTGCTGGCCATTGAACAGATTCGCTCCGGCGGGAATGTTGATCGCCGCGCCGCGAACGAATTCAAAGGTGTCGAATGTGAACGTGTTGGGGTCAAAGAACGAGAACGTTGACCCGTTGACGATTTCCGAGCCGGCGACGGCTTGAATCTCGGTCAAATAGCCCCCAGTGACACGCTGACTTTGCATTCCACCGGCGGTCGAGAAGTCGAAACGCAATTGCACGTTCTGTTGACCGGCTAGCGGTGACAAGTCGATGCGCGCTTGACGCCAAACATTGCCATCGTCGAACAATTCCTGAACCGGAATTCCGCCGTTGACACCAAAGTAGTCATATTCATCGATATTGACAAAACTGCGGAACGCGTCGTTCGTCGCCAACAATCGCCACTGGCCGTCGTCACCGGTGGCAAACACACGGAAACTATCGACCTGCGCACGCGGGGCCAATGTGTAGTCGTCGTCGGCTTCGACATCAATGAAGTAGTTGAAGTACAACGTCGGCTTATCGCCGGACGCGTAACTTTCCAGACTGAACGGGCGGCTAACCGAAGAACCGTGAACTCCACCGGGAGCGAGGTTGCCACGAGCGGTGTCGTTGATGGTGTTTTCCGCTGCGGTACCCGTCGGTTCGAAACCAAAGTAAAGACTGTTGCCTCCCGAGGTACGGATGCGTGTCTGGTCGTGTGGTGCAAATACGCCGTGCAGATTATCGGTCGAGTTTGGATTGCCTCCCGCAAACGGCGTGTTCCGGTCCGCAGTAGTGTGGAACGGATTTTCTTCGCGAATGCTGAACGCGACACCGGTTACGACGCGGCTCGCTGTTGCGGCGGCTCCTAGTGACGTTAGGATTTGTACCGCGCTGCGGCCGCCGGACAGTACCGGTGCCGGTTGCAAATTACCCTGGGCATTGATCTCGAACGTATACAACCAGCCGTCGGTGGTCGTTGCGAACAAGACGTTTTCGTATCGGCGACCTGAAGTCGTTCGCGGCCCAAAGGTCAAGCTCGAGAAAGCCGGTGCGCCAACGCCTGGGTGCGCCGCATCGCGCACAACTTCGCCGCGGAACCGAGTATTAATGACGCTGTCATAGGACCCTAACGTTAACGGATCGAATTGATCAAGACGAACGTCAACGGTGCGCTGGTTCTGCAGGTCAAACGAGTAAAGTGCACCGCGATCGGTGACGGCCCAGAACAATTGCGTGCCGAGATTGGGATCTTGGGCCAAGCCCGTGATTGACGGCCCGTTGAGGGATGGGTTAGTCGTGTAAGACGGGAACGAATCGGGGAATTGGCCTACGTCGATGACGCCAAACTCAACTTTGTTGGAAGCTGGTCCCGAGTTTTCAACATAGGGTGTGTTGGCACCGAAATTGCGATCAAGGTTGCCGTTAGTACTGCCTTGGTTGGTGGCTTCACCGGTCGTATTGACGTAGGAATAAATCACGTTGCTGCGAAGCGCAAACGGCACTTCGCCAACACGGCCGCTGTTGTCGCGATTTCCCACGGCAAAGAAGCGTTGGTTCGCATTGATCACTGGCAAGTTCGTCGTTGCCGAGCCTCCGTCGTTCGCGCCAACCGGCGTGAACGCGATGGCGTTGACGAGAAACTGAGCGGAATCCGGGTTTGCCGATTCGGTGCCATTGCCCGCTGCGTTGGATTGCCGAAAGGTTAACCCGTCATCACCGTCGGATACCGCTGTTCCATCCGCTGGACTGATATTCAAAAAGTTACCGGAATTGCCGTTGTCCTGCACGCCGGTAGATGGGCCGAGGCTGAAACCGAACAAGCGACCATCGGGGCGAATCGCCAAGTCACCGACCGGTTGATCGAACTCGCCAATGAGACGTTCGAGTTGCCCGGTAAACGGATCAATCGACAACAGCGCTGTGCGATTGTTACCCGTGATGCCGCGATCGACCGTGACAAACAAACGCACGTCTTCGAGCGCGTACGGAACAATCGACGTGTTATCAAAGAACGGTTGCGAGAGTGACAGTTCGGCGTTCGAATTGAGTACTGCGAATTCATTGGACACAACCGGCAAGCCGTTGACGATGACAGCGTTCTCATCGAAGCCAAACTCGGCCAAGTTGCGGACTGAGTCCACCGGCAACACCCGCACGTTGGTATCGACAGGCGTCGGATCAAACAATTGACCCAACGTCGCCGGAATCATTTGCGCACTGCTGACCACGACATAATACGTCCCAACCTGCAACTCGACCGGACCGATGTAAGCGTCCAGTTGGCCGAACGAACCCGCGGACAGGTTTGTCTGGTCGATCCCGGCAAGCGGGCGTCCTTGATCATCGGCAACGAACGAATCACGGCTGTGCAGAATCAAACGTCCCGCCGCGTTGTAAACGGCAATCGACGTATTGGCGCGAACGCCATCGGCGTAGTCGATATCGAACGTTGTCGAAACGAATCGGTTCTCCGGGATAATGCTTGGGTTTTGTCGCTCGTCGAGAATGTCGACGCGGTAAACATCCAGATCGGCCTCGGCCAAAATTGGGTCAACGGCGTTGAATGCGGGCACAAACCCGGACTGCTGATTGCCCAGCGACCCGGTGACGCGAAGCACCCCGCGATTGCTCGAGTTAAGTGAGCCCAGCGGATCGGCGCTGGCGTTGGTGAAGGTTGCAGTCGCCTCGGTTCCGTTGAACGCGGTATCGGTATCGTTGATGTCGAAACCACCGGCGTTGAGCTCTTCGGCGTGTTCACCGGCAAGCGGTGAATTGCTCGGTGCCGAAGGCACATCGATCGCGACGGTGGCATAGCGAATGTCGGCCAGCCGAATGGTGCTGCCGGCGACTTCGTCGGTTTCGCGAAGCCGCAGTGACAGTTGATATTGGCCGCTGGACAAACCCGGTGCCGACGATGTCGGCGCGGTCGGCGCGCCGGTTGCGCTGTTGTTACTGCGCACACGAATGTAATACTGGTTCTGAAGGCTTGTCGATCCAGCCAACACAACCCGCAATCCGGCGTCGAGTTCGTTCGGATTCTCAACCGACTTGGCACCCGACTTGTAGAGCGGCAACACCGCACCGGGACCGATGTTGTTTACCAATAAACCGGGCGTGCTGGATTCGCGCAAGCTGTTGTTGCTTTGCGCCAAGATGTTCCCGTTGCTGTCGATCAACTCGACAACGGTATCAAGCCCGAAGCTGGTGTCATCGATGTCGATATGCGCTTCGGTACCGCCGTTGGCGAAGAACGTATAAACGTCCAAGTCATTGTTCTGGCTAAGCGTACCACGCACGTTGAAGCCAAGCCGTCGATTCTCATCAGCGGCAACTTCACTCTGGGCCAGCGAGCCGAGCACCTGGGCCGTCGATGGAATCGCATTGACACCTGAAGCGGTTCCAATCGCCTGCTCCGCTTCGTTGATGAAGGCGACGTTGCGATCATTCGCACCCGACACGATCCGAATCCCCTGCCAATCACCCGACGACGCGGGATTAGCCAGACCAACTCCGCGAACCAAACTTTGGGTAAGTGCAGCACTGAAATTACTTGCCGACATCGGTGAAACGCCAATGGCCGTCAAATCGCCGGTAATTCCATTCGTTGCCGTAACCAATGGGACGTGGTCGGCGGCACTAAAGCCGCCGGTGATGGTGCCGCCTGGCGATGTGGTAAAGCCGGTGGCGGTTTCGACATAAACCGAGGTGTTGTCGATGGCGAGCGCGGGCTGGCCACTACCGTCAATGATGTCGGCTCGCAAAATTCCGACGACCGAGACATCCGAACCCTGTAGACGTGAAATCGTTGACGCCAAGGTTACGTTGGTATTCAGCGCTGAACGCGGTTCATCGGTCGCAAGAATGATAAATTTCGCCGCATCGGGGCGGAACGTGTAATTGTCAAGCGCGAAGTTAATCGCCGCATAACCATCTTCTGAAACGCCACTGGTCACAAACGAACTCGTCGCGGCCACGTAATCCAATGCGGTGCCGTATAAATTGCCACCGACAAGAATGCTGCGACCGAGGTTGTCCGCGGCATTGATGCCATTGCCGAAGCCGACGGCACCGTACCGATTTCCGCCGCTTACTCCAACGCCCGCTGCCACCAATCCAGCTTCGAGGTCGGTGATGAATTGCGCTGTAAATGCCTGAATCGCACCCAGCGATCCCGATTCATCAATCACCACAATCACATCGACAAATTGCGAAATGTTGCCGACATCGACGGCCGTGCAAGCACCCGATTCGATCGTGTCGTTTTGCGGCAACCCATCGGGTGTAAAACCGGCACCGACCTCGCAGTCATTGATCGATGTCAGAACCACCGGGAATCCCGGTGCACCGATTACCTGAAGCGTACCGCCGATCGAATCCTCGATGTCGTTTCGATATCGATCAGCCGTGATCGAGCCACCGGCCTGCGACTTCACAACCAAGCTTTGGTTCGGATCGCTCTTTAGGCGAAGTCCGCTGCGATGATGATAATTGTAGGCGTAGACTTGTCCCTCCAACACATGCACGATGTCGGTATCGTCCCAGACGCTTTCGGTCGTCAAGCTTTCGTTGCGGATAAGCAGTCCATTGACGGCGTTGTCGTCTAAGCGGTTACCCGCGATCAACGGACCTTGGTTGTCATTGTCACCGGCAAAGCGATCGATCACGCCGGTACTGCGTCCCGCATCGTTCACCTCGAAGTAGTTGAGCGAATCCGGATTGGCGCTGATTGCCGCGCCGAGGTTGTCGCGAATGATGTTGTCGACAATGATCGGTTGGGCACCACGAACAAAAATGGTTGCCGCACCGTTGAACCCGATGCCGTCGCGAATGCTTGCACCGCTGGCGTTACCGTCGGCGTTGTTTGCGAACAACGAGTTAGCGATTCGCACGTCGGCCTGCAGGATCTCGACCGGATTGAAGGATGCCGAACCACCGGAAATCCCGCTTGTACCGCCGGCGTACTGCACAATCACGTTGTCGAGGCTGGCCGTGCTGCCTTGGCGAAACACCAAACCGCCCCAGCTACCCGGAAGGGGCTGACTCGCTGCGCTGTCGTTGTTCGTATCGAACGTCCCACCGGCACCGTAGGTATCATCCAAACGATGCGTAAACACGATCGGATTGCCATCGGTGCCTTCGGCGTAAAAGTCTGAACCGAATGAAGCCTCGATGCGCGCTTGATCAAGCTTTAGAACCAAGCCCGGATCGATGCTCAGCCGTGCGTCGTATCGTGGCAGCAAACGTTCGCCGGTCGTCGCGGCAATTGCCGCCGCGGGTAACAAGCCACCGCGCGTTCGCCCGGTATCGGTGTAGGTTTGCGAAACCCGATCAAGCTGGGTCACAAAGACATAGTTGCCTGACGAGTTGAGTCGATACAATCGCCGACCGACAAACGACGGCGGCGTAGCGGGCAAATTGGTCAGGTTGACATGCTGGTTCGCCGTGACCGTCACCGATCGAGTCGGCAAACTGGCAAGCGACTCGCTGCCGTCGGAATTGATAAACGTTATTCGATAGTCGGTGGTTCCCACCGGTACCGATGTCGTTGCGGTGGCGGGTGCGGCGGTGCCGTTGACGGTGACGCTCAGCACGTCAGGTCGGCTTTCCAGAAGCAGCGAGCCGCCAGCTTGGCCACGCAAGACCAACACGTCCGATAGTGAGTGAACGACGTCACGATCATCGAGCCGACCGCTGACGGTTTGCGGCTCGCGTTGGTCCAGCGCCGGTGTGCGCACGCGCACGACGAGGCTGTTATTCAAATTATTGGTCAAGCGATTGGCGCGAATATCGGGCCCGACGCGATCGTAGTCACTTGTGAATGACGCGGCACGCTGAAACAACGGTGCGTGAAAATTCGTTTCCAGGAAACTGTTGGGGTCGGCGCTCAAGGCCGCACCGAGCGAGAACTGCACCGAGTTGTTAATCAACGCCGGCCGCGACTCGAGCATTTGAAGTGGATTGACCGCTGGCTCGGTCGACGAAATGCTGCCGCCGCCGTAGCGAATGTCGGCGTGCGAAACGTAGTCCAGGAAGATACCTTCGGTTTCCCAAACTGGACGTCCTTCGCTGTAATCAAAATCGTTGCGGAATTCGATGCCCGCCCAATTTCCCGGCGACGGCGTCGTCGTCAACGTATTGGTGTCCACACCCAGCAACACGCCGTTGCGACGTTCTTCGTTGTAGCTGGTAATGATGACCTCGCCGCTGATGCGAGTCCCATTGGAATCGACGATCGTCGGTACGCCCAAAATTTGCAGCGCCGCCAACGAGCGGTCTTCATCCGAACGTTCGCTGCCGACGCTGATCTTGGTACCACCAAGCTTGATGATCGCACCGGCGTCAACCATCACTGTGACACCACGTGGCACGTTAAACGTCGTGCCGTCGGCCAAAGGCGCATTGGTGGCACCACCGCGCCCGATTTCATAGGCGAGATTGTTTGCCGTCGTGCCGAGTTGATTGTCGCCGCCGGCGCTGGCGAGCAAACGCACCACGTCGCCGGACCGGGCCTGCGTGAATGCATAGGCGATTGTTTTGTACGGAGTGGCAAGGTCGCCATTGGCTGGCAGGTCAAGACCCGCTTTGTCAACAAACAACGTCCGCGATTCGGTCCCCACGGCCGTCGCCTTGGTCTTTGCCGTGCGGAACCAAAAATTGAAGTCACCGCCTTGCACTCCGTCGCCGTCGCCGTCCAGAGCCGATCCATCGGTATCGCGAATCGTCGTCACGGTTCGGTTCTGGAATGTGATCCGCATTTGGTACTGGCCCTGTGAGCGACCACCACTACCACTGCCGACAATATCGGGGTTGTAGTCGTCGTTGCCTGTCGCTGTGATCCCGATCACGTATTCAGCGGTCGAGCCGTTCGCATTGGGCGTAACTTCAACGCCGATGAATGAATCCAAACTGTAGAAGTCATCGTTACGGGCGACGAGTTCGAATTGGCCGGTGACCGAATTGCGTTTCCACAATTTAAGATCGGTATTGAGCGCGCTAGTGTTGTCCAATCGCTGTGCGAATGTTTCAATCGAAATCGTGCCAGTGGCAGCGACGTTAAAACGATAAAGGTCGGCGTCGCGAGTCTCCGGACGATGCAGCGCCTGGCCGGGAATGATGTCGCTGCTGCTCAGGAAGTCGGGCTCGATACTGAACGTCGCTGGATTCGTTGCGGGAAACAATCCGGCATTGTAAAGCGCCGGATTTGATCCGCTGGCAACGCCAGGAACTTGATCGAACGTGCTGCCCAAACCGAGCAACGTACCGATCCCACCAAGCGCCTCGACAAACCAACTTGGCCGTGCATCGGGTGACAAACCGTAACCGTCGTACCAGGTTTCACCGGAGTCGAGTACCAACACGCCGCGCGTCGGATCACTATCGCTGACGCGATACTCGCGGAACGGTGCGCCTTCACCCGTGATCGCTGTCACGACCAGCGCCGACAACGAGCCCGTGACGATCTGCAGACCGCGATCGGCGGTTTCGATGAACTCGACGCCCAAGTGATCGGCATACAATGACAAAATTTCGCGTGCGCGCTGGCGCTGAGCCGGTGTGATCGCACTGTCAAGCACTTGGCCTTGTGGATTGACACCGTAGACCGACGCGAAGTTGTAGAAGTAGCGATTGATGCCTTCAATCGTGTCGGGTTGGCCGGTGATTTGGGAATCAATCCGATTCTCGCGCACACCAGGACTGTTGAACCCAGGCCACTGCACGGGATAGTTCGTCGTCGCTTCGATTTGGCCGGCGATCACCAAGCTTTGCGGAGTCGCGTTGAACGTCGTTGCCAGGTTTCTTGCCAGCGTAAACGTGTTGCCCGTATCACCAATCTCCGCGACATTCGTGGGTGCCGCCGGCAAGGCTTGCGACGAGCCCACGCGCAATCGATAGGTGCCGCTGCTGCCCGCCGCGACCGCCGGTGGCAATAGCGCCAGATCAACGCTGAACTCCAGCGTCGCCACATTCAGCGCTGGGTCGTAGGAAACACTGTTGGGCAGAATCGCTGTGTCGTCGGTATTCTCAACCGTATTGGCAGTGAAGAACAAGCGATAGAACTGCGGATTGACGACGGACGCGGTCGAGCCCGCCGTCGTGATCACGCCCAGCGCCGGATTGGACAATGGGTCGTTGTTGAAGTAGACCTGGATCTGCGATCGCTGTTGGACACGTGACGAACCAAAGCCCGTAACTGGCTGCGGTACCACGGCCACGACCTGCGGCCCGATCTCGACCTGGAAGTTAATCGTTTGCGCTGGGCGGCTGGCAATCGCCGGATTCAGCGGTTGAAACAATTCACCACCGGTATTGCGGAGACCCACAATGCCGGCATTGGTGTCATCAAATCCCGCGATCGAGATGCGGTATTGATCGTCGGGCAACGATTCGGCGAACCGCGCGATGACGATTCGCGGACTGTCGCCGAATCCCAAGAATCCAGGCGTGATGCGAATTTCGTTGCCTTCGGTGAACGACGCATCGCCACCGCTGCGCTGGATCGAGATCGCCGCCAACGTCGCCTCGTTGAGTTGTTGGCTGCCATCAAAACGGAATGTGAGCTGGGTCGGTGATTCCATCAACACATTGGCTTGTGTCAACCGGAAGTTTTCACCACTGTTGGCCGCGACGCTCAACAACTCAGGCCCATCGCCCGCCAACATCTCGCGCCGCTCGAGCGTTTGATGCAACAGGTTCCGTTTCGCAAGCGAAGCGGATACGGATTTACGCGGTCTTTGACTTCGTGCAGCAGCTCGACGCGCCATGGTCCAGAAACTCTTTTACAAAAATATCAACAAGGGAAATTCGGCAGGGCCAGGCCGGGACAAGGGTGACTCGTCCGCGACCCGATATCTAAAACGGGGACTTAAACGAGATCATCAGAGGGTACTCGCCTCCAACCAAGACGATAGGACTTCGTCGAACGCCGACTGGGTATTTTCCGACGATTCTGACGTTTGCGTCAATTGGATCAATTCCTCGGCGGATCGCTCCGGTCGAGCGTCAAGCACATCGAACCCGGCGACGAACGGATCAAGGGTATCAATCTTGGCGGCAACCGGCGTCGCCTCGGCGGGTTGAAGCAAGTTCGATTCAGCCAATCCGAAGGTTGTCGGTGCCGCGAAAGCGACGGTCGTCGCCAATCGTGCATCCACCAATTCGCCTTCGGGTTGGCCAAGACGTTGGCGATTGCGACGACCAATTTCATTGATGACAATCAGCGCGTCATTGAGACGGACAATGCCGTCGCCGTTAACGTCAAAGAAGTCCGGTGGTGCCGTTGTCAACTCCGATACCGGCAACGAGTTCACTCGGCGACGGGCCAACAGGTTGACAATCCGCAGCGCATCCAGCGGTGTGATCACACCGTTGGCCGAAACGTCAAAGCTGAACCCTGGGATTGGGTTTTGATACCGCGAACGGCCCAGGTTGAACGTTACGGTCGTAACATTGCCGACGCGGCCAGTGGCATCGATCGGGCGATACGTGAATGAATCCGTGTCACCGGTTGCGCCACCATTGTTGGTGTAAGTAAACGTGCCGTCGGGATTAACCAACACCGTGCCGCGCGAAGGTTGAGTCAGACTTGATGTCTCGACACGAATCTTGTTTGTCGTACCCGGGAAGACGTCCGCATCAGGGTCCCGATCATTGCCAACCAAGCCACGCAGCGGATCGATAATCTCAAATCGCGCACCAATTGGTACGTTATAGAAATCCGGTATGCCGCGCGGGTCATCGTCGGCCGATGTAACCGTCAGGGTAAATCGATCGGTCACCTGCAGCGCACCATCGTTCGCCGCGATCTCGATTTCGACGCTGCCGAATGCGTCGGGATCAAGCGTAATCGTCAAAATGCCACCTGGGAACGTGATGGCATTAACCAATGGCGAGGCCGCGATCTGGGCCGCCGTCGGATTGAACACGTCGCCAATTCGAGTCACCGAGTAGACCAACGGGCTACCGTCGGGATCATTGAACACCGTCGCAAGGTCGCGAGTGATCAGTTCGTCCTCAACCGCAACAAGTGGATTGAGCGTGCCGATCACTTCCGGTGGGTCCGGCGTATCGAGCACACGCACCGGTACGATTTGCGTCGCACTTGGTCCCATCACGTTGGTCGCAACGATCGTCAACAACACTTCGTCGCTGAACCGGAACGGCGGCAACGTCAATCGCAACGTCGAGATTCCCGTGGCGGCATCGAGTGTCACCTGGGTTTGGATGACGGACGTATCGCTGCTCGTAACGGTGAAGGTCGAACTGTCGCCCTCGGGATCACTGAACCAAGTTGACAGGTTGTAAGTCACGACCTGGGCCGTGTCCTTGCTTTCATTCAGCGTGATCGAATTGGCACCGGGCACACCGTTGACGCCGATGAAGATCGGTGGATCGTTGTCGCCACCAACGTTCAGAAAGACGACGCCGGTGCCGGTAGCCGATGGCGTACCGTTATCCGAAACGCGATAGGTAAACTGATCTTGACCGCTGAAGTTAGCCGCTGGGCGATAGACCAACGACACACCATCAGGACCTGGTTCAATTCGGCCACCACGATCCGTTGTCTTCGGGAAGTCGCCAATCACCAGCGTCAATTGCTGATTCGCGGCAACTTCATCCGGCGGACCCGCCACGTCGTTGGCAAGCAGCGTGCTAAACGGAATCGTCAGCGGCGTGTCTTCCCCAGCGGACAACGAATCGGGCCCGACGATCGGCGCGTCGTTAACCGCGGTAATGTTGATGACCACCGTGCCCATCGTCGCCGCTGATTCAACCAATTGATTCAGATCGTTCGGATCGTCCGCGACGACATACGTGAATCGGTCTGGTCCGGGACCGGGGAAATTAGCCGGCGGCGTGTAACGAATGTTTCCATTCTCAATCGTCAACGTTCCGCCAAGCAGAGTCTGGAATCCAAATCCCGATACGCCTGCTGATTGGATGACCAGCGGCTGAGTCGATTCATTGGCCGGACCTGGCGAGAAGAACCGCGTCAAATCGGCCGCGTTGAAAACTTGCGCGGCATCTTCGGCGATGGTAACGGTCGTCGTCGGTGCGGCCCCGCTGACAAACGGACGATCGTTCACGGGATCGATCGTGATGTTGACGGTCATCAACACCGGACTGACCAACTGTGCCGCCGGGTTAGCCGAATTCACATCCGTTACGCGGAATGTGAACCGCGTGCTGCCGAAGAAATCCGGTTCGGGCTGGAACGTGAATGTCCCGTCGCTGAGTAGGTTCAACTGGCCCGCGGTCGCGCCCGCCGAGTCAAGCAGCGTGCTGGTCCGTACGTCTGCGGCGAAGACGGCAACGCGGTCGCCGTCGGGGTCGCGAATCGCAGCCAAGGCACCGTTGTCATTGGTCGAACCGGGGGTCAATGTTCCATCGGCATCGCGGGCCTGTAGAATCCCATCTTCATCGACTCGGTAGCTGACCAATCGATTGGTGTCATCGACGACCGGTGGCAAGCCAGGCAGAATCGACAACCGATAATCTTCAACTTCACCACTGAGCGCCAAGCCGGTCGGTGCCAAGCCGCCCTCGGCACTGATTCGGAACCGTGCATAGGTCGCTTGTACCGTCGATGGTGGCGGCGTTGTCGCCGGTACGTTGATGATGAACGTGCGTTCGACCGGCGTACCTGCTTCGTTGGCCGAGAACACGGCTCCCGCAGTATTGCGATCGATGATCTGCTCACCTGGATCGGTGAAGTCGCCGTCGAAGTTAAAGTCGATCCAGGCTTCGAGCACACCGCCGCCGGTTACCGTCACGGTGATTGGTGTTGGCACGCCGCGATTTAGAATGCCGCTCGGATTGATTTCGCTGGTGAACCGAACACCATCTTCATCGGCCGTTACCACTCGCACCGTATCACCAACCACGACGACATCCGCCGGACGCAGCGGGCTTTCAATCACAGCCAAGCGGAACGCCTCGGCAATCTGGGCCAATGAAACGGCACCAGTGCCGTCGACCGCGACCGCAAAATTGTTTTCGTTGAACAACCCGTTGGTGTCGAATTCGAGTGTTGCCGTATCGACGCCGGTTGACAACGTAATCGTGTTGCCATCAGCCGCCGACAAATTGACGGGACGATTGAACGAGACTTCAACGAATCCGTTATTGATCGTTGATTGGAAGAACGACCCAATCGTACCAATCACAAAGACGGTGGTGTCATCGCCATTGGCGGCTGAGGTCGGTAGTCCATCGGAATCAATGTCAACCAAGCGGCCCAGTCGCACCACGTCGCTGACCACGTGTCGCGCACCATCATTGGCAAGCAACGTTGGATAACGACCGGGAACACCGGCGACGGGATCCGGTGCATCACCGAAGTCGAGTCCAATCGTTGGCAACAACAAGGTGAACTGCGTCGTGTTGTCGTCACGCGTTGGTTCCAGCAGATTGCCGGCCAGATCCTTGATCCCTTCGAGGAAGAAATTGGCAAGCGGTCCGTCAACGAGCAAGGCATTTTCGATAAAGAATGTTGCGCCACCGCGATCCTCCGCAACCAGTGATGTGACGCCAGCAGCACCGGCACCGTTGATCGCCGCGATCGTTGCCCGCTTGATGTCCGCAGCGGTAAACGATCCGGTGAACGGAATTGCAACCGCACCGCCGGGTTGGCCGGTAATCATGATTGTTGGCTGCGATGTTGTGCCCGCAGCCGCCGCCACGGTGGTGACCGTTTGAGGCGTATCGGCCAAGCGCACCTGGCCACCGAGAACTGCGGTTGCGGTCACATTCAGGTTGCCGCGATTGTTGTTGATCGAAGCCGCCAGCACATTGGCCACATCATCGACGGTCCCGTTGGGCTGGAACACCACGGGGATCGCGCCCGGCGTTGACACACCGCCGCCGCCGATCGCTTGTTCAAACTCAAAGACCCGCAGCAGAGCACCCTGCGTGATCGTCACCAACTCGCCATCTTGGACGATTCCACGACGCGGCGACAACGGTGCCGGAATCGCGGGTGCCGGCGGGAAGGTTAATTGATTCGCAGCGATCGGTCCGAGCGAAATCAATCCGCCGCCGAGGTTGGTTGCCGTGACGGTTAAACCTGCGGCATTGATCGCCGCGACCGTGGCGGCGGCAATCGTATCAACGTCCTGGAAGGTGCGATACAAAATCGGTGTTGCCAATGGGTTTGGAACCGTACTGGGGTCAACGTTGAATAAGAACGTGACGGCATTGGTTCCATCGGACAGCGTGAATTGGCTGTCATCAGGAATCCCCACGCCACCGACGACTGGCAGCGTCAACAACAACGGGCCGAAAATTGTCAGCAGCGTCGAGCCCTGGACATCGGGTTGACCGCTGATTGTCAACGTTGATGTTGTATTGAGCGCGAGCTGCAAACCAGCGGTGCCGCCGATCGAAACCAAACCGCCGGGGTTGGCCTGCACTGCTGTCGAATCAAGTCCCGGAACGGATTGACTTTGAATCGCGGCGCTGATCGCGGCGGCCAATTGATCGCCCGTATTCAATCGCGTGAAATTAACCGGCACATTGCCAGGAACGATCGCGGCATCACGAGTCAATTCAAATATCACTGCGGGCCCAGCGGCCGGTGTGAAGCGAATTGTGTCGCCGTCGGCTGGCGTACGGCTGAACCCAACCGGGGCGAGGTTGCCACGCGATACCGTTGCCGATCCGCCCGTGGGCAAGCCCAGGAACAGAATGTTGTCGACCGCAATCGGCGTTAGTCTCAAGGCCGAGGCTTGGATCGCGGCCAGGATTGCATCGCGAACGCCATCGGCGGTGGCGACACTGCCAATGCCGATCGGTGTGTTACCAAGGTTATTCAATTGGCCATTGGTATCGAACTCGAATGCGACAACGGTATTGCCATCGTTGATAGTCAAGACATCGCCATCGGCTACACCCGCCGAGCCAACGCCGGCGGCGGGAATTTGCAATGCCAACGTTCGTGCGGCGGTCACCAGACCGCTGCGGCTGGCGTCCAGCACCATGCCCGCATCGCTGCCGATAACAACGGTTGGTCCTGTGGCCGTCGTGTCAACGTCCACGTCAACGAGACCCGCGGTGGCTGCGGCGGCAATGGCGGTTCGCGCCGACGCTGCGATTTGCGTTGGCGAATCGGTGATCGCGAATCGCACTTGACGAGTGCCCGGCAACTGCGTCGCATCGCGGTTGAACTCGAATAGCACCGGCAGCCCGTCGACACCAATCAGACTGAACAAGTCGCCATCGGCAATTCCACCGGCACCCGTACCGACGGAGGGAACGGTGAACTGAAGGGCCTCCGGTGCAAGCAGTTGAAATCCTGAATCGTACTCGAACGTGACTCGGCCACCGTTGTTGTCGAGCACGGCGAACGTATCTCCATCGCTGATCTGGCCCGCTGCCGGAGCAACGCCAACGATGCGGTCGCGATTGTTCAACACAACTCGATACGACCGATCACTGCGCCAAATACCGGCCAATGGACGCAGCGTCACGGTGTCCTTGGTCGTGTCGTAGCTAAATGTGTAATCAATGCCTTCGGTCAACAAACGGTCATTTTCAAAGACGGTGATCGCAGCGCCCGGTGCGCGCAAGCCATCGACCGCCGCCGCGACGACAGTATCGTCATCAATGCCGCTGCCAACGAATGGGTCCGACGCATCACCCAAGTCGCTCAAGCGAATCCTAAACTCGTCGTAAACACCACGAGTTAATCTCAGGAAGCTTGTCGTTGGATCGACATCGATCCCCGCAGCGTCGTTGTCCAAAGCAAACTCAATGATCGCAACCGGACCAACGAAGTCAGCACGCTCGACGGCACCGCGATCCTTGAATACGTCTGAACCGACGCCGCCCGGCGGGTTTGAGAACGGATCATCAGCACGCAATTGGCCGGTGTTGTCACGCTGTGGCGAGAAGATCAAACCGGATGGAATGCCAAGGTTCGACTTCAGCGTCGAAAATGCCGTGTTCTCTTGAATCGAGTTGACCGCACTATCGACGATTGGAGCGTTCTGCACCGGCGTAAACCGATTGCCTGACGCATCTTCAAGAATGTCATCAAAGGTCGTGGCGATGAAGTTGCCCGGTGATTGCCCCGGTGTGCCTTGCGGACGGACCACGAAGTTGAAGTCCGAATTGCCACCGCGAACGTTACTCGGACCGGTTCGCAGATCGGTGGAAATTCCAGTCTTCAGATTCGGATTGGTGTTGAGCACGTTGGGGAAATTGATCCACCACGACAAGTCGTCGCGAATCTGAGTCGTGCGTTCGTCGTCGTATTGGAATGCGTTGCCGGTTAGCGTGACTTGACCCGGTTTGCGATTCTGGTCTGGGTTAAGCGTATCGATTCGGCCACCAAACCCAAACGGGCTCGATTCATCGCGAACGACGCTTTGATGCGTGTTGACGATCGTGTTATTTAGCACTGCCCCGCTGGCACCCGCCGATAACAGAACGCCAAACTCGGTCAACAATTGATCCGACTCAGTCGAGTTAACCGGACGCGAATGATCGGGACTGAGTTTCAAACCAGCCTGAATCGCTTCGGGACTGAGCTCAATGCGTGCTGCACGCTCGATCAACACATACAACTCGGTCGTGCCGCGTGAATCGTTGAATGCGCCATCGGTGACGATACTCACCGAATTGAGGCTTTCGCGACGATCGTGGCCAAATCCGGTCGTAAAGTCGAAGCCGCCACCGGGGAATGGTGGAAACGGGAAAGTAGGCGAAATCTGACCAGGTATCGATCGCGTGGTAACGGTATCGATTCCCAGATTATCGCCGTAGCTACCGCCCAGCGCCTGGGCCTTGACTCGCGACACCGGACCGCTGCGACCATCGGGACCGTTGCCCAGCTCGTGGTTGGGCAGCGCCGGGTTGTTCAAGTACCCGTTAATTGCCAACGCGATTGCTCGCATAATATCCGGCACACGGTAGCCACCAGCGGTGTCGTTACGCAGCGCTATGTTGATATTGCCATTGCCCAGTACGATCGCCGAAATGCCAAGTGTGAATTCGAAGGTGACTTTGTTGTTATCAGGCTGGACTCGTGTGTATTCATCGCCGGCTCGCGTCGGCACGAGGTAGTCGGGGATTTGGCTGATCGTAAACGTAGTGCCAACGAGCGTTCGCGCACCGGCCGGCCCGCCATTGGTGAACGTGCCGTTGATGTTGCCGGCGACTACCTCAATTCCCGATGCCTGCAGTGGGTGGCTGTCGAGCGAAAACACGAACGACTTCGGTGCCAAGTGGTCAAGCGCCAAACGGTAGTTACCAACACCACCGGTTCCGTTGACTCGCCCGGTAAGACTTGTCGCGTCGAAGTTATCGTTGCCCGCGCTGCTGATCGCAACGTAATAGGTGTCGGTTGCTGTTGCGGTAAAATCGACGAACCCATCGCGACCGTTATCAATGTCGACAATCGGAGCGTCGAGCGTCGAACCTGGTTTGAGCTGAGTCGCCAGCGCACCGACGCCGCTGCGCGCCACTTCGATCCCGCGCGCATTGAATACGCGAATGGTTGTGGTCGGCCCGGCGGCAACCGGCGGTGTTAAGGTGGCATCACCAGCGAGAGTATCGATGTCCGCGATCAGTCGATCACCAACAACGAGGTCAACCTTGTAGAAGTCGACATCGGCGGTGGTCGATAGGTTGCCATTGGCTGTGTACAGACCGTTGTGATTGACGCTCAGCTTGGTGTCGATCGCTTGGGCAATGGTTTCATCGGCGGCCGTCGAGGGGAAGCCGATCGTCGGCGAGAATGAGCCGTCAGCCAGTACGCTGCCCTCAGTGCCGTCATTGCCGTAAATCGTGTTGTTGACGATGCGCGCCAACGGCTGTGGCGAGTCATAAACCGGTGCCTGCAGGAACGCCGTGTCCGTTGGTATCGTCCGGCCATCGCTGTCGGACGTTCGCACCGTCAATTGAGCGACGAACCGTCCCTCTTTTTGGAATGCGGGCGATGCATAAATCGCCGTGACGCCTTCAAGGTAGACCGCTGGATTCGCAAAATCGGGAGTGCTCGGCGAGAACGATTCGCCAAAACCAAAAGCATCACGGACAAATCGGTTCTGTGGTGGTGTGGCCTGAGTCGTTGCGGGCCCAATCGTTGGGCGCACCAGTTGAACCAAACCATTGGTGACCAGGATGCTGCCGTTGATCGATTCCAAAATCGCGAGCATCAACTCTTGGGCGGTGTAACCAAAGCTGCGAATCGTTGGCGGGCCATTCGGATTGTAGTTCGGTCCTTCTCCAAGCCGGTAGTAAATCGGCACGTGACCATCGACGAATCCGTCACCACCTGGGGTGCCGCTGCCGCCCAAATTTTCTGGAGCACCGCTGATGTCATCAAACTCAAACACCACGCGTGTTCCGCCGGCGTCAATCGCAATCGTATATCCATCGGGAATCAGAATGTCGGCGCGAGAGCCTAACAACGTATTGCCACTCGCGTAAGTTGTCGGGTCGCCGTTCCATTCCAACACGACTGGGCGGGTTTCACCGTCAACCTTGACACCCGCGAAGCCGGCTTGGTCGATCACGTTGTTGACGATCACAGGACCGGCGGTCAAACCACCAATTACCGAACTGTTCGCTGTCGGCAGGTTCAAGACCGCACCGAGTTGCGAGTTGCCGATCGGTGGTTGGCGCAGGTGTACCTTGGTGATGCTCTTCAAGTCATCGGGATCGGTTTGACGCGGACCGACTTCGCTCCAAATGCCGATCGCGCGAGTGTCGCTGATCCGGTTGCTGTCGATGATGACTTGACCTTGGGTGCGCAGCTTGTTGGTGTCACCGATGTCGTCAAAGAAGACCGCAGGCAATTGAACTCGCGTGCCGGTGCGTTGCAGCGGTGTGCCCACCGGCGGTGCATCGGTGATCGACGCAATCGGCGCCAAGCTGCCGGTCGCATTGCCATGCAGGTTGATGACAAAGTCCGTATTGGGCCGAGTGAGCGTGGCAAAATTCGAGACGCCCGAGCCAGTCGACGCACTCAGATTGAGGCCCGAGCGGACGCCCGGAGAATTGATCGCCGAAATCATGCTCTGGGCAATCGCGCCGCGAGTGGAAGTCGCCGTATAGGGAACACCGACATTGCCGAACGCAGGTTGACGCGTACCAAGGGTGAACTCGAACGTGATCGTTGACGGACCGTCGCTGAGCGTAAACGTATCGCCATCGATGATCTGAGACGCCAACGGAGCGACAATCGAAACTTGGGATGCGAAGCGGGCGTTGGTGTCGAATGAAGACGTCACGTTGACGCCCGTATCGTCATAGGAGACGTATTCGGTTCCCGGTCGCACTTCGAGTTGATATTGGCCGGCGACGCCACCGCCAACGCCGGTCGAGAATGCTCCGGCACCGAGGTTGGCTCCGAAAATCATTTCACCGCGCTCAGCGAAACCAACGATAAAGTTGTCGAGGTACAGGCCTTCTGCAGCAGTGATTGCGGCGGTGTCGGTAGTGTATTGGAACTCCAAGACAATGCCAGTGTTACCGGCGAATTGGCCCAGCGAAACGACCGCTTGACGCCAAATCGTGCCAAACGCCGGAGCTTGGAAATTCACCGCGAGATCGACCGGAGTCGTTTGCTCGTTGCTGCGCGCGACCAATCGCACCTGCTCCGTCGGCAACACGTCGGCGAAGTAATCAAAATAGAACGTTGGCAAATCGGCTGCGGCATAGCCCGTCAACTCAAACGGTGCGGATTGCAATGAACCCGTCGCGGCGCTGCGATCGAAATGATACGACGCGTTGTTTGGATCACCACCGGCGAACGTATGGCCTTCGACCGAAACGTGCAAGTCGTAGCTGCCCGAAAGCGGCTGCAATGCGACGTCCAAGGCAAACACTCCGGTGTTGGGGTCAAACGTCGTCGCTTCGGGTGAGACAGCGACGAAATAAACTCCGGGCGTGAGGAATGTCTGGATAAACGGATCGGCTGAATTGCCAGTAAAGATGGTCCCAGGAATCACATTCGGCACACTGCCACCGGCACCGAAAGTCGCCGGCGCATCATTGGAAGTCTGCACCACCTGGAATGTCGTCGCGCCGGTAACCGGATCGGTGATCGGGCGAATCAACTGCAGCTTCAGGTCAACATTATTGAACCCGAATGATTGCTGGGGATCAAAGCCGTTGTCGATATCAAGAATTACGGTGGCGAAATTCTGCGCAACTTCGAATCGATAGATATCAACAATTTCGCTGAACGTGGTGCCGCGCACCGACGTGTGGGGGAACACTTGACTGGTGTTGGTCGTAATCGATCCGATGTTGGCACTAGCACCAAGGCTGAACGCGCCGGTTTCCAAGTCCATCGCCGTCAGGAACGTATTGTTCGTTTCGATTTCGAATCGATTGCTATCGGGGAACGCGTTGGAGAATCGCGTGCCGTTGAAAGTTCCGGTTCTTTGGTGGCCTTGATCGGCACCACGATCGGTCGTCTGCGTGAACCCGGGGCTGAGCGAGCCCACGAAACTACTCAGCCGTGGCGGCTGAGCGGTCGCGCCCGTCGCGGGTGGTTCAACGGCGTCGTCGAATATTCTCAACAGCGCTTCGATCGGTTCGCGACGTACCAGCGGATTGTCGGCAAATTCTTGTGGCAATAGTGCTGATTCGGTGACGGCCACGAAGTACGAGCCTTGTGCCAACGAAATCGGGCCAATCAAGGGATCGTTCGATGTGATCGAACCACGCGCCAGGATTTCGTTGAGCACGCGGGTGTCAGTCGGATTGGCTTGGGCTCCGGGGCTGGCCAAATCGTCGGCCACGTTGCTGCCTTGGCCGAACAAGACTAACTGCGCGTCCAGGGCGCTACCTGTTGGCGAAAAGAAAACGCTCAAGTTTGTATTGGGTCGGTTGAATCCATCGGCGAAGTCGATGTCGAACACCGTGGCGCGCTGTAACCCGGCCAACGACGGGTCGTATTGCACGTCAACGCGATAGAAGTCGACGTCAGCCGTCGTTGCCAGCGCTCCACCAACGCTTATCGTGCCCGATTTGCTATCGGCCAAGTTGCCGATGTACTGCGGACGCGCACCCAGCGGACGGGTCGTGTCGATCGAATCCGCGCCACCGTCAATGACGCCGTTGTAATCGACGAATGGCACGCCGAAGATGAACGACTCACTAACCGACGTGTTGTAGTTCTGTTCGTTTTCTTGGGCCTCGCCCAACAGCGGCGAACTGCCCGGCAAACCTTGCAAGTGAATGCCGTGGTTGGCATAGCGAATATCGGCAAACTGCACCACGCTGCCAGGAAACTCCTGGGTCTCTTGCAAGCGAATCTGCGCCGTGTAAGAACCGCGGCTGAGCCCGCCGCTGATGTCATCGAGGTTGGAACCTGCGCTACGAACTCGCAAGAAGTAATTGCTGCGAACGCCCGACGTGCCTGACAGAACAAAACGGAAGCCTGCGTCGCGAGGATTCGTCGAACCGAAATCGGCATAAGCACCTGACGCCCAGGTCTCGGTGTAAGGCGAATTAATGTCGGCCAGCGGCGCGATTCGGCCCGCCAACGTCGGTCCGTTGACCTGCAGCAGTCCGGGGTTGGAGAACTCAGCGAATGAATCGTTCGATCGTGCCAACACACTCCCTTGGCCATCAAGGATCTCGATAACGCTGTCCAAGCCAAACGACGTTTGATCGATGTCGATGAAGACTTCGGTGCCGGCGATGCCGGTGAAGTTATAAACGTCTTGATCCGATGGTTCGCTTAAGTAACCGGTCACCTGCAGCCCCAAGCGGAACTGGTCATCGCTGGCCGTCAAGACCGATGCCAGCTCACCGAGGAACTGTGGATTCGTCGTCGTACTGTTCAATCCAGGCGCGTTGGCCGTCGGCGATTCAATCTCGGTTAACACGGCGACGTTGCGATCGTTACTCAGCGACCTGAAATATAGACTTCGCCAATCATTCGGTTCTGGTCGGCTGCCGAAGCTGTCACCGTTGGTGTCGGTTTGCGCTGTCCCATCAAGTCGCCGCCCGGCACCGACGGTGTCGTCTTTGAGGCTGGTGAAAATCACCGGAGCGCCTGGCAGGCCAAGCACATGCAGCGTGCCACCAATGCGATCGGCAACATCGGTGGTCGTGCCGGTGATATCGAATCCGGTGCCGAGGGTTGCGCTGTTGGGTGTGCCGCCGCCGAGCAGTTTGACGACCAAACTTTCGGCGGGACGACTCTTCAATGTCAGTGTGCCGCCAGACAAGTAGTTGTCGACGACGACTGAATCCAGCAGTACGTGAACGATATCGGTATCGTCCCACACGCTGGTCGAAGACAGCACGCCACCACGAATTCGCAACGCATTGATTTGCTGTTCCGCGGCGATATCTGTAGCGACCGAATTGGTGGCATTGCGACGGACCAACGGACCTTGGTTATCATCCAGATCGGCGATGCGATTGATGGGTCCGGTTTGGCGACCTGCATCGGCGACGTAGCGATCGGTGAAGGAAGCCAAATCGATGTCAAGGATCGGGCCGCGATTGTCAACAAACTCATTGCCCACGATCGTCGGTTGGCCCGAACGAACGAAGATCGTCGATGGGTTGATTGCCAAGCGACCATTGCGCCCGATTGGCCCCGAACCGCCTTGGCCGTCGTCGTTGAATTCAAATCGCGAATTGGTCACGCGACCGGTCGCTTGTTGTAGCTCAAGCGGTGCGAAGCCGCGAGTTTGGCCACCTTCGAGCGCGCTGATCCCGCCGCCATAAGCAATCACGGCGTTGTCGATACTGACGTTCGCCGTTGGCCCCGCGTAAATGCCAGCCCAATCGCCGCGCAGCGGTTGTGCTCCGCCGCCCGGAGCGCTGCGGTCGTTATTGGTATCGAACGATCCACCGGCACCGTAACGATCATCCAGAAAGCTGGTGAAGACAACGGGTTGGCCCGGCAAACCTTCGGCCAATAACTGCGATCCTTGACCCAGCTCGATGCGGGCACCACGAAACTTGACCACGGTGTTCGGATCAACGACCAATGACGCGCTGAGCCGTCCGCGAATACCAGCACGAGTCAAATCAAGCACAGCACCGGGAGTCACCGCGCCCGTATCAATGAACGAGTCCGTCGAGCGATCCAGATCGGCGATCAAGCTGAAGTTGGTGCTGCCGGGACTGAGTCGATACAGTCGTCGCGAAATGTAGTCACCACTGGTTGGCACCAGTGGCAGGTTGACCAATTGAATCGAGCGGTTCGTGGCCGTGGTCGTTGCCACCGCAGATGACACGCTGGCCAACGATTCGAAACCCGCTGCGTCAACAAACGTCATGCGGTACTGGTAGCCACCGGCGGCGAGCGTCCCGCCGGGCTGCGGCTGGGCCGTGACCCGTGAGAAGTCGGGACTGACACCGTCTTGCAGCGAGCCGCCGGGCCGACCGGCGATCACGATATTCTCGGCGATGTAGTGAACGATGTCGATGTCATCAAACCGCGCCGACACCGTGATCTGGCGCGGTGGCAGGCCGTTGACGTTATCGGTCCGCAAGAACAAACCGTTGATGCTGTTATTCGTCAACCGATTGTTCTTAATGTCCGGTCCGACGCGCTCGTAGTCAGCCGTGAAGCGACCGGCTGCTTGAAAGCGAGGCTCTTGATAACGAGTTTCCTCGAAGCTGTCTGGCGAGGCGCTGATCGCAGCGCCGGCATTGTTGGTCAATTGATTGAACGTAATCGTCGGTCGCAGATCGATCGTCTGGATCGGATTGACGGTCTGCTGCAATCCGTTGATCAAGATGTTGCTGCCACCACCGAAACGAATGTCAGCGTGGTTGACCGTTTGCAGGAAAATACCCTGGTCTTCAAGATTCGATCGGCCCGCAGCACGATCGAAGTCGCGGCGGAAAATAATACCGCCCCAGTTGGCCGCATCGGGTGCTGGACTATTGCCCGCCGCAGCCGCATCGACGGCGCGATCACGCGTGCTGGTCAAGACGACGTTGCCGCTACCGACTCGAGGCGCGATGCCGCGATTGGTGACAATTCCCGAGGCAATCACCGGCGAGCTCAGATCAACCAGCCGTGGTGTACCAAGTACCTGCAGCGCTCCACCGTTGCGATCGGTCGTCAAGTTCGAGCTGCCAACGATGATCGCCGAACTGCGGAACTTCAGTGCTACGCCGGCATCGACCATCACGGTCACGCCCCGCGGCACTTCCATTAACAAGCCGTCATCAAGCGTACCGCCGCCGGTTTCGCGAAGACCGAATTGATAGGCAAAATTGTCTGCGGGTGTGCTGATGTTACGATCTTGGCCACCGTTACCGACGATGCGAACAATATCGTTTTGCCGCGCCGCACCAAAGGCACTTGGCTGGGTGAGGCTGGCGATGTTGTTGAACGGTCGTGTTTGGCTGCCGTCCGCGGTGACGCTTGCTGTCTTGTCAACGAAAATCGTGCGTCCGAAAATTTCAACGCCTGTGAACACGCTGCTGAAAACAATCGATTGCTCGCCGGTCAAAGTGAACACGGTATTGTCGTTAGCCGCGACATTGGCGCGAACGCCGGTGATGCTCGAAACCGAATTGATCGCCGTGCGGATCGTGCTGACCAAGTTCGCCGCCGGCGTCGGGCTGCCGCTGGTGACTGGCGCGCCGGGGTTGTAAGAAATCGCAATGTTGCCCGGAGCGGCCACGCCGGGATTTAAGTTTTGATCCAACGGCACAAACTCAAAGCGTTGGACAGCGCCACCGGCACCTGTGATCGTGAACGTTTGTCGCGCCGTGATTCCTGACGCGTTGCCAGTGACCTTGATCGATCGATCCAATGGTCGGGTTTGGAACCAGAAATTATTGACACCACCAGGCGTGCCGTCGCCATCGCCATCAATCGCGGTTCCCGGCACACCGGCACGGGCGCTATCGAGATCGCGAATCGAATCGAACGCGTTGATTTGTGGCTCGAACTTCAGCAGCAAATCGTAGCGACCCTGGCTCGTGCCGCCGTAACCACTGCGAGCGATCGCGGGGTTGTACGACTCGTTGCCGCTGGACGAAACGCCAAGATAGTAGACGCCGGTGCCGAGTTCGATTTCAAGCAACGAATCGGTGCCGGTATAGTCGTCGTTGCGGGTCAATTGGACCAGTCCACCGCCGCTCAGCACGCTCGGTGTGCTCAGCGAGACATTGCCAATGTTCGCCGTCGGCAATCCCGTCGTGATCGTCGCGCGAACGATCGTTTGCGCGAATGGATCGCTATTGATCGCATCAGCGATGTTGCCAATCGGCACCGTCGTGACGTTGGCGTTGATCAATGGCACATCGACGATGATGCGATTGGGCGACAATGCACCGCCCGAAAGTTGCGGACGAATGATGCGAACGGCCGAATCGCCGGCGGCTCGATTGGTGCGAATGAACTCGACTCGCGTACCGTTGCCAAGTCCGCCCGGCTGCACCGCATCGAATCGCAGATTCAGCGCCGCGCCTTGGTCGAAACCGCGCGTCACCGAAGCTTGTTGTTGTTGAAACAACAACAAGGTGGTGTCGAGCAAACTTGCATCGGGCAGCCGCTGGGCAAACGTTTCGGCGGTCAATGTGCCGGTTTCGATGCCGGGTCCGAGATCAACGTTGAAGCGGTACAGATCAACCTGGTTGCCGTCGAGTCGATACAGGTGTTGACCGTGCAGAATGTCTTGATTGCCTGGGAACACAGGCTCCAAGCCAGTCAGGGCGTTGACCGGTGGTCGGTCGATCGTTTGGCCGGTGATCGCCGCATTGTTGAGCAAGTTCTCGATCGTGTTGAGCGGCAAAAATGCGTCGGTCGGTTGCAAGAACTGACCCACATTGACCGTTTCATTCAAAAACACGGTGCTCAACGCCAACACCGTTTGCTCCGCCAAATCACTACCGCTTTCCAAACCAATCAAAAAGCCAATTCCCGCCATCGTCTTGCGGAAGAAGTCTTCACCATAGTTTGTGCTGAATGTGGTTTGATTGCTAAACACGATCGCCGAATCGGCAAACGTCGGATCGATACGCAGTGAAGCGTTGATTTCTGGGATCGACTGCGGTGCGATCGAACCAATCGCCTCCAGCGCCGCGACATTGCCGACGGCAAAGGTGATGCCGGTATCGGCGGTTTCGCGAAACTGGACGCCAAGGTACGTCGCCCACAACGACAAGGCTTCACGCACGCGCCGTTTTTGGGTGTCCGAAATGTTGTTCAGTTGAGCCGGATCCGTGGGGCCGCTGCCACCAGCAAACACGCTTTGAAAATTGTAAGTGATCTCAGTGATGCCAGCGGTCGTATCAGGGCCGAACAACGCGCTGAGTGTTTGCGACAAACCGCCGCCGACGCCATCGGGAATGCTTTGGCGTCCCGGGTCGCCGAGACTGCCGGGAAGCTGGATGTCGAACGATACCGGCGAAATCGCCTCGCTAATCATCAAACTGCGAACGCCGCCGGTGGCCGTGAAAGAGCCGACCGTGGCACTGGTCGTGATCGTGTCGCCAACGGCACCCGGGGCCAACTGAGTTGGTTGGACCAAAAAATCCGAACGCTGGTCGACGGCGCTGCCGACGCGCAAGCGGAACGTGCCGCCGGTTGCCGGTACGCCCGGCAGGGTGTTGAGGTCCGAGGCAAAGATCAACCGCGCCGTGTGCGTTGCCTGGTCGTAGATGACGCGCGTCGGACGGTAAAATTCATCGTCAAAATTGCTGACCGTTTCTTTGGTCAAAAACAATTGATAAAACCGTGGGTTCTCGACCGATCGCGAGGTCGGCAATCCCGTCGCCGGATTGTTCTCGACAAACAGCGGGTCTTCGTTGAAATAGACCAACACCTCGTCGCGACGCTGCTGCAGCGTATTGTCAGCCAAGCGAACGATCGGTTGCGGCACCACGGCTTCGACGAGTGCGCCCAGGTCGAGCTCGAAATTGATCTGCTCGGTTCGCGCACCGGCAATCGACGGCATGATCGCTTCGCCGCTACGGTTGCGCAGCGCCACGACGCCACGATCGGCGTCATCAAAGGCAAACACATTGATTTGGTATTTGTCGTCAGGCAAGTTCTCGGCGAACCGCACGACAACCTCGTTTTCGCGGATGTCACCGAGTGTTACCAATCCAGGGACGACCCGAACATCGTCCGCCGTACCAAATGTCTGGTCCGTTCCGGCACGAGTTATCTGAATTCCGCTAAAGGTTGCCGGATCAATCTGCTGCACTTCGTCGAAACGAAAAGTCAGCGCACGCGGAGCGATATTTCTGACCGTTCCTTCAACAATCAGGTCACCATCGTTTGGCTGAACGCCGATAAGCTGGGGACCAGAGAGCATTTGACGGGACTCGAGCGTTTCCAGCAACGATTCACGCTTCCGCCGCCGCTTGCGAGCCTGCTGGGCGGTACGAGTCGAATCGTCCGCAGTGGAAGAAACAATGCGAGTAAATAGTTGACGCAGCCGCTTACGCGATGTCATGAAGACAACCTTGAAGGAGCGAGCCACGAATTGCCGCAATCGACAAGCCGTGATCGGTGATCAATGGGACGGGAGTTGCTAAACAGGAAGTACTAAACGTGATGACGTGTTAAGTTCGAACGATTACCTGGATAAGCGAATTCAGCCACCTACCGACGTACCGCCGGCCGACTGACAGACGCATCTAAGTATAATTACGCGGTTATCAGCCGCAAACTTTTGTAGCGCGGCGAAGCCCGGTCCAGTGGTCATCGCACTCATGGCCGATTCAATCGTGAGGACTACAGCGATTGAAGCGATCAGGAAATGGAAACGATCGACGCTTCGCAACGTGGGGGTTCGACTCGACGCCGCCGAAAAAGTTCCCCGCAAAATCGGTCTGGCAATCGTTCGCTGTAGCCTTTGGCGGCGGCAATGCCTATCATTGACTAACATTTGAAGAATTTTGGACGAGGACAAATCGTGGACCCATTACCTAAAACAAAAGTCCCTGTGTCCCCTGAGACGATTCCGCTGGGTGGCGATAATGCCTCCTTCACCAACTCGTTAAGCGGCGACAAAATAGACCAGGTCGGGGGTGTCTCCAAAACGACTTGGACACCGTTTGATTTGTCTTCCGTCGAAACGCCGTCAAGTTTTTTGCCCAGCCACCAGGCCATTCCCGCAGCAATCGAATCGGCTGAGGGTTACCTCGAATTGGTGACCCGGCCAGCTTCGCGTTTGGGAGTTTCATCGTCATTCCGCCGCCGTTTTGCCAAGCGATCGCTGCGGCTGGCGATCGATTGCGGTTCGTGCGCGGACAATCCAAAGTTTGAAGCACGCCGACAAATGGTGATCGGCCAATCACGCCGACTGCTGCGACGTTACGAGAAAGCAACTACCGCCTTCCGCCGCGCCGCCAAACACCGTCCCACTCGAATTGACGCACTGATGGCAATCGGTTGGTGCCAAAAGCGGTTGGGAAACTTTGAGCAATCAATCGTCGCGCTAACGCGTGCATTGGCAATCGCCCCCGAGGATCCGCGACTGCACTACAACTTGGCGTGTTATCTGTGCTGTCTAGGCGATTTTCGCGCTGCGATCTATGAATTGGCTTGGGCAATCGAACTCAAACCAGCACTTCGCAATCGTGCTTTGGCCGAGCCTGATCTTACATTGCTGCGAAATTTCCCAGCGTTCGCCGCACTAACGCGAGCTTAAGGCAGTAAGCGGATCGGCGCTAGCCGCCGGGTTCTCACATGTGATGCGGCGAAGTTGCATAGAGTAGAGCAATTGTCCCAATTGTTCAGCCAGCACCGCTGGCTCACGGTTCCAAACAATTGGGACAATTCTTCTACTCTGCGAATCGCAAGCGATTAGGAACAAGCGGAAAATAATTGGCCGGACGTTCCTACGAATAAAGCTGAATCGCGCGAATAATGTCATCCAGATCGTTTGGCACCGCGATCGCTCGATTGGCAAAACTTGCCTTCTGGACACCACGGCTACCTAGCACTTTGTCGAATTGGTCCTGGTCCGTCGTGTGATACGCGACTGTCGCAGTCGGATCTTTCAATTCGTGCCCTGTCAAGATGCAAACCACGCGGTCGCTGGGGGCAATCACGCCTTCTCGCCGCAGCAGCTTCGCACCGGCGACACTGGCCGCCGACGCCGGTTCACAACCGAACCCGCCGGCACCCACCTTCGCTTTGGCGTCCAGGATTTCCTGGTCGCTGACTTGGCGGACAATACCGTCCATGAAATCCAATGCCCGCAAACACTTTTTCAAATTCACCGGACGATTGATTTCGATCGCGCTGGCGATTGTGTCGGCCTTCAAGTGCTCGCGATCCATTTGGTCGTTGTAAGCACGGATCGGGTCCATATCGACATTGCCACGATTCCAGCGGAGGCCGCGCCGCTCGAACAATTCGTACAACGTATCCGCTCCGGACGCGTTTATGACGGCCAATCGCGGCAATCGATCAACCAGGCCATGTTCCTTTAGCTCCATGAAAGCTTTGCCGAAGGCGCTACTGTTCCCCAGATTTCCACCCGGCACGACGATCCAATCGGGAACTTCCCAACGCAACGCCTCGAGCACCCGGTACATGATCGTTTTCTGGCCTTCCAAACGAAATGGGTTGACGCTGTTGACCAAATAAATGCCAAGCTCTTGCGAAACCTGCTGGACGCGGAACATCGCGTCATCAAAATCGCCGGCGATCTGCACCGTCAGCGCCCCGTAATCGAGTGCCTGGGACAGTTTGCCGTAGGAAATCTTGCCGCTGCCGATGAAAATCACGGCCTTCATCAATCGCGTGGCGCTGCAGTACAAGGCCAGCGAAGCACTGGTATTGCCGGTACTGGCACAGGCGGCGCGTTTGGCACCCATCATGTGTGCATGGGTAAACGCCGCGCACATGCCGTTGTCTTTGAAGCTGCCCGACGGGTTCATGCCTTCGTACTGCAGATGCAGCGTGCCGGGGTCCATGCCAACGTAGCTGCCAACCGAATCGGTTTGTTGCAGCAGCGTTTGCCCTTCGCCGACCGTGACAATTCGCTCTTGTGGCGCAAACGGCAGCAATTCGTGGAACCGCCAAACGCCGCTGAACCGCACCGGATTGGTTCGTTGGGACCACATCGCCTCGAAATCACTGAGCCGCTTGGGCACCGCAGCTCGGTTCCAGTCGTAGCCAATATCAAGCAAATCGCCGCACTTGTCACAGGACGTGCGAACACTGTGGGCATCGAAAACCGCGGCGCAGGCTGGGTTGATGCAGCGTTGAAACGCCAGATCGGTTCGTTTGGCGTTATGTTTTTCGCTTTGGAGCATCATGGGTCTGGCCGCGATTTGCCGCGGGATGGTTGATGGTTATTCATTGAGCGGAATGGCGCTAGCCATCGGCCTCGCAAATTATCGGCGTCCTTTTATCGGAGGCCAGTGCCGAACCGCTCACCGCGCCAACTCTAACTTTTAATCTGGATTAAGCGCGACTGCTTTTAAGAGTAGACCGACAAACCCGGTTTGTCGCCAGATCGGAAAACATTTACGCTGCTGCCATGAACGCCACCAATGTTGAAAATGTTCGACCACCGCTCAGCCGAGCCATCGTCTTTACGCTGCTGGGCGTCGGCGGCGCGGCGGCAGACCTGGCCACCAAACAGGCCATTTTCAATTGGCGCGGGATGCCTGGCGAAATGGACATTTGGTGGCTTGTCGATGGCTACGTCGGCATCGAAACGGCTGTGAATATCGGTGCGGTGTTTGGGTTAGGGGCCGGCCAAGGCAAACTGTTTGCCGCGTTGTCAGTCGCCGCCGCAATTGCCATCATCATTTGGCTATTCTGGTTCGGTGCCGCTCGCCATTGGTGGCTAACTATCGCGATGGGCTGCGTCATGGGCGGAATTGTCGGCAATTTGTATGACCGACTAGGTTTGTGGTGGACGCCGGACTTACCCGGCCAATGGCAAAGCGGCGTCCGCGACTGGATTCTTTGGCAAGCTGGCGACAACTACAAATGGCCGAATTTTAATATCGCCGACAGTCTGCTGGTTTGTGGTGCCGGAATGCTGCTGTGGCGTTCACTGTTCCCAGACGATGACGAAGGCGACAACACGCATTAGTGCCGCTGTCGTGCATCCTTAGGTGACAAAAATTGTAGATCGATTGTCCGCAACCGTTTGGGAACGAGCAAACGGTTGGGACACGAAATAGTGGCCCCGAAAACGAGAAAATTGATGCACGGACCTGACACTTGGCAATCCCAGCACGGCGGACGCTATGTCGCCATGATCGAAGTCTCGCTCGCGGCCGGTGAATTGACGCTGCAATACTACCGCCGCGCCGATCTGGTCGTCGAGTCGAAGTCGGACGATTCACCCGTCACGATTGCCGATAAATCCGCCGAGCAACTGGTTCGGCGGACGATTGCGCAGCGGTTCCCCGATGACACGGTGCAAGGTGAAGAATTTGCCGACGTAGTGGGCGCCAGCCGTTATCGTTGGATTGTGGATCCAATCGACGGTACGAAGTCGTTTGTTTGCGGCGTGCCGCTGTATTCGACATTGCTGGCACTATTGATTGACGACCAACCCGTCGCTGGGATCATCCACATTCCGGCGTTGGGCGAAACCGTTTGCGCCGCTGTAGGCTTTGGTGCTTGGTATCGGGCCAACTCGGCCGATGCGTGGACGCCAGCGAAAGTATCGACCACAGCGGACTTGAATGAAGCCGTGTTGCTGACCAGTCAACGCGATCTATTTGCTCGTCGCGGTGCCGAGACAGGTTACGCGGCACTTGAAAAAGCCACTTGGGTCAGCCGCACCTGGGGAGACGGTTATGGCTACCTTTTGGTTGCGACGGGACGCGCCGACGTGATGGTCGATCCACTGTGCAACCCGTGGGACGTGGCGGCGATGGGACCGATCCTCACGGAAGCAGGCGGTCGATTCAGCGATTGGCAAGGCAGAGCAAGCTGCACCAGCGGCGAAGGCGTCGGCACCAACGGCCAGATGCACGAAGCCGTCCTCAAATATCTCGCCAATACCGGCGGCATTTAAGAACCATGGCCGGCAAGCCGTCGGCCGGGCTTCGCGGCGAACGATTGTCACCGCGCCCGGAATTATTGTCGGATGTGCCATCGGCCTCGATTGGCTAAATCGATTGACGTAGAATCATACGACGGGTTTGTTTTCAATTGCCAAAGGTGATTTCTGGATCAAGAAACGTTAGTTGAGGCGATCGCCGAAGGGCCGATCAAAGAGACGATGAATGATGGCAGCAAGTATGTCATTCCGTCATCGGAATATGCGATCGTAGACCAAACGGCCGCGCACGTGTTGACCAAGGCTGCCGACCGCAAGTATCGGGCAAGAATCCTTTCGCTGGTCTGTAGGCTTGGCGTCGAGAAGTTGGCAGCGGCGAATTGATGAGCGACGATCCACTGTGCGTACGGTCGCTGCAGCATCAACACGCGGCACCTCAAGGCTTCGCAATGGCCACGCACGGGAACGCAAAGACCCCGGAAAACACGGGGAAAAATGCTGTTTTCGCCCTGTTTTCCGGGGTTCAAATGATGGAGGTGGACGGACTTGAACCGACGACATCTTGCTTGCAAAGCAAGCGCTCTCCCAACTGAGCTACACCCCCGACTAAGTTCAAAGTGTGCGCCGCGATGATTGATTGGGGAAGGCCCCTCAGCGCCGTACTCACAACAAACTACTGCTGAATTCCAGAAGACCGCGATGGGCGTGCCAGAAGTCGAATCTGGGACCTCTACATTATCAGTGTAGCGCTCTAACCAACTGAGCTACACGCCCGACATCACCGACAAAACGCCCAAATCCAACCGATTGTCGGCAAATTCAAACGCTCGCGCCAGTCGTTCACAGGTTCGCGCGAGTCGCAAGTGTACGAATCGAACCGCCGCTGTCAAACCTACCTCGCCGAAGTTCTCGTTTCGGCATTTCGGTGTTTACGCTTCAATAGACGTTTTGCAATGCTAAGGGTTCGGGTTTGGTAGGACTCAACTCATTGTGCCGTTTTCGCCGAGGATCCCGCTGGGAATCAAGATGAACCACCGTTTTTTACTGCGTTTTTGCCGTTTGTCAGCGCCGCTAGTGGCCGGAATCGTGACTGGAACTAGTTTAATGATGCCGGCCGTATCGGTGCTCGCGGCCCCGCCGTCGGCTGAAGATGCGCTGAAGTTGCAGCCGGTTCAAGCGGACATTTCTTACCAAAAACCATCAACCGAGGAAATCGTGCGGTGCCGAGTCGTTGACCTGCGCGAAGGCGATTGGACCGGCTGGGCAGTCGAGACCGCCGAAGGCACCAAGCTCCGGCGCTATGCCGATACGGATGGCGACAAGAAAGTCGATTTGTGGTGTTACTATGATCAAGGCATCGAGGTCTATCGCGATATCGACGCCGACCACAACGGCAAAGCCGACCAGTACCGTTGGTTGGGAACCGCGGGAACTCGCTGGGGACTCGATGATAACGAAGATGGCAAGATTGATCGCTGGCGGCAAATCTCCGCCGAAGAAGTGACCGCCGAAGTGGTCGCGGCTTTGGCCAACAAAGATGTCAATCGATTCACTCGTCTACTGGCTAACGAAAAGGAATTGGACGCGATCGGTTTGGGCACCGAGACGCAGCGACGCATTGTTGCCAAACTTGACGCCGCCGATGCCGCGTTCGCCAAACTTGCCAAGGAGCAAACGGCATTGACTGCGGCAGCTCGCTGGGTCCAATTTGCCGCTCCCGCGCCGGGCATTGTGCCGCAGGGAACCGAGAAATCGACGCGTGATGTCCGCGTCTACGAAAATGCCGTGGCGATGTACGACGACAACAGCCGCGGTGGCCAATTGCTGATCGGTACGCTCGTTCAATCCGGTGATGCGTGGCGTTTGGTCGATGTGCCGCAGGTTGTCGAGGAAGGCCAGCCGATGACCCAGGCAACAGGCGTCTTCTTTACGCCTGGCGGAAATGCCAGCGCCGCAATGGCCAGAACAAACATGGGTGCTGCGACTCAAGAATTGGTCGGCAGCCTGGAAGCGATCGACCGCGAACTCGCCTCAGCCAAAAAACCTGACCAACAAGCTCTCCTAAATCGCAAACGAGTTGACGTCGTTGAGAAGTTAATTGCCACGTCCGCCGATCGAGTCGAACGCGATAACTGGATGCGCCAATTGGTCGATACGGTAAGCATCGCGGTTCAAAACGGATCCTATCCCGACGGAGTTGAACGCTTGAAAAAGTTTAGCTCGGTTCTCGAAGATGATCCCGCGCTTCAGGCTTACGTTAATTTTCAAATCATCAGCACGGAATACGTCAGTCAACAAACGCCCGACGCTGATTTCACCAAGGTCCAAGAGTGGTATCTCGAATCGTTGACGAAGTTCGTTGACCAATATCCGGAAAGCCCCGAATCAGCCCAAGCGCTATTGCAACTGGGGCTAAGCAAAGAGTTTGAGGAAAAGCAATCGGCGGCACTGGATTACTACACCAAAGTCGCCCGCACATTCGCCGATACTGATGCGGGCGAAAAGGCTACGGGTGCCATTCGCCGACTGCAATCCGAAGGCCGCAGCATTGACTTTAGCGGGCGATCGATCAAAGGCGAATCGTTCGATTTGGCGAAACTTAGCGGCAAACCGGTGATCATTCACTACTGGGCGACATGGTGCGATGCCTGCAAGCAGGACATGAAGCTACTTCGCCAGCTACAAGCCAAGTACCAAGCCGCCGGTCTCACGATCGTCGGCGTGAATGTCGATGCAACACGCGAGCTGGCAAACGACTATCTCAAGGCCAACCCGGCCCCGTGGGTTCACCTCTATGAAGACGGCGGACTGGAATCCAGCGGATTGGCAAAACAGCTTGGCGTCCAAACGCTGCCGATGATGTTGCTCGTTGACCCCTCAGGCAAAGTCGTTTCAAACAACGTCTACGCAGCAAGTCTCGACGCCGAGCTGGCAAAAATTGCGAAGCCGGCAAAGAAGTAGAGAGTGCTTTGTCTCAGCTTCGATTTCGGATGTCCAAAATTGTAGAACGGTTGTCCCCAATCGATTGTGCGTTCCAAACGGTTGGGGTAAACCGTTCAACAATCGCCTCAACCATAAATTCCATTAGCCTTTAGCCAATTCCGCTTCGACCGCTTTGACCAATTCCGGATCACTCGGTTTGGTCGGTGGAGCAAAGCGATGGATCAAATGACCCTCGCGATCAATTAGAAACTTTTCAAAGTTCCAACTGATCTTACCGCTGCCGACAGGCTTGGCCTCCTTGGCGGTCAAATACTTGTAAAACGGCGCAGCGTCTTCGCCATTGACGTCGATCTTGCTGAACAGCGGAAACGTGACTTTGTGGTTGGTACTGCAGAACTGCTTGATGTCTGCGGCGCTGCCCGGCTCTTGGCTGCCAAACTGGTTGCATGGAAACGCGAGCACCACGAACCCCTTGTCTTTGTATTGCTCGTACATCGCTTGCAAGCCGTCGTACTGTGGCGTCAGCCCGCATTTGCTGGCGACGTTAACGACCAACACGACCTGGCCTTCGTAGTCTTCGAGGTCAACGGCTTGTCCATCAATCGAATTCACGGTGAAGTCGAGCGCACATTCCGGCTCGTCGGCTGCGTTGAGCTTAGACATCGCGAGTCCCATGGTTAGCGAAAGTGACAGGGGTACCAATAGCGTGGCAAGGCGAGACATGACGTGCTCCGGGGTGGATAGCGGTGGGAATTCCTCGTTGCAAATCGCGATGTCTTTTCGAGATTAAAAATCAGCAAAAATCTCGCAATCCGCTCGATGGTTAATCATCATACGACATTCGCCAAGTTGCGACGGGTCGGCAGCCCGTAAAGTTGACCCAATCGGCACCGCGATTGGCAAATTATCTACCGTCAACCGTTGGTTTGGGGCGGGCAGCTTGACGCCAAACGAGTAAAGTGCCAGCATTCGCGTTACCTGATTTCGACCTCGCACAACCCACACCTCCCCACCCTTATCCACTGGCACGAGACCTAGCCCATGAGTATCGCTGACGATTCGCCCGGCGTCGCCCCCAACGCCAAACGCCTGTTATGGGCTGGCTTCACCGCGATCCTTGCCGCCGGTGTCGGGTTTTCCGTCCGCGGTGGTATTCTTGGCCAATGGGCTGAGCAATTCGGATTTACGATGACCGAATTGGGCGCGATTACCGGCGGCGGTCTGACCGGCTTCGGCATCGTGATTATCATCACCAGTCTGTTCGCCGAATCGATCGGTTACGGCAAATTGATGCTCGCCGCATTCGCATTGCACTTTGTGTCCGCAGTGGTCACGTTGGCGGCTCCGGCGGCCTTCGACGCTGGCGGCAAGCCGGCGGCTTTTCAATGCTTGTTCTGGGGCATGTTTATCTTCGCGGTCGGTAACGGCGTCTGCGAAGCGGTCGTCAATCCGTTGACCGCAACGTTGTTTCCTAAGAACAAAACACATTACTTGAACATTTTGCACGCCGGTTGGCCGGCGGGGCTTGTAATCGGCGGTTTGGCTTCGACGTTCATGGCGGCAACGGTCGATGACGCGGGCAAAATTGTCTCCCCCGCAGTCGATTGGAAGATCCAGATGTCGTTGTTCCTGGTACCCGTGATCGTCTATGGCGCGATGTTGATGGGCCAAAAATTCCCGCGCTCCGAGGCGGCTTCGGCGGGGATCAGCACCGGCCAAATGATCGCGTCGGTGCTTACGCCGCTGTTTATCGTGCTGCTACTGATTCAGGCGATGGTCGGTTACGTCGAACTGGGCACCGACTCGTGGATCGCCAAGATCACCGGTTCGATCATGGCCAGTCCGCAAAAAGGCTTGATGCTGTTTGTTTACACGTCCGCATTGATGTTCGCACTTCGATTTGTTGCCGGGCCAATCGTTCATCGCATCTCGCCATTGGGTTTGTTGTTTATCAGTGCTATTTTGGGTGCAATCGGCTTGACGATGCTGGGTAACGCGGTCGGTGCGGCAGCGTGCATCATCGCCGCAACGGTTTACGCCTGTGGCAAAACATTTCTGTGGCCAACGATGTTGGCGGTCACATCCGAGCAATTTCCCAAGGGCGGTGCCGTGGCGATTGGATTGGTCGGCGGCATGGGAATGTTGTCCGCGGGTTTACTTGGCGGGCCGGTGATTGGTTACAAGCAAGATTATTTCGCCACCAAATCACTCGAAGATAGTTCCGCGGCAACCTACGCGCGCTACGCCGTACTGGAGCCCAAGGGCATGTTGTTCCTGCCTGAGGTCAAAGGCCTCGACGGCGCCAAGGTCGGCGTGCTCGCTGACAGCGGTAAAGAACTCGCTGATACCGTTGAAAAGCTAAAGAATGACGGCAAAACGGATGCAAACGTCGATGCTCTGGCCGCGTGGTGGGCGACGGCCAAAGAGTACAGCAGTGTTGATGATGGCCCCGTGACCACTGCGACGCTCGATGGCGGACGCATGGCACTAAAGTACACAGCCGCGGTTCCCGCCACGATGGCGGTGCTGTATCTGCTGCTGATTCTCTACTTCAAGGCCAAAGGGGGTTATCGTCCAGTCGTTTTAGACGAGGAATCAATGGTCTAGCGATTCAGCGCGATGCCGAAGGTTCCACCGACGAATAACGCCTGCTGGTCCGTTCTTGTCGACGGATCGGTCAGGCGGCCGCGCCACAATCCCTGGGCAATGTCAATCAGTTGGAAACCGCCACGCAGTTCAATCATCTTGGTAATTTGGTAGCTGACCTCAGCCCGAGCGTCGAAGCCAAACACAAATTCCTGGTTGTCACGGATCAAGGGCCGCGTGTTGTTGATGAAATATCCCAACACATCGTCTCCCGTCGTGACCGTTGTTCCACCGTAGTAGGTTGTTTCCTCGGTCGTTTGCAACGTGTTGCACTGGAAGTTAGCCATCGCAAAGGTGCGCATCTCAGCCGAATAACGGAATCTGTCTTGGAACTTGAAGTAGCGAAACCCTAGCTGCGCCCCGAACATGTCGTTTTGGGCCCGAGATTTTTCTGTCGTAACAATTTCGGCGGCCCCGGGAGCAAGCGCACCGGTGGGGTCGCTAAACAGTCCCGCGTCGTAGTCCATGCGCTGGAAAAGATCGTCGAATTTCATATAGCGAAAACCGACCATCGGCTCCAGCATGCCGCCATAATGGTACGGCTCCAATCGCCATGTCTTGTTCAACTCGAAGCTGTCGAAGTCAATCACGTTTTGGCTGTTGCGGATGGCCGCGAAGCGGGTGTTGAAGCCTGGATTGTTGCGATCGGTTCGCGGGACGATAAGTCCGAATCTCGGCTCGACAGTGCCGCCACCGGTCAGTTGATCCAAATTGAGCCGGTTCAGCCGTTCGCGATCAAATCCCTCGAACTTTCCTGGTCCTGACATGTCTATGTAGGACATCAACCAGCCGCTGTCTTCACGCAGCATATAGCCGATGTCGTAACGATTGCCCCAACCGCTGTCGAGTTTACTTTCATCGGGACCGCCCTCGGGACGCGACGCGTAGAGGTTCAGCCGGTCGTAGGTCGCAAACCAACCGCGATTGGCCCGCTTTTTGGGCTTGATATCCTCGAAGTCGGCCTGATAAATCGGTTCGAACCAGCGAAAATCAGGATCGAAAGCAAACGGATCCTGAAACGGTGTGTGGCTGCTCAACTGGTCCTGCGCGGAACAGTCATCAACCAACAACACTTGCGTCGATCCAGAGATCGATGCAGCCATCGCCAACGATCGCAGTGCCAACCGCGATGTGGTGATTCCGTGTGCTCGCAAATTGTTGACTCGCGATGTGATCGCAAGTGCCAGTTTCCGTACCGACATGGTTGTTTCCACCGTTGTTCGTTCGTTCTATGGCGAAACCGGTCGCCGTCAATGCCGCCACGTCAACCGACCAACGTCAATTGACCCATCCCCAAGATTCATCGATTTTCTTTGCAACCTGCGTTTCCAGCAACCAAAACGGCTGCTCTCACATCGTTTCGTCGCGCCGGAAAATCGGGTTGTGCCGGTAGTATCGGTCGGTCTGGTGCGGCGGGATGAACTTTGTTTGCCGGTGTCAACCCTAAAATCGATACAGATTATCCCTGGCCACGCCATTCCACTGACCAAAATGGAAAACTGCGGCAACTAGGTCGACTGCCGTAGTTCCAAAATCCTCAACGAACACCCCTCGAGGGTGATAGCGGCGTTCCGAAAGGGGAATACAATAAAGCACGCAATTTTGGTTGAACCGACCGCCGTGGAAGAATCACTGGTGAAGCTGGTCCGCATTACGCGGGTTGGTAGTGAAGTCACGGTCGGTCGCAAATGGGGGTCTCCGGGGCTAGGTTGGCAAACACATTGTGGCTGCTGGCGTAGGGGCACACTCGGAGATCGCCTTTTTCTTTTCTGCCAGCCAGGGTGAATCATGCCTATTGGCTGCCGCGTAGCCAATGATTTGCCGATAACAGCGACAAATAGAGCCCGCTCGTTGGTTTGCCGGGACTGTTCATCTACCCAGAACCGGCGTTAATCTTCATCCATGGCTAATCACTTCCCCACGCCGGCGCGGTTAAAGAACCTACTGCTGTCCTTAGCTGGCCTGCCCGCCGAAGTTGAACGGCTGCAGCTACAGGTCGGCGACCTGCAGGCACGCATCGCACAATTGTCGAATTCCGCTCGGCCCTTTCCCGACGATGAATTTCGCGTCTTTTCGCAATTCGGCGACGATGGGCTGATTCAATCCCTGGTCCGCCGGATCCCGTCGATTCCCAATAGCTTCATCGAGTTTGGCATCGAGGACTATACCGAATCGAACACGCGGTTTTTGCTCCAGCACGGCAATTGGCGCGGACTTGTGATCGATGCTTCGCAGAAATACATCGACGAATTGAAGCAGCGTGCGATTTACTGGCGGCATGATTTGTCGGCGATCTGCTCGTTTATCACCGCCGAAAACATCAATTCGATGGTCAAACAAGCCGGCTTCGAGGGCGACCTGGGGATTCTCAGTATCGACATCGACGGCAATGACTATTGGATTTGGCAAGCCATGACCACGATTCGGCCGTACATCGTGATCGCTGAATACAACGCGGTGTTTGGTTGTGAACGCGCGGTCAGCGTTCCCTACGACGCCGCGTTTACGCGCACCGCCGCCCATCATTCCAATCTGTATTGGGGATGTTCGCTGCCCGCGCTGGTTTATTTGGCGAAGCAAAAAGGCTACAAGCTGGTTGGTTGCAACCAAGCGGGAAACAACGCCTATTTTGTCCGCAGCGAAATCACCCAGTTGCCCGCAGCGGATGTTCAAGCTGCTTTCGTGGACAGCAAGTATCGTGAGTCTCGCGACCCGTCCGGCGGCTTGACTTATCTCAACGGTCAGCAACGACTCGACGCAATCGCCACAATGTCAGTGGTCGATGTGACGACAAACCAAACTGTGGCGTGTTCAGCATTAGCCGGACAGCGGTAACCCCCAATCAAAGACCGTCATCCAAAAACACATAGCTTGGATTGATCGACAAGTACCAATCCTGCCAATCTTTTTGCGCCTTGCGCACTTCGTCGGGCTTCGGCTTGGCTGGCATGCCAACGCCGTCAAACTTTCGGCTAATAAAACACAAGCCATCGTTCGCATAATTCTTGACCGGACCATCGGGATCACTGAGCGCGAAGATCAAGGCCGGCACGACGCGCAGCTCCTCGCTCTGGCCCAGCAACCGCGCCGCCACGCGACGCGCCTGCCATGATTGGCTGCCGCGAACCAGCCGTTCCAGGCGATCAAGTTGAACCCGTCTGGTGCCGGGATCTATCGATAACTTGAGGTCCTCGGGAATCGAACTGGTGTCGACTTTATTGGCGTCGTCGCCGTCCAGCAGCCCAAGTAATTGGTCCACGGATGCGGCCGCCGGTTCGCCCTTAATTTGAGTGCCAACGACAGAGAGCTTTGTCGTATCCTTCGGCAATCCATAACCGCCAGCCAAATTACCACGATTGACCTGATCAATGGCCTTTTGGGTGCTGCGAATCAAAAACAGCACCGCAAATGCCGTATTGACGGAACTGGTCATGTGGCTGCCCTGCGTCCAACCACCGTTTGCGTTTTGAATCGGCTTCAAATATTCGACGCCGCGATTATACCAATCAGGACTTGGATCTTTCGTGCTTTGAAACGCGCTTTCCAAAAAGCTCTCATAACGCTCAACGGTGTACAATTGATAGTAAGGCCATTCAGTTCTTTCCGCCCCTGGGATTTCCGAGTTGTTGGCGAGATAGGATTTGAGCACTTCGAGCGATTGAATCAGCGGCTCGGTGGGAATCTTTGGCAGCCGAGATCGCTCGCGCTCGTCCATTTGCAGCCTAATAGCTTTGGGCATGCCATCAATTTTTGGATCGTCCAGCGTCGTGCTTCCCCACAGTCGTAAAACGTCACCGGCAATCAACACCGCGCTGCCACCGGCAACGGCCATCGACGTGGTGACCGTGGGTTGCTTGATCCGCTTGGGGCCCGGCGGAATATCCTCGCTGTGGTATGGCCAACCGCCATCAATATCTTGCACGCGAAGCAGCCAGGACGCCGTCCGCGGAATCCCTGGGTAATCGATCGGCACACCGGCACGATCGCACGTCCATAAGCCGAGCAGAGCATACTGCGTTTGAGACGTATCGCCGGTCGTAAATCCCTTGTAACAATACGATCCGCTAGGTTGCTGAGCACGCTTGAAATAGGCTGCAACCTGTTCCAATTCTTTGCGGTATTTGACTTTATCCACGTCGGCCAACAACATCGCCGTTACACCTGCGTTGTAATTCGTGGTTGTGATGTTTCCACCTGGGTCGGTGCCAGAAAGACCCTGAGCAATTTTTACCGCCGATTCGATTCCGCGTTTAACGACTGCGCTGTCTTCGTCGTGCTCAACCTTGAAATGCGCATATCCAGCCAACACGTATTCGCCCCAACCGCCGTTGAATGGCCGTCCGACTTCGTAATGCGTCGGGTCCGCCATCGCTTGTTCAAGGTGTTTGACGCCGCGATTGACCATCGCTTGAACCACTTCGTCATCGGGCGTGTACGAAAATGCAAACGTTGACGTAAGCATCATCGGCACGATGACGGACAAGACCCGCCGGCAAGCAACTGCATTGCGGTGAAGACGAGAAAAGGCAGCCACAGTGAACCTCGGATAAACGAATGATGCGGTGCAATCCAACTCTAGTTTACACGATTCTCGGGTCGATGAAAAACCGAATTGCCCGGCGACGGTTGAGCACTCGGCACAGTGCGCCCGCGCAAGCAAGTCGGCTGCATCATGACAAACACTCGTGTATGATTTAAGGTTCTGTTCTGGTCTGACTCGGCTCAACTCTAGTATGCGTGACGAACTTACCTATTTCGGTGCTCGCAACGACTGGCAGCTCATTGACCTTCGCGAGTTGTGGAAGTTTCGCGAGTTGATTTGGGCGTTTGGTTTTCGCGATCTGAAGGTGCGCTATCGCCAAGCCGTCGTCGGCATCGCCTGGGCGGTGATTCAGCCGGTAATGACGATCATTGTGTTCGGCGTGCTGTTTTCCGTTATGCACGGCAAACCGACATCCGGCGAGGTGCCCTACGCCGTCACTGGCTTATGTGGCCTGGTGCCATGGCAATTTTTTGCCGCCGCCGTTTCGCAGGCAACCCTGTCGATTGCTTCGAACAGCGATCTGCTCAAGAAAGTGTATTTTCCCAGGGTGGTCTTGCCGCTCTCGGCGTTCGTTCCGGCGCTGGTTGATTTCGCGGTCGCGCTGGTCTTGCTTGTAGTGGTGATGGCCTATTTTGCCGTTCTGCCGAGTTGGCAAATCGTTTTCCTGCCGCTGCTGATCGTTGCCACCCTCGCCTGCGCCGCCGCATTCGCGCTATGGCTTTCGGCGCTCAACGGAATCTATCGCGACGTGCAGTTCGCGTTACCGTTCCTGTTGCAACTGGGAATGATGATTTGCCCCGTGGTCTACGAAACCGATGCGGTCATTCCGCCGGCTTGGCAACCAATTTATTACCTCAACCCCTTGGCTGGACTGATCCAGTGTTACCGCGCCGTCTTGATCGGCTCGCCCTTTCCCAGCGCCGCATCATTGGCGATATCCTCGTTCGCGGTGACGGCAGTGTTCTTCGGCGGCATGCTGTACTTCCGCAGAATGGAGCGGCACTTCGCCGACCTGAGTTGAGTCTCATCGCGATTCGGGCCGAACAGCTCAGTAAGCAATACTTCATTGGATCGAAAGACAATCCCGCCTACGGCCGATTGTCCGAGGCCGTTGTCGGCTTACCCAAGAAACTGATTCAATCAACCCAGCGCTGGTTGTTACCACGGGGTCACGCGGCCGTTGCGCGGGCAACTTCCAATCACAAAGCAACACAGTTCTGGGCGCTCAAAGACATCGACTTTGAAGTCCGGCAAGGTGACGTCGTCGGCATCGTCGGGCGCAACGGTGCGGGAAAAAGTACGTTACTTAAAATCCTTTCGCGGATCACTGAACCCACCTCAGGCCGCTTCGGAATCACAGGCCGCGTCGCCAGTCTTCTCGAAGTTGGCACCGGCTTCCATCCCGAATTAACGGGTCGCGAAAACATCTATGTCAGCGGTGTGATTCTCGGCATGACTCGCACCGAGATCAAAAAACGGTTTGATCGAATCGTCGAATTTTCGGGTGTCGAGAAATTCTTGGACACTCCGGTCAAACGCTATTCCAGCGGCATGCAAGTACGACTCGGCTTTGCCGTTGCGGCACACTTAGAGTCCGAAATTTTGATCATTGACGAAGTCCTCGCCGTCGGCGACGCGCAATTTCAAAAGAAATGTCTTGGTCAATTAAGCACCGTGGCCGAAAGTGGCCGCACCGTTGTTTTTGTCAGCCACAATCTCACCGCCGTCAACGCCTTGTGCGACTCGGCTCTCTGGATTGAAGCGGGTCGATTGGTTGCCACCGGTCCCACGGCTGAAATCACCAGCCAATACTTATCACGCAGCACGGAGCAACTGCTTGAACAATCATGGCCGGACCCAACGGCAGCCCCAGGCACTGCGGCAGTCAAGCTAAAGCGAATTGCCGTTCACTCCAGCAGCACCGACGGTCGCCATTTTGTGCTCGGCAGCGCCTTGAGACTGGAGATTGAATTTTGGACCATGACGGCGGGATTAACACTCAATCCGAGCATCGTCTTGCAAACCGCCGATGGCACGCCCGTTCTCAATACGGTTCCGCAATTCGAAGGCACGCTGTTGGATAAGCCATTGGAAACCGGGTTGTATCAGTGTACATGTGAGATTCCTGCAGGCTTATTGAACGATACGCTGTACCGAGTCCAACTTTATATGATTCGCAATCAAAGTGTGGCCGAATGGCGATTGGATGATCTGCTGTGTTTCGAAATATCAGACGACCAGCCACGATCGGCTTGGTTCGGCAAGTGGATCGGGACCGTCAGGCCGAACCTGCAATGGCAAACGGTACGCCTGGGTCAGTTACCACAGTCAACCTCGGCGGATGGAACTCATGCTCAATAAATTAAAGCGCCTTGTTTCAAGCGTTGCGGCGCAGCAACGCCACTCGGCAGCCGTGCGGAAATTAAGCGGCAAACCACGGCCTCTGATGCTGCATATCGGATGTGGACAAATCCATTTTCCCGGCTGGGTGCATCTTGACGCCGATAAATCATTGCCGCACTCCGACGCCGTCTGGCAGTCCGATGATGGAATACCTTGCGAAACGGGTGCCTGTAGGTTTATTTACAATGAACATTTTCTGGAGCACTTGAGTGTCAGCCAAGGACTCTTCTTCTTGCGCGAATGCCGACGCGTGCTCATGCCAACGGGCGTTCTGCGGATTGGTATGCCCGACATGAACGAATTCATAAGGCAGTATTGGGAGAAGGATTGGGACCAACAACCCTGGCTGAAGAAATATGGTTACACGCGGATCGAGACCGGTTGTGAAATGGTCAACACCGTGTTTCGTGATTGGGGCCACCTGTGGGTTTACGATCACGAGGAACTTCATCGACGGCTAGCCGAAGCTGGGTTCACCACGATTCGTGACATGAAACCAAATCAAAGCGATTTCCCTGAGTTGCAAAATCGCGAAAGCCGTTTTGAGACCACGCTCATTTGCGAGGCATCCTAAACAAATGGATCGTCCGCAGCGACTCATCATTATTGGCTCACAAGGGCACGCCAAAGCGGTCGCCGAAGTCGCCAATGCGATTTCGGGAATCGAAATCGTTGGTTTTGTTGACGACTTTCGCCCCGCGGGAACGCCCGTTTTGCAGTGGCAGGTTCTTGGGTCCACCACCGACATTATTTCCGTAACCGAGCGCACGTTCGACGTTGCTTTTATCGCGATCGGAGACAACGATTCGCGCCTGGCAATGGTTGATCGCTTGAAGCCGCTGGAACTATGTTATAGGACACTTTGTCATCCAACGGCATACCTTTCGCCGTCGGCCAAATTAGGCAATGGCACGGTCTTGATGCCACACAGCGTCGTATCAGTCGAGTCGCAATTAGGCGCGCATGTGATCGTCAATACCAGTGCCTCGATTGATCACGATTGTATTGTGGAAGCTTTTTGTAGTATCGCACCGGGCGCTCATTTGGCAGGACACGTCACTTTGCGCACCGCCGTCGCTATCGGAATGGGTGCCAATGTACGCGAAAAGACGGAGGTTAAAGCCCACACGATCGTGGGTGCGGGAGCGACGGTGCTGTGTGATCTGGCCGACTTCTTGGTTGCCTACGGAACGCCCGCGAAGGAAATTCGCAAACGTAAGTTGGGTGAAAAGTACCTGCGATAAATATGACTGCCGACGATAAAACGAATCCGGAATTACGCAATCGACCGCCGATCCATGTCGGTAGACCGAACATCGGCGACGTCGAAGCATTGGTCAGCCGCGTTCGTGCTGTATGCGAGCGACGCTGGCTGAGCAACGACGGGCAACTGGTGCAGGAGTTTGAACACCGGGTCGCTCAAATCGCAGGCGTAAAACACTGCGTTGCCATGTGTAACGCCACCGTGGCCTTGGAAATCGCGATTCGCGCAGTCGAGTTAAGCGGCGAAGTCATTGTGCCCTCTTATACGTTTGTGGCCACGGCTCACGCGCTACAGTGGCAGGAGGTCCGTCCGGTTTTCTGCGACATCGATCCCGTGACTCATAACCTTGATCCCGCCAAGGTCGAGCAATTGATTACGCCACTGACGACGGGAATCATCGGCGTTCATATTTGGGGCCGCGCTTGTGATACATCGGCGCTTGCCGACATCGCCCAGCGACGCGGATTGAAATTGATGTTCGACGCCTCCCATGCTTTTGGCTGTACTCATCTTGGACGACCGATTGGCAGCTTTGGTATCGCTGAGGTATTCAGCTTTCACGCCACCAAGTTTATCAATTGTGCCGAAGGCGGTGCGGTCGTCACCAATGACGACGATTTAGCCGCCAAAATGCGATTGATGAGAAACTTCGGCTTCTCCGGTTATGATCGGGTGATCTATGTCGGCACCAATGGCAAGATGAATGAGTTGTCAGCGGCAATGGGACTCACTTCGCTCGATAGTCTCGACCATTTTGTCGATGTCAATCGGCGCAACTACGAAACGTATAAGTTGAGTCTCGTGGGGATACCAGGAATTCGATTATTGGACCATCCCGATGGTGAGCATTCAAATTTCCAGTATGTCGTGCTTGATGTTGACGAAACCATTTGCGGGTTAACTCGCGACCAAATTGTCCAAGTCTTACATCTCAATAATATTCTCGCGCGAAGGTATTTTTTCCCCGGCGTTCATCAGATGGAACCCTATCGGACTTTTCATCCCAACGCAAATCTAATATTGCCAGTTACCGAGCAAGTCGTAAAACGTGTGGTCGTATTACCAACCGGTACAGCAGTGAATGCGGACGATATTTTGGAGATCGCGAACATTTTGCTAAGTGCAATATCGGATCACGAGATTCATGCGAGGAATCTGCCACGAAACATTGCTCCCGGCGGAACCTTTCGGGAGTCGCTTGAATGAATTGGCCCAAGGTTTCGGTAGTCACAATTACCTACAACCAAGAAAGATATATCGAACAAGCAGTTACCAGCGTTTTGCAACAGCAGACGTCGTTTCCGATTCAGTACCTGGTCGCGGATGATTGTTCGACTGACGGCACCGCAGCGATTTTGAATCGTCTTGAATTGTCCCATGGCGACCGAATGCAATTGCGCTTGCGGGCATCCAACGTCGGAATCATGCGCAATTTGCAAGACGCTTACAATTCAGCAACCGGAGAATACGTTGCCTTGTTGGAAGGTGACGATTATTGGACCGATCCCTTGAAACTGCAGCGCCAGGTTGAATTGATGGATTCAAGGCCAGAATGTAGTTTGAGTTTTCATCCGGTGACCTATGTCGATGAGTCCGGTAAATCGCTGGGCCAGCAACATCCGCCTGTCGTTAAACAAGAGTGGAATTTACAGGATGTTCTTTACAACAATCCGATTCAAACGTGTTCTGTTGTCTTTCGTCGCTCGATGTTGCCGTTGATACCAGAGTTCATCCTGCAATTGAAGTTGGCGGACTGGCCGCTATGTATCATGGCAACGCACCAGGGCGTCGCTTTGTGCCTGGACCAAGTCATGGCAAACTATCGCGTTCATTCTCAGGGCGTTTGGACTGGCGCTCCAACTCCACGCAAACAAGCCGCCGTCGCCCGGATGTATTTTGAGCTCGCTCTAGCCACGCCAGAGCTAAAGGAGATCGCGTCCCAGGCACTCGAAAGGCATGTTGAATTGATCGCCGCGACGGCCCAAACGAAGTTGCCTGCGTTTTGGGCGTTACGACAAAGCCGACCGTGGCAAACGCTGGCCAGACTGCTCAAGCCCGCTAGAGACCCGGCAAGCGACGCAGGTGAATGATGGTTTTGACCAATGTCCACCAAACGTGAAGATTGGTTGGTTCGAGCTTGAGAGCAAGTAACGCATGCTTGCGGGCCGATTTCCAAAAGCCAGACTGTGCAGCCGACATTGCCCAATGGTGATGGATTCGCGCTATGCATTGAGGAGCGTCGTCGCCTTCGGGAAGTGTCGGGATTGCTGTGCCGCGGCGAGCGTGGGCGGCGGTGAGAAGTCGTTTCGTGATCTGCTGTTGAACGGTATGTTTGGCAATGCGACCGAGGTTCGCATGCAAGCGATACTGCAAGACGAATTCGGGCAAGTTGGCGATTGGGCCAACGTCGATCATTCGCAGCCACAAGCCGTAGTCTTCCGAGGGGCTGTCATCTTCGTAGGCACCGACCTGCATCACGGCGGCTTTTCGCATCATCATCGCCGGATGACTCAGACAATTACGACCGGCCAACAGTGATTGCTCGATCAATTGGTGGTCCGTTGGGCAATGAATCGCAAATAGCAGCTCCTCATCTTGGTCAATCGCCCACGTCTGTCCGCCAACGGCAACAACGTGGGGTGCGTCGTCGAGAAAGGCAACTTGGCGCGCAAGCCGATCGGGTGACGAGATATCGTCGGCGTCCATCCGCGCAACATACTCGCCACGGGCCTGGGACAGACTGAAATTCAGCGACTGGGAATGTCCTGCGGCCGGACGCGAAAACGTGCGAATCCGTGAGTCGGTTATCGCCCATTGCTCAATGATGCTGGCGGTCCCGTCGCTTGAGCCATCGTCAACAATTATGAACTCGAAATCGCGGTATGTTTGAGTCAAAATACTGCGAATCGCTGAGTCCAAGTAAGGCAGCCCATCGCGTACGGGCATGAGCACCGATACCTTGGGGAAGCGACTCATCGCCGGCAAACTCATGATTGGTATTTACGCTCGATGACGAATTCAGTTCCCGCAAAATTGGACACGCAATCGGTGTTGCCGATCGTCAGTGTAGCGATTCTTGTCTACAACCATGAACGGTATATCGAGCAGGCGATCGACAGTGTGCTTGGACAGCGGACCCACTTCCCAATTGAAATCTTAGTCGCTGAAGATTGTTCGACCGACGCGACGCGTGATGTCTTGGCGCGACTGGATCAACGTTATCCCGGACAATTGATGCTGTTGCTTCGCGAGCGGAATCTTGGCTTGTCCGCTAATTTACAAGACTGCCGCGAGCGGTCGCGCGGACGTTACTTGGCAATCCTCGAAGGTGATGATTATTGGCTCGACCCGCTAAAATTGCAGAAGCAATATGAGGCAATGGAAAGCCATCCTGATTGGTCGATGTGCTTCGGGGCTTGTCGCGTGTTTTACGAGGACGGTTCGCAACCGGATCGCATCGTGCCAACTCCGCCGCCTAGCGGGCCGCTGGTGTTGGGTGATTTCTTGAACGTGGGCCAGTTGCAGACCATGTCGGCGGCGATGTACCGGCAAGGCGTTGTCACACAGACGCCCGCATGGCACGCGAAGCTGCGGCTAGGCGATTGGGCACTGCATATTCTCCACGCCCACGCGGGACCGGTTGGATTTTTGCCGGATGTGTTGACCGCGTACCGCGTGCATCGCGGCGGTCTGTGGTCGGGACTCCACACCTTTGGCCAATGGGAAGAAACGCTCGCGTTGTTCACGCATCTTGAAGCTCATTTTGAGGGCGAGTTGTCGGCGAAAATGCGGGCCGCAAGAAGTCGGTTCATCACCATGTTCAGCGACCGAGTGGCCGATCTTGAAAAAGTCGAGCGACGTTATCAAATGTTGCAGCTCGATCACATCGCCGCGCTGTGGCGACGGTTTGTGAACAGGCAGTAATTCGTCAATCGAATGGATCGGGTTTCGTCGATGTTACTTGGCTAACGATCTGACCGCGTTGAGTTTGAGTGCGAATCATGTCGCCGGCGGTGACCTGATTGCAGTCGGTTACAACCTCGCCGGTCGATGCGAGCTGCGTCACGCTGTACCCACGCGACAAGACGGCCAGCGGACTGAGCGCATTGAGCGACGCGGCGCTGGCTGCCAACCGGCGAGCTTGTTGCTGGACAATCGCAACGATAGCTCGGCGGCCCCGAGCGTCGAGCTCGTCGAGTTGACGCGAGCACTGGTGAATCGAATCATAAGGGCGGCAAAGTACGGGCCGATTGACCAATTGCTCAAGCCGCTCTTTGCCTTGACGAATAAGCTGCATAACGGGCAATTGCAAACGCCGGGTCAGTTCGCGAATCGCCGCGATTGTGGCCGCGTACTCGGGTATCACTCGCTCGGCAGCTTCGCTTGGCGTCAACGCACGGATATCGGCGGCAAAGTCAGCCAGCGTCACATCGATTTCGTGACCCACGGCAGACACAATTGGCAAGCGACTGGCCGCGATCGCGCGCACGACCGGCTCTTCGTTAAAGCACCATAGGTCTTCCATCGATCCGCCGCCACGAGTGACGACCAACACATCCAGCGCTGGCTTGATGCGGTGTGCCGCGGCGATGGCGGATGCGATCGTTGTCGCCGCGCCGGTGCCCTGAACTTTGCACGGAATGATCGTCACGTCCAAACCCGGCCAACGTCGCAGCGCAATCTCGAGGAAATCACGAATCGCTGCACCGGAGGGACTTGTAACGACGCCAATGCGACGCGGAAATAACGGCAGCGGTTTCTTTTTGGCCGGGTCGAACAAGCCTTCGGCCTGCAGTCGTTGTTTCAATTGCTCGAGGGCGAGTTGTAGCGCACCGATCCCTTGGGGTTCGAGCTTGCGCACGATCAATTGATAGATGCCCTGCGGCGAATACAGCTCAACACCGCCGAAGGCCAGCACCTGTTGGCCCTCAAATAGTTCAAACGGCAGTTTCCCGGCGGTCGATCGCCACATCACGGCTTTGATTTGTGAAACGTCGTCTTTAAGGGTCAAATAAATGTGCCCGCTGCGCGGGCGCGAAAGATTGCTGACCTCGCCCTCAACCCAAACGCTGGGGCACGCATCATCCACGATCCCCTTGAGATAAGCGGTCAAATCCGAGACGGTCAACGCCTCGACGACTGATTTACGAACCGGAATTCTCAACAGGTTCCTTCCAATACTTCATCTCAGCTTCGATGTCGGGTGACAAAAATTGTAGAACGGTTGTCCCCAACCATTTGGGAACGCACAAACGGCTGGGGACAACCGTTCTACAATCGCCGCGATCCGATAATCAAGCTGACCAACTACCGCTAAAGACTTCTTCGGCACCACCGGTCATCAAGACATGATTAGAGGTGCGATTCCATTGTAGGTTTAAATCACCGCCAACAAGGTGATTGAGGATCTTTGTGTCGGTACGGTCCGTCAAGACACCGGCAACACAAACCGCCGAAGCACCGGTGCCACAGGCCCAAGTCTCGCCGCTGCCGCGCTCCCATGTTCGTTGGCGAACTTCACCGCGATTGATGACTTCAACAAATTCGACATTGGTACGTTTGGGGAATCGCGGATCGAGCTCAATTTGCGGCCCGATGTTCAAAACCCAATCATCGGTTGCCTTGTCAACAAAGACGATGCAGTGCGGATTGCCCATTGATACGCACGTCACGGGAAACGTTCGCCCGCCAATCGTCAGCTCGTGGTTAACAACGTGACCGCCGGGCTGCAGCGTCGTCGGGATCGCCGGAGCATTCAGAATTGGTTCACCCATATCGACCGTCACCAACGAGGCTTTCCCGTCATGCACGATTAGCTGCAAATCCAAAACACCGTTGCCGGTTTCAATTTTGAGATTTGGCTTGGCGGCGATACCGTGGTCATGAACATATTTGGCGACACAGCGAATGCCGTTGCCGCACATCTCGCTCTCGCTGCCATCGGCGTTGAACATTCGCATTCGCGCATCCGCGATGGTGCTCGGCAAAATCAAGATCATGCCATCGCCGCCAACGCCAAACCGCCGGTGCGAGATCGCTTGCGCGAGCGAGACTGGATCGGGCGGAATCGGTTGGTCAAAGCAGGACACGTAAACGTAGTCGTTGCCCGCGCCGTGCATTTTTGTGAAGCGGATCATGAAGGAATTTGGAATCTCGATTGCGAGCGGCTATGCCTGGATATCCAATCGCCGCCCCGATTCGCTTGCCGCTGCGGGCGTACTTGTATTTGACGATTCTAACGTTTCCGACGTCTCGTTCTCGGCTTCGTTGGATTCGTTTTGGCGACGCTCAAATGTATCCAAAAGTTGACGTCCGTCTGCGCCACCATCGCCGCTGGAATTGCCTTTGTCGATGCTGTCTACCGACTCCGCTGCGCTGGCTGCTGTGACCGGCCCGGTGGGGCTTGAGTAACCTGGGACCGGTTGAATGTTCATGGCAAGACTTCCAGCATAACGGGTTTAGACGTGATGTTGCCTTCGATTTCGCCGCGCAGGAAAAATTGCCTTCGTCCCAGCTCAGCGATCGGATCGGCGGTCAAAAAAAACTTGCGTTCGGATTCAGACTCACGCACAAGTAACCCATTGAGGCCAATGTTGTCAACATAAACACCGTGCGGCAGGTCGCGCCCAGCGGTCTCTTTGCCAAGTGGAATCTCGGCCTTAAAACCATCTTCGCGATCCGCCTTGACCAGCAATGAGATCGTTTCACCACGCTTGATCTGAATGACCCATTGGTCACCTGCGGGGTTCGCCGACTGCGACTCATTCGCTGGATCGGGAAGGATTTCGATTGTCGCTTGAGGCCGCTGCTTGATCGCCAGCTCGCCAATGAATCCGGCCGCGCGTTCGACATTTCGGCCATTGATTTCGGCGTGGGCGGTCACACGCGGCGAAATTTTTCCTGCGAAGTCCGGGGCGTCGGAATCGGCCCAGATATTCCCTACTGCAAAACTTTGGCCGGGCTGGACACGAACCGGGAAATTCGAATGCAAACCCGGCGGCAGGTTTTCTAGCTCGAACCAAACCTCACCGTCGTAACCATCAACCCGTTCGATCACCAGCTCGACTTCGCGTCCCGAGCCGCGTCGCAGTGGTGCTTTGATCGGCGACACGCGGGCGGCGAAACTTGGGTTCGCGGGTCGAATGCGAAGACGCCCGACGTAATTGGATCCACCCTCGCCGCGCGTGTCGCGAACTTGAACAAGATACCGTCCGTCCGCAGGAATCTTGGCGAGCACGTAGCTATCCTTGCCACGCGATTGAGATGGGTCATCGTCATTGAGGTAATGAACGTCGAAGATTGGCAAGCCATTGGCCACCGGTTCCTCGCCCGCCTTCAAAGCACGAACGATGTACGCCGGTTCGCCCAGTGCATGAACGGTTCCCGAGCTACCGAAATAGGTCCAACGATTTCCTCGTCCGGGAAAAACGTTGAAGCCCGAATCGGCACCGCGCGGTGCCATCCACAAACGCGTCACCTCACCGGATGCGTACAAATACTCACCAAGCTTCATTTCTTCCCAAGCAAAGATCCGGAAGTCGTCGTTTTGGGTGCTGTTCTTGCCGCGAAACGTGAAGTACGAATCGCGAACGGCCTGGAGACGCGTCTGCACCAGCGGCTGGGCCTCGGCATCACGCAATTCGATGATCGAATCAAGCTTGCTGTTCAAACCAGTGGTGTCGGTTTCAATCACCCACATCTCACCGGCGCGTGCGGTGAACGCATACCAATTGGCTTGGCCGTTTTCGTCAATCGCAATGTTAACTTCGCAGCCGCGCGGCACCGGCACCGCACCGCCAACGACGCCATCAACATCAATCCGTTCTTGTTCTTGAAGCTTGGCTTTATCGATCAGCGGCAACGCACCGAGATCGAGATAGATCGGCGCGAGCCTCGCTGTGGATGACGCGACCAACTTCGCATCGGCATGCTCGCTTGGCAAAGATCGGGTGACCGTTTCGCCATTCATCAACGAGATCGAAGCCAAGCGACCATCGCTTGACAAAGCAAGATCGCTGGCCGTGTCACCAAGCGGATCAAGCAACGCAAGCTGGGTCCAATCGGAGGTTCGCAGCACCTTCACATTGCCCGCTTCGCTGACCACGACAACCCGCGTGCCATCGGCGGTCAGCGCCAAATTCGTCAGCGGCGATTCATCGACAAACCGTGTGGCCACAAGCGGATTGATCCGCGCTGAGTCGCGTGACAAAAGTCGCCAAACCCGCAAGCGATTATCGGCGCTGCCGGCAATTACGAATTGGCCATCACCAGTGACGGCTACGGCCAGAACTTCGCCTTGCGGTTGGCTCATCGTATCGAGCCGCACACCGGTATCGACGTCCCAAACCTTGACTGTCTCGTCGGCACAACCGCTGACCAAAACCTTGCCGTCGGGAGAAAACGCCAGCGAATAGATTGCCCCGTTATGCCCACTGAAGCGGCGTAGCGGCTTGGCGGTGGCGGCGTCCCAAAGCATGATCTCGCGATCGTAACTGGCTGTGGCGATGAGCGTTTCGTTAGGTGAAAAAATTGCGACCTGAATCACATCATCGTGCCCCTCGACCGCCGTCAATTGCTTGCCGGTTTCAACATCATAAATCGCCGCGCGGCCATACAACCCCGTCACACCCGACGCGACCAACAGCCGCTTGCCGTCTTTTGAAAATCGCAGCGAGTTGACCTTGCCAGGTTGCGACTCGATCGGTCCCGACTTCGATTCACCATCCAGGACCACTTCGCTGAATCTCGCGATTGCGCGATGTGACCCCGTACTAGAAACGGCAATTGCCGTGATCGGAAAATCGGCGTCTTCGCTTGCCTTGATCGAAGGTGTCAGCAATTCGCGCCGCATCGCAATCTCGCCTGCGGGGCCTTTTGCTCCCTGCTCGATCCAGTTTGCGATCAGCGCGAGTTCTTCGTCGTTGGGACCGTCGGCATCATCCGGTGGCATGACGGGCTCAAGTTTTCCCGAAGCCATCAACACCAATCGGCTGCTCGTCGGCACACCGGGCGTGATCGCCGGACCCGACTCGCCACCACGCATCAGCGCCGCGAACGACTCCATCACCAATCCGCCCTGCGCTTCGTCCTCGGTGTGACACGAAATGCAATACTTTTGCAAAACCGGAAACACGTCACGCACGTAGTCGGTGTCCTCAGCGAACACGCTCGCGCCAGCAAGCACGATCAGGCTGGCAAACGAAGCCGTTGAATTGAAGTATCGCGTGTACATTGCAATCAATGATTAAAGGTAAATTCAGTGGAAGCCAAAACGCTCCAATAAGCGTCTTCGATCGCAGTTCGCCTGTCGTCACCGTACTCGGCCATGACTCGTATGATCTCCGTTCGTTCGGCAATCGTTGGCAACCGGGACAACGCCGTCACGAACAATTCGTCAACAATCTCTTCGTTGCTTTTGCCCGCTTCGATCAACCGCGTGATCGCGTTGTTGGTGGCGGAGAGTTTCGGATTGACCGTGTCACCGTTGGAAACGTGTAACACCTGCACCATGGACGGCTCGGAACTGCGTTCGCACTCACAAGTGATCTCGCGGGCATTGCGACCGAAGGTCTTGAGAAAATAAGACTCGACCGCCGAATCGTACAACTCGATCGCGCGGGTCCCCTTGGGATAGAACGCGGTGTCCTGGAAATCAGCACCCGGATACGCAACGCGATTGAATATGCTTGACGTTTGCACGACTTGGTCAATCGAATCGAGCATTACTTCGGCCAACAAACGGCGTGGATAGTACCGGCTCAAATACTTCAGCTCGGCCCCGTTCTCAGGCAACGGCACGCTGCTGCGACCGTATGTCTCGCTTTCCAAAATCGCCTTCATCAATTGCTTCAAATCAAAACGATGCACTACCAAATGATCGGCCGCCGCGTCGAGCAGCGCCTCGTTGGACGCGGGATTGCTCAGCCGTAGATCATCAACCATCTCGACCAAGCCGCGACCAAAGAAGTTTGCCCAAAGGCGGTTCGTAATGCTGCGGGCAAAATACGGATTGCTCGGATCCGTCATCCAAGCGGCAACCACTTCGCGGCGATCGCGTGGGTCATCAAACGCCATCGGATCGGCATCAAGCGGAGCCGGTGGCAGCGGCTTGCCTGACTTGGGCTGGATCAACTCGCCGCTGGCAGCAACATAGACCGTGCGAATTCCATCACCGTTGCGTGGTTCTCCGCCCCAACCCTTGGCACGCACGCGCGAGAACATATTGGCCATCGAGTAGTATTGATCATTGGTCCATTTTTCAAGCGGATGATTGTGGCACTTTGCACACCCAATCGATAAACCCATGAACGCTTGGCTGGCATTTTCTGTCATGTCTTCGGGCGATTGGTGAATGGCGTAAAAGTTCGTCGCACCGACGTCTTGGGAATCACCTGTGGCGGTCAAAATCTCGCGGACGAATTGGTCCCACGGTTTGTTCTCACGAACCGAACCGCGAATCCACTTGTAAAACGTTTCCACGGCGACGGGACGCAGCTTCGTGCCGTTGACCAACAACAAGTCGCTCCATTTGTATGCCCAGTAGGCAACGTAGTCTTCGCTGGCGAGCAATCGATCGATCAACCGCGTCTTTTTATCAGCCGCCGCATCGACAACGTAGTCACGAGTTTCTTGAGCGGTTGGCAATCTGCCGATGGTGTCGATCGTGGCGCGGCGAATGAATGTCTCGTCGTTGGCCGCTGGTGATGGTCTCAAATGCAGCTTCTGTAGTTGCTGTAGATTAAGGTCATCAATGAAGTTCCGCCGCGGCGCGGTCGCATAGGTTTGCACTGGAATTTCAAACGGATAGGGAACCGTCATCCGCGAGAGCGCGACCTGCGAATTGAACCACGCGAGGATCGCACCTTCGCCCGCGCCACGCACGCTCACGCGTCCGTCTTCATCGACGCCGGCGATCGCTTCATCAGTCGCCGAAAACTTGGTCCAGTGGGTCACGTCGACAACTCGGCCATCGTCATAATGCGCATTGACCAAAACCTGCGACGTTTCCCCTGGCGTCAACAGTGCGTTCTCGGGCAACACCGAAATTCGCAACAACCGCGCATCAGTTGGCGTTGGCGGTGCAGCACCGTCGGCGATCCAGTTGGCGATAATTTGGTAATCGCGAGAATCGGTCGCCAGTCGCAGGCCACCTTTATGCGGCAGCGCTCCGGTTGGCTTGGCCAAGAGTAAACTTTGGCCCGGCGCGGCGATCTCAATCCGTCGGCCACGAACTTCGCGCGTGATCGCGTGGTAATCGGCATCGCTGTCGTAACCACGCAAAGAAAGACGAAAACCACCCTTGCCGGCGAGAGCGCCATGGCATGAGCCCATGTTGCAACCCTGCCGCGCCAAGATTGATTGCACGTCGTTGCGGAAACTCCATTGATGGACCGACTGGGTACCGGCAACTTCAACATCGCTCGACGTCGATTCACCGCTGGACAGTTTCGCCGTGATCGTTGCCTTGCCGTCACCCACCGCGACGGCGTACTGGCCATCGATACGCACGACTTTTGGATTCGACGAGCTGAACTCGAATAGGTCACGCGGTACTGCGGCACTGGGCAACGAATCACGCAGCGTGACGAGTTGCAATTGTTGCCGCGACTCAGGGCCAGCAAGCGAAAACCGAGGCGGCAATAACGCCACCGCATCGCTTGGCGATTGAGCCAACGTGGCCAGACTTGTGCAAATGCAAACCAACGTCACGAGCATTTTTGTACTTAGTTGCGGAGAAATCATCTTAGGCAAACAACTCCTTGATCTCGCGCACGCCAAATTCGACCAGCGGAAACGGACGACCACCTGGTCCCGGCATCTCAGCGTGTAAATCAAGCCCCAGCGACTTGAAGATTGTGGCAATGACTTCGCCGGGTGCCGTTGGCCGATCCGCTGGGACCGCACCGATCGGATCGCTGGCACCGATCGCCCGACCGCCTTGCACGCCGCCACCGGCGAACGTGCAGGAGAAACATTGCGGCCAGTGATCGCGTCCACCGGCAGGGTTGACCTTGGGCGTGCGACCAAATTCCGCCAATCCCGTAACCAACGTGTCGGCCAGCATGCCGCGTTGGTCAAGGTCGATTAGCAATGCCGAATAGGCTTGGTCATACATCGGTGCGACAATGTTTTTCATGCCTTCGATCGTCGTAAACGGCTTGCTGCCGTGGATGTCCCAAGTGATTTCGTTGAAGACGGTCAAGAAAGTGTTGATCGTGACGAAGCGAACGCCCGACTCGATCAAGCGGCGGGCAAGCAAGCAGCATTGACCGAACCGGTTCATGCCATAGCGTTCGCGAAGTTGGGTTGGCTCCTGAGAAAGATCAAACGCTTGGCGAGCTTGCGGGCTGGCCATCAATCGATAAGCGGCCTCGAAGTTCGCGTCGAGCATCTTCGCCGACTCGGTGGCCTCGAGCGCCGCCATTTGGCTTTCGACTGCTTCACGCATGCGACGGCGACGATCGATCCGCACATCACCGAGCGATTGTGGTGGCATCAGGTCGGGTACTTTGAATTGTGGTTGCGACGGATCCGCCATCAACGCACACGGATCAGACGCCTTGCCAAGAAATCCGCCGGCTGGGCGGTTTGGCAAGTTCCCGCCGCCGCGACCCATCGTCTCAGGCAAGACAACGTGCGCGGGCAAATCACTGCGACGACCGCGCATGTATTGCACCACCGCACCGGCGTGAGGATAGTTGACGCCGCCGGTGAATTGACGTCCGGTTTGCAACATCTGCCATCCGGCGTCGTGAACGGCGGCGGCAGTGTGATAACAAGATCGCACAATTGAAAACTTATCCGCGACTTCGGCATGTTTCGGCAAAATCTCCGAGAGCTGGAAGTCGCCCTTGGTGCTGATCGCCTTGAACGGTCCGCGCACTTCAGCCGGTGCTTCGGGCTTCATGTCGAATGTGTCGAGTTGGCTGGGGGCACCCAAATTAAAGATCATGATGCACGAACGTTTGTCGTGCTTGGCATCGACTTGTCCCCGCTCGGACGCCGCCAGATATTGCGGCAACCCTAAACCGATGGCGCCGAGTGTGCCGACTTGCAGAAAGTCGCGGCGTTTCACTCCGTTGCAATGATGTGATTCACCGCGTCCGGTCAAATTAAGCATTCCGATTACCTGCTGCGAAAGAGCTGCTGAAAATAAGTTGTTGGCGGATCAACCATTCTAACCGCGGGGCACGGTATCAACTTGCAATCAACACGCGACTTTTTGTAAAATTTGCGCATGGACAACGATTTTTCCGATGTGGTGAAGCAGTTCTTCGCCGACCTCGACCAACCTGCGACCTTGCTGGCGTTGTTCGACTATCTCCCCGACGTGTTTCTTTACGTCAAAGACACTCAGGGTCGATTTATCAAGGTCAATCGCACGTTACTGCGGACACGAGGTCTTGAATCCGAGCGTGAAATACTCGGCAAAACCGATATCGACATTCATCCGCCACACTGGGGCGCGCGGTATCTTGCCGAAGACCAACGCGTGATGCGCGACCGCGTGCCGTTGGTCGACCAGGTTTGGTTGGTGCCCAATGCGCAGGGTCGTTTGGAATCGTTTATCTCGACAAAGATCCCGCTGTTTGATCCGGCCGGCCGTTGTCTTGGCATCGCCGGTGTACGACGACCGTTGGCACCGTCCGAGCCCGAAGCGCGACCGTTATCAGGTATCGCTGCGGCGGTGCGTGAGATGGCGGAGCGATATGGCGAGCCGCTCGAAATGAAAGATCTTGCGGCTGTTTCCGGCTTTTCACACAGCCAATTCAACCGACGGTTTCGGGCAATTTATCGAATGACGCCAACGGCCTATTTACAGCGGGTGCGCGTTCATGAAGCCAGTCGGCGGTTGGCTGAAAGTGAGCAATCGATCGGCGACATCGCTTTGGCAACTGGCTTCTATGACCAAGCGCATTTGACTCGAACATTTAGATCGTTGCTCAACATCACACCACGCGAGTTTCGTCGCATCAAACAATAATTGGGTCGCTCTGCCTTTCCCGTGGATAGAAATATCAGTTACTTCAGACTTCGCTCCGCAAACGTAACGCCGCGGTAGAGTTCGGCGATTGTAAAACGGTTGTCCCCAACGGTTCGTGCGTTCCCAAACGGTTGGGGACAACCGTTCTACAATTTTTGCCACCGGAAATTTGGCTGCGACGCAGTACTAAACGGCCTGGGTGACTTCCATTTCTTTTGCCAATCGCTTGCGGGCGACGTGCAGTCGGCGCTTGATCGTGCCGAGGGGTGCGTCAAACGAATCGGCCATTTGCACCAACGTTTGACCACGCAGGTAAAACGCTTGCAACGTTTGGCGATCAAGTTGGCCCAACCGCGCCACCGCAGCGCGAACATCAGCGGCCTCTTCACGATCGATTGCACCTTCGTCGGGTGAATCGATGCGCGAGTAGCAGGTCGCTTCAAGCACCGTCGGGTCGCACGCCATCGCCGATTGACGCCGCGTCATGCGATTGATCGCCATGCGATGCACGATTCGTCGCAACCAGCCCCCGAACGCTTCAGGCACGCGCAGTTGGCCGATCTTTTGCATCGCTTGAACGAACACGTCTTGCGCCAATTCTTCGGCCTCATCGGCATTGCGCACGCGACGCATCGCCAACGCAACGATGCCTACTCGGTATCGCTCGAACAGCACACCGAACGCATCGCGGTCACCAGCCTGAGCCGCGCGAACCAGGTCGACGACGGACGGTGTCTGAGCTGACGAAGTGTCTTCGAGAGAGCGAGATTCCAATTCTGCGTTCACGGTATTCCTGCGACTTTCTTTGATAGTTCCCGCGCTTTGCCAAGGTCCAGTCAAGGCGAAACGCGGGCGGCACGATGTTGTTTGTTTTGGTCAGTGGCAGGCCTCAGTTCGGTCGATCGCGGGAAAGTTCACAATGGTTGATTGCGAAAGTCCTCGAACCGATCACGTACCAGGCCATCAAGTTCCCATCGCGGGAGTGCAGTTTGACGATGACTGATGACTAGTCAGGTCAAACGCCCTCGGGCGAATCGCTAGGAGTGGTTTTGGATTTTGTTTTCCAAGACTCGAAGCGTTTAGCCTCTGCGGCCGCCGGTCGAAGTCAGCAATGTGACATCGCGTTTGGACAGCAGATATGCGGGCCGCCAACGTCGCGTTATCTCACCACGGGGCGAGTCGACGTAGGCTAAATTCAATGCCGGATAACACTCCGGCGACGAACTTATGCCCGTGAGGAACATGCCACTGCGCATCAAACGGCGCAGCATTGTCTCCTGTCCACAATGCGTATCACTCCCAAACTCGGGTTGATGAAGCGGTTGGAACGCGGCGACGATTGATTCCACGACGTTGCCCGCGACGTTGGCCAAAACGGCTACATTGCGAATGACGGTTGCGAAATTCAGTTCGATACGCATCGTTACCTCCCGGTGCCCGGTGGGACACGCAGCCGTGTCGTTCAGGACACGGGGACAGGGCTATGAAAGAGAATCCGGGAACACCTCCCGGCTGACCAGAAGGATATTCCAAAATGCCATCGGTGGCTAGCGAAACATTCGCTAGTTTTTCGATGACTCCCCTTAGACATCGGCTTCATCGGAAGGTTCGCGGCAATGGGAAATATTTTTTTTCGAGAATTCCGCAGGACAGTTACACACGTTGTGCCGGGCAATGGTGCCAGTGGTTCACAGCGTCGTCGATACGGTTTTGCCGCCAGCCTGCGTGTTATGCGCCGCACCGTTGGCCATTTCTCCCAACCAGCCGACGGAATTGACTTCGCTTTGTGCCCTCTGTCACCATCAATTGATAAGCAATTGGCCGCCGGGCGCGATTTCATGTCGTTTTTGTGGTATGCCCCGCCCGTCGGAAGCCGTTTTACCGCTGGACCAGCGCTGCATCACGTGCGCCGACGTTGAATTTGCGTTCGATGAAGTGGTGGTGCTGGCAATCTACCGCGACGCAGTTCGTGAGGCCGTCGTGGCCAGCAAACTGGCGCGACATTCGCCGCTGGCGTCGCAAATGGGCGAATTGTTGGTTTCACCCCTGTGCGCGCGGTTCGGGACGCCAACGCCAGAAGTTTGCCGTTGGCCAACGCGGCTGACGTTTGTACCAACGCACATCAGCCGCCGCTGGCAACGCTGTGGCCGCAGCGGGGCGGAGACAATTGCGCGATCCGTCGGTACAAGCTTAGACATGCCGACCGAGCCGATGCTGAGATTGACGCGGCGGGTCAAAAAACAAGCTTGGTTGGCCGACGCCGACCGTGCGGAGAACGTGCGGGGTGCCTTTGCGATGCGAAAGCGGTATGCTTACGGCGGTCCAGACAGCTTACTTGGTCAGCATATTTTGCTTGTCGATGACGTTTTGACGACGGGTTCGACCGCAGCGGAAATTGCGTCGGTGCTGAAAAAAGCTGGTGCGGCGCGGGTGACCTTGGCGGTGATTGCCCGTGCGGTAAGACGATAGATAATTCTCATGGGGCCGACCCCAACGCCACCGTGACTAGCTGAGTAAACAATCCGCTGATGAAATCGCAGGAATCGCCAATCACCAGTCGACCGGATCGACCTCCAGGAACGTTTCGCGGTGCAATTTTGCGCGGTCTGGGCGTGGTGTTGCCGCCGCTACTGACCATTGTTGTCCTAATTTGGGCCTGGAACGCAATCTCGAACTACGTCCTGCGACCAATGGAAACCGGCGTTCGGCACGCGGTCGTTTGGTCCATCGGCGACATCCAGCGATCGGTTCCCAAGGACGCCGTCGCCACCGACGGAGATAAACGGCTCAACGGTTTTACGTATAAGGGCGAGCGGTACATTCCCGATCCGACGAAGCGCCGGTTCCTGCCGGAGTATGTTGTGCGGTATGTCGACGAGAATCTCGATTCTTACGGGCCCTACGAAGCGGCCCCGGCAACGGCCAATGCCTATTGGCACCGCTACGTCGAGCTTCGTTACCTGCCGCGATCGTTCATCGTGCCGCTGTTCCTGGTCGTGTTCTTGACGGTGCTGTACTTCTTTGGACGTTTGTTCGCCCACGGTATCGGACGCTGGTTTGTGACCAACACCGAAGCCGGTATCAACCGTATTCCGATCGTCAATAAGGTTTACGGTTCAGTCAAACAGGTGACCGACTTTGCCTTCAATGAGCGCGAGATTGAATTCAACAGCGTGGTCGCGATCGAGTATCCACGCAAGGGAATTTGGTCTTTGGGTTTGGTAACTGGCAAGGGTATGTCACAAATCTCGGCAATGGCGGGCGAGCCGATACTAGCCGTGCTCATGCCAACGTCACCGATGCCGATGACGGGCTTTACCATTCAAGTTCGCAAGAGCGAGGCGATTGAATTGGATTTGACGATCGATGAAGCGATTCAGTTTATCGTCAGTTGCGGCGTCGTCTCCCCGGGAACCCAGCCGGCAACAGTCGATACGTCAAAGGTGGATTCGCGAGCGATCGAGCAAGCGGTGCGAACGCAGACTAAGTAAGGAAGCAGCGGTCCATTGCTGGCGTAGCCGAACTCGCCAGAGTTCGGATCCCCAGCGTTTTCCAAAGTCTGGCGACTTCGGCGACCATGTTCCTAAGTCGCCGAGATTTACCGAGATTTATCGAGATTGCGGTGCTTACTTTTTGACCAGTGACCAATCGCGACGTTGGCGACTACTGGGGATTGCCATTTTCTTGCGATACTTGGTCACCGTGCGCCTGGCAACGGTCATGCCGCTTTTCTTTAACTCGTCGACAAGATGTTCATCGCTGAATGGATCGCTCTTGTCTTCTTTGTCGATCACTTCTTGCAACTTGATGCGAATCGTATCCCAGGCAACATCGTCACCGTCCTCGGTCAGGGTACCCCCGACGAAGAATCGCTTCAGTGGCAAAATGCCACGCGGTGTTTGAATCCATTTGTCGTCGACCGCACGGCTGACCGTTGTGACGTGAACACCGACGCGGTCAGCGATTTGTTGCATCTTCAGCGGCTCGATCGCCTCGGGCCCTTCATCCAAGAACTTCGTTTGGTGTTCGACAATCGCTTGGGCCACTTTCGTCAACGTGCTGCGTCGTTGTTCGATCGAATCAATCAACCACTGCGCGCTGTTGATCTTCTTCTTAATGAATTCGCGCTCCTCGGATGTGCAACCCGGATCTTGCAGGCGGCGACGATAATACTCACTGATGAACAGCGTCGGTACGCGATCATCATCAAGCCTAACGTGATATTGGCCGTTCTCATCTTGGTCAAGAATCACATCCGGCGTCACGGTCGGCACATAGGTTTTCATAAACGCGGCGCCTGGCTTGGGGTTCAGCTTATGCAGCTCGTCGCGCGCCGCTTGGATCGTCTCGATCGAGTAACCGGTTTTCCGCTGAATGACGGGCAGTCGGTTTTCGGCCAAATCTTCGAGATGCTGCGCAATCAGCTTTTTCATTTCCTCGAAGTACGGAATGCCGGGTTTGATCTGCAGCATCAAACACTCGCGCAAATTCCGTGCGGCGATACCGATGGGTTCGAGCGACTGAACGACGTCGAGTGCTTCGCCTGCGGTCACGATATCTTCGGGCGTATGATTGGCCGGCAGCAAATCGGAAATTGGCACACGCAGGTAACCACCGTCGCGAGCGTCCAGCGTGCTGATGATTCGCTCGGCAAGTTGTTCGACGTGGTCATCGATGTCGAGTTCCGCCAGTTGATGAAGCAGATAATCATTCAACGACTCGGGCCGCATTTCGGCATTGGACATCAGGTCATTATGACGATCGGCGTCGTCTTGCATGCGACCCGCGGAACGACGAAATGAATCATCGAACGTGCTGGGCAGATCGCTGTCCATGTTCAGCAATCGCTCGAAGTCATCCGCATTGTCGTGGTCATTGTTGACGACAAGTTCTTTTTCGTTTTCCGAAACCGGATCATTTGCCGAACGATCATCATCGTCGGATTCGTCCGGAGCATCGGGATCGACTTCCAATTGTTCGAGCAACGGATTCTCGTTCATCTCCTGTTCGATTCGTTCCTGCAGAGCCATGAGAGGCATTTGCAGGATCTCCATCGACTGGATCATCCGCGGTGCGAGCTTTTGTGTCTGGAGTTGGCGGGCTTCAAGGCCCATCGACATCCGCATGAATCAGTTCTCTTCGAGTTTCAGTCGGCGTAGGTCATGGTTATCGGCAAACGAACTAAATTGAGCAAGCCGGAAAACACTGCGTCCAATCTTATTGTCGTCGCTAACTACCACTGTTGCCTACCCGTTAAAGCGTCCGCGAGGTTCTCTTTGTTGGCATATTCCAGCACACTACCGGCGGTGATCCCCCGCGCAAGCCGGGTGATTTTGACCGCATAGTCGCTGAGCAAATTGGAAATATAGAGCGCCGTGCCATCGCCTTCGACTGTGGGATTGGTGGCCATGATGACTTCCGCAAACCCACCAATGTGTACGCGTTCGACGAGCGCATCGATCGTCAATTGGTCCGGGCCGATGCCGTCCAGCGGTGCAACTCGCCCCAATAAAACGTGATACAGCCCGCGATAGACACCGGATTGTTCAAGACTCATCAAATCACGTGGTTGCTCGACGACACAAAGCAGTGTCGCGTCACGTCGCGGGTCGGCACAAATCAAACACAGCGAAGATTCGGCAAGGTTAAAGCATTGCGAACAATAACGCATATTTTCGCGAACCCGGCGGATCGAATCAGCCAATGCCAAGGCGTCAGCTTGGGGCACCCGTAACAAATGAAACGCCAATCGTTCGGCGCTTTTTTTGCCAATTCCCGGCAGCCGACCAAGTTGGTCAATCAATTCGGTCACACTGGTCGAGTAGTCCGCCATGGGCGCTACGCCCCGCCGACAAGGTTGGCCAAAATGCCATCCAAGCCAGGAATGTTGATGTTCAAGTCGCTGACCGCAGCGGAAACCGCTTGGACGTAACGCTGTTTCGCGTCGCGGCCCGCAGTGTTGCAGGCTTCGACAATCCATTGTTCCAACTCGGGGAAATCGCGCACCGCCGGATCGATGGCGATCGATTGCATTTCGCCCACACCGTTGATCGTGACCTGCACCGCACCATCGCCAGCGGACGCCTGTACGATCTCGCGTTTCAGTTTTTCCTGCATCTCTTTCATCATGCCAGGGACTTTTTGCGCGCTGCCCAACAGCGAGGCCATGTTGCCGAGGCCGCCTAAACTTTTAAACACAACCGACTCCTTGATAGTCGAGTAGCGGGGAAATGATTATTCAATTTTGGGAACATCGATGCGGATGATCTCACCGGCAAAGATATCCAAACATTGCTTGATGTACTCATGTGATTCCATATCGCGCATTCGTTGCAACCGCGTCTTGGTAACAACCGGAGCGGGCGTCGCCGCCAGCGGATTTATTGCGGGAGTGAATCGTGCAGCGGGTGCCGCAGCGACAACTTGACGACCGGCATCGCCCACGATCGCGACTTGGGTTCCCGCCGCGATCAGGGCTGGTGATTCACCATGGGCGTCGCGTGAGTCAGCGAGTTGAGGTCGCGCCGCATGCGCCTGCAGCTCAGGTGTATCAATGCGAAGGTCGCTGCCGGATACCGATCGCGAAGTGGTCAGGGACGGTTCAACGTTTTTTTTTTCGGCGGACACTGCGGCAACGGCGGGCACTGCAACCTTGGCGGATGCCGTAATCGCTGGCGTCGCAATCGCGGGTGCGCCGCTGGCAAGTGCCGCAGCTAAATCAGCGACCAACTGCAAATCCGGCAAATGGCAAATCTGGACCAGGGTCGCTTCCAACAGCACGCGGCCATGGACCGTATGGCGGATGCGAACGATTGTTTGGTCAATCATGCTCACAATCGCCAACAACCGATCGACACCCCAACCCTTGCCGAGCGACCGTAACTCGACATGCAGCGATTCGCCGGTGTGCCGTTGCATCTCCGCGGGACAACCGACCGCGACGGCCAGTACGTCGCGAAAGTAGCCAAGCAATTGTTCAGCTAATTGGCCCGCCGCAATGCCTTCGTTGGCGGCTTGTTCGATCAGGGTCAAAGCCGCAGCGGCATCGGCAGCGGCGAGCGCGATTGCGATTTCGTGAAGCCGCGTGTCGTCGGCGGTCCCGAGCATTGTGTGGACGGTTTGCACATCGATTGCGTCGGTGCTAAAGCTGATGACTTGTTCAAGCAACGATTGGCTGTCGCGCATCGAACCTTCGGCGCGGCGAGCGATCAATCGCAACGCGTCGTCATCAGCCTTGATCCCTTCGGCGGTCACGATTTCGCGTAGCCGGGTCATGATTTCTTCCGCTTTAACGGGTGAAAAATCAAATCGTTGACAACGGCTCGTAACCGTGATCGGCAGTTTTTCGGGGTCGGTCGTGCAGAAAATAAACTTGACGTGGGCGGGCGGTTCTTCGAGCGTCTTGAGTAGTGCGTTGAACGCAGCACCGGTCAACCTGTGAACTTCATCGATGATGTAAATCTTGTACCGCGAACGACTCGGACGAACGCCGACGTTGGCCCGCAGGCTGCGAATCTCGTCAATGCCGCGGTTGCTGGCACCATCGATTTCGAGCACGTCGATGTCCTCGCCGGCATCGATCGCTTGAGCCACATCGGAGGTGCCATCGGGACTAATTGTCGGCCCGCCGGGATCATTCAGCGCTTTGGCAAAAATCCTCGCCGTGCTTGTCTTGCCAACCCCACGCGCACCGGTGAACAAGTAGGCGTGGCCGACGCGGTTAGTCTCGATCGCGTTGCACAGCGCCTGGCCAACGTGTTGCTGGCCGACCAGCTCGTCAAACGATTTGGGCCGATAACGCCGCGCAACGACGACGTAACGCCCATCAGCCGAAGGGCTCGATTCGTGACTGGGCGGCATGGCATCAATTCATGGGAAGGAACACGGCGACTACGCGGCGGCGGCGGCCCTCACACAAAGGTACCCCGCTTATGGCTGCTCCAGTTAAGGCCTGACCAAGTTCACGGCTCCCCATCGCAAGAGCCGCCACCGCCGAATAGTCCTTCACTCAGATTACGCCAACGGGCCGATTCAGGAAAGCCGACGAGTTGCGCCGGTGACGTATTCCAATCACGACGGCGGAGCGTCGTGGAACAAATTTCTAACGCCGACCACCGCGATTTTGCGGCGGACGCGGTGGTCCGCTGCGGCTGTGACGCTCGATATTTGGCTCGACGAGTAAATTGACCGTATCGAGCCAAGTTGGGATATTGCGACCTCGCGCTGCCGCTGTTTCGCCGCTCTCGCGTGACGGCGGTGCATCATTTGAATCGCCCGAGGTTTCGGATGATTGACGTTCGCCGCCCCTTTCTCCACCACGACCGCGTCCTCGGCGTCTGCTGCGACGAACGCGCTCTTCATCTACTTCAATGTCCTCGTCGAGGTCATCGTCAACGACTTCGATCAACTCAGGTTCAATTTCGGCGGAAAACTCCAGGTCATCGTCATCATCACGGCGTGGGGCACGATCGGGACTGGTGCGGCTTGGCGGACGTTCATCGGTTGACGACCGATCCGTGCTCGAACGATCCGAGGTGGTACCGTCCGAGGACGTGCGATCGGAGGTGGTACGATCGGCGCCACCGCGTCCGCGTCGTCCGCGTCGCCTTCGAGGCCGAGCTGGCGCATCGGACGCTGGCTCGTCGCCATCCGCTGGCAACGCCACGTCGAGGTCATCGTCAATCAAATCGTCATAGTCAAACTCGGCTGAACCAGATCGCGATGGCGGATCGCTCGCCGGTGGACGGTTGGTCCGGGTGGAATCACTGCGCGGTGTTTCGCGTCGCGGCGAATCGCCTCGCGGAGGGCGCGATTCCAGCTCACCAGCACCGATTTGCTGGCGTTGGCCGCGCCGTCCGGATCGAGAACGCAAATCCGGTTTTCCCTGTCCAAGAAGTTCGGTTTCGCCGCCATCTTCGTCGGTCGTGCCACGATTGCGGGTCACTGGTTCGGCACGATCGGCGTCGTCGCGTCCAGACTCCGCGCGAATATCGCGAGTTTGACCGCGTTGGCGAGATCCACCTCGACGTCCGCGGCCTCGCGACTCGTCTTCGTCGCGAACCGCCGGGCGGCGGCTTGGTGGTGCATCGTCGAAGCCCACGGAATCGTCATCATCCGCGATCATCGAATCGTCAAGCGGCTCGGCGTCCCAATCAACAATCCCATCGCCAAAACCGATTGCTACGTCGTCATCGGGGTGACCGCCGGAATCTCGCGAACTTGGACCGCGTGCGGGCTGTTCTTGGCGAACACGCCCGCCAGAACGCGGGCGGTCTCGGTCGGACGGTGATTCAGATCGCGAATCAGGTCGGCGGCTGCGTTCGGGGCGATCCTCGCGTGGCTGGCGACCTTCTCGCGGCGGGCGACTTTCGCGTGGCTCGCGGTCGCGATCCTCGCGTGGAGCACGACTTTCCTCGCGTGGAGCACGACTTTCTTCGCGTGGAGCACGGCTTTCCTCGCGGCGCGGTCTCGAATCTTTGCGTCGCGGAGCTTGAGGTTCCTGCGAACGGGGTTCCTGAGAACGCGCCACCGGAGCAAAGTCGGCCTCGTCGTCCGCTGCAGGCAAATCCTCGTGGTTCGAATCGACCAATCCAGTCCCGAAACCACGCTTTGGTGGGCGGGCTGGACCGCGCTGGGCCTTGGACGCGTACTCATCCGTTTCGCGCGCCGGCGTTATCGGCTCGGGCTCGGTCGCACCTGCGGGCGGATGATCGTCGTTGTCAGTGGGCGACAATCCCAGGACGCCGATCAACGAGTCCCAGGCCGAGCGTTTAGCCGGTTTTTGCGGCGCAGGGGTCGGTTCGGGAACAACAAACCCCGGCACCACAAGGTCGGGTTGGCGATCAACCAGATCCGCCAACGGGTCACGTTTCTCAGGGGCGTTCTCCAGACCATCGGGCGCGGTTTCACCCGACGTCGTTTGCAGCACTGCAGCTTGGGAAGCGGCAAAATCTTTGGCGGGTGATTCTTTAACGACCGGTTCCGGGGGGACGGGCGTACCGAGAACGTTGGCGACAAGTTTCCAGTGGTCGGACATCATGAGCGGAGCAGGCTTAAATAGTGAGTCATCTCGCTTTTCAAAAAGCGCAAGCTATATGTATAGCCCTAAACTGGCTTTTTCCAAAGGCCGACGGGCTGAATTTTCACCAATCTAACTCACTGTGAATGACCACCACCTCGCCCATTCGCCCGCTGATTGTGCTGGGAACCCGGCCCGAAGCGATTAAGCTCGCACCCGTGATTCTCGCCTGCAAAGATCACGCGGACGTTTCGCCAATCGTCTGCAGTACGGGCCAACATCGCGAAATGCTCGACCAAGTGTTAGGTTATTTTAAGATCCGCCCCGAGATAGATCTGGCATTGATGAAGCCGGCGCAAACATTGGCCGGGCTGACGTCGGCGTGCATCGAGGCGGTCGACCGCGTCGTCGCGGAGCTGAGTCCCGATATGATCGTTGTGCAAGGTGATACGACCACGGTGATGGCGTCGGCGATGGTTGGCTTTTATCGACGAGTCCCCATCGTTCACGTCGAGGCGGGCTTGCGAACCGGCGATTTGATGGCACCCTGGCCGGAGGAATTCAATCGCCGCGTCACCGGAATCGTGACGACGCTGCACTGTGCCCCAACTCAGGGTGCCGCCGATGCGCTGGTGCGCGAGGGCGTTTCACCGAGCTCGATTCGCGTCACCGGAAACACTGTGATTGATGCCCTATTGATCGCCGTGGCGCGGGAACGTGATCGCGGTGACCAGTGGCTGGCGCGATACCCAATGGTGGCACGCGGGCCGGTGCTGTTGGTGACCGGACACCGCCGCGAAAACTTCGGCGATGGCCTGGCCAATTTATGTGACGCACTGCGTGAGTTGGCAACCAAGCACCGCGATCTGCAAATTGTTTACCCGGTGCATTTGAATCCTAACGTCAGCGGCCCGGTGCGAAGTCGCTTGGCCGACGTGGCCAACATTCACCTGATGCCGCCGGCGGAGTACCCCGAGTTTGTGTGGTTGATGGATCGCGCGACGATCGTACTAACCGATTCGGGCGGGGTACAAGAAGAAGCTCCCTCGTTGGGGCATCCGGTGCTAGTCACTCGCGACAAAACCGAACGTCCCGAAGCGATCGCCGCCGGTTTGGCGGAACTTGTCGGTACCGATCGCGAAAAGATTGTCGCCCGAGTGTCAGCATTGTTGGCGGCACCAAAATCAATGGGCGCGATCAAGGCAAATCCCTATGGCGACGGCAAGGCATCGAGCCGAATCGTCGATTGGATGCTTGAATCAGAACGCGTCGCTCACTAGAGTGCTTCAATGTCGTGATCCTGCCGTACCCGCTTGGTACTGTCACGTCGCCAGCCCACTTCAAGATCCGCAGCCTGCTTTATCATCTCTGGAACCCTGCGTAAATGTCTCCATCACTTCGTAACCACGTCTACTTTGTAATAGCCTTTGGTTTATCGCCCCTGCTTTGTGGTCCTGCAGAAGCAGCGATTCTGGGCAGCGGTTTCTTTTCGGGAACCGTGGTTCGGTTCGACGAACAAACACAAGCTCAAACAACGTTCGCCACAATCGCATCGGCGACCGACCCGTTTCCTGGCTTGGCGGGAATTGCTTACAACCGATTGAATAATCGCGTGATCGTAAGCGCTAGAATTTCCAATCGGCTGTATGAAGTCGATGGCTCGACCGGTGATGTGATTAGCTTTTTTCAACTGGACTCCAGTGCGGCACCGGGCGGAGTTGCCGTTGATGCAAGCGGCAATGTTTATGTTGCGAATGTTGGTTCATCTAGCGATGGTAACACTGTCAGCGTTTTCGATTCCAATTGGAATCCCATAAATACGATCACGCTGCCAAACATTGGGTTGGGAAATAATCTGCCCAGCGGACTAGGGTTCGACAACGAAGGCAGGCTCTTGATTTCAACGTTCTCGGGTGCTGGAGTGTTTCGTTACGACCCGACAACGATGATCGTCTCACCCTATGCAAACGAGGCAGCCACTGGGCTTGCCAATGGTCAAGTCGCGGTGGATGCGGCGGGCAATGCGTACGTCGGCGGCGCGGCGTTCTCAAACTCCGTTGTCAAGATTGGGCCCAGTGGTACACCGATTGACCCAGCGTTCATAAACGTGACAGCGGCTGTGCTACCTGAACCGGAGTTGCCGTTCACAAGCCCTAATTTTAGCAGCCCGTCGGGCGTGGTGATTGATGGCGATGGCAACTTGATCGTCGCCGCCCTGGGTCGAACAAACCCGTTTAGCATGGACGACAGTTTTCAAAACAACGGAGGACTGTTCAAGTTTTCAGCCGTCGATGGTTCATTGATTAGCACCTTTGGAACGAACCTCACGCCGCTGAGTGGTGTTGCGATTATTCCCAACGCTGTGCCAGAACCAGGTTCGATGGCTCTGCTGCTTGGCGGCGGTATGCTAAGCTCATGGGTGATGAAACGAAGTCGAGCAGCGATCAAAGTCGCGACGGCGAGCTAGTGCTCTGTTCAGATTAAAAGTTAGGGTCGGCTTAAAATGTTCTACGACGCTCCGCCGTCGTAACGTTACGACGGCGGAGCGTCGTAGCACACTGGTCATTTTTTTGAACTGGGATCGAGGGTGGCGGTTGATGAAATTCATAGCAATTCGCAACATTCCGCTTCGCCGCGCTTTCACGATCATCGAATTGCTAGTGGTGATCGGCATCATCGGTATCTTGCTGTCGCTCTTATTGCCAGCGGTTCAAGCCGCCCGCGAATCGGCGCGGCGAATGTCGTGTGGCAACAACATGCGTCAGATAGGCTTGGCGATGCACAACCATCACGCGGCGCTAAACAAATTACCACCCGGCGCGGTCGCCAAGCAGTATCCGACAACGCCCAACACGCCGTGGACGTTCTATCGTTGGTCGGCGCTGGCGATGCTTTCGCCATACCTTGAGAACACAGCGGCGTTCGAAATCCTGGATCTGAGCAAACCGCTCTACACGATCACGTTCAGCATTACGCCGGAAAACATTCCTGGTGCCCGAACGACGGTGCCAACGTTTCTATGCCCCAGCGACACACCGCGACAATTGCATGCCAGCTTCGGTCCCACGAACTATGCGTTTTGCACCGGCACCGGCATGGGCGGTGGCACACCGATCAAGACCGACGGGCCGTTTTA
>JBGSVE010000116.1:0-47528 GCA_041753075.1 Pirellulaceae bacterium
GACGACCGCGGGCACCATGATGCCCAAGGCACCGTCAAGCGGCTATCGGCCCGGCAGCACCGCCGGAGCCGTGGGCTATCCAGCGACTGCCGCTCCCGCTGCACCGCCTAGCGACACATTTTATCGCTAGTTGGGTTGTCCTAATCGGTTATGGCTCAGACCCGACTAGCTGGGTGACGTGGGTCATAAAGACGGATCAATCGCTACACTCCGTAGACTCTCGTGATGAATTCACGGCTCGATTTCGCGGACATTACGCCTGTGGTGGCCTAGGTTACAAATGGACCCAATCGAATTGGGCAATTTGTTCTCGCCGCGCTCGAGTCCTTCATGCTTCAAGTTCACGAACTGCAAAAGCTTTACGGTTCCACGCTGGCCGTTGACCGGATTTCATTTTCGCTTGACGCGGGCAAGATCTGCGCACTGGTTGGACCCAATGGTGCTGGCAAGACGACCACGATGCGTTGCTTGGCTGGATTGATCGCCCCGACGGCCGGCGAATTGTGGGTCGGTGGTTTGAATGTCGGCAAACAATCCTTGGCTGTGCGTCGCCGCTTGGCCTATGTACCTGATGAACCACCGCTGTTCGACGACTTAACCGTCGGCCAGCATCTCGATTTGATCGCGGGGTTGTACGACGTTGTTGATTCGCGATCCAAGAGTGACGAGCTGTTGGCCAAGTTTGGATTGGCCAGCAAGGTCAACGATCTGGCGAACTCGTTGTCGCGCGGTATGCGACAAAAATTGGCAATCTGTTGCGGCTACCTGTTTGACCCCAAGGTGTTGTTGCTGGACGAGCCGCTGACGGGCTTGGATCCGCCAAGCATTCGCTGTTTGCTTGAATCGATCGAGGAGCTGGCCGGTCGCGGCGTCACGATTATTTTGAGCAGCCACCTGTTGGCGATGATCGAGCATGTATGCACCGATTTTTTGGTAATGCAGTGTGGTCGGGTCGAGTTTTTCGGCACGGGCGCCGAGCTACGCGGTCGATTTCCGCAATCACAATCCCTTGAAGACGCTTACTTTGCCGCCACGTCGCAATTCACGCCTGCTGCTGCGGTCGCGGTGTGTCCGGAGTTGGCAATCGATACCGGCGTCGGCAATAGCCATGTGGTGACGATGTGATCGCCGCCAACCGCATCGCCACGACGCTGTGGCTCGTTTCGATCAGCAGCATGTCCGCGCGGGTGAACCGCTGCGTCGCGCGGTTGCGATCGCCGAAGCGTTTGTTGGCATCCTTGGCCGCGGCTACATTCTTATTGCTTTATGTATTCAACGGCGTGATGATCGTGCTGACTCGCAAAGCCGCCGATCCGGTGCTGTTGGCCGGTTGGCTCAGCGGCGGCATGGCGATCTATGCGTTGTTTCACTTTGTCCGCGCCGCGTGGCAAGAATCCGATGCGCGCTTAGGTTTGTCACCCGCTGAGACGCTCTGGATCGGCCGCGCACCGCTGCGCGATCATGAGTTGATCCTGTATCGCTTGGCAGGCATCGCTCCGGCGACGTTGATCAAGTCGTTATTGATTAGCGTCGTGATGTTTTGCGATGTGCAGTCGCCGCTGCGATTGGTGACGGCATTATTTTTGGCGATGATGCTGCTTGAGTTGGTTCGTGTGGTCGCCGACCGGTTTGCATCAGCGTTGTCGTCGCGCGGTCGCGCGGCGATGCGCGTCGCATTCACTGCGATTACGGTTTGCGTGGTGATCCAGCTTCTGGTGCGGACGTTCACAGGGGCAAGCGGCTCGTCACATCCGTTGGCACTGCTCGGTGCCTTTACTCGCGCTTGCGGCGAGACAGCCGGATCAGCGGTCGTGCAGTGGATTGCGTTGCCTTGGTGGCCGTTGACCCAGGTCGCGATGGCACCGCAGTGGAACTTGTCGGTGGCGCTCGAACTAGGCGTCTCGATGTTGATTCTTACGGCATTTGTCGTGGCAGTGATTGCCATCGACCGCTGGGCGACGGGTCATCAACACCGGGTCGAAGCACAACGATTGGATTTGATTCGCCGTGGGTTGATTCATGCCAGATCGACAGGCGATTCGCAACCTCGCCGAGTGCTAATGACGCTGCCGCACCTGGGCGGCGTGGGACCAATGATCGCGCGGCAATGGGTCAGCGTCGTTCGTTACCGCGGCACGATTCTTGTTTCGCTGTTGGCTCCAGCGGGATTGTCGCTGGCACCATTGGTCACGCAAAGTGACGCGGGTATGTTGCACGTTGGTGCTTGGTTAGCAGTTTGCACATTGCTACTTGCCCCGCCGGCGCTGCGAGTTGATTTCCGCCGCGACATTGAACGCATGTGGTTGCTGCGTTCGCTGCCGATCACACCGCTGGCGATGACGCTGGGCCAGATCGCATTGCCGGCGATCGTGACGATTGTGTTCCAGATTGTCGTGATTGCTGCGGCGTGCTTGATGTCGCCAACGTCGATTTCGTCGGTGGTCTTGGTGCTCGGTGCTTTGTCTGGATTGGCAATCACCAGCTTCGCCTTGGAGAACATTCTTTTCTTGACCTTCCCGCATCGGGTTAAGCAGGAAGGGCTGGCGATGATGGTGCGAGCGAAGTTGGTGTTTCTCGGCAAAGGACTTCTTCTCGGGCTGGTTGGTGGCGGTTTCATTGCCTGGGTCACGCTGTGCACCGAGAATGGGTACGCGATGGCGATTCTTGTTTCGGGTTGGGTGCTGGCCTCGTGGGCAATCGCAATCGTAGCCGTGTTGGCAACGGCTCGTTGTTGGAAACGATTTGATGCCCACTTTGATACTCCTTGGTTGCACTAGATTTTGTTAGAATGCTCCGGCATGAAAACACCTCTGCGGATTGGTCTTGGATTTGATGCGCATCGGCTCGGCAACGGGGGACCGATTCGCGTCGGCGGCATTGATGTTCCCGGCGAAGTCCATGCGATTGGACATAGCGACGCCGATGTGCTGCTGCATGCCATTACCGACGCATTGTTGGGCTCGATTGCCGAATCGGACATTGGCCGATTGTTCCCCGATAGTTCCGACGAGAACCGCGGGCGCGATAGCAGCGATTTTTTGCTCGAAGCCGTTGGCCGCGTTCGCCGCAAGGGAATGGAAATTGGCAACATTGACGCGGTGATTTTGGCCCAGACGCCAAAATTTGCCCCCCACATCGACACGATTCGCCGGAAAATCGCGGAAATACTCGACATTCCCGCTGACGACGTTGGCTTGAAGGCCAAAACGGGTGAAGGCGTCGGCCCAATCGGCCACGCCGAAGTGATTGCGGCTCGATGCGTTGTTTTGGTTTACGCGGTTCTTGCCGATTGAATCCGTCTCGGTCTGGAGGCGCAGATTCCGTATACTCTGCATCAGTTCAGGGCGACTTGAGCCCGATTGACGCCGTATCCCGCAGTTCTTTACTAGTTTGCCATGAGCATCGCGCCCGCACCCGTCGCCACCCAATCCTCCCAGCCGCCTTTGGCCGAGATTCGCGTTTACAACACGCTGACCAAGACCAAGGAGCCGTTTCTGCCACTGCATCCACCGCAGGTTGGCATGTATTTGTGCGGCCCGACAGTCTACGCCGAGGCCCATATCGGCCACATGGTCGGTCCGGTGATTTTTGACACGATCAAGCGATATTTGCGATATTGCGGCTACCGGGTCACCTGGGTCGTCAACATCACCGATGTCGACGACAAGCTGATTAACAAAAGCCGCGAACGTGGGATTCCAATGAGCCAAATCGCGGTCGAGATGACAGCGGATTACTTGGCCAATCTGAAGGAACTCGGCGTCAACCAGATCGACCACCTGCCCCGTGCGACCGATCACATGCCGCAGATCATCGACTTCATCAGGGAGCTCGAAGCCAAGGGATTTGCCTACGCGGTTGATGGCGACGTTTTCTTTAATGTGGCCAAGGACCCGAACTATGGCCAATTGTCCAATCGCACGCTTGATGCGATGCAGGGCGAAGGCGGCGAAGCGGCGGGCAAGAAACGCTCGTCAGGCGATTTTGCGCTATGGAAATTGGCTCGCGCCGATGAACCGGCCTGGGACAGTCCCTGGGGCCGCGGTCGCCCCGGATGGCACATCGAATGCTCGGCGATGAGCCACCAGATTCTCGGCGAGACGTTCGACATCCATGGCGGCGGGCTCGACCTGATGTTTCCTCATCACGAGAACGAACGGGCCCAAAGCGGCTGCTGCCATGACGCGCCAATGGTCAAGTATTGGATGCACAATGGATTGATGCGGGCTGGCGAAAAGGGCAAAGTCGGTGGCAAGAGCGATCGTGACGCATCCGGCGACGACGTGTCCGGCAAGATTAGCCGCAGCAAGGGTGCCGGTGGCTTGGCGGAATTGATTCGTCGGCATAGCGGCGAGCGAATTCGCTTCTTCTTACTGCGCACGCATTATCGATCGACGATCATCTACGGCGAGGATGGTTTGGCCGAATCGGGCGCGTCGCTGGAAGGCTTCTATCGATTTTTCGAGCGGTTCGCGGAGATCACCGGCGGGTCGTTTTACGATCGCCAAGCCGCCACTCGCCGTGGGGATCTAGCGATCACGGCGGGAAAGGACGAGACTTTGGTCGAAGTTATCGCGCTGCGTGATAAGTACCTCGCCGCGATGGACGACGACTTTAATACCGGACTGGCGATCAGCACGTTGTTTGATTTGTTGCGGACGGCGAATCGACATATTGACCAGCATCAGCTTGCCGCCGGTGCCGACGCGAAGCTGCCAGCGATCAAGACGCTCGTCATTCTTGCTGATGTGTTGCGCGAATTGACGGCGATTCTCGGCATCTTTGGCAAGCCGCCGCTGATCGTTGGTGATGGCGAAGCGTCGGCGAAATTGGTTGATGGATTGGTCAATTTGTTCATCGAGATGCGTAAAGAGGCTCGAGTCAAGAAAGACTTTGCGATGGGTGACCAGATTCGTGATCGATTGGCCACGCTCGGCGTGGCGCTATTAGATAAGAAAGAAGGCACGACCTGGGAACGAAAGTAACGGCATGACCATCATCCTTGGGATCGACCCCGGATTGAATACGACTGGTTATGGCGTCGTCGAGGCATTGGGCAACCACGTGCGGCTGCGCGAGGCCGGAATTGTGCGCACTCGCGCCAAGGGATCGATCGAATCTCGCTTGCATGAACTGCACCAAGGCATCACCGAAGTCATCGCCGCGCATCAGCCAGCACGAGTCGCCATCGAGCAATTATTCTCGCATTACGAACGTGTTCGCACGGCGATCTTGATGGGCCATGCGCGAGGAGTCATTTGCCTGGCCGCTGGCCAAGCCGGGTTGCCCGTGACCAGCTACGAGCCAACGCGGATCAAGAAAACGTTGACGGGCAACGGCCGCGCCGTCAAGGCCCAGGTGCAACTGGCCGTCAAGCTGCAATTGAACCTGGTAACCGTCCCCGAGCCGCACGACGTAGCCGACGCGCTCGCCGTGGCAATTTGCAGCTATCACCTTGAACGCTTTGAAATCAAGCCGGAGCGGCGGATCGGATGATTGTCAATTTATCAGGCAAGCTGATTCGGGTCGGCGAGGAAGCGATCGCGATCGATGTGCCGCCGTTCGAGTACGAGGTGCTTGTCGGTGACTACACGCGACGTCAATTGCAGCGCAAACTCGGCGAATCGATCCGCTTGCACACGATCAATTTCATCGACGGTAACGCTGCTCAAGGCGGGCGGCTGACACCACGCTTAATCGGTTTTTCAACCGAACCCGAGCGGCAATTCTTTGAGTTGTTTTGCAGTGTTGATGGTGTGGGCACCAAAAAGGCGCTGCGCGCGATGGTCCGCCCGGTGAAAGAGTTGGCTCTACTGATCGAGCAACAAGATGCAAAGGGATTGTCGGCATTGCCCGGCGTAGGACCGGCGACGAGCGAGCGAATCATCGCCAAATTGCGTCGCAAAATGCCGCGATTTGCCTTGATGGTTGATCGCGATGTGGTCGGTGGTGAACCGGAAGTATCGGGATCGGTAATCACCGACACATTCGACGCCCTGCTGGCTTTGGGTCACAGCGAATCGGACGCGCGCACCTTGATCGACGAAGCGACTGCGGGTGGCAGCAAGTTCAAGGACAGCGAATCTTTGTTGACTGCGATCTACCAAAAACGCCACGGCTAAGCAGGCCGGCAAAAGTCATTCGGTATAACACTGTTCCGGCTCCCTTCTCCGCCGGCTGCGCGGGGAAGAAGGGCTGGGGGATGAGACGGCCGTTGGCGTCATAAAAAAACCTCGGGATGCCTTGCGGCGCTCCCGAGGTTCAAAGTTTCTAACGCAGAAAAATGCTTAGTTGCAGTTCGTGCAACCGGCACCGGCTTCCATCACTGGGGCCGATTCCATCATCATTGGAGCCGATTCCATCATTGGAGACGACTGCATCATGGGAGCGGACGATCCGTAGACAGGAACGGTAACCGTGGTTGGCACTTGCTTGCAAACGCGAACGGTCACAGCCTTTTGCCCAGGAACCGCGACACAGACCGTGTAGTTCTCAGGCACTTGCTCAGTCACGGTGTTGTAAACCGTAACGTTGTAGTTGCGAACACGGGTTTGTGGCACGTTGACAGTGTAAGCTACTTCGCGGCTGCGTTGTTGAGTTTCGCAGCGTGACTTGGTAACCGTATTCATCCGAGTTTCGGTCGTGTAGCTGGTCTGCGAGACCATGCGTGAACGCGTTTCGGTGGTCATACGAGTCACAGGAACCATTCGCGTCTTGGTTTCGTTAACCATGGTGGTTACTGGAACCATTTGCGAACGGGATTCTTGGCGATACTTCGTTACCGTGTAGTCGCGAGTACGCGTTTCGCTGCGGCACTTTTGTACCGAGACCATGCGGCTGCGGGTTTCGGTCGTCATTTCAGTGTAAGGAATCGTACGAGTACGGGTTTCCAAACGAGTCTTCGTTACCGGAACCATTTTAGTTTGGGTTTCGGTTCGATAACGCGTTACCGGCGTTTCCTTGGTGCGAGTTTCCATACGGGTGCGGGTCACTGGCACTTCGCGAGTCTTGGTCTCGGTGGTGTAGCTAGTGACTTGGTACTCGCGAGTACGCTCTTCAGTGCGGGACTTGTTGACCGTTACGGTGCGTGATTGCTGTTCCGTGCGATACTTCGTAACGTTGACCGTATTGCTACGGGTTTCGCTGCGGTACTTCGTTACCGGAACCATTTTGGTCATCGTCTGGGTCGTGCACGAGGTCGTCGTGTACGAGTATGGCTCTTGAGTCGTAACTTGCTGATACGAAGTCGTTGGCACTTCGCGAGTTACTGGATTCGAGACATAGACCTGACGATAGGTGTAAGTCGGGCCGCATGAGGCACCGCTGGACATGACGCTGCCGCCACAACCGGAGTCGCATCCGCTGGAACAACCGCTTGAGCAGCCGGTGCTGCAACCGCTGTCACAGCCGCCGCCGCACGCCGAACCGCCGGACATCGTCGAACCGCCGGACATCATTGAACCGCCGGAAGCTTCAACCATTTGGCACTGATAGCTGCCCTGGTCTTCGGTAACGGTTCGCATTGTCGTCACGGGGACGCACTTGGTGACCGAACGCATTGCTGTCTTGGTTTCGGTGACCGGAACCTGAACGGTGTAGTTCTGAGCGACTTCTTCAGTGTAAGGGACTTGAACTGTGTAGGACTGCTCAACAGGCTCAGTGTAAGGAACATTGACCGTATAGGGCTGTTGGACTTGTTCGGTGTAGGGCACTTGCACCGAGTAGGTCGAGGTCTTGGTTTCGGTTACGGGGACTTGGACGTTGTACGTCTGAGTCATCGTTTCGGTGTATGGAACACACACTTGGTACGACGAAGTCAAAGTCTCGGTGTAGGGAACCTGAATCGTGTACGACTGCGACACTTCTTCGGTGTAGGGAACTGAAACTTGGTAGGTCTCTTCACGGGACTTTTGAACCGGCACGCACACGGTGTAAGGTTGTTCAACTTGTTCGGTGTAAGGGACCATGACCGTGTAAGACTGGGTCTGGGTTTCCTGGTAAGGGACACTTACGGTGTAAGTCTTTTCAATCTGGGACGTTTGTGGCACACAAACGGTATAGGTCTGAGCAACTTGCTCGGTCACGGGGACCTGCACGGTGTATTGCTGTTCAACCTGAGTTGTTACAGGGATCCTAACCGTATACGGCACCTGTTCGGTGTAGGGAACCATCACTTGAACCGAGTAGGTCTCGGTACGAGAGCGGGTTTCGGGTACATTGACCGTGTAGGTCTGCTGACGGGTTTGTACCGACGCAACTTGGCGAGACACCGAACGCATGCGTTGGCGGGTCTGATTGACATACTGCGTCGTTGGAACCATACGCGTCTCGGTCACATATTGTGACTGCATGACCGTGCGGGTTTCATAGGTTGGGCCACAAGCACCGCCGGACATCATCGCGCCCGAACCGCTGCCCATTGCCATGCCGCCGCCACAATCGCCGCCGCCGCAATCCGACGAGCAGGCGGAGCCAGACGAGCAGCCGTCACAGCTACCACAACCAGCGTCAGCGTTCGCGACGAAACAGATCGTCGCAACCAGGCTGAACAGAACAGAATAGAGTCGCGTACTCATTTGCTAATATCCTCGGAGATGTTACACAGCCACATTGGCCAGGGCAGAAATACTGGTGAAGCTTTGACGGCTGCGCACTTTGGGGCGGCTCGCCGATGTGCCCGTTAGGTTAAACACCAATCTTCCGGTGTCAATGATCCCAATGGAGTCAAACTGGGAAATTGAGGTAGAATTTGTTTTCGCAAATCGGTAGCCGACTCTCGAATTGCGAAATCGCAATTTTTGGCAATTGTGATACAATTAGCTGTTGTCGCTTGGCACGAGGTGTGCTTATCATCGATCGACGTGTGAAAGTGCTGGCATGGCGAGTTTGGCTGTGCCATGGGCGCGTATCTAGGTGGGGTGTAGTGCGGTGAACCGATCGCATCGAATTCTCTGCATTGGGGAACCTGAAAATTCCCCGCCGTTTTCCGGTTTTGACACGACCGATCCGCCGCAGCTTGTGGTCGTGGAAAGTGTTTTGGACGCAGCCAATGAGCTTAACCAGACGCCCTACGACGGGGTGTGGATAGACCGCAGTTACCTGCCCCAGGTAGGTCGCTGGGCGGGGATTCTGCAGAGTGGCGAGATGCTCCGCGACATGCCCGAAGGCGTGGCTTTATTGGACGAGCATCACCGGACTCTCTGGGCCAATCGGCGGTTGCTGCAGTGGAGTAGCCGCGACGAGATTGTCGGTGGCGAATCGTTTTACGAGCTGTTGGGCAATCCGGAAATCATGGGGCCTGATTTCTGTCCGTTTCATACGGCGATGGCTACGGGCGTCGAAAGCAGCAGCACGTTGTTGACTGCGGAAAATCGTTACTTCCAGGTTCATGCCGCGCCGATTGGCGATCGTCGCATCGGATCGTCACTGGATCAAGAACCAGCAACGGAAGACAGTTCGTTTGACGACGAGCAGCCCTGCCGACATTTGATCGTAACGGTCAGCGACATCACCGAAGAGATTCTTCAGCAGCAGAAGATCGCAGCCATCCATAAAGCGGGCCGCGAACTGGCTGACCTCAGGCCACGAGAAATTTTCATGATGGAGGTCGACGATCGGATCGACCTGTTGAAGGAAAACATTCGTCATTATCTCAGTGACCTATTAAATTTCGAGGTCATCGAGATCCGGTTGCTTGAACAGGTCACTGGCAACCTGGTGCCGCTGTTGAGTGTCGGCATCGACCAGGAAGCGGCCGACCGCAAGCTGTTTGCCCAGCCACGCGGCAACGGGATTACCGGTTATGTGGCGTCGAGCGGTGTTAGCTACATTTGCCAAGACGTTGTGAACGATCCGTTGTTCATCCCCGGAGTCGCGGCGGCCAAGAGTTCGCTGACGGTCCCGTTGGTCTTGCACGATCAAATCCTGGGCACCATCAATGTCGAAAGTTTTGAACCGGCGGCTTTCGGTGAAAGCGACTTGCAATTTTTAGAAATTTTTGCCCGCGACGTTGCGTTCGCGCTCAATACGCTGGAGCTTCTGGTGGCCCAAAAAGCCAACACGGCCCAGCAAAGTTGCGATGCAATTCACAGCGCCGTGGCGTTGCCGGTCGATGAGATTTTAAATGACGCGGTCAACGTCATGGAAGGTTACATCGGTCACCAATCGGAGGTGACCGATCGGTTGCGCAGGATCTTGCAGAACGCCCGCGACATCAAACAAACGATCCAGCAGATCGGCCAACGGATGACACCGCTCGAAGCCGTGCCGGCGGGTGTGCAAAGCGAGCATCACGCCGCGCTGTCTGGAAAACGGGTGCTTGTCGTTGATGACGACAGCTCGGTTCGTGACGATGCCCACCGATTGCTCGAACGATATGGTTGCATTGTCGAAACCGCGCATGAAGGCAAAGAAGCCGTCATGATGGTTCGCAGCAGTGGCGGCGAGGGCAGTTATGACGTCATCATTAGCGACATCAAGTTGTCCGATTTTAGCGGTTATCAATTGATGTGTCGGCTCAGCGAAATCATGCCGCGCGTGCCGATGGTGCTGATGCAGGGCTTCGGTTACGATCCCGGCCACTCGATCGTCAAAGCTCGTCAAGCAGGTCTGCATCCCAAGGGCGTGCTCTACAAGCCGTTCCGGCTCGATCAATTGATCGACGTGGTCGAAACGATTCTTCAGGTCAACCGCGACGCTGCTCGCGTGTAGATCGACATGCACACGATTCGATCATTCATCGCCATTCCGCTGACCGGTGACGTTCAACGTTCAGTTCGTCGGCTGTTGCGCGAGCTGCAGGAGGACGACGACGGCATGAAGTGGGTGCCCGAGGAAAATCTGCATCTGACGCTGAAGTTTCTGGGCGATGTCGTGGATCGCGAAGTGCCTGCGGTGTGTCAAGCCATTCGCAAGTGTTGTGCGGTGATCGATCCGTTTGAGTTGACACTCGCGGGGACCGGCGGTTTTCCCAATGACGAACGACCGCGGGTGATCTGGGCCGGAATTACCGTCGGCGGCGAAACGCTTGTTCATTTGGTTACATCGCTAGAGCTCGAACTTGCCAAACTCGGATTCAAACCCGAGCCGCGCGATTACCGCGCGCATTTGACGCTGGGTCGCGTTCGCAGCGGCAGTCGTACCGCAGCGAATTCGGTCGTGGCCAAGCTGGGCCGTCTGCGGCAACGACCGCTCGGCGTATTGGCGGTTGAGCAACTTCAATTGCACGCCAGCTACCTCGACAAATCGGGCCCATCCTATCATGTGATGGATACCGTCTGGATCGGCCCGACGGAGGCCGAACCAAGCTAGTGATCTTGGAATAGCTAGAATTGCGTGTTGGAGTTAGTGGATTTTGTTAACGATTCTCAGGGTGCTGTCCCAGACCCCTTTTTGAAACACATTTTAAGAAACCGATACTGATTTGCCCTGAGTTGCACTGGACTGGTCAGACGTCTCGGCCATCGTCAGCCGAATCGTATCGAACTCCACCTCGGCGCGAAGGAATGCGTCAACGATCACCGGATCGAAATGCTTGCCACGGCCTTCGACGATGATTTCTCGTGCTTGCAGATGCGGAAAAGCAGGTTTGTAGACTCGCTTGGTCGTCAACGCATCGTAAACATCGACCAATGCGATGACGCGGCCGGACAACGGAATCGCTTGACCCACCAAGCCCTGTGGGTAGCCAGACCCGTCGAACTTTTCGTGGTGGCTGAGTGCAATCTCAAGTGCCATTTGAAGAAACTTCGCCGATGGAGCGTGCTCGAGCGTTGCGCGAATAGCGTTGGCACCGATTTCGGTGTGTTGCTTCATCACTTCAAACTCCTCGGTCGTGAGTTTGCCCGGTTTCTGCAAGACCGCATCGGGGATACCGACCTTGCCAATGTCGTGCAGCGGGCTGGTTTGAAAGATCAAACGCATGAATTCGGGCGTGATTCGGTCAAGGTAAGGTGAGGCGATTGCAAGTTCGCGACAAAGCACAAGGCTGTAGCGTTGCACGCGTTCAAGATGTTGGCCGGTCTCTGGATCGCGACTTTCGGCAAGTTTGGCCATCGCAAAAATCAATGCTTCGCGAGTTTCAAGCTGCAAGATGCGTTCTGCCACGCGCACTCGCTCGAGCAGTTCGCGGGGGTCAAATGGCTTCTTCAAAAAGTCATCGGCCCCGGCGGCCAAGCCTTCGACACGTTGCTCAACCTTCGCTTGGGAAGTCAGCAGAATGATGTAGACATAACCATCGCCGGATTGTGCTCGCAATTCGCGGCAAAGCTCAAGGCCGTCCATGCGAGGCATGTTCCAATCGCTAATGACAATACCCACGCGATTCGTGCGAGCCATTTCCAAAGCGGCTTGGCCGTCACAGGCTGTCAGCAATTCATAGCCAGCTTTGCGCAGATTGACCGCGACCATCGTGACCACGATGGGGTCGTCATCAACGACGAGTATCTTTTTTATCATTGTTCGGAGTCCAATAGTTTTTCGATCCAGTCGATACAGCGGTTCATTTCCGCTTCCAATTGGTTGAGGCTTTGCGAGTATTCTTGACGGCGATGTGGCTTTTGCGAGCGGGCGGTTTCTTCAATGGCGTCGGCGATTCGCGATAATGGGTGAGCGGCGAGTGTCGAAGCGGCGCCTTTGATGCGATGCGCCGCCGCGGACGTTTGGCTTGGTCCCTGGGACACGGCGGCGACAATCCGACGGACGTCTTCGGAACCGCGTTTGGCGAACGTGCGGAGGACTTCGGTCGCGACTTGTCGATCGTCGCCACAGCGGTGAAGCAACTCGTCAAAGCTGATCGGTGCTTCAGTTCGCAATGCGGTTCGCAGTGCAGCAATCAAGTCTTCGCGGCGGATCGGCTTGGTAATGTATTGATCCATTCCGGCATCGAGGCAACGTCGCCGGTCGCCACTGATCGCCTGAGCCGTGCAAGCGATAATGGTCAGCATTTGATTCGCTTCAAGCGACAGTTTGTTCTCGCGATGCAATTTGCGCAACCGCTGCGTCGTTTCCAGACCATCCCAATCGGACATTTCGCAATCCATCAGCACAATTGCAATTTCACTTCTGGTGAGCTCTTGCGCCGCCAGCCTACCCGACTCGACGGCGACCGTTTGGAAACCCAATCGCTTGACCATCTCGCTGGCGACAATTCGGTTGATCTCGTTGTCGTCAACAATCAACACGACTTGGCCGGATCCAATTTTCGTGTCAACGGAAATCGCCAGAGTTTCGTTCGGCAGCATGGCTGCAGTTGCATTCTCATCAACGAGTTCCCCCGACACCTCGAACCAGAAGATGCTACCCCCGCCATCGCGATTGGAGACGCCAATCTTGCCTGCCATCAGCTCGATAAGCTGGCGACAGATCGCCAGTCCTAACCCGCTGCCACCGAACCGCCGCGTGGTACTGCGATCAGCCTGCGTGAAGACTTCAAATATTTTTTCCAAGCGGTCGCTGGCAATGCCAATTCCCCGATCCGCAACTTCAAAACGCAGCCCAATTGCCGAATTCGGACCTGCCGCGATACGGCTCTCGACCGGTTCAACCGTCTCAATGTTTATCAAAATTTCGCCGCCGGAACTGAACTTGATCGCGTTTCCAATCAGATTCACCAACACTTGTTGCAACCTGGCACCGTCAAGTCGCAACATCGCCGGAACACGAGGCGAAATGTGGCCAACCAGTCGCAATCCTTTTTTTTGCGCCGTTGGTTCGAGCATCTCAATCGTGACGCGAGCGATGTGGTCAATTTTTGTATTCACCGCTTCGATCTCAAGCTTGCCGGCCTCGATGCGCGATAGGTCGAGTACGTCATTAATCAGCGTCAAAAGCGTTTGCGAACTTTGTTTGGCAAGATCGATCAAACGAGTTTGCTGGGCGGGTGTCAACGCGTCGGTGATCAAGTCGAGCGTGTTAATAACGCCGCCAAGCGGTGTCCGCATTTCGTGGCTCATGCGCGCCAGGAACTGGCTCTTCGCTTCGTTCGCTGCTTCGGCAAAGTCACGTTCGCGTTGCAGCCTATCATGGTCGACACGATCGGTGATATCGATGACCGTACCTTCGTAATAAAGCAGTCGGCCGGCATCGTCCTTGACCGCTCGCGCACTTTCGCTGACCCAAATCACAGATCCATCGGCCCGCCGTACTTGGGCGCGAAAATCTCGCACCAGACCACTTTCAGCAATCAACCGTTTAAACTCTTCGCGACTCTTCGGACTGACATAGAGATCCGACTCTACCGATGGCGTCCGCAGACGAAGCGCCTCCAGTGTTTTATCGCCGTAGAGTTCAAGCAGCGCGGGGTTAGCGCTCTGGAACATTCCATCGGGAGTCGTCTGGAAAATACCTTGAAGTGCGTTTTCGACAATATCACGATAACGCCGTTCGGCCTGAGCACGCCGCGAGATTTCCGCCGAGACCTCTTTCAACACCAGATTGTATGACTTGGCAATCTTGCCGGCTTCGGTATGACGATCCACACTGACGGGCCGATCGAATTGACGTTTCAATCCGTGCCGATGCATTTCGGCAGCAAGGTCAATCATCGCGGTGCTGGCACCGTGCTCAGCGTAGTTCAACCCCACAGCTTCTTGGCGCGGCGTCGCGCGCAAGCCGATCAAGCGGTGCAACGCCAGAAAGACAAGAAGACTGCCGCCAAAGGACCATACAAAAGCAACGGCGACTCCCAGGCATTGGATGCCAAACTGGGTCATGCGGTCGCCCGTTGATAGCTCCGATGCAGGTGCTAGTAATGCCAAGGCGATGGTTCCCCAGACACCGGCGACCGCATGTGCCGGGACCGCGCCCACCACATCGTCGATTCTCAGCTTGGCCAGCAAGTAGGTGCTGCCGCAGGCAGCGACTCCGCCAACGGCACCAATCACGATCGACGACCACGGCGACACGATATGACAGCCCGCCGTAATCGCTACCAAGCCCGCGATCACGCCCAACAACAGTTGCGAAACGACCGGGCGGCCTTCATGAAGCCAACTGATCGCGATCGCGGCTAGGCCTCCCGCCGCAGCCGCCAAGTTCGTATTGACTAAAATGGCCGGAACCCGCGCGTCGACGCCAAGAGTTGATCCGCCGTTGAATCCGAACCAGCCGAACCAGAGTACGAACACACCGACCGTCGCCAAGCTGAGGTCATGGCCGGCCATACTGGCACGCCGAGACGGGCGAGTCATGATTTGGCGATCCGTATCGGTTCGTGGAAAGCGCCCCATGCGCGGGCCAATGACCAGCACTGCCGCAAGCGAAATCCAGCCACCGACTGAGTGAACAACCGTCGATCCGGCAAAGTCAACAAAACCAAGCTTCGCCAACCAACCCGGTTCGCCGCCAAGTGCACCGCCCCAAGCCCAATGCCCAAAGATGGGATAGAACAAACCGCTGACGATCGCGGCGACGGCGATGTAGCCACGAAAACTCATTCGCTCGGCGACCGCGCCGGAGATAATGGTCGTTGCCGTGCCACAAAACACCAACTGGAACAAAAAGAAGCACAGAGATTGGGTGTCTTGGTATCCAGCCAGCGCAAAGCCATCACTGCCCATGATGGCACCGGCGGACTTGCCGAACATCAGCCCGAAGCCGACGGCCCAAAACAAGATCCCGCAGACGCACAGGTCAATAAGGTTCTTGATTGCGACGTTGATGCTATTCTTGGACCGCGATAGTCCGCACTCGAGCAGACAGAAGCCGGCCTGCATAAACAGCACCAGCGCCGCCGCGAGTGAAACCCAGGCGATATTCAAGCTTGTCGCTACGTCCATCTTACCCCCAACGAGCTGCCGGTCGCGAGAATGCCGCCCGGCAGCTCTGTTCGCTTCCACCTTTCTGGGTATCGACCGCGCGACGATTCTATCGCCTGGGGGTACGGTTCATTTTAGGGGAATTTTTTTGCCGAAGTCGTTGATGCCGCCCCTACAGCCGCTATTCAAAGGGTCGATCATTGTCAAAATCACGACGCGTCCATTTTTGTTCAACGGTTTAACCGACCAACGCTTGAGGCTCCGGCTATCGCACCCTCCGCAATTCTGTCGCCGGACGAGTACTTCGATCGACTGTTGCGCTGGTTAGACTTGGAGTCTGAAGCTGAGAAGGTGCGATTGGCCAAGCGACGCCAATTGTCTCGCGGCGACGACGCCGAGCGCAGCGGTGAAACCATCGTTGATCTAGTCGTCTCGGATCATCGCACTGGTTTGGGTGGGCGATTCCTGCTGACCTACAGCAAACGCCGCGGTGGCTTACCGTTGCCGTGGAACCGCCTGAAGGTGGGCTCGCCCGTTGTGGTTTCGAGTTTCGACGATAACGACGATCCAGGCGTCTCCGGCGTGGTCAGTCGCCGCAATCAACATGTCATCGAGGTCGCGCTGGACCAGTGGCCCAGTGGTGATCACTTTCGTATCGATTTGTCGCCCGACGAGTCAACGCGTCGTCGCCAACGCGGTGCCATCGGTGCGGCACGAAACGCCACCGGTCGACAAGCCACACTTCGCAATATGCTGCTCGGCCAAGTTGAGCCTCGGTTCAGCGCCGAGCCTGCGATCAAGATCCTTGGCGAGTTGAATCCACCCCAAGTGGACGCGGTTCGATTTGCCTTGTCGTCGCGCGACTTCGCGATTATCCACGGTCCACCTGGCACCGGCAAAACCACCACGCTTGTCGAAGTCATTCGCCAAGCCGTCGCCGCGGGCCAACGTGTGCTGGCCTGTGCGTCGAGCAACACCGCCGTCGATAACTTGCTCGAGCGACTCGTGGCTGCGACGCCGCAAGTGGTTCGGGTCGGTCACCCGGCGCGCGTGATCGAAGCGATGCGTGAGCATTCGCTCGACGAGTTGGTTCGCAACCACGAATCAACCGAGATTGTCCGCGAGCTGATGCGTGAAAGCGAATCGCTGATGCGTCAAGCGGCCAAGACAACGCGTTCGCGCGAAGGATACCGCCGCGCTAATGAGATGCGCGGCGAGGCAAGGATGTTGCAGAACCAGGCGCGGTCGATGGAGCGACAAGCGGTGCAGTATGTCTTGGACGCCGCCGATGTGATTTGCACAACCACGACCATCGACGACGAGCTGCTGGGCTCGCGGCGTTTTGACTTGGTTGTGATTGACGAAGCCTGCCAATGTACCGAGGCGAGTATTTGGCAGGCTGTGATGCGCGGCGAACGGGTTGTGTTTGCCGGTGACCATTGCCAATTGCCGCCAACGGTGTTGTGCGACATTGCGTCTCGGGAGGGTATGAAAACCAGCTTGATGGAACGCCTTGTTAACCAATGCGGCCCGGATGTCTACCGGATGCTGACGGTGCAGTACCGCATGAACGAGTTGATCATGCGATTCTCGTCACAGCACTTTTACGACGATGCGCTGATCGCCGATGTATCGGTCGCAAATCATCTGCTTACCGAACTGCCGGGCGTCGTCGAGTCACCGCTGACGACACGTCCGTTGGCGTTTATTGATACCGCCGGTGCCGAGTACGACGAGCAACTCGAACCCGATGGACTGAGCAAGCTCAACCCGCGCGAAGCAAGCCTTGTCATCCAAATAGTTCGCCAATGGCTCGATGCCGGAATTCTAAGCAGTCAAATAGCCGTCATCGTGCCATACGCCGCGCAGGTTCGCTTGTTGCGATCACGATTGAACTTGGAAGGGATCGAGATCGATACGGTCGACGGATTTCAAGGGCGAGAAAAAGAAGCGGTCGTGATCTCGCTGGTTCGCAGCAATGAGCGCCGCGAAATCGGTTTTCTGGCCGACACACGCCGCACCAACGTGGCCTTGACTCGCGCGCGGCGTGCGCTGGTCGTGATTGGCGATAGCGCCACGTTCGCCGCCAACCCGTTCTACGCCGAAATGTTCGAATACTTCGATTCGATATCGGCTTACGATTCGGTTTGGAATTTTGTTGACTGGGACAATCAGCTTACTTAGTCAGCATCTTTACCTGCCACGATTCGTCAAAGAAATCGGCGGCCACAACGCGGCCAGGAAAGACACCGTCCGCGGGTTGGCTAACGTCGATGATCGCCCAATCGGGCAACATCGCAATCTGGCGCGAATTAGTGCCATTCGAGGATTCGCGAAACGTGATGCCACTGTTAACGACGACATAGTGATCCGGCGAACCGGGATTCGGATAAACAAACACCGGAGCATGCTGCGAAGGGTCAAACGTTTTATCGCCAACATGAATCGCATCATCGGTCCAACGAATCGGTAGCGCCGATGCAATCGTGGCAAGGTATCGATTGCTTTGAAAATCACCAAAGCAGATCAGATGATGTGATGCGATTTGCTCGGGCGTCAAATCTTTGTCCATGACAACGCGGTCATCCCCACGCATGATTCGCCGCCAAGTGGAACGAGCATGTTCAACTTCCCGATCGACAAACCGCTGGACGACACCGTGGCGACAAGGACGCGATGGCAACACAAACAATAGCGGTGCAGTTAGCGCATCGTCGATCGGTCCCTGCAGGCCAGGTCGCTTTTGCAGCAATTCATCATCGCCGGCCTCGTGCTGCTGCCATGATCCATCGACTTTTTGCCAATGTGTTTTTGATTGCTCACCACTCGCGACGGCGGGACCGTCAAGCATTTCCCCATCGATTTCCAGTTTCAGGTAACCTGACTTAAGTGGCCACCCAGCTCGCGTAAAGTCCAAACAAAACGCGGCCACGTTGCTCGTCAGCACCCGGATCGTTGCCGGATCGTCGATCGTCGCATCGATTGTTGCCCGTTTCCAATGCTCTTGTAAACCTTCGACGCACATCCAATCGACACGGTTGTAACGCAGCGTGTAGGTCACAAAGTGGATCTGCTTTCGCGGCCTCGCCCCAATGGCTGATTCAATTTCCGCGAGCCGCCCGTTGATGATTAGTTTCGACGGTTCATCAATCTTGTGTCCCATCCCTTTACCAATCACATGCTCGATGCCCGCGCCGGCCTCGGTCATCGTTGTTGATGCAAGTGACGCGTCAATCATCATCTCCGCGCCGGCGCGTTGTTTGTCGATCTCACCGCTGTAGGCGATCACTTGCGTGTTGGAAAGGTTGTCAACGCAGGGTGGCAAGTCGTACCACGACATTAAACGCCGGCCAAATTCGGTCGCTTCGTAAGGCCAACCGTTTTCCCAACCTTGATACTTCACCGTATCCACAAAACCGGCACCGGGATTGGCGGCAAACCAGAATCCGGGGTTGTGTGTTGCCAAGTGCCAACAACCCGCTCCGCCCATCGAGAAGCCGCGAATACTGATTCGATCTTCATCAACTGGTAACACCTCGGCGACATGGGCAATCGCTTCATAGACGTCGGCTTCACCCGCAAACTTATACGCATTGCAATGTCGTCCAAAGGGGTGCAGCACGACGACTTCCGCGGGTGAATACTCCCCCACTTTTTCTAAGCGATCCAGCAAGAACGGAACTTCGGTATTCGTATCGCCGCGGCCGTGTAGCCAGACATCCAAGCGGATTGGTTTGCCCGCCGGGTCGAACTTTGCGTCCGGCAACACCATGCCATACGGCTGGACCGAGCCATCGAGTGCCGAAACAAAGCCGCCGGCCAGCGTCCGCCCTTTTTCTTTGCCGCTGCTGCCAATGGCGAGAAGCTCAACGCCTCGAGTTCCTTGGGTCACAGCGGTCAATCGATCACGAGCGATCTTGATTGATCGTTGCACCGACTCCACATCCTTTGGCTTGTAAAACAGTGTTTGATCGATCGCCAGTTCCGCGCCGCGAATAAAAACCTCAACATCACCACGCCATGTGTCGGCGTCATTTGCCTTCGCCACCTCCGATTGAAGTGACTGGCGAATTGATTGTGTCTCTCGCTTGAGCAATTCCATAACTGCCGCGGGAGGTTCGATACCTTTTGCCGGCAACAGCTTGAAGGTCTCGGCTTTGGCCGCAGCGACCCACAGCAGTGAAGCACTCATGCAAACAATTGCGAACATGTTGTGTGATTGATTACGCATGGTGGGCCCGGTGAATTCGAGGAATAGTGATGGAGTCCAGTTTAATCGCCCGCCAGTCGCAAAACATCTTCTAACTGCATCGCACCATCGTAGAGCGACCGACCGATGATGCAGGCGGGCATTTTTATTTCCGCAAGTTGGCGAACATCTTCGCGTGTCGTCACACCACCGCTGGCAACGATCGGAATATCGGTAGCTGCGACCATTTCGGCCAAGCCGATAAAGTTCGGGCCCTGCATCATGCCGTCACGCGAGATATCGGTGTAGATGATGGCGGCAATGTTGGTTGACAAACTGCGCAGTTGCTTTGCCAAGTCGGTGGCGCGAGTTTCGCTCGTTTCAAGCCATCCATCGGTCGCTACGAAGGAGTCGCGCGCGTCAATCCCGGCGGCCAGCTTTCCCGGATGGGCGTCGCAAACCGCTGCGAACCATTGCGGTCGTTTTAGTGCCGCGCTACCGACTACCAGCCGGCTGATTCCCAGATCCAAAAATGTCTTGATAGAATCATCATCGCGTACTCCGCCACCGAGTTGGCAGGGCACATTCACTGCTGCCAGAATCTTCTCGATCGCCTGGCGATTGGCCGCCGGATCATCGCCCCGCGCCGCATCAAGGTCCACCAAGTGCAATCGCCGCGCCCCGGCATCGACCCAGCGGCGGGCCATGGTTGCCGGACAGTTCCCAAATACGGTTAAGCGGTTGTAGTCACCCTGCTGCAGCCGAACAGGCTTGCCATGGCGAAGGTCGATCGCTGGCCAAATTTCCATCGAATAGTTTCCGCGTAATGAATTGGAGTAGAATTTATTGGTATAAGACGCGATAACCGAGAATCTGCCCAGGCCGCTACGGGCCGCTCCCGCCTCACCCCCCACCCACGCAAAGGGTTCCCACCGGGCGAATCGATGTTGCTTTTTTACACGTTTTCGCGATATCTCGCCGCCGTCCTTTTCGGTTTGACGAGCGTTAGTTTTGCAATTGTTTTGAACGCAGCCGAGGCGTTGCCAAATCGACTCGACGGCATCTTCGAGCAATCGATCAAGCCGATTTTGCAGGACCATTGCTTTGGTTGTCACGCCGACGCAGCAGCCGAAGGCGGTTTTTCATTCGATTCGCTGCCCTCCGAAAATGCGGACGAAGACCAACGTCGTAAGTGGTGGACGGTGATGCGAAAGCTACGCGCCGGAACGATGCCGCCGATTGATGAATTGGCACCCAACGACGAACAAAAACACCAAATCGATCAATGGATCAAATCCGACGTTTTCTTGATCGACCCCCAGCGTCCTGATCCCGGTCAGGTGACGCTGCGTCGTTTGAATCGAGTCGAATACAAAAACACGATTTCCGAACTGCTTGGTGTTGAGTATGACACCCAAGCCAACTTTCCGCCTGACGATACCGGGCATGGATTTGACAATATCGGCGACGTGCTGACGATCTCGTCGTTGTTGCTGGAAAAGTATTTTGACGCGGCCAGAGATGTGGTCACGAGAGCCGTTCCGCTGGTTTCCGGTGTGCCGCAAAGTCGTTACTTGTCCGGCGGATTCATCGCCAGCGGTGAAGAAAAATGGGAGGCGAAAAAGTTGCCCTACAACAAACCCGCCACGCTAACTCGGATGATCGATGTACCGCTTGCCGGCTCGTACGTCGTTAAGCTTGAGGTCAATGCAACGGAACACTATGTCGATGACGCGTTCGACTACAACAAATGCCAAATTGTGTTTCGGCTGGATGATGAAGTTGTGTTCGACCGAGAGTTTGTGCGCCAGTCGTGGACCAACTATGAGTTTGAATTTGCTCGAGAGTGGTCGGCGGGTTCGCATGAGGTATCCCTTGAATTGATACCGTTGACACCGGATGAACCGTCCGTTCGCGACTTGGCGATCGAGTTCAAGTCCGTGATATTGGTTGGCCCAGATGATCCGGCCCACTTTGAGAAACCAGAACGATACGATCGGTTTTTTCCGGATGGTCCGCCGCCGGATGATGGCGAATTAAGACGGGCCTACGCGAGAACAGTGATTGAGCGATTTGCAACGCGAGCGTTTCGACGCCCCGTTGACGAAGAATCGCTGTCGCGTCTGGTCGATTTGGCGGTGTATCAATACGACAACGTCGGTAAGCCTTTCGAGGCTGCTGTCGCTGATGCGATGATCGCGATGTTGGCTTCGCCACGGTTTCTGTTTCGCGAGGAGCAGTCAATTGCGAATCGCGGCGAATCCAATCCGCTGGTCGATGAGTTCTCGTTGGCAACGCGATTGTCATACTTCCTTTGGTCATCGCCACCGGATGACACGTTAATGGAATTGGCCCGCCAGGGAAAGTTGCGCGACCAGCTTGACGCACAAGTTGATCGCCTGATGGCCGATCCGCGAAGCAAGAATTTTTTCGCTAACTTTGTCGGCCAATGGCTGCAATCTCGCGATATCGATAGCCGATCGAGCAACGTTTATGCGGTGCTAGATCGTGAGCGTGTTTCCAGTGAGCGAGAAGAATTCGTTCGATCCGAGTATCGCAGCCTACGATGGAAAGACCGCGACTCACTTACCGATGACGAGAAGAAGATCCTCGAAGAAGGTCGTGACCTGCGCCGCAAATTCGAGTCACTTGTCAAAGCTGCCGAGCCAAGTGGCGAAGTCAAGCGTGCGATGCGGCGCGAGACCGAAATGATGGTGGAGCATTTGATTCGAGACAATCGCCCGCTGCAGGAGTTGCTCGATAGCGATTATGCGTTTCTGAACGAATCGTTGGCAGAATACTATGGAATTGCGGGCGTCGAGGGCAGGCAAAGCCAGAAAGTATTGTTGCCGCCCGATAGCGTTCGCGGTGGCCTGCTAACACAAGCCACTTTCTTGTCGATTACGTCGAATCCCGATCGCACATCGCCGGTGAAGCGCGGCAAATTCATTCTCGAAAACCTACTTGGTACGCCCACCGCCGCACCACCACCGAACATCCCGCCGTTAGAAGAATTAGCCAGCGGTCCCGGCGGTCGTCAATTAACGCTGCGTGAGTCGCTCGAAATCCATCGCGAGAATGCGCTGTGTGCTTCGTGCCACAATTCGATGGATCCACTTGGATTGGCACTGGAGAATTTTAACGCCTTGGGGCTTTATCGCGAGCGTGAATCGTCAGGTCCGATTGACCCGTCAGGCCAATTGATTAGCGGTGCGACTTTCTCTTCGGTAGCTGAACTAAAAAAGATTCTCGCGACCAAACATCGCCGCGAACTCTACACCTGTGTCACCGAAAAAATGTTGACTTACGCGACGGGCCGGGGCGTTGATTATTTTGATGTCGAGACCGTTGACCAAATTGTCCTGAAGCTTGAAATCAACGACGGCCGCTGTGGTGACTTGCTCCGCTGGATTGTCCAGTCCGCACCTTTCCAGCGAACTCGTATTTCTGATCCATCCCGATTGTAGCCGCATTCATTTTCTTACCGTCGTCACCGACAAACTTGACCACTATGAACCCGCGACAATACTCACCGGCGATTGGCCGACGTCATTTTCTGCGCGGCCTTAGCGCTTGCATCGCTTTGCCGGCATTTGGTTCGCTTGCACCTCGTGGTGTGCTCGCAAGTGAATCCTTACAAGCTCGATCACTTGGCGTTACCGCCACCGGCGCACCGTTGCGAACGGCCTTCCTATACTTTCCAAACGGTGCCATTCCTTCCGCGTTTTGGCCTGAAGGTGACGAGACTTCATTTTCGCTTGGCCGGACGCTTAGCGTGTTGGAACCAATGCGTGACAAGATCCAGATCCTGCATGGACTGGACAATAAGGCTGCTGAAGCTGGCAATGATGGCGGTGGTGACCATGCGCGTGGCAATGGTACTTTTTTGACCGGCGTGCGATTGAACAAAAGCGCTACGGACATTCGCAATGGGGTTTCAATTGACCAAGAAATCGCCTCGCAAGTTGGTCGCCTCACTCGGTTCCCATCGCTCGAACTAAGCTGCGAGGCAAATCGCCAAACCGGTGAGTGCGACTCGGGATATTCGTGCGCTTATCAATTTAATCTTTCTTGGAAGAACGCGACGACGCCGATGTCGCCGGAGGCCAATCCACGTCTCGTCTTTGAACGATTGTTTGGCTCCGGCGAGCATGGCCAGCGCAACGCAAATCTCGCTCAGCGGCGTCAAGAGCAGCGATCGATTCTCGACTTTGTGTTAGACGATGCGAAATCGATGCAGCGGCGTTTGGCTCGCGCTGATGGTCGAAAGCTTGACCAGTATCTCGCTGGCGTTCGCGAAATCGAAACGCGAATTGAGAATGCGGAACGATTTGGCGCGGCACCCGATCCGAATGTTGCTACTCCCGCCGGCGTACCAACCTCGTATACCGATCACGTTGAGCTGATGTATGAGATGTTGGCATTGGCTTTTCAGACCGATTCAACTCGCGTCGCAACATTGCTACTAGCTCACGACGGCAGCAACCGGTCGTTCGAGCATATCGGTATTGTCGAAGGTCATCACGACTTGAGCCATCACCAGGACAAGGCCGATCGAATCGAAAAGGTCATTCAAATTGACGAGTGGTACATGACCAGATTCGCCAAGTTTCTGGCGCGGCTTGACGAAATCGAAGACGTCGATGGAAAGTCGCTGCTCCATAATTCGATGATTCTTCTTGGCAGCGGCAATGCCGACGGTAATCGTCACAGCCACACTGATGTGCCAGCGATCCTGGCCGGCAACGGCGGCGGATCGTTGCAGGCGGGCCGGTTTACTAAGCATGGCTCCAAGCCGCTCGCCAATTTGTACTTGTCGATGGCCGAAAAATTGGGAGTCCAGGGGCTCAGTCGGTTTGGAGACAGTACCCAGCCGCTTGATGGTGTTTAGCAGGACAACGCCAAGTTCAGTGAGTGGGCGGGCGCTAGCCCCCGGTATTTCCCGATCGAAACCGGCGGCTAGCGCCGATCCGCTCACAAAGCGAACGACTCCACAAAACAAGGTGTTTTAAATCGAACATGGCGCTGTCCAGTTAGGCTCAGGTTAAAAAAAGGCGTCTGACCCACGCTACGAATTGGGATGCTTTGGGCGATCAACAGTTTCTACTGCAACCTGCGGCCGGATCAGCAGCATCAAAACAACCGAAATCATGGCCAGACCGGCGAATACTCCAAAGACCTGATTGAGCGGCACCTCACGATCTCGCAACGCGCCAAATCCCCAGTCCGCAAAGCCACCACAACTGATGCTCACCAGATTCATGATGCCGTAACCCGTCGCCCGCAAATCCGACCCAACAATTTGTGACAAGATCGGCATGTTGTTGCAATCAAAAAATCCCCAACCAATTCCAAATACGATCAGAAACAAAATCGCCATCAGCAATGAACTCGAATTCCCAACACCAAACAGCGCCGGAATAAACAACGTCATCCCGATCGCGCTCACATAGATCCGACCGCGCGACGTTCTCTTCATCCACCGATCGGCAAGCACACCACCGCCAAACGCAGCTACTAACGATGCAATGTTTACATACAGCGTCGCGGACACACCGGCCATTCCTTGACCAATGTTAAATCGGTCTTTCAATATTGCTGGCATCCAATCCTTCACGACCCAGCCCGCCAGCGCCGGAAGCGTGAAGCAGGCAACCAGCAGTAAAAACGATCGATTGGAAAGCAGTTGACTCAGCGCTCCACCAAAAGACCGCGCTGACCGATCTCCACTGGCAGTTCGCTGCAGCGTCGCAGCGGAGTCTTTCAAGCACCACACCAGCGGAATCGTGTAAACCAACCCGACGATCCCCGCAGCTTGAAAAGCCCATCGCCAACCCAATGTCGGCGAATCGGCGACGTAACCACTGAATCCACCCAAAATGATTCCGCAATAGATCGCGGTTTGGTGAATCCCAATTGCCCGTGACCGCGTACCTTGCCAATGATGATCGGCGATTAACGCCAGCGCCGCCGGAATGTAGAACGCTTCGCTGATACCCATGAACGTCCGTGTCCACAACAATTGGTCATACGTGTTGGTTTGACCCGTGAACCAAGTGACCGCCGACCACACGAACAAGCTGGTGCAAATCGTCAACCGGCGGCTGTAACGATCGGCAATGTAGCCGCCGATCGGACTCAGAATCGCGTAGACCCATTTGAACTGGCCAAGCATATAGCCCCAATTGGCATCCAGGCCGATATCGGGAATGTCGGTCATCACCGACTGCTTCATCGCCGCGAGCATTTGGCGATCAAGATAATTTAATAAAGCGACCGGCCACAGCAACGCAACCGCCAGCCAGGCTGTACGCATAAGAATTCGGCCTACTTCAAATTGATGTGTAATGACTCAAACGAAGTAAAGCCGATCTCGACGCGGTCGCCGGCATCGGCGGTTGGAGAATCAAGCATTGAGCCGATGATGACGACTTGGCCGGCTTGTAAGTAACGGCCATGCTTGGGCAGCAAATTTGCGAGCGATAATACCGCATCGAGCGGTGCGCCGGACATCATAATCTTGGCTTCGCCCTGGGCAACGATCTCGCCGTTAATTTCGATGCGTCCCTGTTCAGTACCGAATTCCGCATGATCAAGGCGAACCTGTTTCTTTGCCAGGATGAACCCGCCATGCGACAGGCCATCGGCGATGCCAATGTTGACACCCGCTTCCAAGCCTCCCTGTGCATCACGAAGTCGCGCGGAGATGATCTCGGCGGCCCCACCGACTCCGGTGATGGCTGCTGCCAATTGTTCGCGGCTAACGTGCGGGCCGGGAAGGTCCTTGCCAATCCAAAAGCCGACCTCCGCTTCCATGATGGGTTGATCGGCGGCAAAGCGGCTGGCGTCGGTGGTGGATTTAGACTGGTATTCATCCGACGCCAACATGAAACCAAAGATCGGATCGAGCTTGTCGCCAAGTTTCACAATTTTTGTACCGCCCATTTTCCACCCTGCCAAGCGTTCGCCGCCAGCCTCCATTTTGGCCAACAAGGACATTTGGATGCGGTACGCGCGGTCGCGATCAAGATCGGGAAAGTGAATCGCTATCGCCCGGCTTGTACCGGCCGATTTCCTGACCAGCAATAGATGATCGACGATCTCATCGTCGCCCGCGCCCATGGCAAGTTGATCGGTCAGATCTCTTGGCGTTGTCACCGTATTAGCCGTTGATTCGAGCCAGCCCTTGCTGGTCATCCAGGACTTAAATTCGTTAGGCCATTGCTCCGAGACTCGCCTCCCGCGGTACATGCCAAACCCATGCCCACCATCGGGATAGAGGTGTATCTCTGCGGACACGTTGGCTGCTCGGCAGGCCTCGTAGAACCGCAAACTATTTTCGATTGGAACCGCTTTGTCATCGCTGGCGTGAACCAAGAACGTTGGGCAGGTTGATGCGGAAACCTGTTCGTCACGTGACATCTCGTGAACAAGCGAATCCGTTGGTGACTCACCAATTAGGTTCCGTTTCGAGCCTGCATGAGTGACGCCATCGGCCATCGAGATGACGGGATAAATCAGAGCCGCGAAATTAATGGCCGATTCGGCGTCAGTAGCGATCGTGGCCGCCAAATGCCCACCGGCGGAGAACCCAATGATCCCGATCTGGTCGGTGGCAACATGCCAATCTTTGGCGCGCGAGCGAAACAAGTTGACCGCCTGCCGAGCGTCCAACATCGGAATCGGGTGCTGATTCGATCCGCCGCCACAGCGATATTTAAGCACGCCGGCTGTCACGCCCTGACTGGCCAACCAGCGCGCGACATCATGGCCTTCTTTGTCGACAACAACATTGCCGTATCCTCCTCCAGGGCAAACCACGATTCCGCTGCCGCTGTTCTTGGCAAACGTCGGATGATAAATCGTCAACGTCGGCCGATTCACGTTGCTAACACTGCCGTCGTTAGGGCCGCGCTGGTTGCGGATTTCGGAATTGTCGGGTTCGGTCGTGCCAAGTTCTTCGTCGGACCACAGCGGAACGGTCTCTGCGGCGAAGGTCAGCGTCGCAATCAGAAAATCTTCCATCCGCTGGTGCTTAATTGACGGCGCAGCGGGATAAACGAGTTCACAAGGGACTCCCATTTCATCAAGCTTCCATTTCAATGCCACACCGAAGTTCGCTGTGTGTGTGGGATCTTTCTCCGACTGGCCAAAATTTGGCGGATTCGTGAACGACACATAGATCGGCGGATCGTCCGGGCTGGCGTGTTCGATCGGTGAATACTGTTGTATCCACGGCAAGATCCGCTCGCGGCTTGCCAGAAACTGCTCAAACTGCGAGTCGCGAGTCTTGGTATCGTGCGGGTCCATGAAACCAAACGCGCCACCACCATAGCGACTATTCGGAGTCCACTGCTTCATTTGAATGGGATCGAGAGATGATTGAACGTTGCGAATTCCGGCGCAGGTCAAACGCGTCGATTGCCTGGCGACGGGGTCGACGCTGAGCGGGGCCGCCATGTCGTCATGCAGCGCAAGCCACAAGGAAGTGCAGGCACCGGCTGAATTGCCCGTTGCGCCGATGCGACTGGGGTCAATGTTCCACTGGGACGCCTTGCTCCGAATGAATTGCACAGCCCGCATCGCGTCCTCCATTGGCGCTCTTACCGGCGGCATGATTCCAGCCAATTGGGCTTCATGGGAATAACGATAGCGAACCGCAACCACCGAAACGCCCGCGTTTAGGTATTCGTCGAGCCGTGGCACCGATGCTTCGCTACCGTTTACCCAGCCACCGCCATGCAAATAGACGACGACTGGAGTCGGACGTTCGGACGCAGCTTGATAAAAATCCAACACCTGCCGTTGGTGTGGACCATAGGCGACATCGTCCTGCGTCGGGCTGATGGCACCAGCCGGTTTACTAAAGAACAACGAACAGCCCAATAGAATCACGGCGAAGTGAAAACCTGGAAAGTCAAAAGCACGGCGATCAAGCATGTTCATTCCTGGCGCGGTTCTTGTTTGCTACGCACATCAATCCACGTCAATCGTTCCCGTGGGTAGTAGAGCACGGTTCCGTCCTCTTCGCCGACCAATAGGTCAAGTTTGCCACGACCCAAATCAATCGCCAGAGGCGAGCAGGTGTGCGTCCCCATCTCGAGCTTTTTGGTGTCGAAGTGCATCACCACAGGATACTCAAAAACAGGGTCTTGATTGGACCCCGCATTGCGAAGAAATAAGACCGAAGCTTGTCGCCGATCATCAACAAACGTGTCGTCTGGGATCCCGCCAGGTCCTGGAATCGATGCTGCGCGACCAGTACCGACCAACAGATCGGTCAAGCCATCACCGTCCCAGTCCACGGTCTGCAACTTGGTGCGTCCCCACTGGCCGGCAAACCGTTTGCCATGCGCTTGAATCGGTTCACCCGTGGTCAAGCGAAGCACGTCGCCGAAAGTGACGTTGTAGTCATCGATTTGCCAGAAGCGCCGAAACTGGTTGTTCTCATCGTTGACGACGATGCAGTTGCGACCGCCTTCAATACCCCAGTTCGTAGCGGCCGGCTGAGTCCGCCAGACAAGGTGCATTTCCATCGTATCATTTTTAAGGACAACCGGCCGCTTGAACGCCGGTGGAGCCGAACCGGGTTCATGAAGCATCACCGTCACTTCGCCCAAAATGCTATTGTAAATGATGTCGAGGGAGCCATCACCGTTCCAATCAAACAGCGTCGGACACGTGTATCCCCAACGTGATTCAGGCGGACCTTGAATGCCAATATAACCACCATCGATTTTCAATACCTCGCCGCCTGCTTTGAGCCGTATAGGTGAATCATACTCGGCTTTGCTGCTCGATCCGATGTTGCGAATAAACAGAAAGTGTCCTGCATCATTTCCAGCTACGAGGTCAATCAAGCCGTCGCCGTCCAAATCGCCGGAGGTTAAAACCGGTAACGCACCGAGCGTCATGACGGGATCTTCGATCATCGCTTGCACCGGCGGATCGTAAATCGGTCCTCCATGATGGTTGAACCGACCGGTAAAGTTATAGAACCATAACGATCCGGTATCGCCTACCAGCAAATCCGAATCACCTGTCTTCGGATCAGCAATGGACACAGGACTAGGAAAGATCCCCGGGTGCCGGATGCCGTTGCCAACGGCATCGCTGAGAAACACACCTGATCGCAACTGTAACTCATTCTTCGATGGGTTGCCGAAATAGTAAAACATGCCTTGCGATGCGGCACCGACCGCACCTTGCGATCCGCCGCTGGGGTAATTTACCTGCGTTAAACCGGTGCATCGAATCAGGAAATCGCGCTGGTCGGCAAAGATTGGAAAAGTGATTTCAGGAGTTGCGGCACTGTTGGCCAATGTCAGCGATCCCAGAACCGAATAGGATAACTTGCCACGCCAAATCCCTGCACCATCAAACGGCCGGAATTCCGCAGAATGCGAATGCGCATCGGGCACGCCACGAGCTTTGCCGTCTGGTTTGGTGAAGAGAATCGCCAGCTGGTCGTTCGGCAAGGCGTAGGCACCCAGCGTCCCGAGGCCGGCGGGTACTTTCGCCGCGAAGCCTTCAACCAATTCAAATTCAAGCGTCTTGCGATTTAGTCGCGAGAGCCGAATTTGACCACCCTCATAAACCGCCGCGAACGGCTGCGAATCTCTGACGAAGAGCGCCAACGCACCGCCGGGAGATTTGAACGTAAGTGGTTGTCCATAAACCGGCACGCCTTCAGGTGTGAATCGCTTGAAGGGCAAGAGGCGATGGTCGCTGACCATCAAATCGTACGGACCATTGCCGAGCACATCAGCCGTACCGAGTGGTGGCACCTCATAGTGCTGCGTGGCACCCAGCGGACCAACATCCACCGCCAAGTGGATTTCACCACCAGCTTCCCAATCGACATGCTGTGCATGCACAATGACAAGGTCGTGGGCCGAAATTCCAATGATGGAAAAGCAAAGAGCAGTGATGAGTTTAGTTGGCATTTCGCGTTCACCCATTCAGTTTAGGTTTTGGGATTGTGAGCGGTCTGGCGCTAGCCACCGGTAGCGTGAATCACCGGCGGCTAGCGCCGAACCGCGCAGCTCTTGCCCCCAGGTTTTTACAAAGGTCGGAGCCCTAAAACTCCTTGTCGATGACTTCTTTTGAAGCACGTGTGCCCAAAGCTCCCCAAAGACCGTATGGACTGGCTAAACCTGGCGCAGCCGGTGCGGCGCTTTGATTGCCCGCCTCAATGCTCTCCGTAATGAACTTAACCGATCCATCGCCCATCAAAACGTGGGCACCACCTTGATGGCGACTACCCACGGTACTCAGCGCGTGCCCATTGTCGCTGACCGCGCCCACGCCCCAGGTGCATGACATTTGATTCGGCGGTCGGATGGTCTGGATACTGGAATAGGAAAGTCGAAAATCGGCCCACCGATAGCCACGACCCGATGAATCAGTCTGGCCGGTTGCGGTGCCAGTGAAAAACTGGGGGCGAAGCGGGTCGATCACGGAATCGCAAAACTTGGGATTGGTCAAAAGCTCCACAGCACCGGCCTCAGACAGATCGGCACGGACTTCCTTAGCACCCAAACTGGTCGCAATTTCACCCATCGCGATGGTGTTTGAAAGCCCGTCTAAACAAACGGCGAAGCTCGTCTTGTTTCGCGACCAGAAAAATCCCCGGTTGCTCTCTCGAGCCCTGGTTGCCGCATTATTAGTCATCGTGTTCTGGGCATTGGCACGTTCATCCCGGGTTGGAGTTGCGCCACAATTACAGTCCCAAAGTCCGCCGCGGTTTTTGCCTCCGGAATGAACCAGGAATATCGCATCGCCAACCGAAGCCGCGTAATTGGTACGGCCAAGTGCAGGCAATCCCGACCCCGGATCGCTTGGACAACGAAACGTCGAAACCTCAGTACGCCAAGGAATATAAGTGTCGCGAAATGTGACCGGGCCCATCGGCGTCCAAGTGATGGGAATCGCCGGATCGAACAAGGGGCTGCTGATTTGCTCCCACAATGCTTGTTGTTCGACGAACGGAGTCAGCCCAACCAGCATACTGGCCAACGTCTTCGTCGCTAAATTGTTGTTCACGGTGATCGCTGGCCCGGTACCGGTGCCGTGAATGGGGATCAGGTTGTAGGCCGCATGGTAATTATGTATGCCCAAACCGAGTTGTTTGAAGTTGTTACCACAACTCATTCGTCGCGCCGCTTCGCGCGCCGCTTGGACAGCGGGCAACAACAATCCGACCATGACACCGATGATGGCAATCACGACAAGAAGTTCAACCAGAGTAAAACCAAGTGGCGATTGGCGGTGATTACTTTTAAACATGAAAAGTCCCTGTGAGGAGAAACGAATAGAAAAATTTCCGCACTGGCGCGCGCGCCAGTGGTCAAATCGCTAACGCGCTTTGCCGCATTTTCGCAAACTCAATCGGTGCCATCTAAGAGCGCGTCCTGCTCTTCTTGTGTCAGTTGCGTTGGCGCTACTTCAATGACACTCGTATCGGCAGAGTCACCGCAACCGACAACTAGCGGCAAGCTTGCGAGCAGTACTGTGAGTAAGACGAATTTCATGGATGCTTCCCTTTTTTGAAACGAGGAGAAAAGTTTGACGATCGCTACGCGATGACACGTTACGGTAGTCTATAGACATTGGCCGCGTCTATAGACTATCGATTGTGGTGACGGTCTGCAACAGTAAAGCGTTAAAAAGGCACGACAATTTGCCAGAATCTTGTTTTTGACCGTCTAACGCTTCGACATCTTCAACGAATCGAAAACCTGTCATCGCGATTGAGGTTCAGCGAGTCACCGGTGGTTGCCTTCCGCGTTAGGGGGTGTTGCGATTACACTAATTACGACTGAGCAAACCTTAATGTTTTCAATCAAACCTGGCGATGTCCAGCTAGATTTGCAGTCAGAGACCCCTTTGCTCCGGCAGGATGCACTTGATGGCACTTGAAACTCATGCGAACAGGGCTTACCAACATCTCCGCGGCAAACTTCTGGCTGGCGATTTTGAGCCTGGGGCGCGGTTGCTTTACGGTCCCATCGGTAAAGAAATCGGCGTCAGCGCCACGCCGATTCGCGAGGCCGCAGGTCTGCTGGCCCAGGAGGGTCTTGTCGATCTGGTGCCAAACATGGGCGCGATCGTTCGCACGCTTGATCGAAAGGACTTGATCGAGATCTACGAGGTGCGCGAGGTCATTGAGCCCAGCACGGCAGCCCTGGCGGCCCAGCGAATAACTTCGGAGCAATTGGCGGGCGTCAGCGACCAACTTGAACAAATGCGTTCGCTGACCGCCAAGCACAAAGAATCGCAGCAGCAATTCGCGGGCAAGCGGATTGCGAAGCTGTTTGATTCGGCGGACTATCTGTTTCACATGTTGATCATCGAAGCGACCGGGAATCAAGCGCTGGTGCGCACGGCCTCGCAGTCGCATGTGTTGACTCGCGTATTCGGCATCCGCCGCCATCGTCACGATGTCGAGGCGATGCAGCGGACATGTCGCGAGCACGAAAGTATCTTTAAGGGACTTCGCAACGGGGAGCCTGAGGAAGCGCGAGCAGCTTCCATCCAACACATCCAGCATGGACTGGCGGTTTCGCTCTTGGCGCTCGATGAGTACGTTCAATCACAAGTTACTGGGTAATTGTAGAACGGTTGGGGACAACCGTTCTACAATTTTTGCCGCCCAATAAACTTACGTTGACGAAGCACTGGCTAACGATTGACAACTTTTCGCGATACAACTAAACTCTATAGACTAAACGACCCGAATTTTTTCCCAATGTCTGCTAGGCATTAAAGATGACCCAGGCTTCCGTTACCGCGCTCGAACCAACTTTCACGCCATCCGCTTCGCAGCTCTTTCGCGGCATCGTGCCGCCGCTGGTGACGCCCTTGCTCGAACGTGATCGTCTTGATTTGCCTGGATTAGAAAAGCTTGTTAACCACGTGATTGCCGGTGGCGTATCAGGCGTTTTCATTTTAGGGACCACGGGCGAAGCTCCAAGCCTGAGCTATCGACTACGGCGCGAATTGATTCGCGAAACGACGCGGTTGGTAAACCGGCGAATTCCGGTACTGGTCGGCGTGGCCGACACGGCGTTTGTGGAAACGGTCGAATTGGCGAAGCACGCGGCGGATTGCGGAGCCGACGCGGCGGTGCTGACAACGCCCTATTATTTTCCCGCTGGCCAGACGGAACTAACGGCCTATGTACGGAACATCGCGCCGCTGATTCCATTGCCGCTAATGCTTTACAACATGCCGGGTCTGACCAAGGTCTGGTATGAGATCGAGACACTGCGAAAACTTTCAAGCATCCAATCGATCGTCGGTGTCAAAGATAGCAGCGGCGACTTGGACTACTTTGGTCGTGTTTGTGAATTGAAATCCGAACGACCCGATTGGTCGATTCTCGTTGGGCCAGAATCGCTGATGCCACAGGCCCATCGACTTGGCAGCGACGGCGGCGTTAATGGTGGTGCCAATGTGTTGCCGCGTTTGTTCGTTGATTGCTATGAGGCGCTGCGCGACGGCGATGCTGAGAAACTCGAACAATCACGTGTGAAGATAACGTCGTTTCAGGCGATCTATGAGATCGGCAAGTACGCTTCGCGACACATCAAGGCGATCAAGTGTGCGTTGTCGTTAATGGGCATCTGCGGTGACCTTCCGGCCGATCCGTTTCATGCTTTTTTGCAACCCGAGCGACAGCGTGTCGATGAGATATTGCGCTCCCTGGGGGCGCTGTGATCGCGGTGCTGCGGTTAAATCTTTATCCTAGCTCGCTTCTCCCCGCAGCGGGGAGAAGCGGGCCGATCCCACTTAATTTCCGCTCGATCCTTAGTCGGCTCTGGAATTGACCGATGGAGACAACACTGATGAGACTGTTTGGAAAGATCGCTGCGGTTCTAGCGCTGGTGATTCATGTCGTTTGCGCTAGCGTTGTCTGCGCGCAAGAACCTCAGTGGAAGCTGCAGCCGCTGGAGTATAACAACCCAGGCCTGGAAGTCGATTTGGGTGTTGGCCTGTGGGCTTATCCGCTGCCATTTGATTATGACCGCGATGGGGATTTGGATCTCGTCGTCGGCTGCCCCGACAGTCCGTCCAAGGGCGTCTACTTTTTTGAAAACCCGACGCAGGATCCGGCGGTCAAGATGCCGGTTTTCAAACCGAGCGTGAGAATTGGCCAAGGCCAGCACTACATGATGCTGAGCGTCGTCGATGGTGAACCGGTTGTGATGGTTCCCGGCGAAGAGTTTAGAGCCGATGCGTCGTCCGGTTCGTTCGACTTTGATAAACCAAAAAAGATCTATCCGTCAAAGAATCCACACGAGGGCCAAGGCCGCATCCGCGCGAACATGTGGCGGTACGTTGACTACGATGGCGACTCGGACCATGACATCATCGTTGGTATCGGTGACTGGTCAGACCTGGGCTGGGACTTCGCCTACGACAATCATGGCAATTGGCGAAACGGGCCGCTGCACGGGTACGTTTATTTGATCGAGAACATGGGCACCGTCGAATCCGCCAGGTATTCGCCGACTCCCGTTCGTCTTCGTGCCGGGGGCGGCGACATTGACGTTTACGGTTGGCCAAGTCCTAATCTTGCCGACTTTGATAACGATGGCGATTTGGATTTACTCTGCGGCGAATTTTTGGATGGCTTTACCTACTTCCAAAACCTCGGGACACGAACCGCGCCGCGCTACGGTTCGGGAATGAAGCTGAGCAACATCGTCGGCCAGCCGCTGGTCATGGAGTTGCAAATGATCACGCCCACGGCAATTGATTGGGATGCCGATGGCGACATCGACTTGATCGTTGGCGATGAAGATGGCCGCGTGGCGTTCGTCGAGAACACCGGCCAACTGCGCGATCAAATGCCGGTGTTTGAATCACCAAAATACTTTCGCCAGATTGCTGATACGTTGAAATTTGGTGCATTGGCAACACCGTTTGCGTATGACTGGGATCAAGACGGCGATGAAGACATTCTGTGTGGCAATACAGCCGGTCAGATCGGTTGGTTTGAGAATCGCGGTGCCGGCGAAAATGGATTGCCAAAGTGGTCAGCGGCAAGATTGCTGAGCGTTCGTTCACCCGACGGATCAGTCGCTCCGTTCCGCGTCATGGCGGGCCCCAATGGATCGATCCAAGGTCCGTGCGAAGCAAAATGGGGCTACACAACTTTGTCCGTCGCCGACTGGGACGGTGATGGCGACGGGGACATTGTCTACAACTCGATCCTGGCGAAGCTGGGGATGCTGACCAATGATTCGGGGACGCTGGTTGCCCGCGAATTTGATACAGGCCAGCGAGAGTCACCGCCGCTTTGGAATTGGTGGCAAACAAAGTCCGGTTCGTCACTTACCCAGTGGCGAACGACTCCGATTGCGATCGATTTTGATGGTGACAAGCGGTTGGACTTGGTGATGTTGGACCAGGTAGGCTTTCTCACGCTACGTTCTGATGGTGGGCCCGCACAGCGGATCTTTGTCGACGAAAACAACCAACCGATTCGACTCAACGCGAAGTCATGCGGTGGATCGGGACGCGTCAAGTTGGCCGTTGTTGATTGGGATGGTGATTCGCGATTGGACGTGCTGGTCAATTCCGAAAACGTCACGTGGTATCGCAACTGCGAAGATCGCGACGGTCGTGCAGTGCTCAAGAATATTGGCAACTTGACGCAGCGAAACGTTGCCGGACACACCGCCAGTCCAGCGGTCTGTGACTTTGATCGTGATGGCAAACCCGACTTATTGGTCGGCAGCGAGAACGGACGCATCTATCACATTCGCCATGATGATTGCATCCAGTTCAATCCCAAAGACTTGACAGCAAAGCCCGCCGAGACAGCGGCCGAGCAAAGATTCCCCGGGCTTGTTAGCGAGGAATATGTGTTCGAGACGGCACCGTTCAAAGCCTGTCATGCCTCGACGATCTGCGCGACCAAACGTGGTTTAGTGGCCGCTTGGTTTGCGGGATCAAAGGAAGGCAATCCCGACGTGGGCATTTGGTCCAGCTATCACGATGGCGCGAATTGGACTTCGCCGCATCAAGTCGCTGAGGGAATTCAATACGAAGGTTTGCGATATCCCTGTTGGAATCCTGTTCTGTTTCAACCACCCGGTGACGCGCCGACCATGTTGTTTTTCAAAATCGGTCCCAGTCCAAGCCAGTGGTGGGGCGAAATGATGACCAGCTTCGACGGCGGACGATCCTTCAATGGTCGCGTTCGTTTGCCCAGTGGGATCGATGGTCCGGTGCGCTGCAAACCGATTCTTGTCGGTGGCGATACCTTGCTATGTGGATCATCGACCGAAGGTGATGGTTGGCGAGTTCATTTTGAATCCAGTCGTTTAGTCGATGGCGTTGTATCAGAGCCTTGGTATCGAGTTGGCCCCATCAATGAAGCGAGCGAATTCAATGCTATTCAACCAACGTTCTTGCAACATAGTGATGGTCGATTGCAAGTCTTATGTCGGACAAAAGAGAACGTGATCGCGACAAGTTCGTCGTCCGATGACGGTCGGAGTTGGTCGCCGATGGAAGCAACCAATTTGCCCAATCCGAATTCGGGGATCGACGCGGTAACGCTTGCCGATGGCCGTCAACTGTTGGTTTACAATCATCTTGATTCCGGCAAGACGGGTTGGGGCAAACGCGGCGTCTTGAATCTCGCGATCTCGGACGATGGAACCACATGGCGAAGTGTCGCTGTGCTGGAACGGGAAGCGGGCGAAGAATTCAGCTACCCGGCAATCATCCAATCCGCCGATGGGCTGATCCATATCACCTACACATGGAAGCGCCAGCGGATCAAGCATGTCACCGTTGATCCGGCGAGCTTGGTTGCCGGTGACGAGTTAAACTCCAGCGTCACGTCCGCGAGGAAGTAAGCGATGTCGGTCGCCGTTGCGTTGGGTTTGGATTTTGGCACCGAATCGGTTCGCGCGATTTTGGTCGACGCTGGCGGACGCCAGCTTGGACTTGCCAGCTCAAATTATGCAGGTGGCCAGATCACCGAGTTCCTGCCGGGGACAGGCGAGAAGCTGCCCGTTAGCTATGCGTTGCAGGCACCGATGGACTGGCTCCAATCCGCGGTCCAGGCGACGCGCGCGGCGATCGAGCAAGCCGGCGTTGATGGCGAAACGATCGTCGGTATCGGCGTTGACTTCACCAGTTGCACGATGTTGCCAACACTGAAAGACGGCACGCCACTTTGCCAACTTGATTCGTTCAAAACGATTCCACTGGCGTGGCCGAAACTTTGGAAACATCACGGAGCACTTCAGCAGACCCAACGGATGAATTTGATTGCGAGCCAGCGCGGTGAGGCGTTCTTGAAGCGATACGGTGGCGCGATTGGACTGGAGTGGTTCTTTCCAAAGATTTTGGAAACGGTCGAGCGGTCGCCTGAAGTTGCCCACGCGGCGGAAGTATGGTTGGAGGCTGGCGATTGGTTCGTCTGGCAACTCGTGGGTGGTGATGCCGAGACGTTGACGCGATCAACGTGCCAAGCGGGATACAAGGCGATGTGGTCCGCCGCCGACGGCTATCCGGCCCAAGAGTATTTTCAGGCCGTCCATCCGTACCTGGCCGATGTGGTGGCCAATCGATTGCCCGGCGTGATGCGTTCGCCCGGCGAGTCAGCCGGAGGATTGACGGCGGTCATGGCGCAGCGGTTGGGATTAAGTGCCGGCACTCCGGTATCGACGTCCATCATTGACGCGCATGCCACAGTACCTGGCGTCGGTGCGGCCAATCCGGGCACTTTGGTGATGGTGCTGGGAACAAGCAGTTGTCACATGCTCAACGCCGACAAATTCGTTGATATCCCCGGCGTTGCTGGTGTCGTCGATGGCGGCATTTTGCCTGGACTGTGGGGTTACGAAACGGGGCAAGCAGCCGTGGGTGACGCGTTTGCTTGGCTGCGAAATCTTTTGCATCTCGAAGACTTCGATGAGTTATCAAAAGCCGCGATGGAGCTTCCGCCCGGTGCCCAGGGCGTGACTTGTATCGACTGGATGAATGGTTGCCGCACGCCACTGATGAACGGTGCTTTGCGTGGTGCATTTACAGGATTGGGACTTGAGCATGGTCCGGCACACATGTATTTGGCGTTGCTGGAAGCATCTGCGTTTGGTCTCAAGTGGATCGTCGAAATGCTGACCGACGGCGGCATTCCGATCGATCGTCTGATCGCCACGGGTGGACTTCCTCATCACAATCGCGCTATCGTCGAGGTGTATGCCGATGTGTTGGGGATGCCAATCGAGATCCATCCGTCGACGCAGGGTACTGCGGTCGGCGCGGCTGTGCTGGGGATGATCGCAGCCGGGTCGGATAAGAGCGGTTTCGTTTCCGTTGCCGCTGCTGCGGCAGCGATGGCGGGCGCGAGTCAATCTGAATTGAACACAGTCCGCCCGCGCGACCAAAGGCACCGAGTGTATCAGTCTCTGTACCGCAAATATCGACGACTCGCCGCCGCGATTGAAGATCTCTCGTTGGCTGATTGACCGCGGCAACCATTGCTAAAGCAGTATCCGCTGAAGCAATTGTTCGCATGGCCAATTCTGTTCTGCTACTATGGGTGGGTACGACTATGGGTGGGTACGTTTGGTTCAATCGCAAGGAACAACAGGAATCGTCGATGAACACTGCGACCCTGATGACTGCGGAACAATTTCTGGCCCTGCCCGACGACGGCATGGAGCGAAGTCTAATTCGTGGTGAGGTGAAGGAGAAACCGACAACCAGACGTAACCGCTTTCATACTTTTGTTGTCACACGAGTGGCGTATTTCTTGGAGGCTTGGTTGATGACCCAGCCCGCCCCGTGTGGCGAGGTTCATACGGGCGAAGCGGGCGCGATCTTGCGACACGAGCCTGATTCAACGGTTGGTATCGATGTCGCTTACTTTTCTGCGGAAACAATGGCTCGTCAGGGTGCTCAAACGACGATGATTGACGGCGTACCGAGATTGGCCGTCGAAGTTCTCTCGCCGTCGGACAAGGTTGAAGAGACTACCGAGAAGATCAATGAGTATCTCGATGTCGGTGTCGAGTTGGTTTGGATTATCGATCCCTATTTTCAAACCATCCAAGTCCATCGCCGCGGCTATGCACCGGTGATGTTCAATAGCGAACAACGTATGACCGGCAATGACATTCTGCCGGGATTAGAGTTTGCTGTGATCGACGTGTTTCAACGGCGATAAACATCGTTGTGGCGGATCTTGATTTGACTTTTCTACCGATGGCCCAATGAATGTTGTAACCGTTCGTAGTGAGAGTTCAGCATCCAGTGATTTGCTCAGTCGAGTGCGAGACTGTAACGCGATTGCTTGGCAGCGATTTACGGCGCTTTATTCGCCTTGGGTCTATTCGTTGTCCCGCCGAGCTGGACTCAGTGAGACCGACGCCGCGGATATCGGGCAAGAAGTTTTCTTGGTCGCAGCCACTCGCATCGACGGCTTTCGGCGGACGCAACCCGGCGAGAGTATGAAATGTTGGTTGGGGCAAATCGCGAGGAATAAAATTGGCGACTGGATGCGTGCGCAGTCGCAGATTCCAATCCCCATCGGTGGTGATCACGAGCTGATCGATGCCGCCAATGCGTACGCGCTATGGGCGACGCAGCAAGATGACGATTTCCCGGACGATGCACCGATTCTGCAGCGAGCGATCGAATTGGTGAAATGCGATTTCTCGCAGGCGACTTGGGTCTGTTTCCGCCGCACGGTATTGGAAGGCGAGTCGCCCAAAGTTGTGGCCGAGGATTTGGGCATGACTGCCAAGGCGGTTCGCCAGGCAAAATTTCGCGTGCTGAGCCGATTGCGCGGCGAATTTGAAGGGCTGATTGATTGGGACTCCGCGCCGCTGGATTCGCGTGTCGCGGCTTCAATGTAGGTGTAGAACGATTGTCCCCAATCGTTCTACACTAACACTGGCAAACACCGATTTTCAAGGGTGAGTTCGATTCAATCCGAGCATCTTTCCGAACACGAACTGCTCAGCCTCGCCAACGGCTGCGCCCGCGAGCCCCAGCTCGATCGCTGGCTCAGTCATCTGGATGATTGCCAGCGTTGCTGCGAGCGGCTGGACGAGCACAGCTCCAGCGATCGCTCGCTGGTCAATCGATTGAGGGTCGCTCACGCCGAATCGACAGCGTTTGAGAATGAATCGGGGTTCCAACGCTGGTAGTTCGCTGACACTGAATGTCCAAAAAGTCCTGAATCTTTCCGATGAATCGAACACGCTCGTCGTTCGCCGATCGGCTGCGAACGAGATTCAAATTGGCGCTGTCTGGACTTTGACCGGGACCGAATTCATCGACGATCGGTTCGACGTCTATCAGCAAGGCGCGGCAACATTAAAGATCCAGCGTGTCGCCACAACTTTCAGTATCACCGACCCCGCTTCGACGCCCGATCAATTGTTACGGATTCAAGGACCGCCATTCGATTTTGGACACGACGTCAGTAGTGCCGGTGACTTCAACGGTGACGGCTTCGATGACCTCCTGGTTTCCAACTACCGTGCAAATTGTACGGAAGGTTCTAGCACGCTGTATTCAACCGGTGAGGTCTACGTCATTTTTGGAGGACCTGGACTGGTACCCAACGTAACGCCGTCCGCACCCGAGCTTGCCTTCTTGAATTTGCCGACAGTACCCACCAATGGCTACATCGTCATTCGTGGCGCTGAACCTAACGATCGTATTGGCCGATCCATTGCGAGCCTTGGGGACGTCAATGGTGATGGTTTCGATGACGTCCTAATCGGTGCCGACAACGCAGACATTCCAGGTAACGCTTATGCTGGAAAAGCTTACGTCGTATTCGGCAGTGCGACCCCGAGTGACGTGCTGTTGTCAGACAATCTTGGCACCGCAGGCTTGGCGATCATCGGTGCTAACAGCGGAGCCGGTGTGGGACACGGCGTCGGTGGTGGTGGGGACATCAATGGCGACGGCCTCAATGACATTGTCGTGGGAACCGCTTCCGGAGCCGCCGCTGGCGCTGCCTATGTGATCTTCGGCAGTCCGACCTTGGGCGGGACGTTGGATCTCGCCAACGTCGGCACTGCAGGGATTCGATTTACTGGACCCAGCGTGTTCGATGGAGCTGGCCGAGCGGTCTCGATTACTGGTGACATCGACGGAGATGGCTTCGACGATTTGCTGATCGGCGCGCCGTATGCGAACGGTCAAAATGGATCGTTCGCGGGGCAAGGTAGCGGCGAAGTGTACCTTGGCTTCGGCGGTCCGAACTTGTCAAACATTGATCTCGCAGCACCTCCGAGTCAATTTGCGTTTGTCAAGTTCGTAGGAGGGGAAGGTGACGGATTCTTTGGAGTATCGCTAAAGGCCGCTGGCGATTTCAATGGTGATGGCTTCGACGACTTTATTGTCGGTTCAAGAAGCGCCGACAAGAGCTTCGTCGTGTTCGGCAAAGCGGAGCGAGTTGGCTTTGACTTACTCAACGGCGGTCAAGCTGGCATCGAGTTCTCTGGGCCGGAGCGAACGGGTTACTCCGTCAGTGGTGCGGGCGATGTCAACGGGGACGGTTTCGACGACCTGTTGGTTGGTGCCTATCGTGCGGGGGAATATGACGCCGGTGCCAAGTATGTGGTCTTTGGCGAACCGAATCCACTTGCCGTGATCGATCTTACCGGTGCCGCCTGGGATGGCTTTGTCGTCCTGGGTGCCGACGAGAGAGACTTCCCAGGTGTATCAGTTAGCAACGCGGGTGATCTGAACGGCGATGGTTTGGCGGACATCATCATTGGTGCTAACCGCCACGATTTTGAATTCCCAAGTACTGGATTCGATGCCTATGTGATTTACGGTGACAATTTCTCGGGCGACATTACCCAGCGGGGAACCAATGCCTCAGAAACACTGACGGGCACCGCAGCCGATGACGCGATCATCGGGGGACGCAGTGACGATACGCTCATCGGTGGTGGCGGTGCCGATGTTCTCTATGGTGGCGAAGGCGATGATGTGCTTGCCGTCAGCGATCTGATCTTCAGTCGGCTCGATGGCGGACGCGGCTTTGACACGCTCCGACTTGACGCTGCGGGACTCGCGCTGGACTTGACGTTGATCGCCAACAGCCGCATTCAAAACATCGAAGCGATCGATATCTCCGGCAGTGGCGACAGCTCGTTGACGCTCAACGTCGCCGAAGTGCTGAGTCTATCCGGTGAAACGAACGAGCTCATCGTTCGTCGCGATCGAGGTGACCTGGTTGATATCGGTAGCGGTTGGACGACGGCCCCGCTGGAAACCATTGGCGACTACATTTTTCTGGGCAACAGCCTGGAAGCAGATCCCGTGGACGGTGGATTCGGCATCGATTTCGTATCCAATTCGGCAGGGAATCCTCTCGGCCCAAATGATCGGATTTCCGCACTTGACGCTACGTTTGACGAGATGAATCGAACCATTAGCTTAGGTGACGGGCCGTTCCTGCTGGCCAGGCTCAACTTCGTCGTCCCCAACAACGCCGACGTTGGCGACATCTATACCATCAATGTCGACCTCGCCGAATTCACCGACATCGACTTCATGAATCCTGTTAATGTCACATCGACGCCGGGTACGATTTCGGTCGCCGCAGCCGTCCCTGAACCTTCGTCAATGGCGTTCGCCGTAATCGGACTCGTCGGTGCGGGCCTGCGTCACCGCTCTCGCAAGCGTAAATCGGTCATTGCAAACGATCAGCATCGCGTCAGTGGATCTTGTTAAAGATCCGTCGATTTTAGGGATGCGGTGGCATTAACCAAGCTTGATCTCCGACCTTTACTGCCAATCTGCTGGCGACACTGGGGGCGATAACGACGACGTCGTCATCGTTGGTGATTTCAACATTGGCGTATTGGCAACGGAAGCCATCGCGCATTGACGCGATGATCATTTGTTCGCCTTGGCTAACTTCGCCGAGCGAGCCAACGGTCACCTGGCGGCAGCGACGGACGGCTTTGATGTTTTGCGTTTCGCACTGCACCACCGGACCAGCATCGAAGATGTCAACCATGTCCGTTGCGGCGAAGCCTTCTTCGGTCAGAAGCTGCAGCGCCGCTTCGGTCTCAGGGTGAACTTGGCCCACTACGTCACGGGCCGATCGCGGCAGCAAATCATAGAACAACGGATACTGCGGCATCAATTCTTCGATATAAGGTTTTGCGATTGTGGACAATGCGTCCGCGACGCTGAAGTCAACTTGAAAGAATGGTCGCATGGCCGCCTCCCAAAACGGACTGACGCCGCGCTCGTCGCATTGCCCGCGCATCTCGGCAATCACTCGGCTGGCGAAGCGATGCGGGCGCTGGGCGATGAGTGCAAAACGAGCCAGCGAAAGCAATCGGCCACGACCTGCACCGCGAAATTCCGGCAATAAAAACAGACTGCCGATCTCGGTGGGACCATCATAGATTCGGTGCAGATGAAATGCGGTGCGATGTTGGTCATGTACGCCAAGTTGTTCGCTGTGATGTACCGTCGTGACAACGCGGTAAGCATAGAACGGTTCGTAACCACCGGTGCGCCCATAGACGGTAGCGGTTCCGATCAAGCGACCTTGGCCGTTTTCGTCGCCGCTACCATCTTCCATTACCAACAAATACGGTTCGCCCGCTTGAGATTCACTCTTGCGTGTGAAGGCAAAGTGCGACCGTTCGATTCGTTCGAGCAATCGATCGCGGTCAACCAGCAGCGTTGTCAATCCCGGCGTCACGCTGCGAATCATCTCCAGCAAGTTGTCGAGGTCGTCCACTCGCACGGGTCGAATCCAAGGTGTCACGATGGCGTCCCCATTTGTGCGACGAGATAAACGATCGTGGCGGCCGCAGCAGTCAATGAATCGATTTCGCAGTATTCCAGCGGACTGTGCAATTGTCCTCCCGTGACACCCAGCGAATCAACATTGGCCAATCCGATCGCGGCGAGTTTGTTGCCGTCACACGAGCCGCCGGTGTCTTGCCAGTCAGCGCTGCGGGCGGCACGCTTGGCGGCGGCGGTAACGTGGTGTTGGATGGCTGCAGCGCGTTGATCGCCGGTGACGCACTTGGGCGGTGAGTGAAAGCCACCTTGCAGTTGGCAATCAAAACCTTCGGCCGCGCAAAACCGAGCGGTGAGCTCCGTCAATCGATCTAACGCCGTTTGTGATTGAGCCTCGGTGCTGACGCGAACATTGATTGCCAAGGTGGCCAGGGCGGGGACTTGGTTCAGCGGTCCGCCGCCGACGAGTTTGCCAACGTTGACGCTGATACCATCGCCCAGTCGGTTCCAATCATCAAGTTCGATCGCCAAGCGTGAGGCGTGAATGATGGCGCTGCGACCTTCGGCCAGGTTGCGACCGGCATGGGCCGCGCGTCCGCGAATCGTGAAATAAAAATTTCCGGTTCCTTTGCGATTGGCGACGAACGATCCATCGGGCAACGTGGGTTCAAACAACAGTCCATATTCAAACTCCGGCGCGAGTCGTTCAAACAGGTCTCGCGAAGCTGGCGAACCGACTTCTTCATCGGGGTTCAGCAGGATGGAAAATCCGATGTCTTGGCATAGCTCGAAACGCAGCAGTGCTTCGGTGGCAAAACGAATCACGGCAATTCCACCTTTTGCATCAGCAACGCCGGGGCCGATCAATCGGCCGTTATTGTCTTGACGGACCGTCGCTGGCTTTGATTGCGGTGAGTAGACGGTGTCGTAATGAATCATCAGCAACAGCCTGCGCGCCGCGACCGGCTGATGATGCCAAAGTAGTGCCGGGCCAGTCGTATGCTCGATTGCTTGGGCGTCGTCGGAGAATGAAGTCCAGGTGGGAAAAACATGACGATGGCATGGCAAACCCAGCGGGGCAAAATCGGCCTCGAGCAAATCGGCCATCGCGTTCAAACCCACCGGATCAAACGACCACGAGTTCTGATTGCAATAGCGAGCGATCGTCGCCACCATCGCGTCGCGTTGACCGCTCAACCAATCAGCGGCCTGCTGCAATCGGACGGTTGTGCTCAAGCTATCCCCATTGTTTGTGCGTGTCGGTACCACAATGCATTGTACGAAACCGGCACCGATTGTTGCCGATTTGGTTAGCACTCGTTGCGACGCGTCGGATAGCCGCATTTTCTTGAGTAATGGGCGCTCTCAGGTTGCTCATTGGGTACACTAACCAGCGTAGAACGGCTGGGGACAGCCGTTCTACAATTTGATAGACCACTGAATCGCTCGTCTGCATTTCCCCAACTCGTCGTGACTGACAACCATGAAAATCCGATTTCGAAACAATCTATTCACCGCTGCAGCACTCGGCTTGTTCGCTGCGCTCGTCGTCTGCTCAGCGGCTTCCGCCGACGACGCGGCGATATCGGCAGCGTTGACAAAATACGTTGAGACATTCAATCAACATGACGCTGCGGCGGTCGCGGCATGTTGGACTGAAAAATGTGTCCACAATGATTTGGCCACCGGCGAGACGACAACTGGTCGCGAGGCGATGCAGTCGGACTTGGCGGAGGTTTTCAAAGCAGTCCCGGATTCGCAATTGACCGGGACAATCGACACCGTGCGAATGATTCGCCCGGATGTTGCCAGCGTGGTGGGAACTACGCTCATCAGCGGTGGCAGGATGGCTCCAGCACAATCTGTTTTTTCTGCGATCATGGTTCTGAGCGATGGCAAGTGGCAATTAGACTCCGTCGATGAAAGTCCGATCGCGGGAAGTGCTTCGGCGCTGCAGATGCTGGGTGATCTGCAATGGCTTGTCGGCGCTTGGCAAGACGAGTCCGACGGGATTACGGTTGAGACCAGTTGTAAGTGGTCGCCCAACGATGCGTTCTTGATTCGCTCCTTTGTGATGGCACGAGACGGCGAAGTCGCTTCGCAAGGCACGCAGGTGATCGGTTGGGATGCACGACAAAACCACATTCGCTCGTGGACATTCGATTCCGACGGTAGTTTTGGTGAAGGCATTTGGTCACGCAACGGCAAAGATTGGCTGGTCAAATCATCGCAAACTTTAGCCGATGGCGGCTCGGCCTCGGGAACGTATGTGATCAGCCGCGAAGGTGACGATGCGATGATGGTGCAGTTGATCGGTCACGAAGAGAACGGCGTTCCCATGCCATCGAATCCTCCGGTGCGTGTGGTTCGCGTCGCTGATGCCGAAGTGTCTAGCGAAGAAACGCCTAGCGAAGCAGGAGTCAAATAATGAACCGCAATCGATACATCGCGGCGTTGCTCGCGGCGGCCATGGCTTGTTTTGGATCAAGCGATTTACAAGCCGGACTTAAAGGCGGGTTTCACGGTGGTGGCGGTGGGGGCCGCGTCGGCGGCGGTGGATTTGGTGGCGGTGGAGCCAGGCCCGCAGCACGGCCATCGATCAGTATGCCTCACGCCGGTGGTGGAATATCACGTCCTTCGATGCCGTCGCGTCCGTCGATGCAGTCACGGCCATCAATGCCATCGCGGCCATCGTTTGGTGGTGGCAATCTTGGCTCCGGCGGCAATTTCCCCAGCGCCGGACTGAAGCCCGCGACGCGCCCGAACCTGCCAACCACGCGCCCGAACCTGCCAACGACTCGGCCCAGCCTGCCAGCGAC
>JBGSVE010000117.1:0-5878 GCA_041753075.1 Pirellulaceae bacterium
TGATTGTACGAATGACTGATCCTTATGTCAATAAAACCATAACAGCGGCGCTACATTACGAATCGCTGGGATGGTCTGTCATGCCGATCAGAACCAACAGCAAAGAGCCAGCAAGCAAGTGGAAGGGCTACCAAAAACAACGAGCGACCTCCAATCAAATCCGCAAGTGGAAATCGGCGAATGTCGCAATCGTTACCGGCGACGTTTCCGGCGGCTTGGTGGTGCGCGATTTCGATGATGGTGACAATGGTTATTTACGATGGTGCAAAAATCACCCCGAGCTTGCCAAACAATTGCCAGTGGTAAAGACAAGTCGTGGTTGGCACGTCTATGCGATGATGGCACCCGGTCAGAGACGGATAACGCTAGCCGATGGTGAACTTCGAGCCAACGGTGATTACGTCGTCGCACCGCCGTCGATTCATCCAAGTGGACACGTTTACAAATGGGAAATTCCGTTTAACGGCGACGGCGATTTGCCGATTGTCAGGCTTGCCGATTTCGATCTATCCGACCCTCAAAAAAAAGACCCATCAGCAGCCGCAACTCCTCCTCCGAGCAATGTTATAGAGCCAGCAGAGCCAGCAGAGCCAGCAGAGCCAGCAGAGACAGTTGAGACAGTTGAGACAGTTGATGCCAGTGGAGTCAGTGGATGCCATAGTGTGGCGACCATTATCGCCGCGATAAATGCAACGATTCCAACTCGGCCGGGTGAACGTGAGCGGAAATTGTTCGAATTGGCGAGGCGAATTCGCGGTGTTTGCGGCGAGGCTTTGGATCCCGATGAATTGATCCTGATTTTCGACCAGTGGTGGATACATGCGGAGCCAATCGTTGCGACCAAGGATTACGCACTCGGGTTGGCTGCTTTCATTCGCGCCTACGGCAACGCGAAAACGGCGCACGGCGAAAAAATGAAAACGATTCTGGCGCAGGCTATGCGATCACCATCGCCGCAGTGGGTTCCCAAAAACTCCGATGCAAAAACCAAAGCGTTGGCAGCATTGTGTCGAGAGTTGCAACGCGCCAACGGATCGGAGCCGTTCTATCTATCATCGCAGACCGCTGCGGAACTCTTTGACATCCCTGCAATGACCGTTTGGCGTTGGATGGGGTTGTTCGAGGCGCTTAAAAAAATTGTGGCTGTCGAAAGGGGAAAGCGTGGTGGTGGTAAGGCGACTCGGTACCGCTACGTGGCTTCTGATTTGTAAAAACTTGCCAAATTCCCAAAACAACTTTGGCGAAATCCATAGACAAGGTTTCCACACTTACCAAAGATCAATCATGGCCACCGATGACCGCTCCAATTCCCGATTTCGTCCCCAGTTCTACCCGTCACGGATCACCTACCCCGGGTTGGTTTGGGTGACTCGTGTTTCATCGCAGATGATCTACTTGGCGGATACCGACGGAACCGAGCAGCCGCTACATCGCTGGCTCTTTGAAGAAGCGATAGCCGAGTTACACCGCCGCGCGGACATTCGCAACGACGTCCAGTTCGTCGAATCGGAGCCGCTTCGCCTTCCGAACTGGCGGCCGGCATTGCTTGCCAGCGCGATGATTAACGCAACGTCGCTGACGTACTTAGAACTTCCCACCCCAGACGTTGCCGCGCTAGCTGATTGGCTTCTAGTTGGAATCCAATCGGCGGTAGCTGCAGAACTTCACATGTTGGACCCCAGCTATGTCATTTAACGTTTCAGAATGGATGAAAGCTAAAGCGGTAGCCGAAGCCTGCGGTGTAAGCGACGAAACCGTTCGCATTTGGTCCCAAAAAAACAATGGTTTCCCGAAGCCGAGTCGATTTTCACGGCGCACCGTTCTTTGGAAGCGCAGCGAAATTGAAGCGTTCCTTGCGTCGATTGAAGACGCCAAAAATCCCTCCCCGTTTATTCGTCCCAAGGAGTAGTTCACTATGGATCTGTACGCACCCGCCAAACTGAAATCGATGGGCCACAAGCAACTGCAGGAGGCCCGCGCCGACATCATGCAGGAGATCAGCGACCTCGAGGCGGTCCGCAATCGCTCAAGCGTTCAGGAGGTCGGTTTGCGAAACCTTCGGGCATCGCTTGAAATCGCCAGCGACATTCTTGCCGAGCGGGGTGACGGCGTGTTGCGAGCCGGTGGCGGTTCCGGTGGCCGACCAGTACATGACCCGCTTGAGTTACCAAGAGGCGAACGACTCCGCCAAGAGCGCCGCCAAGAGCAGCGCGACCACGCGCGATACATGACCTACCGCGCGATCGATGGGAGCCCGGTCTATGCCGTCGGTTCCGGTCAGCGATATTCCGACATCCCCGGCATGACGCCCAGCGAGGATCCCCACGCGATTGGGAATCTTGTCCGCGCCGCGCTGACTGGCAATCGCAGCGGGTTGTCCGCTGAGGTATCGGCCGCGCTGTCAGAGGGTGCGTTGACGCAAGGCGGTTACGCCGTGCCGTCGGTGCTGTCGTCTAGCGTTATCGACCTCATGCAAGCCAATAGTGTATTGGTGAATTCTGGAATGCCGGTCATCAACCTGACCAGCGATAATCTTACGATTGCTCGAGTTACTTCAGTTCCCGAATTCAGCGTCAAGATTGAGAATCAAGAATTCGACGAATCTGATATGACCTTCGGCGCTGTAAAAATCGTTCCAAAGATGATCGGTTGCCTGATTCGAGCATCGCTCGAGGTGATTGAGGACGGACCCAACTTTCCGGCGCTGATCGAAGATACGATTGCGAAGGCATTCGCCGCACAAATTGACAACTATGGGCTGAACGGCGTCGCCGGTACGCAGTCACCTAAGGGTATCTTCGCTGAGACGGACATCGCGAGTACCGACGTTGCCGCCGCATCGCTGAGTTGGCTGTCGCTTTCGGCCGCCTCGCTGGCGGTTAAAAACCGCAACCACATGCCTAGCGTGGCGCTGATGACACCGACACGCGAGCACGCGCTATTGGAATCGGTCGACCTACAGGATCGATGGTTAGGACCGCCGCCAACGTTAGCGAATACCACCATTCTTTCATCAACGCAGGTTCCCGCCGCCAAAGAAATCATCGGCGATTTTTCGCAATTCGTTCTTGGATTGCGAAACGGATTCCGGCTTGACTTCACCGACGTTGGAGCCGGCGCATTCGAGAAAAATCAGAGGGTGTTCCGAGTTTATTGGCGCGGCAACTTCGCCGTTCTTGATGAGACCGCATTCCAGGTTATCAACGTCACCTGATTCAATTGAGTTCCGGTTGGTGCCCGCAGCGTTGCCTCGTCCGTGGCGCTGCGGGCTTTTTTCTTATATGTACGGTGTTATGAGAATCTTATATGTCGAGAATTAATGTTAGCTCTTTGCATATCGCGATCGGCGGCGATTCTGTAAAACTTGGAACGGCGGTCAATGGTGCGGTTGGTCAGGTTAAGCGACTTGCCACTGAAACGCAGGCACTAGATTCGCGTATGAGCGCGTTTACGAAAGGCGCGTTAGGCGCGGTCGCCGCCTTTGGTGCGCTCAAGGGAATCAGCCTTGCCAAAGATTTCGCGTTCGATGGGCTGAAGCTGGCTGCCGACTTGGAAACTGTCAGTCTACAATTCGAGGTCATACTAGGAGACGCCGGCAAAGCCAAAATACTTATAGCTGAGATTTTTGAGCTAGGTGCTAAGACTCCGTTTCAAGCGCCCGAATTATTAGAAGCCAGTCGTCAATTACTGGCTTATGGTTTCAGCGCCGAGCAAATTAAACCGGTGCTAACATCGTTAGGCGACATTAGCGCCGGCACCGGCGCGAATATCAACGACCTAGCGCAGATCTTCGGACGCGCCAGGATTGAAGGTCGCCTAATGGGGGAGGATATAAACCGCCTGACAGATAGGGCGATCCCCGTTTTGGATTTGTTCGCCGACCAGATGGGCGTTAGCGCCGGCGAGGTTCGCAAACTCGCAAGCGAGGGCAAACTATCGTTCGCTGAGTTGGCAAAAGCGTTCGATACCCTGACCAAAGATGGCGGCAAATTCGCTGGCTTGATGGATCGCCTATCCGATTCAACGACTGGCCAGCTATCGACGCTGAAAGATGAGGCGGACGCACTCAAAAGAGAATTCGGAACAGGCTTGTTGCCGGCCTACAACGACTTGATTGAAATCACGCGCGAATTCGTCACCGGCGGCGACGACGTGAAATCGACTTTGGAAGGGTTTCGCGAACTTGGCGAACTGACCGCCGATTCGTTTCGTGCGCTTGCTGGTTCGGTTCAACTGGCGCGCGGAGAGTTGGCGTTCTTGGTTCAGATTTCCGCCGATTACTTGAACACTTTTCCCCGCATCATCGACGCCATAGCTGGAACAGATTATTCCCAGCCGCTAAAGATCGCAGGCGAAAGTCTCGACAAGCAGACCCGCGATTTGATCGACTCTGGCAAGCGACTTTTCGATTTTGAAAAATCGTTGCGAGATCCCAAGCCAACATCATCCGGCGAAAAACAACAAGGTATCGGTTCGATCATTGGCGACTTTGCACCGTCGGGATCAATGGATGCGATTATCGATGATACAAAAGCCGCGCAAGATGAATTCAACAAGCTGAACGATTCCGCATCCAAAGCCGCTGAAACAATCCGCAGCGAGTTTGGATCCACGAGCAATCCCGCATTGTTGCGAGGATCACAAGCAGCGGAAGCAGCGCTGTTCAAGCATCGCTACGGCGGCAATCGTGGTAGCGGCGGGACCGGTGGCGGTGACGCCAAGCAAGAGGCGCAGGCGCTTGTCGCCGTCGTCCGCGACTTAGGACCGGCGGTCGAGGCGTTACGTGAGCAGGCGCAGCAGGAGTTTAGCGATTTGCCACAGCCCCGCGTAACTAAGGCCGAACTACCGGTTACGCCACATTTTCTTGATGCGTTCGGGTCGACCGAAAAGTTTCTTGAAGCCATCAAAAGGGACCAGAAGAAATCGGGCGGCGATCCAAGCGAAAAGGAAGCCGCCAAAGTGAAGGAAGAGATCACCAAGCAAGCGGCAATGGATCGCACGATACTTAGTCGCATCGCGGCCGCCGTCGAAAATCCAAAAGACCAAATCACTATAAGAGAGTACTCGGCATGATTGAGACATTGCAGGGCATGTTATGCCAACCGCTTATGATCGCATCGCGTTCATTGCCGGCGTTGATCGATGAAGCACGCGCGGAGTTCAAAGGACCGCCGCCGACGTCCGAACCGCCAAAGGTATCTTGCACGCTCTACGGCATGGACGGTGGGCAGGTATCGCAGCGCGATGGCCAGCGCAAGCCAGGCAGCCTGATTGGCTTAGTTCAGATTTCGGGCACGATGACCAGGCACGGATACAGCGGTTTTTTTTCAAGCGCACCCGGTACTCTTGAGATCGGCCGCAAGTTGCAGTCGCTCAATCGTGATGAGTCTGTTGGTTCGATTGTTCTGGCGATCCACTCGCCAGGCGGCACGGTCGTAGGGACCGCTGAACTTGCGCAAATCGTCTATGACATTCGAGACGCCGGACAAACGAAGATTGTCACGGTTGCAGATGCGATGATGGCAAGCGCCGCCGCTTATGTCGGCACGGCGGCGAATGAAGTCTATGCGATCCCGAGCGCGACGCTTGGTTCGATTGGCGTTGTCAGCGCGTACAGCGATTGGAGCAAGTATCTCGAGCGAATGGGAATCGAGACCACCTACGTTCGCACGCCGGAATTGAAAGCCCGATTCACGGGCCAAGAGCCGCTAAGCGATGCGATGCTGGGCACGATGCAAAAGAACGTTGACGATGCGTACAGCGAGTTCGTCGACGCGATGGCAAGGAATCGAGGCGTTAGCGTCAAGCATGTTGACAAGCACTTCGGCGGTGGTGAAACGCTCACCACGCGCGAGGCGATCGACGCCGGGATGATTGA
>JBGSVE010000118.1:0-44363 GCA_041753075.1 Pirellulaceae bacterium
CCCCCCCCCCCCAACACTCCATTTTCCGCTCGAACCTAACCATTTGGAGTCCAATCATGACCATCAGAAACTGGGTCGCCGACGCTTTTGTTGTGTTGGCCATTAACTGGGTAGCGCTGCCGCCAGGGCACGCGCAATCGATTGATATTGATGCCGGAAGAACCGACGTTGAGGTCGGCCCGCAGGGCGTTGATGTCGATGTTAACGCACCGCGCCCGCAAACCGCCTCGGAATTTGAGTCCGGCTTTCGCGAGTCCGCTCATTCGCCGATGAACCATCAAGTCGCAAGTTGGCTGTTGATCGACCAGCGCGGAATCGTTGACTTGGCAAACTTTGGCCAACAACGAACCAAGTCGCCCGAGGTCGCCAAGTTGCTTGAAGTCGTGGTTCGCGATCATCATGCACTGAGCCAAAAGTTGACGGCCTATAATTCATTAACCGCCGTGCGGACGACCAGCGGCCAGGATGCAGCAGCGTCCGACGCCGTCCAACGGCGACTTGCCGATGGCCAACGTGATGCTCGCCAAGAATTGCGCGAAGCGAACCGCGAAGTACGACGCGATGTGATTCGCGATCAGGACGGTGTGCGCGGTCCGTTGGAAAATCTAGCGGATCGACTCGAAGATGGTGCCGAGCGGATTGCCGATCGGGCCGAGAGAGTTGCCGAACAGACGCGTCAATCGATCGGCGTCGCCGTGGGCAATGGTCCGGTGAGTATGACCGTCAACGCGGCGGATTCCGTTTGGGTCGACATTCACCAACAAGTATCGCAAAACCTATCAAACGCCGCGATCGAGGATTTGGAAAGTCGTTCCGGTTACGAATTTGATGCGGCGCTAATCGGAATGTTGATCGGATCGCATCTGCAGCAAGCCGCTACGCTCGAAGTGTTGGCGGACAAGGTCGATGGCGACCTGAAGTCGGTGATCCAAGAAGCGCTGATTTCGATTCAACAGCATCGCCGCGCGGCCGAGGCCGTGATGAACGAGATTCATCCATCGTCCGACCGAAAGTAACGCCAAAAACTACGTGACGTATTGCTCTTCGGCGTCGCCGGTTGGACGCGAGAGCTCGCCGGAGTCTTCCAGGTGGCGGACGATGTCGACAATCTTCTGTTGAATGGTTTCGACTTCCGACAATCGGACGCTGCCTAAGTAGCCAATTTCTTCGCGCAGGTTCTCGGCCGCGCGGGTGCTCATGTTCTGCATCACCTTGTCTTGCAACGCCTTGCTGGCTCCCTTGAGCGACATCGCCCACTGTGACGTTTCGACATTCTTCAGCAACGTTTGCACGTCGCGATCGGACAGTTTCGAGATATCCTCGAACACAAACATCAGGCGGCGAATTTCATCGGACAATTCGGGTTGGTCTTCGGCAAGCGTCTCCATGATCGCACGTTCAATCGACCGCTCGGAAACATTAAGAATCTCGGCAACACTGGCGACGCCACCGGCCGCGGTGTGTTGTTGGTTGACCATACTGCTGAGCCGATGTTCCAGCCCGCTCTCCAACTCCGCGACCGCTTCGGGACTGGTCCGCCCCAAGGTCGCGACGCGGCGGATGACTTCGAGTTGTTTGACCAGCGGCAATCCGGCCAAGACTTCGGCGGCGTAGTTCGTCGGCAAGTGACACATCAGCAGCGCGATCGTTTGCGGATGCTCGTCGCCAATAAACTGCAGCAACGTTTGCGAATCAACTTTCTTGATAAAGCTGAACGGCATCGATTCGATCGTCTGCTGCAGATTGCCGATAATCTCAGCGGAATCGCGGCCCAAGGCTTCTTTGATCAATTCCTTGGCGCGTTCGAGGCCACCGGGACTGGCGTAAATCGCGCTGGTTTTGCTGGTCAAGAACTCCGCCATCACGATTTCTTGTTCATCGCCGCCGACGGAATCGGTTTGCGCGATGTGGATCGAGATCGCTTCGATGTGATGCGGCGGTAACTTCGCCAAGACGGTCGCAGCCGCTTTATTCGGCAAACTCATCAACAAAATCGCCGCCCGGCGCAATCCGTCGGGGCTGAGCAAAGATTGATCGAGTGTCTTCATGAGCCAAATCAGCGGAAACGAATTTAGAACGGCCGTGACGGATATCGTGAATATCGGCGGTTGCCGTTGATCACAGCGGGCCGAGCTAAAACAGGCCGTTGGTAACGAAAACACCGGGAATAACGGGTTGAAAAAACATTGCAAACTCGTCTTTACTCTTGAGACTTAATCTTGTCAGAATCAGCCGCGATCGATGTTGCCCAAGTTGGACATCGTGGAATCAGACCCATTGCACGCACGGTCGTGCATCACCAACGCAAGGAGCGCGGAAGTGCGAATTTTTGGAAATGCGGTGTTGTGTTCAGTCGCCGCGATCTTGGTTGCGGGCCCGATGAATGTTGGTGCCGACGAAGGGCACCGAGTCGCGGTCGTTGATGTGGCACAAATCTTCAAGACCCATCCGATGATCAAGGCCGAAGTCGACAAGGTCGAGGCCGAATTGAAGTCGTTCGAGCAGGAGTTCAACGGCAAGCGCGACGAGTTGAAGAACGCCGCCGCTCAGCTCAAGCAATTCAAGCCCGGTTCGCCTGAGTATGCCAACGCGGAAGAGCAAGTCGCGGGCATGGAAAGCAAGCTTCGATTGGAAATGGCTCGCAAGCGTAAAGAGATCGCCGATGCCGAAGCGAAGATCTACTTCAACAATTACAACAAGATTGCCAACGTTGTGAAGGCGATCGCTTCGCACAACAAGATCAATCTGGTGCTTCGCTACAACAGCGAAGAGATGGACTTGGAACAAGGCGAGTCGGTGATTCGCGGTGTGATGAAAAGCATTGTTTATCACGACAGCACGTTGGACATGACGCCAATCGTGATGCAGTACCTGAGCCAAGCGGCGCAGCAAGCCGCAGTGCCCGCCGAACCGAACCGCGCCACGCGATAGTGTTGAATAGAACGGTTGTCCCCAACCGTTAGGGACCGCACGAACGGCTGCAGACAGTCGTACAACTATCCAGGGAAGGAACCTTGAATTGTGATTCGTCCTCGAAATGAACATACAATCGGTTCCGAATGCGTCATCGCCGGTCGAGGTTACTGGAGCGGGCGAGAAATCGTCGTTCGCTTCCGTCCGGCTAAGATTGGCACGGGCGTCCAGTTTGTTCGCGTTGACTTGGCCGGCCATCCATCTTGCCCTGCGACCAGCGCGTACGTGAGTGCTCAATCGATGCGCACCAATTTGATTCGCGGCGACGCCTCGTTTCAAATGGTCGAGCATGTGATGGCAGCGCTGTACGCGTTGGAAATCGATAACTGTGTCGTCGAGTGCAGCGGTGAGGAAATGCCGGGACTGGATGGTTCCAGCTTGGCCTATGTCGAAGCATTGCAAAACGCCGGCATGGTCATGCAAGCTGCGGCGCGAAAGCGATTTATGATCGAGCGCAGTTTTCGCGTGTGCGATGATTTGGCTTGCATCGAAGTGAGTCCGGTGAGCGGTCGTTGCGCCACGTTCGAGTACCGTTTGGACTATGGCGACCATCATCCGATTGTGGCCCAACGATTCTGTCATAGCTTGACCCCGAACAATTTCGTTCGTGAATTGGCTGCCGCGAGAACATTTGTGACTCACGATCAAGCCGACCGATTGAAGGCCAGTGGTGTTGGTCGTCACGTGACCAATCGCGATCTGATTGTCTTCGACGATGCCGGCCAAACGATCGAGAACGAGTTGCGGTTTGTCGACGAGTGCGCCCGGCACAAGACGTTGGACATGATCGGCGATGTGGCGATGACGGGCGTCGATTTGGTCGGTCGCTTCGTTTCGTATCGCGGCGGGCACCAGTTAAATCACAAAATGGCGAGTCTATTGAGGGGATTCGCCGACGGTTCTCACATGTCGTCAGGTGCGGGGTCCCAATCGGCTCCGCCAGTTTCCGCTAAACGCGCAGCATAGCTCGAAGGCAAACATCATGAGCGTCTCCATCGCCGATACCGCCGTCGTCGACCCCCGCGCCAGATTGGCTCCGGGAGTTCGCATTGGCCATTACACCATCGTCGGACCCGGTGTGAAAATCGGTCGCAACACGATTGTTGAAAACCACGTCACACTTTCAGGTAACACGACGATTGGCGAAAACAATCGGATCTTCCCTGGTGCGGTGATTGGTGGTGATCCGCAGGACTTGAGTTACCAGGGATCCGATACGTGTGTCATCATTGGTGACGGCAACATCATTCGCGAATACGTGACGATCAATCGCGGCAGCGAGAAAGAAGACGGCATCACGGAACTTGGCAATAACAATTTCTTGATGGCGCATGTCCACTTGGGGCATGACGTTTATGTCGGCGACCGCGTAACCATGGCGAACAACGTGATGTTGGGCGGACACGTCCATGTCGGCAACGACATCACGATCGCCGGCGGCGTCGGCATCAATCAATTCACTTCGGTCGGTTCGCTCAGCTTTGTCGCCGCGCTGTCGCTGGTGTTGCATGATGTGCCACCGTTCATGATTGTCGAAGGCCGCCCGGCGAAACCACGCTGCGTCAACACCGTTGGCCTGAAGCGTAACGGTTACTCGGCGGAAGACATCGACGTGCTGAAGTCGGCGTTCAAGATGCTGTACATGGCGCGGGCCGGAGTCGAAACGACACGCGCAGAATTGATGATGTCCGGCCCGATTCGACCGGTGATGCGACAATTGTTTGATTTCCTAGACCATTCCTGCGGCGGCAGCCACGGACGCGGTCGCGATCGACGAAAGAAAGCGGCATGAAGCCATTACAAGTTGCGGTGGTCGGTGCGGGACATTTGGGACGTATTCACGCCAAGTTGGTCAGCCAAGTCGATGGCATGGAGTTGGTCGCGATTGCCGATCCGGTCGCGGCGGCACGCGAAGCGGCCAAGACACAGTTCGGCGTTGCGACGTTTGAGTCGTATCGCGATGTGATCACGTCGGTCGACGCCGCAATCGTTGCGTCGCCAACGGACCACCATGCCGAAACGGTCGCCGAATTCTTGTCGGCGGGCAAGCACGTGTTCGTCGAAAAGCCGATCACGATCAACGCCGATGAGGCGGAACAGTTGGTAAAATTGGCGGCGCAGCGTCGATTGGTTTTACAGGTTGGCCACGTCGAACGGTTCAACCCGGCGTGGACGGCGGCGGCGGATGTGACCAAGGACGCGAAGTACGTCGAAGCGGTGCGGGCGTCACGTTTTCCCGGTCGTTGCCTGGATGTCGGCGTGGTCCTGGACTTGATGATTCACGATATCGATTTGGTGTTGTCGTTGACCGACGCACCGCTGCGCCACGTCGCGGCCAGCGGTTTGGCTGTGGTCAGCGACCACGAAGACATGGCCGAAGCACGCTTGGAATTCGCCTGCGGGTTGGTCGCCAATCTGAAAGCCTCGCGGATCAGTTTGAAACCATCACGCCAGATGCAGACGTTCGGTCCCAACGGGTTTGCCGAAATTGACTTCGCGGCGCTATCGTTAACGACAATCCAAGCTGACGCATCGCTATCGGATCGGTCGTTCGAGCTCGATTCGGTGACCGACCAACCAATGCGGTTCGCCGATCAATTGTTCTCACAATATCTGCGCCCTGAATCGACGCAGGTTGAACCGCGCAACGCAATCCTGGATGAGCTGCATGATTTTGCAATCAGCATTCAATCGCAAACGGCACCGACCGTCTCCGGCGTCGATGGCCAACGCGCCGTCGAAGTTGCTGGTCGGATTTTAGATGCGATCGATATGCGCCGGTGGTCTCAGGACAAGAGTTCGCATTCAACCGGACCGTATGCCGTGCCGCGCGAAGGCATCGAAGCAGCCAGTCGTCGCGTCCACGAAATCCGCCGTGCCGCGTAGCCCAGAGTAGAACAATTGGGACAATTGTTCTACTCTTTCAAAGCATTGACGCTTATTTTTCTGCGCTCTTGATGGCGTCGGAAAGCACTCCGGCGGGGCGTAGCTCGAACTGCTTGCCATCGATTTCGAGCGTGACAAACCGCGAATTGACTTCGACAACCGATCCGCTCATGCTGCCGATCTCGAACTTGTCGCCGGGTCGCAATTTCAATGTCGTGCCGCGAGTGCGAACCTTCATCCACGCCGTCCAATCACCGCCGCCTTGGACCAGCGCCGTCAACACCGTTTGAGTTGAATCATCAAAACCAGGCTCCGGCTTAGGCGGCGGCGGTGGCTCGACAACGGCAAGTTTGAACGATCGCTCGACGCTTTGCGGCGGGTATCCGTTGTCGGTTGCTTTGACCTTGATCGCATATTCGCCCAACTCCGTAGGTTCCCACCGAATCGAACCGCTTTTCGGGTCCAATTCCAAACCCGCCGGTGCGTCACCAACGACTTCATAGCGAATTGAATTCTTCTCGTCGTCCTCGGCGCTAATTGACAACGACGAACGTTGTCCGACATTGGCCGTCAACGTTTCGGAGCTGCGGAACTTCGGGGCGCTGTTGGGGCCAGAGAAAAAGCTGCGATTCAGAATCGCATCGGCGTAAAGTTGGAAGTCTTGAACCAGCGGCGACACTGACTTCGGTGCAGGCGCGTCGGCTGGTGCCGCTTTCAAACCGATCACCTCGATACTCAGACTAACGTCCAAGCCGTCATCGCGTGCAGAAGGCCGAATCGTCATCTCGGAAATTCGGTGCAGGTAATCTTTGCTGTAAAAGACGTGTAATAGCTCGAGCCAACCGCGAGCGTCGGTCTTGCCGGTGACGCTGAACCCGTAGCGATCGTACAGGTCGCCCAGCGGTGCGGCGTTCTTGAACTTCACGTCGGCGCTGCGTAGATCAACCAGTGTGATCGTGTCGTACAACCACCGCGTGTAGTCGGCGCGGGCGCGCTCGGTGTCACTGGGCAACGAGCGCACCAGATAGTCGCCCATTTGGCGATCGGCCAACGCACCAAGCAAATGCTTGTCACGAGCTGCGAAGACTTGATTGTCCAGCGCGGCGACGCGTGTTTCGCGTGTGTCAACGGCAGTGCGATACTTGCTGTAAATCCATTGGCAACCGGCGAGCGCCAAAACGCTGCCGACACCAATCCCTAAAATGCGTTCACGAGGAGTCATACCGCACCTCCTTCGGTGGTTGTGGACTCATCGGTCTTGGGTTTTGATTCCAATGGCGGATCGTCCGATTGAGCGGGCGGGATCGCTTCGCCAGTTGCTGCACCGGAGGTTTCGGCCTCACGGGTTTCGGCATCACGCAGCGCCGCCAGGGCCGCGTAGCGTTGATCGCGAACCGCGTCGGAACTGATCACCACGACTTCGTTGAAACCCCAACGATACGATTCCTTATCGCCCAGATCGCTGGACCCCGAGCCCGACACGACGTGCGATTCATCGCGGAGTGCCGTTTCTAATTCGTCAACGACGACCGGTGACTTGGCCGCACCGCTGAGCGTCAACTTGCCACCGCCATCGCGCTGCAGCGCCACCGCCGTGACGCTCTTGAGTATCGCGTCGGTGGCCGGCGGAATCTGCTGGGCCGTGCGACTCAACTCGTCCAACCACAGAACATTGCCATCGAGAAACCGATCAACCACTTCGGTACGATCGATACTGGTTTGGGCAATGACGACTTGCGGTTTCAAATCAGCCAACTGGGTCTCGCGGGTCTTGATATCGGCATCGAGCGAACGTAATTTTGCCCACGCCGAATACGCCAACAACAACACCGCCGAGGCCGCGACCACACCGCCGATGATTATCTTGCGATTGTCTTGCTTGATTTCAATAGGCCGCCGTGGATTAACGAAATCGACAAGATACGGAGAGCCTTGAGCGTCACTGGCCCGTGCGTTGGCGATCAACAAACCGATCAACGGAGCGAATCGACCGGTGTGCAATTTGCCATCGGAATCGGCGGCGACGAGCGGGTTCTTCTTCGAGTCGATATCAACCAGCGACAACGGCTCGATCGTGCGAACGCGACAACCGAGCGATTGGGCCAAGGTCTTGCATTCGGCATCGTGCGTCTTCGCATCGCCCCAGATCACGACTTTCTGTGATGTGCTCGACGCGTTTATTCCACACGCCATCAGACTGCGACGCAGCTCGCCAGCGATTTGGGCCGGACGATCGGTCGATTCCTGTGGCATTCGCACCGAGCGCACAAACATCACGCGGCGACCGCGCAGCACCACGATCTCGGCATCGTCGGCGAGCAAATCGACCAACACCACGTCACCGACAATTGACGAATCGTCGAGGTTCTGGTTTGTGCTGGCCGCGATTTGGTAAAGCGCTGCGGCGGCGACGGGACGCAGCGCAATCCGCGCGAGCTCGAGTCCGGCGCTGGCGATAATGCCTTCGACGGACTTCATCGTCGCCGGTGCCACTGCGGCGGCCAACACCGACGTTGTTTCATCAGTGCTGGGCAATGGCAAAAAATCGACGACCGTGTTTTCGCCAATCGCCGCGAACGTCTGGGTCGCTTGAAAACGCACCATGTCGGGCAACTCGTTCTCCGGCACCGGCGGCAAATTCAATTGCCGCAGTTCGGCTTTGCCGCGACCGATCGCGACCAGCGCCTTCATCTTCGACTTACCAAGGCCGCGTTCGTCGAGTGCTCGGCGCAGCGCGATCGAAACGGTTTCGGAGCTATCGTCAGCCAGTGGAATGGCGATCGCGTCGGTGATCGTGATTTGAGCCGATGTGCCACGCGCGATGATCGCCCGCAACTCATGTGTGTCCCAATCCAGTGCGATTAAATTGGCCATTGATTCTCGTTTCCTCGGCGGTCAAACATCGTTGCGGATCTCATCGTTGTTTGGCTTGATATTTTGGTTTGTTCAGTTCTGGCCAATCGCGGCCAAGTTTCGCAGTCCCAACACCGCTTGGTCAAAGCCGCGACCCAAGTGCGACAAGTCGCGATAATGAATCACTCGCGGCAACACATCCGACGCGTCGATGATTGCCTCGATTCGTGTCGACGCCGCATTGCCTTCGTAATAGCCGATAATCTGGGCGCGATAAACGTCGCCGCCAGCGGTCACCAGCGGAGTCAGTGTTCGCATTTGGTCAAGTGTTACCAACCCTTCGACAAGCGGCCATGTTTCATACAAACGATTCTCGCTGTCACTCGGCTCGGCGCGGGCTTCGATAATTGCGTTGGCGGTGTCTTCGTCGAGCAAAGGAATTCCCAACAACAACTCCGCAGGACAATCATTGATATTGATTCGACCCGGCATCGTTTCAAAGTCCTGAGTCGAGAAATTTTCCATCAGCAGCGGCATGTAAAGCACCATTTGGACCGGATCGGACGTAAATGGCGAGGTGTAAACTTGTGCGTTGTCGCCGTTGCCGATCGTAACGGTTGCATCGATTAGGTCGAGCAATTGCGAATACTTGACGGCCGCACCGGCGCTCAAATCGACTTGCTCGAACACATCGGCGGTCCAGGGAAGTGGCGGACGATTGCTGGTGCTAGTTTGTCCGCCGGATGAATTGCCGCTGTCCGTCGAGTTGGAATTGTTGCCCGACGAACCATTCGCAAAAACATCGGTCGAACCCGCACCGGGTTGACTCAAGAACTGTGAAGTTGAGGAACCGCCGCCCGATGAACCGCCGCTCGACGAACCGCTCGACGAACCCGATGACTCGGTGCCGGTCGCCTGGCCAATCACCGCCGACGCCACACTGCCGGACGCTTGGCCGTACAACCGAAACGCCGCGATGAAGGTGCTGTAATCTTCGTTTTCGATCACCGTGGCGACCTCTTCAAATAACAATTCAACATCGTCTTGATTCAAATTGACGCGCGCCGTGCCGTCGCTTTTACGGTTCGATTCGAGTCCATGCACGGTGATATAAGCGGCCCAGCCGAGCGACGAGATTGAGTTGATGTCAACGAGCGCCGACTGTTGTTCGGCAGCATCGACGACTCCATTGCGATTGACATCAACGCCAAACAACAGCGACGGCGTCACGCCGCGAACGAGCAACAATTCTTCGACGCTGCTGATCGGACCGTTGGCTGGTTCATAGGGCGTTGGCAAAGTCGAGTAGTATTCGACTTCACAACCATACGGACGCGGTTCATCGTCTTCGTCGAGCCAATCGAGAATGCAATCGGCGACATCGGTTGTCATGCCGGGCAACGCCAACAACAACGAAGACGCTAACGAATCGCTGGTGCCTTCTTCGCTTGATTCCGCAGTCGCCGCTGTCACGATCGCCATTAACGCTGATGAATTGTTTTCGAGCGTAACCAGTGCGTTGACATTCAGCTTGGCCGATTCGTTTTGCAGCCCAAAGCGAATGCCGCCAAGTCGTCCGGTCTCGTCGAGGCCGGGAGCCAGGATAGAGAAATTACAGGCGCGTCCGCCGTCGATTGGCGAGACAATGTTCACCGCTTGAAACAACGTCGGGTTCTCTTTGATGCCGCCAAACGATTCGCGGATCTCGGGCGATTGGGCCAAGATCATTCGCACCGCTTCGACTCCGGAATCGACCGCCGCTTGCGTTTGCACCCGATCGCTCGACAAATGAGTCGCTTCGTCATACGCCAACATGGTGTCGGTGAATGAGTAAGCGGCCATCGTCGCCACCGCCACGACTACCAACACGATGATCAGAAAAAAACCACCGCGAATCGGCAGGCGATCGAGTGGCTGTGACCGCGTTCTCATGGCGTCGCTCCGCTGGTGGTGCCGGTTGTTATGTCTGTAGATGTTGAGGTTTCGGCGGTCGTCTCAGTGGTCGAACTGCCCACCGAGCCAACGGGCAACTGCACAATATGTGTGAACGTGCGTGTTCCCAAAACCGTTCCAACCGCCAACGATGCCGGATCAACAACGGCACTTTCGTCGGACATCGTCAGCGTAATGCGAATCGCCTTGGGCATCGATTCCAACTCGTCGCTGTTCCAATCGAGTTGCCAAATCGTGCCGTCGAAATACTCGAACGAAATCGCCAGCACTTCGCTGGCAATCAAATCGCCCGTCAACAACAATCCGGTCAGTCCACCCGAATTCATTGCCCAATTGCTGGCCGCACGGTCGAGTTCGCGTCGCACCAAGCCACCGGCGGCGACTGCTTGATCGCCGGCGTCCGACGATGGCAAGAATCCCTGCAGCGGATCGGTCACGCCGGCGATCGTACCCGGTGCTTGGACGTAGTACGTAACGGTTTTGACATCGCTGGGCACGTCCGCCAACACACCCGGCGTCGCGCTCAAGGTTTGATTCCATTGTTCCAGGCGTGGTAAACGGCTGATGTCAAATTGGATCTGAAATTGATTGCCAATCATGCCCGGTTGGCTCAGCGAAGTTGTGGACGCAACGAGGTCGGTCGAGGCAACTTCGGTGAGCGTCGAGTCATCGGTCGGCTCGGTCGCACCGCCACCGGTTACCGCTGCCGCCGCGTCGCCGCCTTGACTTTGTGTCGATGTCGTAAGGATCTCTTCGAGTGCCGACGCATCGAATGAAACACCGTACAACGAAGCGCGCAGGTCGTCGGCAATCATTTGCATCACCGAAGTCGCCAAATGAACGCGACGCACATCGGTATCACGCACGTTCATGTTGGTCGCATAAAACTGCAATGTCGCACCGACCAACGACATCAACACCACGGCCATTGATAACGTCAGGATGACTTCCAACAACGTGAACGCCGATCGCAGCGAATTGCGTAGGGTCATATTGCTGCTCCCGCTGACTCGGCACTCGTCGCTTCGGCTGCTGCTTCCTTCTCGGCATCAGCGTCAGCTTGGGCTTCCTCCAGGCCCAGCGCCGGATCGATGATCCAGCGCGTTAGCGAATAGGTCGCCAGCGGTGTGCCGCCATTTGCGTTTTGGGCTTCGACCGAAACGCGAATCACGAGCATTCCGTCGAGCGAAGCTGGCACGACATCGATTGCGTACACGAACGGTGTGGACGAAGACGAATCCGGCGACGCGGCCGGTGTGCTGGGAACCGTCACCGGTGAGATGCCGCTGAGCAACGTTTCGGCGAGCTTGGCTTGGCAAATCATTCGCGCGATACCCAGATCGCGGGCCGAGCTGGCCGAGTCCGCTCCAGTGCCGACAATTTGCGACAAAACCGCCAGCGCACCGCCAAGAATCGCCAAGGCCAACAGGATTTCCAACAGCGATATGCCGCGCCGTTTGCGAGTCATTCGGTTGATCACGGCGATCCCAGTGCAAGTGATGTGGCATCGGCGGCCAACACGTCGCTGACCGTGACTTCGCCGGTCAACCCGCGCAGCAACACAATCACGCGACCCGCTTCGGCTTCGGTAAATGTGACCGCCGCAGTGCTGGTCGTGCCATCGGGATAAAACAAAATCGGTTGGCTCCAACCTTCGGCGGATTCACCGAGCGATTGAGTGTCGATCAAGTAGCTTCGCTGGCTCGATTGGACTTGCGCCGCACCGACCATCACCGCCGGCGGCAACTCGATCATGCGAACGTTTGGGTCACCACCGCCCTGCTCCGGTGCAGGCGTTTGTATAGCTGCGGCGGTTGCGTTGCCACCGGTCAGCAGCGCCGATGACGCGCCGGTTTGGTCTGTAGCTTCAGTCATGTCATTCAAGTCGAACCACGGTTTAACGCGGGCTTCGTCGGAACCAACGCGAACCTGCATCATCTGCGTGCGGCCGGTTCGCATCGCCTGCAAGCGGGCCTGCATCATTTCGACGCGAACTTGGTCACCGGCTCGCGCCAAGCGGCGGTCGTTCAGCAAAAATCCGAACGCGGGCACGATCATGGCGGCAATGCTGACCAGAATCGCCAATGTGAGCAATAGTTCAATGAGCGTAAACGCAGCGGAGTCGCGAGGGCGTCGCAACAGTCGGGTCAGGCATTCTGCTTCATCGCGGTTCATTCGTGCTCATTGATTGACGAACAATCATTGTAGAACAATTGTCCCAATTGTTTGGGTCGCGCGGGCGACATGACGGTCCCAAACAATTGGGACAATTGTTCTACATACCAGACTTAGCCGTTGATGATGATGTCGTCGTCGGTGTTCTTGTTACCGTCGATTCCACCACTGCGCAGTTCGTATGAATTTCCCTTGACCGTGAAATCAATTTCGTTGCCCCAGGCGTCCTTGGGGATTTCGGTGATGATCGGTGCTGTCCACTTCGCTTTCTTCGAGGCGTCGCTGGGGCCGTCCTTCAGTTCTTCAAGCGACTGCGGCAACGAATTCATGCGGATCTGGAAATACTGCACCGATTGCTTCAGCGCGTTGAGCTGGGTGGTCGTCGCACCGACCTTGGCGTCAGTCTGGGCACCGGTGAAATTGACTAACACAATGCCGCCCAAGACGACCAAAATCGCCAACACCAGCAGCAATTCGAGCAACGTAAAGCCGCGATGACGTGAAACATTGGCGACAGTGTGGCGACAAGCGGCCAAGCGTAGGCGGTGAGTATGCATCGAATTCCAGGCGGGTAGGGTCAATAGACGACTATTATCGGTTGCGGACGTCCGATCGTCCGCCTTCCATGATAATGTAACCCAGTGCTTCCGGCATAGTTTCGCAGCCGGAAAATGCCGAAATCATGCTTGGCCCTTGTTGTCTGACTGCTTAATCACCAGCGGCCAACCGGGGAATTGGTTCTCCGCTTTGCCGTCGGTCGCATCGACTAGAAACCGGAACGCTTCGAGCCGATACGTCTTTTTCGCCGTATCGATCGTGACCAAGCCAAACCCGCTGCCCTTCTGGTGGGCCAACTTGTACCGATTCTTCTCCGTGCCGACCGCAGGGTTTCCGACAGCGTACAGATACATTCGGTTGCCCAGCCCATCGAGATACTCGCCGGTGTTAGCCAATCCATGCGGCGGTCGATTGGTGTACGGCATACCCAATTCATCACCGCGCCACCAACGCGGATAACCGACCGCGATCGCCGGCGTGCAGAATGACCAAAAGCTGTCTCGTTGACGCTCGATGCCGTATTGAATCAGCGATGTCAAATGTTGGTCGCCGTTGATGTGCAATGGCATGGCGGCGGCCAAAATTCGCAGCGCGTTGTTACGTGGTGTTTGCGGCCAACCACCGCAATCAAGATCGGCCTTCAAGTAACCGGAGAAACCGCCGTGGTGAGTTGCCGCACCGGCGAACACGGTCTGGCTGAGCAACACCTTCATCGTGTGGCCGCGCCAATCGCTGGCCCAATGTTTTAAAAAAGCTTCCTGTCGATCACCCAACAACACCAAACCCGCAGCATCCAACTTCGATGTATCAAAATCTGGTTCGGCCACATGGTCGGCGCGGCCCGAACCGGTCTCGACACGCTCCGGTCCGCTCTTGAATTGACGATCACCAATGATCGCGAAACTGACGCCGCCATAAACCATGTCGCCGTAGTAGACGCTGATATCTTGGGCGACCGGTTCGGTGCTGTAGAAATCCGGATGGTGCGACGTGTTGGTCAAATGCACGACGTTGACCATTCGCGCCGGTTGAACGTAACCGCCTTTGGACGACGCACCTGAATCGCCAACGTTCATCGGTTCACCGCCTTCGCCCCAAATGTTGCCTTGAAAAACATCGTGGTCATCGGGCAAACAGATCGTCGGACGATCTCGCATCGCTTCGCCGAACGCCCAACCGAATTGATAGAACTTGCGCAAGTAATTCAAGATCGCCGGTTCGGCAGGAGCGCGGATGATGCCGTAACCGCCGTGATTCTCGTACAATTGATCTCCCGAAAAATACAACATGTCGGGATCAAGCTTGAGCAAATTCGTTGCCACCGGCTCATACGGAAACGCGTAATCATTTTGGCAAGTGAGCGCACCGATGCGCAGCGGTCGGCCAGCGGGATTAAGCTTGATCGTGCCGGTCCACTCGTGCGGTGAGGCACTGCCATCGGCCTGCTTTTCGAGATAGACCAATTTGAAAGGTGTCGCCACGCCAGCGTCCCAATTGGCGATTCGGAACGTCGCCGTCCAGGCATCGGTGTGCAGTGGTTGACTGCCGAGCGATTTCCAGTTGCCGTTTTGCTTGACAAGCAATTCGACGGTTTGGTTATCGTTTGGTCCCAGCGGCCCGGTCAGCGCGCTGAGCTTCAAGACAAAGCCTTCACCGGAGCGGGAATCGCTGAGCGAATACATCGACCACAAAATTGGACCGAAGCGATGGTCGTCGTTGATCGTGAACGCGTCGCCGCTGACCGTCCAATTGTCAAAACGAAAACGTCCGCCCTGTTTGTTGCCGAGCTTGGCGTCGAAGTTGTTGACAATCGAAACGTTGCCCAACACGCTCGCCGGGTTAACGCGAATCGATATCTCGCCAAGCGACTTGTCGCCATCGGTTGCAATCAAGGTCAAGTTGCACTTATCGCCCTGCGGTTTTCCGACCAGGGTTAACGAGTATGAATTGAGATCGGCTTTGGTTTTGCCCGCCGGAAAAGTGATTGGTTGGCGTTGCAGTCCCAGTACCAATTGGCCACCGACAATGCCCGCATCGATGCCTCGCGCCGCAAAGCAATTGCTGCGATACTCGTTGATCTCGCTGCTGACGCCGACGCGAAAACCAGCACCACCCTCGCGCGGTCCGCTTTCCAGCCGCTTGATCCTCACCGACAACTCGAACGGCTTCTGCGGATCGGTCAATTGATGCGTCAGCAGGTGGACGTTGCGATTGCCGCCTTGCGATTGACACTCGGCACCGCGATTGACCAAACGCCAATCCTCCATCGGGTTGGCCCAATAATCCGGCCCCAACCAAACGCGGTCATCGGTCGCGGCCGGTTGTGGCTCAACCGACTCGGCGGCTTGATTGAATTCAGCCTGAGCCAATTCAGCGATTGAAATCGAAACCGGCAGGGCAAGGAAAGTACGGCGGCGCATATTATACCTCTGGAAAAAGTGTTCCACGACGCTCCGCCGTCGTGTCTGTTTTTTTGAAGACCGCTATGATAACCGATAGAATGATGTGGAATGCCTCCTACATTTATGGCTAAGCACCGGGCAATCAATTTGTGGTCTCGGAAGACTCTTCTTTACCTATTTCCAGGAGCTCAAGTTATGTTGACAAGACCCACACTCGCTTTAATTGCTCTCCTTTTATTGCCAGTATTGATCACTCGAAGCGAAGACCCGGTCACGCCCAACGCGGGCGCCGATGCAGACGACCCGATCACGCCCGAGGCAACTGCCATCGAAAGTGAACTGCGGAAAACGCTGGCACCCGATTCCGAAGCAATCGCCATGCTCGACGCGATCGTTAAGGGCAGCACACTGGGCGGAAACGATGGTTGGTTTCCGATGGCTAAATCGCAAAACCGGTTCGATTGGAATTACGTCATCAAGAAATTCGACACCAACGCGGATCAATCAATCGCGCAGTCCGAATTCAACGGCATCGACTCAGATTTCGTGCGGTTGGATCGCAACGGTGACAAAAAACTGTTGCCCAATGACTTTGATTGGAGCGAACATTCACTGACTCCGACTCCCGGATTCATCATGTTCTTGATGGCCGATCGCGACGCCAACGGCAAAGTGACTAGTGACGAATTCGCGGCATTGTTCGACCAGCTTGCCGGTGCGAATTCAGACTACTTGGCGATCGACGATCTGCGAACCCAGTTCCTGCCGCCTCCACCCGGAGCACGCGAACGCCGCGCCGACCGTCCCACTCGCAGCACATTGATTAAAGGATTGCAAAACCAAGAAGTTGGCTCGCTGCAGCCCGGACCGAATGTCGGCGAAAGCGCACCCGACTTCACGCTCGATAATTTGCAAGGTGAATCGGTCACGTTGTCCAATGCGGTTGGCGATAAGCCGACCGTACTGATCTTTGGCAACTTCACTTGCGGTCCGTTTCGCAGTCAATCCGGTAACATCGAGAAGCTTTATGAGCGGTATCAGGATCGCGCGACGTTTTTTCTTGTTTATGTTCGCGAAGCACATCCAAGGGACGGTTGGTGGATGCTCAGCAATCAGCGCGCTGGGATTGACTTGGCTCAACCATCCGCGCTGGACGGTCGCCGCAGCGTTGCGCAACAGTGCCAAGCTCACTTAGACCTCAGTGTTCCGTTCTTGATCGATTCAATCGATGACAAAGTCGGATCACAATATAGCGGCATGCCAAATCGTTTGTACTTGATTGACCAACAAGGCAAGATCGCATTCAAAAACGGACGAGGACCGTTCGGCTTCCATCCCCGCGAGTTGGAACAATCGCTGGTGCTATTGTTGAGCGAAGGCAATTAACGCGTCGGCGCATCGCGTTTTAGGATCGCGCGGCGAATAAGTGGCTGGGAGCGCCAGACACCGATTGTCACGTCTGCTGGGCCATGGTGGGGCGCGACGGTGTGTAGAGACAACAATCGGCGGGACAAACGTCGTGCCAGGGTCCAAGGTTGCCCAGCGATGGACGATTTGTCGAGACGCCCACTCGCTCCTGCACCAGTTCGCGGATCATCGAGACGAATCGCGGGTGCGTACCAACCGTGCCTGCTCGCGCCATCACAATGCCGCGTTGGTCACACAATTGTTTTGCTTCCTCGTCCAGGTCGAACAAGACTTCCATGTGGTCGCTGACGAAACCAATCGGCACGACCAAGACTTTGTCTAACCGCTGAGCATCATCCAGCTCTTCGATTGCGTCGCACACGTCCGGTTCGAGCCAAGGTTGCTGCGGCGGCCCGCTGCGACTTTGGAACACAAGCTTCCACTGATTCACGCCGGCCGCTTCGCTGACCAACCGACTCGATTCGCGCAACTGCTTTTCGTAGTTGCAATTGTCCGCCATCGCGTTGGGAATGCTGTGCGCCGTGAACAAAACGGGCGTCGATTCATCACCGCCAATCGAGTCCATCGCAATGCGCACACTCTCGGCCATCGGTTCAATAAAGCCGGGATGATTGAACCCCATCCGTAGCTTATCAATGTGCGGTGCATCGGGCCCGACTTCGGCGCGTGCCGCGATGATGTTTTCGCGGTATTGGCGACAACCGCTGTAGCAACTGAACATGCTGGTAAAGAATGCCAACGTTCGCTGGCGACCGTCGTCGCGCATTTGCTGTAATGTCTCGGCAAACATCGGATGCCAGTTGCGATTGCCCCAGTAGACCGGCAGCTCCATTTCGTGAGCCGCAAACTCCGCTTTGATGGCGGCCAGCAATTGACGATTCTGGTCGTTGATCGGACTGGCACCACCGAAATGATGATAGTGCTCGGCGACCTCCAGCATCCGCTGGTGCGGCACGTTTTTGCCGCGCAGCACGTTTTCTAGGAATGGCATCACATCATCGGGGCCTTCGGGACCGCCGAACGAAACCAACAAAAACGAATCATAAGGCGCGGGTTGGCCCGCAAACGAATCACCAGACATTAGTTACTCAACCAGAACGAGTCGCCATCGTGTCATTGCTTATCCACCGCTAATTTACGGAAATAAGCTTCAATCGCTTCACGATAGTGGGTTGGCAAGTCACGGCTGATTTGTTGCAGCGCCTCGTCGCGCTGGGCCGGGGGCAGATTTCCCCAACCATCGCGTTCGCCGATTTTTTTACGGTCAACGTCGCCTTGGCCATTGGCACCGGCGATGCGGCTATCGTCCATCGGTTGGCCTTGGCCGCCTTTGCCTTGACCCTGTTGTGATTGCTGTTGCTGCTGCTGTTGTTGTTGCTGCTGTTGCTGATCCTCCATCTTTTCGATCAGCTTGGTTAGCTTGTCGATGATTTTTTGCTCGCGAGTTTGAACTTCGTCGCTGGCCCGGCCCAGATCAAGCCGCCGCGTAACGTCGGTCATCAAGCGTGAAATCTCGTCGAGCGAATCTTCCTTCAGCGGTTTGATATCCGCGACCATCAAATGGGCGGTCCGCACGAAACGGACCGGCGAATCGGCCTCGTTTTCGAGCAACCGGCGCAGGTCGTCGAGCGACTGCTGTTTCATCAACAACGAATGGCGACAGACGGCGCGAAAGAACAACACCGACGCGGGATCGACACAATCGGTTGCTTCGACGGTATCGAACACGGGCAACGCTTCGTCGTAAAACCGGTCGCGAACCAATTCGCGAGCCAGCCACGTTCGCACCGAAGCGGTGATCGCATTGGGCGTCGACACGGTGCCCGCCGTCAACCAGCCCGACGATTCAATCGCCGCGACCGCATCGGTCAAGCTGACTTGCGACAAGCGAAACAGCTTGTCGACCTCAGGCATCACGGTCGCGATCGATTTCACAAACGCTGTCAGCGGATCGACGTCATTGGCCTCGACCGCTTCGGTCCAAAGATCAACCGCGACATCGACTTTGTCGGGCGAGACGCCGGCCTCGTCGAGCGATTGGCGAATAATTTCGACGGTCTCGATGTGGGTCGGCGTATTCCAAGTTGCCCGACGCGACAACGGATCGGAGGCTTCGGTAACGACCACCAATTGAGAACAAAAAATGAATGCGGCGGTGATCCATGCAAACTTAGCTATTCGATTCATACCCGTTCAATCCTCTCGAGTCACTGATTTCGTTTCAGCACCAAGTCACGTGTAATTCGATACAGATTAGTCTGTCGTTGCGATAAATCTCGCAATAACGGCAACACATCGTTTGCACCGCCAGCTTGTTGGTCAAGCATTTCGGCGTAACGCGAAGTCGTTGACTTGATGCGAGTTTCCATTGTGCGGATCAATTTCAGTTCGGCGATTTGCTCAACCAACGGCTGCTCGCCCTGTTGTCCACCTTGTTGGCCGCCCTGTTGCTCTTGTTGCTTCTTCTTTTCCAGGTCACGCTGCGCTTGCTGCAGCGCGGCGATCATTTCCTCGAGCGCCGCCAATATGTCTTCCTGTATGCCAATCGTGACGGGGTCGAGTTTGGTGGCTGCCAAACGCTCCGCGACACGTTGCATATCGGATCTTATTTGAGCGACAACCTCAGGGAACGCGACACTGGACCCTTCTTCGCGCAGCAACAGCATGGCGCGATCAGCTTCGAGCACGATTTTCTTTTCTTCAAACGCCAGATTACCCGACCGCAGATCAATTTGGCGGTCACGTTGGGACTCCGGCACGGCGGCCAGTACCTTGGTGTCGTCGAGCACTTTGCCTTGCATCTGGGCCATCTTGCGAAGTCGCGATTCCAACCGCGCCAGCTCGCGCTGCATTTCTTCTTCGCGCAATTGCCGCAAGATTTTTTCCAATCGATCAATCGCGGCCCGCAGGTTCTCTTCGGCTTTCTTTTGCTCCTGCACCGCTTCATCGCGCTTGGCTTGGTCCAGCTCTTGCTCGGCCTTGCGCATTTGCTTGATGGCGTCATCGAGTTGTGCCTGGGCTTCTTGTTCAGGCGATTTGGGTTGCGATTGCTCTGGTTGGCTTTGCGCCTGGCCAGGTTGAGATTGGCTGTCCGAAGGTTTGCTTTCGGACGGCTTTGCATCGGAAGGTTTGCTGTCCGATGGCTTTGAATCCGATGGCTTTGAATCCGATGGTGGTTGTTCCCTTGACGACGGTTCACCGGGCGGTTTTTGCTCAGCCGGCGTTTGTTCGCTGGGCTTGGAATCAGACGGCTTGGCGTCGCTTGGTTTTGAATCGTCGCTTGGCTTGCCATCCTTGGACTCTTCGCCCGCTTGCTTATCGTCTTGTGGTTTGTCGTCTTGTGGTTTGTCGTCGGCGGGTTTGTCTTCTACTTCCGCGGGTGAATCCGCATCGTCTTTCTTCTCGCCCGACTCGTCCGCTTGATCGGCGGTTTCAAGCTCGTCACTGACCTTCTTTGATCGCTCGGCGATCGATGATTGTTCGTCAGCAACTTCGCGAATCTCGGCACCGTTCTCGGTGCGGGCGCGCGTGCTGCGCTGCAACCGCTCGACGACCTTCAATTCCTTAATCATGTTCGCGATGCGCTTTTTCTCATCACGAATCCGCTGCGGTCGATCTTCGCTGAGCAACAACGTGAGCAGTTTGTCGAGTGACTCGCGAGCCGACACTTGGCTGTCAATCGCCTTGGCAAACTGCTGGCCACGAAGCGACGTGCCCGCGGCGTTGAGCTTGTCGACGACAAAGGTCTCGCGGCTTTGTTTGGCCGCACGACGCAATAGCGCCGCGCGCTCCGGATTCTCATCGGCCTCGACATCGGCCAACCGCAACAGCAACTCTTCGAGCTTGCGATACCGATCGGTGACTTGTCCTTGGCGGTCGGCAAGCGCCGTCGTCCCGTCCGGCTCCTGGGCCGACGAACTTGGCACCCATAACAGCAACAAAACCAGGCCCAACGCGATCCTTGACCCCAACCGACACCAATCCTTAACAGATGGCGTTTGCGTCGTGGTCATTGGCAATAGATACCGTCTCAAATCTCGCGCCTCGTTCGGGGCGACCAGCCGCTCAATCAAATAGTTCGAGCGTCTTTCGCTTTTGTTCCTTCTTCGTCTCATCGAGCAAGCCGTCTTGGCTTTCAATCAACTCTCTAAACATATCAAGAATCTCGTTGAAACTTTCCAAATCCAACATTTTTTCCAGGACCGCCGTCAACTGTAACAACACATCCTCTGCCGTTTGTACCGCTTGGCCGGTCTTTTCCGCCACAGCGATTGGTTCTGCGGCGTTCGATTCGGCATCCCCAATTTGGCGAATCAGCTTGGCCAAGTCGCCCGCGACAATCGCCCGCAGGGGATCGCGGACGCCACTGCCAATCCGTTCGCGCCGATCGACCGAATCGACTCGGTTGTTCTGCATTTCCTCCAACAAATCATCCAACGACGCAGCAATCCCGCTGAGCTCGTCGCTGGTCTTAGACGCCTGCAGTCCGTTTTGCTGCGCGCGAAGTCGCAAAATTTGTTCGCGCCGCACATCTTCAATGGCCGCGGGCTCAGTTTGGGCAATTGTCGCCGTCGCATTGACCGGTTGGTCGGCCTCGCGGCGCAACAGGTCGAGCGAATCACGCAATCCCCGCGTCTCATCAATCGCCTGTTCCAACCGTGCCCGCAACGCTAATTCGCGCCGTTCCAACAACGCCAACAACCGATCCGCCGTCACGATTTCGAGTCGAAACAGTTCGCTCTTGACCTGATGCGAGCCTTGCAAGTCATAGCGATCGGAAACCTCGCCAATCAAATTAATTGCACCGCCCGCTTGGTTGCCTTCAATTTCTGGCAATACTAATCGGGCTTGCTCCGCCAACTCGCGGAGGTCCAGCAGCATCTCAAAGTTACCATCGCGATCGGCGCGAATCGGTTCGGCCGTCGTGGTTCCTGGAGCCGCTTGTTCAAGCTTCGCTATGCCGCTTTCTTTGGGCTCAACCGTTGCGTCATCGGCGGGCGCGGGCGCGACTATGCCCAACTCCAACTTGGCCATGTCAATCTCGTAATCGTCCGTGACTTTGCCTGCGACCGGTAACTTCGCGATCGGCGTGATGGCGGTGCCGATCCCACGCAAGCGCATCGCGATCTCGGGTTCGTCGTCGATCACGACGCCGAGGAAATAGCGATACGGTAACTGGGCCGTGATGCCGGTTTTGTCTCGTGGCACAACGACGATCGTAGCTGGTTTGCGCATGTCATCAATGCGAATGCGAAACCCGCTTGCGTCTTGCTCGATTTCGGCAACAACTTGTTCGGCGACTTCATTGCCGCGCACCAAACGCACATCCACTGCGCCCAGTGGCACCGTTGACTCACCGACCAATTGCACCTGTGACCCTTCGCGAATTCGCAAGCCCGATTGGTAATCGGTTTGACGTGCCGGTGAACCTTGCGCAGTTTGCGTATCATCGCCGCGCGGTTGCAAATAAGCTGGATCTGATGTGACCACCTTCATCGACGTGATCGCTGGCGGCGGCACCGCTTCGATGTAATAGTCGTCCAAACGCGAGTCCAAACCGCGGACGCTGATGCGAACGCTTTCGCTGAGTCCCGCCAACGGTGGGCCGTCGAGAATGAACGCTTGTTGGCCATCAACGACGCGCCCGACGCGGCGCATGTTCGCTTGTCCACGATTGCCGTCGTCGGTGACGTAATAGACGGTGCAAACATCGGGCACAACGGCACCCTCGGCGCTGGCCAAGACGCGCAGCGCACCGCTTGAACCTTGCGGCAATCGCATCGTCAGGTCAACGAACTCGACCAACTCCGCCACGCCCGATTCGTTCTCGTCCGCCGTCACGCTGGGCAATTCAACACCCACCATCGCCAGCGCCGCCTGACGCGGCCACGGCGAATCGCTGAGCAACAACAACCGCCCCGCCGCGCGGCCAAAAGCACTGGGACTGACCACCGCAAACGCAATCAACGCAATTCCCAGCGGCCCGACGACCCAGGCTTTGCGCCACAACGGTTGAAAGCGAAAGATCCGCCGCGGTTCGATTTGGTCGACCACCGCGACCGCGTCGTCGTGAACTTTCTGCAACAACGCCGGTTCATGAGAGTCGCTGGTGCGGTTTGGCTGTGTCAATTGCACGGCGGTCACCAAACGTCCCGCCAACTCCGGGTGGTGCCGCTCGACCAGGATTGCCAACGAGTCGTCGCGGAGCGGTTTTCGCAATCGGTTGGCCAGCAATTTCACCACCAACACCATAACCGCCAAACCAACACCGACCAACAGAATCGTCCGCGCCGAGCGAGGCATTTCGGTGCCGCCCAATCGCACCGGCAAGAAATCGATCGCCAAACCGAGCCAAAACGCCATCAGAACCAGCGCCGCAATCGCCAACAGCGAATCGACGACAATGTATTGGCGAATTCGCCGGCGAACGGCACCCAACAGGGCACGCAGTTGAGGATCAAGTGACACGGTGACTATGATTCGATTCGTGACGGAGTGTAAAACAAGAAGCTTCTGATGATACTGATTAACACCATCAATTTGACTCGCACCACGGCAACGGGCGACTTTTATTGTCCCCATTGCGGTGTGCTGCGACCCTATCGATTGCGCTCCCGGCGACCGTTTCTGACGCTGTATTTCATCCCAATCATTCCGATCGGGCCAGCCGAGGAGTTCGTCCAGTGTAGCCATTGCAAGACAAATTCGCCGCTGGTGGCATTGGAACACGACGAACGCAGTTTTCGCGAATCGCGCGGCCTACAATTCCGCTACGACGCGTTTCACGCCGCCGTGATGGTCGCGACCGCCGACGGCACCATCTCCGAAACGGAAATTGACGTGCTGATGGAGATGGGCACTCGTGTGCTGCCCCAAGGTTTAACGCGTGAACAACTCGGGGCCGGGTGCTCGTCGATTCGCCAAAATCGCATTCCGCCGAAGAATTACATTGCCTCGGTGTCGAAAACCTGGACGGTCCCGCAGAAACGAACCGCGCTGCAACTTTTCTTCCTCGCCGCCACCGCCGACGGCGAATTGAAGGACGCAAAACTGAAGCTCTTGGCCTGGTTGAGCGACCATTTCGGCATGTCGCCGGCGGAGTATCAAGAAGCGATCAACGACGCCATCGAAGTCGGCGTCGTGCTGGATCAGTAGGACCGCAAACCGCCGGGCCGTTGGCCATGGGCCTTTGTCCCTTAAAACACATCACAAAGTTGCCCCAAAGGGAAGAAGCTTCATGGATGAAGCTGGTCAGTTGGGCGGAGAATTGTTTCCTGCCGAAAAAATTCCTGGGCTGGTAAAGTACTTGGATCGGCGAGGAATCTATGTGCATGATGTAGGCAATTCCAGTGAAGATTAGTGTCGGATCTGGTTGTGACTGTTCCTTCCAGCCGCAGCCACCTGTTTACTTCTTGCGGTAGCGGTTGGGGTTATCGGCTTTGCCGGTGATCTCGTATAGGAATCGACTTGGCGTTGTCGGTCGTGGCTTGCCCCACTTCATGCGCGTTAGCGCCATCGACAACGACAACGTTTCTTGGGCACGCGTGATGCCGACATAGCACAGGCGGCGTTCTTCGGCGATGTCTTTTTCCTCGCCGCTTTTGACGCTGCGGCTGTGAGGCAAAATGCCGTCTTCCATGCCAACGATATAAACAATCGGAAACTCCAACCCCTTGGCGGCGTGCATCGTCAACAACCAAACCGCATTCTTCGCCGCAGCCTTGTCTTTCTCGCTGCCCATTTCTTTTCCCGACAATGCGATCTCGTCGAGAAAACCGGACAGCGTGCCTTTGGGTTCGCGTTCTTGGTACGCGGCGATCGCGTTAGTGACTTCGCCAATCGATGCGGTTCGCGATTCACGTTCTTCAGGTTCATCGTACAACCGCGCGATCTCGTCAACGTAACGCGTTCGCGAGATCAATTGATTGACCGCGTCGGCCATCGATCCCGAAGTCACCGACAAACGAATGTCATCGGCAACGGCGCGCAACTCGTCGATACCACGTCGCGCCGGCCCGGTCAGGTCCGTGATCGCGGCGGCATCGTTCATCACTCGCCACACCGGCTCGCCGCGATTGACCGCTCGCGCGATCAGTAGAGTCATCGTTTGCGTGCCCAGTCCGCGCGGTGGCGTGTTGGCGATTCGCAACAGCGACACTTCGTCATCGGGTTGGTCAATCCAGCGCAAATAAGCCAGCACATCGCGAATCTCGCGGCGATCGAAAAACGATTGACTGCCGAGCAAAACGTAGGGCACCTTGGCCTTGCGCAACTCGACCTCGAACAAACGCGGCTGCTCATTGGTGCGAAACAAGATTGCGATGTCACGTGGTTGGCGATGATCTTGGTCGATATGTCGCGCGACTTCGCCAACGACAATCTTCGCCTCTTCGGTCTCGTTCTTGAATTGCAAAATGCGTGGCCGCGGACCATCGGGTCGATGCGGACGCAACGTTTTGCCATAGCGATCAGTGTTGTAGGCGATCAAGGTGTTGGCCATGGTCAAGATCGCGCCGGTGCTGCGGTAGTTTGCATCAAGCTGCACAATCTTGGCGTCGGGCCAATCTTGTTTGAAGTTCAAAATGTGCGAAACATCAGCACCACGCCAACCGTAAATCGATTGGTCATCATCGCCAACGACGCACAAGTTTCGATGCGGCAGCGCCAGATTGCGGATGATGCGGTATTGGCTGCCGTTGGTATCTTGGTACTCGTCGACCAACACATGATCGAACAAACCCGATTCTTGTTGCAAGATTTCACGCTCCGATTCGAGCAACAATTCGGTGTTAAATAGCAGATCATCAAAGTCCATCGCGCCACGAATGCGCAGACCGTCTTGGTAACGTCGATAGGCCGACGCGGCGAGATGTTCTTTGTCGGTTTGCGCCGCACCGGCGGCGTCTTCGGGTTTGATCGAGGCGTTTTTCCAGCCGCCGACAATTGCCAACATATCACCGGGGCTCAGCGCCGTGCCCGGCAGGCGCAGGTCGCGCAGAACCGTCCGCGCCAGCGATTCTTGGTCACCGCGATCGTAGATCGTAAACTTGGGCGGATAGCCGATCGCGCGGGCATGACGACGCAGCACACCCACACAATGAGCGTGAAACGTTCCAATCACGGGCCGCGCCGGGGCGGGTTGGTCGCGAGATTTGCGACGTGGTGCTTTGCCCAACAAGTGACCAATCCGCTCGCGCATTTCGCCGGCGGCTTTGTTGGTGAACGTGACCGCGAGAATCCGTTGCGGTGCCGTGCCCTGGCGAATCAGGTTGGCGATGCGAAATGTGACGACGCGCGTCTTGCCCGTCCCAGCACCGGCCAACACCAACAACGGTCCACGCAGCGTGGCGACGGCGTCGGCTTGAGGGGCGTTCAAGCCATCGGCGATTGGTTTGTCCGCCGGCGTCTTCATTCGGTCTCGATAACCACGCCGCCATCACGATCAATCGCCAGCGCGCCACCGGCTTTGATTTTTGTTTCGCGCAATTCAACGAGACATTGGCCTTCGGTTCGCAATTGAGCTTGGCCGTTTTCACTCAGTCGGCAGAGCGTGATTTTGACGCCCGATGCACCACCGACGCTGATTCCACTTCGCCCGTTTTGGTTTGCCGCGATGTTTTCGAGCACGATCTCGTTGGCCAGGTCGTGACAATTGATCCCGTCGATCCGAAACCCGGTGACGGTTAAGTTACGGACGACGACATGGCTAGTGTCATACAGCGTGATGCCGACCGGATGGACGCAGACTCGCAAGCCATACGCCTGGGGCACATCGCCACGGCGGGCGCGAAAGTAAATCAGACCTGATTGACGCGCGTATTGCAGCGGTGCCAAGCTGGACAAGTCGCTGATGGTGCCTTGGTTTTCGGGAACGGGTTGGTCGCTCGCGGCGATCAATCGCACAAAACCCGGCGACTGCACCTTCAGCTCGAACAGATCGCCGCCCAACGCCGTCCAGTCGGCCACGCTCAGCGCTCGCGAACCGTCCAGCGTCGCTCCGTTGCCCTCGATAACCAGCGGAAACGTTTCGGTGCCAAGTGAATGATTCGAGTTGATCGAAACGCACTCCTGGTATGGCGTGCCGGTGTCTCGCAGCGAAATCGTATCGCCCAAAACTGCATCATCGACGGCTCCTTGGATCGTGCGGTACGGCGGACGTAATTGAGAACCTCGCGCCGCCGGTGCCAAATCGCTGCCCCGGACATTGTCCACCACCAACTCGGCAGCACCCAGCGGCGAAGATAAAACAGCAGCGACGGTGAAAAGAAAACCGCAAATTGAGTCTGGCATATCGAGCGTGTGCGGTTTCGGGACAGGTGAATCGAGACGACAATCTACCCAGGTCGAGGCGGAGTGTACCATTTGCCGTTTCGCTCTGGACAGCACCCGCTTTAATGCGACAAACACAACACCGATGACGAATCACTCATGACGGACCCCTCATGACGGACCCCACTGGGCGACTTTGGCGACTATGTCGCAAAGAATTGCGTGAAACCCTACGCGATCGCCGCACCATCTTGACACTCGTGCTGATGCCGCTGCTGCTGTATCCGCTTCTGGGCATGACATTGCAACGATTTTTGTTGTCAACCGCCACGAACGCCGATCCGATGTTCATGATCGGTGTCGCCACGGAGCGCGAAGGCCAATTGATTCGCGCATGGATCGAAGACCCGCGCAGCTTGCCACCGCGCGAAATCCGCGAAGCCAGCGATTCGGAATTGGCGAAGTTTGATGTGGTTGGGTATGACGAGTTGTCACCCGACGAAGCGCTGGAAATGCGTTTGATCGATATTGCCGCGCGAGTCACACAGACCGAACCGCCGGCGCTGGAATTAACGGCGGTCGTTGGCGACAATCGTGGTCTCGATGCTAGACGAATTCTGGTCGAGCGGTTGCAGTGGATCAAAATGCACACGGCCGAAGATACGGTCACGAACCTGCAAGGCACAACGTATGAACCGCCGTTAACGGTTCGCGTGCGCACGATCGGTACCGAAGAAAAACAATCGCTACTGGCCACCGTGATTCCGCTGGTGTTGGTGTTGATGACTATCACCGGAGCGGTTTATCCAGCAATTGACTTGACGGCCGGCGAACGTGAACGGGGCACGATCGAAGCGTTGATGGCGTCACCGATTTCGCGCAGCCAGATTTTGATCGCAAAGTATGTGGCCGTTGTGACCGTCGCGCTGTTGACGGCGCTAGTGAATTTGGCGGCGATGTTTGTGACGCTATGGGCCAGCGGTCTGTTGTCGCGATTGACCAATAGCGGTGGTGTGCCATGGATCGAGATGCTGCAAATCCTCGGCCTGCTGGTGCTATTCAGCGGGTTCTTTTCGGCGCTGCTACTGTCGCTGACAAGTTTCGCCAAATCGTTCAAAGAAGCCCAAGCGTATTTGATCCCGTTGATGCTGTTGGCGCTGACGCCAGGAATCTTTTCGCTGATGCCTGGTGTCGAGTTGACCGGTCCATTGGCCATTGTGCCGCTGGTGAACATTGTGTTGTTGGCCAGAGATTTGTTGTCCGGTGGTTTCGACCCGGTCCACGCGATTGCGGCAATCTTGTCAACGTTTGCCTACGCCATCGCCGCAATCGCGATCGCGGCAAGATTGTTCGGCTCCGACGCAGTGCTGCGCGGCTCGGAGTTGTCGATTGGTTCGTTGTTCCGGCGACCTGAGAAGCCACGGTTGGTGCCAACGATCAGCGAATCATCATTGATGTTGGCGATTTTGTTTCCCACGTACTTTCTGATTTCCAACGTATTGGCTCGGCTTGCACCCGAGGCGATCAGCGGTCGGTTGCTGGCCAATGCTGCGGCGCTGACGTTGGTGTTTGGCGGCGTGCCGCTGCTGGCCGCGTTACTGGGCCGCGACCGTTTGATGACGACTTTTCGTTTGATCCCGCGACAAACGACCGCGGGTTTGACGGCATCGATCGGCGGTGCGTTTTTGATTGGTTTGGGTTTGTGGGCGTTGGCTCACGAAGTCTTTGTGATCGCCGATGCCGTGGGTATTGGCGGACTCGATACCGCCAAGCTGCGCGGGGCCCAAGCAACACTCGATGCACTTCGCCAGGCACCCGTGATGTTGGTGCTGTTGTCGCTTGCCATTGCCCCGGCTGTGATCGAAGAACTCTGCTTTCGCGGCTACATTTTTTCATCGTTGACAACCGTGATGACGCCGGCACGCGTGATTGTTGTGTCGTCATTATTGTTCGGATTGTTTCACGTCGTGACCGGCAGCGTGTTGTTGATCGAACGATTTTTTCCCACAACGATGATGGGCTTGTTTCTCGGCTGGGTTGCGTGGCGAACGGGCAGCGTCTATCCCGGCATGGTGCTGCATGCGGTACACAACGGGTTCTTGAACCTGGTGGCAATCAATAAAGATGCGTTGGCCGATTTTGGTATTGCGGATGACAACACGTCGCATTTGCCAATCAGTTGGATCTTGAGCGCGACGGCGATTGCGGTGGTCGGAATCGCAGTCGTTTATTTTGCGACGGGCCGACGACAGGAAGCGGCCTTGCCGTCGCTGGCCGTTAGTCCAGACTGACGCGAAGCACGCGGTGGTGAAAACTGTCCGCGATATAAAGCCAGCCGTCGTGAACACAAACGCCGTGCGGACGATTGAGCTTGTAAGAACCCAGATCAACGGTCGTCAACGTGCCCGCCTGGGGATCGTACTTGCGAACGGCGTGATTGTTGTCGTCGGCAATGTAAATGGTTCCGCCTGGACCAAAGCAAAGATGCTTCGGACCATTCATTGTCGCTTCGAGCGCCGCGCCATCTTGTCGGCCCGCTTTGCCGCTGCCCACAACCGTGGTGATCGTTCCCGCGGAATCAATGCGGTACAGCCGATGGCCGTTTCGCTCCATGACAAAAATCTCACCCGCCACATTCTCAATCGCGCCGCGCGGATCAAGCAGTGGCGAATCGATCGCGACGCCGCCGTCTTCGGGCAACCCCTTGGTCCCATTGCCGGCAACGATCGAAACCATGCCGGTACCAAGTTCAATACGACGAATGCGGCGATTGTTGATGTCGGCAACCAGCGCTGACGATTTGTCGGGCGCGAGTGCGACACAAATCGGTTGGTTAAATGTCGTCGCCGACACATGAACCGAAGTCGCCGCCGGACCGGGTTTGCCATTGCCCGCCAAGGTTGAGACCATTTCGGTCGCGGGGTCATATTTGCGAATCGCATGATTGACATGATCCGACAACAACATCGATCCATCGGCCAGGATTGCCAAGTTATGGAGCTGGTTGAACCGAGCCTGCTTGGCCGGTCCATCGACGTATCCGGGAACACCGTCACCCGCCAAATGTCGCAACCCCGTTTCCGCATTCCACGACAAAATCCTGCCGCCTTCATACTCGACGATGACCATATCGCCACTAGCCGCGAACTCGATTGCGAACGGATTGATAAGATTGCTGGCGGCTGTTTTTTCCGGCACGGGTGTCGTGGGTCCAATCAAGACTTCGACCACGGCGTCTTTACCGCTGGTCGCGGGGTGAATACCAACCGCTAATGAAAACGCGATCACGGCGATCGCAACGTTCGAGACAATTCGATCGGCAATGGCTGACTTCATCGGGAACTTCTTTGTTAAAATAGATTTGTTGTCGGATTTGAAGAGATAGTCTACCTAGTATGAAATTGAGTTAGAAATGGGACGCTGGACCGAACAGGGCGAACAATTGGTCAATAACGTCGCCAATCGATATGGAACCTCGACCGATGCGGTTTCGATGATGCTCGATTCGCTGCTTCGCGGCGGTGGCACGATGGCGCAGTTTAATATCAACGAGCTTGGCGGCGGCGGTCAATGGATGCGCGGCGGCATGACGATGGTCGGCGATATGTTTAATTACTCGCTGAAAAGCCGCGTCGATGGTATTTGCAATGATCTGTCCAGCGCGATCATCGAACAACAGATGCAGGTTGTTCCGCCTCCGCCGCCCAACTCCAGCGGCAATGCGCAGGGCGGCTGGGGAAATTGGTGGCCGTCGGACCTGGGGATTCCCAATACCAGCGGCAGCCAAAACCAATATCGTTACGCCTATTTCGGCGGCAGCCACCGGTTGGCGATCAGCGATGGCCAAAACGTTTCGGTTTACGACACCCTGGATCATCAAATCGGCGGCGTATCGCAACAACAGAGCGGCGGTGCGTCGGTGACGTTTACGAGTCAATACGGCAACGTCGATTTGCGTACCTTGCCAATCATCAGCGGCCCGGCGGCCAATCGACCCGCGGCCCAGTCGCCTGCGCCAACCGCAACTCCGCCACCGCAGCCGGCTCCCGCGCCTCCCGCTCCGATTGCTCAACAAACGAATCAATCAAGTCCAGTTGGTGCGACGAGTTCCAGCGACGACGTGTTCAACATGATTGAACGATTAGCCAAGCTGCGAGATTCAGGAGCAATCAGCGACGATGATTTCAGCGCCAAGAAAACGGAATTGCTAGGCCGTCTTTAAACTAATGTAGAACCATTATCGTGATGGTTCTACAATGAAACTACGCCAACTCGACTAATCGGCCGCTGCTGTCGCCGATTGATTCGGCGGGCGTGCCCATGCAATCGAGCATCGATAAAAACAGATTGCCCATCGGTCGCTCGTCTTGGCACTGAATGTGGCGACCTGTGCAAATTTGGCCACCCGCACCACCAGCCAACACGATCGGCAAATCGTTATGGCGATGGCGGTTCCCGTCGCTCAATCCGCTGCCGTACAAAATCATGCTGTTGTCCAACAACGTGCCGCCGGGCTCTTTGATCGAGTCCAGCTTCTCGACGAAGTACGCGAACTGCTCGACCAAGTAATGATCGATCGACTCGATCTTCTTAACCGTTTCAGGATCGTTGCGATGGTGGCTTAGACCGTGGTGAGCTTCCTTCACGCCAACGTCGACATAGCTGCGATTTCCCCCGGCGTTATCGACCATGAACGTCATCACGCGAGTCGTATCGGTTTGGAACGCGATCACCATCAAGTCATACATCAACCGCGCATGCTCTTTGAAACTGTCCACCCTTCCGTACGGCACATCGATATCCGGCAACGATGCGTGGTCTTGCTGTTCGGTTTGGGCGATTCGCAATTCAATCTCGCGCAAACCGGAGAAGTATTCATCAAGCTTACGTCGATCGGTGTCGCCAACTTGCTTCATCAATTGTTTCGCGTCGTCAGCGACCACGTCCAAAATACTTTGACGAACAAAATTCAGCTCGCGGCGCGACTTCGCGTCACCGGAGCTAAACATCCGCTCGAAAGCCAGTCGCGGAATCGTCTCTTTGGACATTGGCTGCGCTTCGCTTCGCCATGAAATGTTTGACGAGTACGCACAGCTATAACCTGAATCACAACTGCCCGCACCACGGCTGGCCGTCAATCCTAACTCGACCGAGGGCAAACGCGTCTTGCCCGCTAATTGATTGGCGGCGACTTGGTCAACCGAAACACCCAACTGCACACGGCTCGATGTCTTCAGCGGACGCGCCGAAGTCAAGAACGTAGCGGCCGATCGCGCGTGGTCGCCGGCACCGTCTTGCTTGCCCCAACCGTTTTCATGCGCCAATCCACGGATCACATTGATTTTTGACTTGACATTTTGCAATGGCTCCAGCGTCGGTGACAATTCCCAATCGTGCTCCGTTCCGCTGCATTCCCACTTCGGCATGATCGCACCATTGGGAAAAAAGATGCAAGCCATGCGAATCGGCGACTCGCCGCCGGCGCTTGCCGCCCCAGCGAAGGCGCTGCGCGAAATCGGTGTCATCGCTTCGAGCAACGGCAAACCCAACGCCATGCCCGCGCCACGCAACAACGTTCGCCGGCCACACCGCACCGGCGAATCCGATTGGTTCAAAAATTTACGGATCATGGGGACGCCTCGGAACTGGGGGAAGGGGTTTCAGCGTGAAAGTAACGGAACGGGCGACTGAGCACGACGCTCGTCACGATATCTGCCAACGGATAGTCCTTGGCGGCATTGTCGTTTGTGATTTTATCGGTAACACAGCGGTCGTCGGGCGTCAATTCGCGACCCAGCGCGAAGGCCAACAACCGCTCGGTCACGGTCAAGGCAAAACGCTCCGATTCGGTTTGACGCAAAATTTCGGCAAGCTCGCGGCCACCCGCGAATTTTCTGCCGCCGGGCAATTCACCGCTCGCATCGAGTTGTTCGCCTTGGCGAAATTGGCCGATGGCGTCGAATTGCTCGAACCCAAAACCCAATTGATCCATCACACGATGACATGACGCACACGCCGCATTATCGCGGTGCATCGCCAATTGCTCGCGAATCGTAGCATTCAAATCGCCCTTCGTCGCACCCAGCTCCGGCACATTCGGCGGTGGATCAGGCGGCGGAGTTCCCAACACATTTTCCAAGATCCATTTGCCACGCTGCACCGGACTGGTCCGCGTCGGATAACTGGTCAAGGTCAAGACGCTGGCGTGCGTCAGCACACCGCGACGCTCGGTCTGAGTAAGCGAAACGCGGTGAACCGGATCATCGTTATCATCCTTCCAAGGCAAGTCGTAGAACTTGGCCAACGATTTATCGATGAACGTGTAATCGGCGCTGAGCAGTTCACCAACGGGAAGATTCTCGCGCATCACATACCGGAACAATTCCGCGGTCTCGTCGGTCATCGAGTCCAAAAGCTCCGCGTCGTATTGCGGAAACCGCTCGGCATCGCGATCGACACCGGCGAGATTGCGAAGTCCGAACCACTGGGCCGCAAACTCCGACGACATTGAACGGGAACGCGGGTCGCGAAGCATCCGCTGGACCTGGCGCTTGAGTTCCTTTTCCTCATCGAGTTTGCCGTTCTTGGCAAGCTGCATCAGTGTGTCGTCGGGCGTACTGCTCCACAAAAAATACGACAACCGCGATGCCAACTGCAAACTCGACAACGCATGATCGCCATACGCATCAGGCTCTGACCACGACTCGGGCACTTCAACACGAAACAGGAATCTTGGAGACACAAGCAACGCCGTCAACGCGATCTGCATCCCACGGTGAAAGCTTTCTTCGCGCTCGGTCGCGTCCTCAACCAACTTGACATATCGATTGACGGTCTCGTCATCGGCCGGGCGACGAAACATCTTTTCGATCAATGGCTTCAAACATTCACGCGCCGCATCATCGACGTCCTCGTACCGACCTTTTTTCTGGTACGCAACGCGGCGCAGGATCATCGCTTGGCTCGATGGCAAATCCGCGCTGGCGTACTCGCTGGGCCCATCGATTGAAAACCGGCGAACCATCAAGCTGTGTTGATCGTTAACGTCATGATGATTGACTTCCAGCGGCGTACCAAATTGTTTGCGTCCAGCGGCGATTGCCGACTCGTCGAGCCGATCCAGTTTCGCAAACTGGCTAACCTCATCAGGATGATCTTCGTCAATGTTGTCGGGTAATTCCTCGAGCGAGGCGATGATAAAGAACCGCTTACCCGCCGCCAGCTCGCGGCTGAACGAAATGCTGTGGCTGCCGCTGCTACGTTCGACCGATTTGAAATCGTCCGCATAAATCGGCGTTCCCAATTCGTCATAGATCGCAAACGGCTGGTCACGCTTGGACTTGTTCCAAGCCGAACCGTCAAGTTTTACGCGATACTTACCCGCTTGCTCGACATCAAATTCGACCCAAGCAAACGCATCGGCTTCGAGGATGCGTCCATAGAACGATTCGGTCTCCGAGTTGCCGACCACACCGATGCCATCGCCGCTGCGTTCTTGCTCCGTCGCTTCGAGACTGCTGGGGTCAAAGATCGCGCGGGCAGCGATTTGCTCGGCGGCTTCGATATATTTTTCCAGCAACATCGGCGGCATCGACAACACGTCGGCGTTGTTATCAAACCCACCACCGACTTCGTCCGAAGGAAATTCATCACTGACGTTAAAATCAATCGCAAACAAATCGCGGATTGTGTTCTGGTACTCGGCTCGGTTCAACCGTCGGGCCGTCACGCGACCGGGCTTGGGACGCAGGTCACAGGTGACGTCATACAGCGATCGATCAACCGCGTCACCCAATGCCCGGCGCTCGCCGGTCGTTGGCAACTCGGCATCTTCAGGCGGCATCGCGCCAAACTGGATCATCTGCAACGCCCGGTTCCACAATATCGCATTGGCCGGTGCGGACGTTTCGTCACGCATCAAGGTCAGGTCAATTTCGCCTTCCTGCACTTCTTCGTTATGGCAATCGATGCAAAACTTCTGCACCAGCGGCCAACCGGTTTGTTGCCAAGCGGACGTGGATTCACCGGCAAAGGTAATTGGAACAGCCACCACTATGCAGTAGGCCAAAGCAGTGATGCCGAGCCACATCAGCCGACGAATATAGATTTCGGTGGAAAAACCGATCACAAGCAGGCCTGGGAGCGAGGGAGGGGGGTGAAACTCAAATATTCACCATGGTGGCGGGACTCGGCGTGCCGAGCTAACGCATTATACGCGCTGTCGCAGCCAGCGACAACAACGAAACCCGCAAGGCGATCAATCGAGATGCTCGAAGAGATTATCTTTGTTGACGACATCCGGGCCAACGGAGGACTGGATCAGGGTGAACTTTGTCGACGATTCGCAGACTTCCTTCATCTCTTGAGATTCGTGTTGAACATTTCCGCGGGCGGCCAGAATGCGGGCTTGGCCAAGGTTGCCGTTGCAGTTCAGATCCCAACTGTGTGAATGGACGGTTTCGTAAACTTCACCCTCGGCAACCTGCAAGTAGACCTTTCGCGGCAGCCAAGAGTTCGGCGTATCACCGCCGCTGGCTTGGCTGGCGAGTACGGCGGCACGCGATGCGGCGGCGTGAATCGGATTCCCGTTGAACCCATTGGCAGCCATCGTTACCACAACTTCGGGCTTGAACCTGTCGATTTGAGAACGGACGAACTCAACGGTTTTTTCTCGTCCACCCCACAACTCGAGCGCGGGTTCGGGGCTGCCCCAGGGCTGGAGGCCCGACATGTCCTTGAAGCGCGGCATGATTGGTTTTGTGTTGACGCCCATGGTCATCAGCGCGCGGGTCAACTCGAGCTCACGGTAGAAGCAAGGATAAAGTGCGTCGACCGGAACTGCCTCGAAACGCGGATAATCCGAATCGTCATAGCTGTAGTCTGGCGGGTCCGTCGCCAAAGTATGATGAGGCATGCCATGGCCCCACTCGCCGCTGGTTAGACAGACAAAGATCACCTGCTTTTTTTGACACACCGCGTAGTACGGAATCAAACCGCCAAACGTACTTTCGTCATCCGGATGAGCGACGACGATCAACATATCGGCCTTGTCCGGATAAGGTTCAAATACACCCTCGTCCTGAGCCAAAATGGTTTGCGCCAGCGGAACGCTTGCCGCAATAAGTACAATAACGAATAACCAGTTTGCAGAACTCATTATTATCTCGTCTCGTTTGGATTTGACGCTTAGTCCGGGTCAGTCGCGCGCGATTCGGACAGGTGAAAATACTTGGCGACATGGCTTGGAATGGTGGGTGAATTGAATAGCAACTCACCGACTTGCACGGGCAAGTCTGTTTCGATCAAATCGATGCCAAATGACAATCGCTCGCGATATTGCGATCGAAATTCATCAAGGTCCGCGTCCGCTTGTTTTTGTAGATCGCGATCAAGATTCCGCGACGTCCCAGCCATGCAACTGACCCCTTCGGCGTGAAGTTGGCTCAAGAGTTCTTTGTTCGCCGGCGGTTCGTGGCCAACGAATGCAACGATCTGGCTCCACGGCACACCGCTGGAGCGAAAGTCCCTCACTCGCTCATCATTGCCCAGCATCGCTTCCATCATGATACTGGGGTCCAGTTCGTAGCAGGTGTTGATATCTTGCTGATTCGAGGCCATCACCATCACATACGATTGAGCGTAATGTTCACGAATCTTTTCAACACATTGTTGGACCGATACTTGTTTCTTGTCCAGAATCAATATCGTTTTGTCTCGTGCCCACTGGATCGCCGAATCGAGCGTCGGAATTTGAAACTCAGTGACGTTTCCTTCGTTGTCTTTTAAGCGCAGTTGTTGAAGTTGCAATAAGGTTAGGTTGCTTACCGGTCCGGTGCCGGTTGTGGTGCGGTCGAGCGTCTCGTCATGCAGCAACACAAGGATACCGTCACGAGTGGTTCGCAGATCAATTTCGAGCATCGAGAACGTGTGCGAGATCGTGTGCTCGAATGTCTCCAAGCAATTCTCAGGATAGCCCGCGACGGCACCGCCTCGATGGGCGCTGAGTAGTGGCAATTCATGCCCGCTGAAACGCAAAATCTCACGCAGTCCGTCCGGCGTTCCGGGAGCGACGCAGTGCAAATGCTTACTGGTTTGTGCGAAAGCAACTGAGGCACACAGTAAAAAATTCACCAATAGAATCACGAACAACTTTGCGATCATGGTTGGCCTAATGGGGTTCGAGTTGGAGTGGATCTCTACGCTTTGACCCGCAGTCGAACCACTGAGCCGCGGACGACGCCGAGCGATTCGATCTCTTCGCAAACTTGCCGCGCCGAGCCTTCGTGGCCCTCGTGGCTCATGATCACCAACGGCACCTCATCCGCCGCACCGCTGCCGTCGCTGCCGTGCTGGATCACCGATGCGATCGACAACTTGTGTTTTCCGAACACGCCGGTAATTGCGGCCAACGTGCCGGGGTGATCTTTGACGCACAGCCGAAAGTAAAACCGTCCGGGCAACTCGTCGCTGTCGCGCAAGCTCACGCGCGGGGGAGCGGTGGTCGAGAACGGTTCGAGCGTTTCGAACGTCAACCGCGTGCGCCCCACGGCGGTGTCAATGATGTCGGCGACAACGGCGGACGCAGTCGGCATTTGTCCCGCACCGAGACCGTGATAAAATACCGGACCAACTGCATCGCCGACAACGCGCACCGCGTTGAACGCATCTTGCACTTCGGCGATCGGCGTGCCACGACGAATCAGCGTCGGCGATACATGCAAATCAAGCATGGCACCGCCGTTAAGTTTCGCTTCGGCGAGCAATTTGACGCGGTAACCAAGTTGGGCGGCATAGCGCAGGTCGTCGGTTTCCAATCGATCGATGCCGACCTTAGGAATTTGTTGCCATTTGACGTTGGCACCAAACGCAAGGTGCGCCAGGATCGCTAATTTTTGGGCCGCGTCGGTGCCGTCAACGTCCATCGCCGGATCGGCTTCGGCGTAACCGAGTGCCTGTGCCTGTTTGACCGCATCGGCGTAAGCGACACCGTCGCGATCCATCTGCGTCAAAATAAAATTGCTGGTGCCGTTAAGAATCCCTTCGAGCGATTCGATGCGGTTGGCCGACAAGCATTGTGAAATGTTGGTGATGATCGGAATGCCACCGGCCACGGACGCCTCGAACGCGATCGTGCGCCCCAGCTTGCGTGCGATCGCGAACAATTCGGGACCATGTTCGGCCAGTAACGCTTTGTTGGCCGTGACGATATCTTTGCCCGCTTCGAGCAAACGGATCATGATCGAACGTGCCGGTTCAAGTCCGCCGATCAAATGGGCGACGACCGTGATTTCGGGATGATTGATGACATCGTCAACGTTGTCGCTGGCCACACCCTTGGGCAAATCGATGCCGCGATCTTTCTTCAGGTCGCGAACAACCGCCTTTTCCAACCACAGCGTGCGACCGGCGTGTCGAGCGGTGCGGTCGCCGTGGTCCAACAGCAGTCGCGCCACGCCGGTGCCGACGGTTCCCATGCCGACAATCGCGACCTTGGTTTTCTGCATTTTCAAATCGAGATAAAATTCAGGAGCTTCGACAAATCAAACGCGCGGGTCGAATCGTAACCGCGACCACGGCACCGCGCCTACCGAGCCACCACGCTCGGCGAGTTGCCGCAATCGTTGACACTGCCCCCAGCACCGCTAGAATCGCATCACCCCACCCCAACTTGGCAAGGTTTAAAACGGGGCTTTTCAATCATGCCGAGTCTTTAACGCGAGAGTCGGCTGTGCTGCGATGAAATGCCAACACTGTGAAAAGCCAGCGACCTTTCATATTACCGAGGTGCTGGGCAGCGATGGGCCACAGGTGATGCACTTGTGCGAAGACCACGCACGGATTTTTTTAACCCAGGGTTCCTCCAGTCCGGCGGCGTCGGTCGCCGGTGCGTTGGTCAAACAACTGAAGCTGGGCGCATCGCAGGCGACGGCGGAGACCGACCAAAAAGAATGTCCAGTTTGTGGAATTAGTTTTTTCGAGTTTCGCAACTCCGGTCGGCTCGGATGCCCGTATGATTACACGCACTTCCAAGCCGAATTGGAACCGCTGCTGACGAATATCCACGACAGCGTTCAGCACACGGGCAAACGGCCCCATCGCGCCGCCGTGTCCGCTGATTCGCAAGCTGAGTTGATACAGTTAAGACGCCAAATGGAAGAAGCGGTCGAGCGTGAGGACTACGAAAAGGCCTCCGAAATTCGCGATGCCATTAAACGGTTGGAAGAAGCGGTCGATGAGTAAGCAGCGAGCGGAGAATAAGTGTCTGACCCCAATTGCGCGAAGCACCCGCAGGGCCGGTTCCCGGCAATTGGGGTCAGACATTTTTTTCCGCTCGGAACGATGTTCGGCAATGATTGATGTGACGGCGGGAGGCCGGTAGCGTGCTGCGAGACCAAACTTTTGACCAATGGGCGACTCGCTGCGGCGAATGGCTGCGCGGTTCGGGACCGGAATCCGACATCGTGATCAGCAGCCGGATTCGCTTGGCTCGCAACCTTGCCGACTTTCCGTTTATCCGTCGCTGTGGTGACGAAGATCGCTTGAGCATCGAGCGGACCGTCCGGGCGCGAATGGAAAAGATCGAAGGTTGGGCGGACGTGCAATACATCGACGTCGATGAATTGTCCGAGGTTGATCGTCAGTTTTTGGTCGAGCGACAACTGATCAGCCGCGAGTTAGCGGATACCGATGGGTCGCGCGCCGTTGCGATTGACCCGGGTGAACAATTCAGTGTGATGATTAACGAAGAAGACCACTTGCGCATTCAAGTGATGCAAAGCGGATTCAATGTCGAAGCGGCTTGGCAACGAATCAATCGGCTCGACGACCTGCTCGAAGGTGCGATTGCTTATGCGTTTCATCCCCAATACGGATACTTGACGGCTTGTCCCACGAACGTCGGTACGGGCTTGCGCGTCAGTGCGATGTTGCACTTGCCGGCGCTGTTGGCGACTCAGCAAATCGACAAAGTGTTTCGCAGTCTGCAGAAGATCAACGTGACGGTGCGCGGTTTGTTCGGTGAAGGCTCGCAGAACACCGGCGACTTTTACCAAGTCAGTAATCAGATCACCCTTGGTAAAGACGAAGACGAGTTGATCGGTCAAGTGTCTGATGTGGTGCCGTTGTTGATCGATTATGAACGACGAGCCCGTCAATTCATGGTCGAGCACAGCGAAAAGTTTTTGCACGACGACGTCAGCCGTGCGCTCGGAATCTTGTGTACCGCAAAAAAAATCAGCAGCGAAGAAACGATGCAATTGCTGTCCAAGGTACGCATGGGGATCAATCTCGGCTTGATCGACAGTGTGTCGGTGAACACGATCAACCAACTTTTCATACACACCCAACCGGCACACCTGCAAAAAATTCGCGGGCGTTTACTTGGCGCATCGGATCGCAATATCGAACGCGCCAATTACTTGCAGCGTCATCTCAACGGCCCCAGCGACGCCGCCCCGGGGCTAAACTAATGTTATAAAAAACGCTCGGCCACCCCCCAGCGGCCGAGCGTTTTTACTTGCTTTCAATCCCTGACCTGCCGCGGTTCATTGATCTTGTCTAGCGGATCGTCACTTCGGTTGCGTCACCGGCTCCCTGCGAAGCGACAATCAGATCAACGCCAGCGATTAGGTTGGTGTTGAAGCAAGGAAGCGTCGTTTCGATAACAATTCGATCTCGGCGAAATTGAATCCCGCAGCTTGCTGGTTCCTCGCTACTCCAATACTGCGGAAAATACCGTCCGTGATTTCGGTTGGCGTGGCGCCTGTGCCGGCTTGTTCCAGTCCGTCTTGAATGCCTGAGGGCTGGACCTCTTCGACTTCGTAGGTTCCCGCCGCAAGTCCGGTGAACGAGTAGGTTCCGTCGCTCGCGGTGGTGGCGGTTTGCAGAATCGTGGTGCTGCCGGAATTGCGCAGCCGCACCGTTACACCGCTGATTCCCACATCACCGGTCTCGAACAAACCGTTGCGATTGGCATCGCGGAAAACGCGCCCCGAAATCGATCCGGTCAACGGATCAGGGTCTTGCACCGTGGTCGTGGCGCTGGCCGTGTCGGTGAGCGTGTTGGCTCCCTGCGAAGTCGTCGTTGCGACAGTCACGGGGTTGACCAATTGGCCAGTAAACGTGCCGCCGATTGCGGCGATGATTGTGAAATTTGCCGTGGCATTGGGTGCCAAAGTACCGACCGCAGCGTTCACCGTTTGGCCTGTCGCGGTCAACGCGGTGCCGTTCGGCCCGGTGCCGCTGGTGAATGTTAGTCCGGTGGGCAACACGTCGACGAGTGTCACACCGGCGGCGGTCGAAGGCCCCGCGTTGCGGACAACAATCGTATAAGTCAGCGATCCACCGGGAGCGGCAGTTGCGTTGTTGACCGACTTGGTGACGGTAATATCGGCGACAGGAGCGAGCGTCGTTGTAACCGTACTGGTGTTGTTCGCCGGATTGGTATCGCCCGTCGCGGTGACGGCTGCCGTGTTGGTGAGCGTAGCGGAAGATGCGGCATCAACCAGCACCGTGATCACGGCGTTTTGTGCATTCGTAGCACCCACATTCAACGTCGGAATCACAAAGGCTACATCGCCGTTGGTTCCGGTGTTGGTCACTGCGGTGCCGTTGAGTGTGACCGATTGAATCGTGACACCCGGCGGCAAATCATCGGCAACGTTGACGTTCGTCGCAACGCTGGGGCCGGTGTTGGTAATCGCCAAATTGTACGTGATCGCGGCACCGCCGGGAGTGGCCGTGGCTGGTCCGGTCTTGACGATTGCGACATCAACGACCGTGGCAACCGGCGTTGTCACCGATGCCGTGTTGCCCGCAGGCAAGTCGCCATTGCCACCGCCGCTGACCGCGACCATGTTGGTGATGGAAGACGTAACCGTTGAGGCAATGTTGGCCTGGACCAACACAGTGACCGCGTTTGCAGTACCGACGCCAATCAATGGAATTACGAAACCAAGCAAGCCCGTGTCCGGGTTATTGTCGGTGACCTGCGAGCCATCGACGGTGATCGAAGTTGCAGTCACGCCAGCGGGCAATGTGTCAAGCACGTTCACGTTGACGGCGTTACTTGGTCCGGTGTTGGTGACGACGATCGTATAGGTGATCGCGCCGCCCGGTGTGGCCGTCGCGGTGCCGGCGAAGTTGTCATCCTTCGTCACCACCAATTCAATGTTACGAGCAGGCGTGATCGTTTCGGGATCGGTATCGTTCGCTGGATTGATATCGATATCCGTTACGGTTCCATTGCTGATCGGTGCCACGGTCGCCGAATTTGTGATCGTGGTTCCCGCCGATTGTGCAACGAGTGCATCGACCGTGAACGACACCGATTGGCCGATGGTTAGCGCACCGCCGGTGAAGGTCAACAATTGGCCGTTGCTGGTGAACGTGACACCGGATGTACCCGCGTCGAAGCTTCCGGCGACAAGCGTCAAGCCTGCCGGCAATGTGTCGGTGACTGAGAATCCGCGAGCGTTGCCGGGGCTGGCCGTTGTGTTGGTGACAGTGAACACGAATGTCACCGGAGCACCAAACACGGCGGTTGTATTATCGGCGGCGTTGGTCGAGACGGCCTTGATGATCGCTAGGTCAACGGCGCGCTGGACGTTATTGTCAACGCTGTCGGTATCGTTGAGTGTATTGGCGTCGGTGTCAGGCGAATTGGAAACCGTGGCCGTGTTGGTAATCAAATCCGCTGCGTTGGTATTGATCGTGACGGTCAACAGGATCACCGCGGGCGTTGTCGTCGTGACGTTACCAACTGTGGCGGTAACCTGGCGCGTCGTGGCGTCGAAAGCGATGCCGGTGGCGCTGCCGTTGACCGTACCGCTGACGAACGTCACATCGGCGGGCAACGTATCGACCACCGTCACGCCCGAGGCGTTATCCGGCCCAAGGTTACTGACCGACAATCGATACACCACAGTATCTCCGGTGCGTGCATTAGCCGGTGGGATTGGATTGCCGGTGGTGGTTTCGAGCGTTTTGGTTAGCGCCAAGTCGGTTTGCGGCAAATTCAATATCGCATCATCGGTATCATTGCCAGGCACCGGATCATTCTGGTCGCCTGAAACCGTGACCACGTTCGTCAAGTCGGCCAAGGGTCCGGCAGCGACGATGAACACCGCGTTAAAGGACGTCTGCACCGAGCTGCCCAAGTCAATAATGTCGAACGTCACGGTGCCGGTGCCGTTGGTCGTGCCAGTGACGCCGGTCGGTGGTGTCGTGGCACTGGTGGTGCTGGTCACGCGATCAAAGGTCAGACCCACCGGAATGGTATCGACCACCGTGATGCCGGTCGCTGTGATCGGTCCATTGTTGATGACATCAATACGGAACGTCGCGGTACGCGTGCCGTTGGTGCCAGTGTCGAGGGAGACAAATGTCTTGGTGATGCCCAGGTCAGCGTTGGAAACGAAGCCGAAGTCGAACGTGTTATTGGTGTTGCCGCTGCCCGTGGGTTCTGTGCCGGCAACCAATTGGAAGGCATTGGTTGCGACAAACAATTGACCCGCGACGGCGCGACCATCGTCGTCGTTGTCGACATTTGCGTCCGCGCCCGCCGTTTCGGGCGTGGGCGTGCTGGTGACGAAGCCAACGAGTGTTCGTGCCCCAGCCGCGTTGCTCGACGCATCAAACTCGCGCGCCGGTATGATCGCGGCATAGAATCCGGGCAAGACTCCGGTGAAGGAGTACGCACCACCGGCGATCGTGGTTGTGGTGGCAACCGGCGTTTGGGTCGCGGGGTTGACGACATCGGTCAGCGAAGTCAAACGATAAAGTTCGACATCAACTCCGACGAGGCCAACGTCACCGGTGCCGAACAAGCCATCGCCATTGTTATCTTGGAAAACCAAATTTCCAATG
>JBGSVE010000119.1:0-15321 GCA_041753075.1 Pirellulaceae bacterium
GAGTCAGCTACCATCAGTCACGCAACGCTGCGGCCCGCAAAAGCCATACACGAACAAAGCTCGAAAGGTACGCTATGCTGGGAATCAATCCGGACGCCATCTCACGATGCCGATGGCCGAAAACTTAGCGCTGTAGTATTAAGTTCCCCGATTGCCGATGCGAATTCGTCCACGGTAAGCCTCAATAGACCAAAAAACGGGCCGTCACGATCACCAGAAGCTTCGTTGCAGAATTGCTGTGTCCACTTCACGTCTACGTCACGGAGCCGCCTGATCGCGCGGACAAAATCGCGGGCTGGCAGCTCTGTGGCGGAATCCATGAGTGGGCTAAACTCGGCGTTTTCCAAAATGAATTTCGCCTCGTCACGGTCGATATCACTCAACGTCCATGCACAGTAGGCAAGTTGGTGGAAGCCGGACGACAGGACAAACGATTCGATAACTCCAGCATCAATACTTTGGTGAAAACGATCAACTATGGCTCGATCGCAGTAAGAGCATAAGCGAAGACATTTTGTCCATAGGAGAAGTGCATCCCCATGGTCGCGAAGTTTGAAGAAACGTTCAGGTAGGTCAGCCGTGAAGACGTCGTCGACCCATTCGGAGACGACATAGCCGTCAGGGCCTTTCACGCTGATCCAGGCTAAAATTGTCTTGAGGTATTGGTAGCGAATACCGGCATGAAGGGCTCCCTGCCGTGTGTCGCTCGATTTCGGTAAATAAGAAAACTGTTTATTCATTCGTCTCATTACCCTTGATAGCTACTGCACGGTGATCATACCGCCTTCGCTTCCCATTGTCGCAATGCTCGTTTATGGCATGTATTTACGTCGGCTCATCCGACAACGTACTTAATCGTACGCGAGACACCCAATCCGCAATCGACGGCGAAACGCAAGCACTTTGTGGATGTGTCTGTCCTTGGAACAGGTGCCAAGGCGACTGTGTTGTCGGGGGAAATCGAGGTTCCTGAGAATGACTTAAAGCAGCTACTTCTTCGTATCAATGATGCAAAAGAAGTGGGTGGGTTCTTTGCCAAGGCGGCCGGCTTTGGTCAGCAGCTTTCGGATTTGATTTTGCCGCCTGTCATTCACGACTTGTTGGCAAGTGGACGCCCCGAGTCAGTTACGGTGATCAATGGTTCTGGGGTTCAAAGATTCCATGGGACTTGCTCGCGACCGGCGACTGGAAAGCGGGCTAGGACGGCAATCTGAACCGAAAGTACTCAACTCCGAGTTTGCTGGTAATTGACCCGGCGGTAGCCGGCGCCGAAGCGTTAAACGATTTACTCCAAAATTACACCGGTTTGACAAAACAAAGGGGCTTCAATTTCCAGATAACTGATCAACTTCTCGATCTATTAGGTTGCGAAGCAGGTCCGCGATCTGCGTACCATTCTGGGCGCAGTGTACTTTGAGTTGAGTGTGAAGCTTAGGATCGATGTCGATGGTGAGACGCTTGGGCTTTACGCGGGGCGCGGTTTCCTCGGACACAATGCGGGATTCGACCCATTTGTCAGAGTCTGGAGATTTGGCGGGGCGAGGGGAGATGGCGACTTTCTTGCTCATGAGACCTTCCTTAGTTCGCTTACAAACTTCTGAATTTCCTTGGCGGCTTTGCTGAACCGCTGATCAAGTACGGTTGAACCTGTGGCTGCCGTCTCTGCGAAGGTAACACGCTGTCCTATATCGCTTTTGAGTATCGGAACACCGAGTTCTTTCAGTGCTTCGCGAACGTCCCTTCCAATGGCCGTGTTGGCGATCTTGCGATTGATCAGAAGCAAACACTGCAGCTCTGGTTTGTAGACTTTGGCTTCGTTTACCAAGTCAATCGTTTCGGCTGCTGCCCATACGTCCATCGGGGATGGCTGCAAGGGGATGACGACCACATCGGCGGCAAGAATGATTGAACGCGCTAGCTCGGTAACTCGGGGCGGTCCATCAATAACGACATCATCGTAGTCGGACGCGAGACTCTCAATCTCTTTGTGGATCGTGGCTTTGGCCATGCCGACAACCGTGAACTCCGGCTTGTCACGGCCCGTCGACCATGCCAGCGTGCTGGCTTGAGGATCGGCATCGATTAATAGAACTCGCCGTTTTCTTCGAGCTAGCTCGGCGGCGGTGTGAATGGAAAGGGTCGTTTTACCAACGCCGCCTTTTTGATTGAGAAAAGCATAGATCATGAAGTCCGTCGTATCGTCGTATTACCGCATTTCTGCGTTCACGATACTACGCTAACTCGTTTTTTTCTTCGGCGCAACTGTTTTCTTCTTCGGCGATTTTGTCGCTGCACGGGCCTGCTTTCGCAGGTAGTCCAAGTTCGTTGATACGTGTGAGTAGACTTGGCTGACCATCCGCGTATCGCGATGCCCCATGAGGTGACTTACAGACACGGGATCAACGGAACGAAGTAGGCTATTTGTAGCAAAGCTATGGCGAAGGCCGTAAGCGATCACTCGGAATCCGACTTTCTCACTGACCCGCGTCAACGCGCACTTGATGCCGTCTTTGTTCCAGGGATTACCACGCGAATTGCGGAGGATGGGACCTTCGTTGCCCGCGTATTTGGCAAGTATGGCCTGCGCTTCAGGAACGAGAACAATGACACGACAATCGCGTTCACCTTTGCTTTCGTCCGCGGGAAATATGACAAGGTCTTCATTCACATGGCGTTGTTCAATTGCACGTGCTTCCTGCGGCCTACAGCCCGTCCACCATAGAAAATCGAGAAAGTCTCGCAAACATTCATGAGCGTTGGCACGAATCTGTTCAAACTGATCCGGCGTGTAAAATACATCGCGACGACGACGCGGAGGTTTCTTCACCTTGGGAATAGGGGAGACCAACAGGTAGCCTTCTTCAATCGCCCAATTGATCGCACGCTGCACGATGGATACGGCATCATTTTTTGATGTATCGCACCACGTTTGACCGCTGAGCCATTTTGTCAGGTGGTGTTGGCGAAGCTGCCCGATCCGCAGTTGCTTTCCCACGTGCTCGATGAAGCTCTTCAGGTAGCGTTTATGCGAGTCGTAGGTTCCGGGCTTTCGGTTTTCCTGGCACCAATCCAGGTAGATTTGTGATAGCTCGTAGAGTGTTTGAAACTGCCCTTTGATCGACTCGCGGTTCGCCATCAAGTCGTGAAATTTGGTATGGGCAGCCTCCCGATCTTTTCCGAGGTTGACCTGTTGTCCGTCGATCGAGCAGTACCAACTTTGCGTCTGCTTACGCAAATAGGGTTTTGCAGGGCGTGCCATGCGAGAGTCTCCGTTTCGTGCATAATTTCGTGCATTGACGACCTTATGCTTCGATTCGGAGCTCAAAAAAGCAAGAAAAAACGTATGGGCGATATTGGACTCGAACCAACGACCTCCACGATGTCAACGTGGCGCTCTAACCAACTGAGCTAATCGCCCGATTTCAACTTCGGCGTAGTCTGAGGACGGCGGCCCAAGGCGTCAAGAGGCGTTCCAGGGTGGTTTGGGTCGCGTCAATCAGGAAACGTTTGCCAGAAAGTGAGACTTTTCCTAAAAAATCAGTTGACGTGGACCCGCTTGTGGTTCAATACTTGCAATTAAGTCGGTGGATGTTGCCCCCACTTGTTGTGTATGGGGCATTTCGGTCACCAAGATCGTCGTGATTGCGGCGGTTTGATCGTTATTTGTCGCATCCAGCGTTCCCACAGTTCGTAGTTCGGGCCTGCAGCCCGATCGAGGTAGATGTTTTTGGTGGCATTGGCACGACGTAGCTTCCAACCGGAGCAGCGCGATTCGACGCGCATTAATTCTCAAATCCGAATCACTCCGATTCGTGTAGTCAGCGACGAGGGCGAACAGCTCGGTATCATTCCCACTGAAGATGCACTCGCACGAGCACGCGAGGTGGGACTTGACCTGGTCGAAGTCGCACCCAACGAGCGGCCTCCGGTTTGCCGAATCATGGATTACGGCAAGTTCAAGTACGAAAAGAACAAAAAGAAAAATAGCGGCCACAGCACGCAAACCAAGACCAAGGAAATCCGCTTGCGTCCCAAAACGGGCGAAGAGGATATCAAGACCAAGGTTCGCCAGGCCGAAAAGTTTCTACAGCATCGCGACAAGGTCCAGGTCAGCGTGTTGTTCCGTGGTCGCGAAATGGCCCACATCGAAGAAGGCCGCAAGGTCATGGAATCGGTGATCCAGATCTTGGCACCCATCGGCAAGGTCGAGACCGCGCCCCAGCAACACGGCAAACGCATGATTTGCATGATTGCACCGAAATGACATGACGGTGTTGTTACAAACGCTGGTCCAGCACTTGGCCGAAATCGCTCCGCTGAGTCTGGCCGAGTCCTGGGACAACGTCGGGTTGCTCGTCGGTGATCGCCAAGCGACCATTGGCACGGTGATGACTTGCTTGACGATCACGCCGGAAGTTGTCGCCGAAGCGATCCAGCGGCATGTTGACTTGGTCATCGCGCATCATCCGTTGCCGTTTAAGCCGCTGGCGCGAATCACGTCGGACACGCCCACCGGCCAAATGTTGTTGCAATTGATCGCCGCGCGAATTGCGGTTTACAGCGCCCACACGGCGTTCGATTCCGCGGACGGCGGTATCAATGCGATGTGGGCGGCGATGTTGCAATTGACCGGCACGCGGCCGCTGCAATCGATCGCCGGACTGGGCGATGAATCCGGCGGGGCACTGGGCAGCGGTCGGTGCGGGCGATTGCCAGCAGCGCTGAGCCTAGCGGCGTTGGCGGAATTGGTCGCTAAATCGGTCACGAGTTCTGTCGCTGCACCGCCAGTTCGGATCGTTGGCGATGGTGTGGCGGAAATCAGCAAAGTTGGCATCGCGTGCGGCAGCGGCGGTGGATTTATCGGTGCGGCCAAGCGGGCTGGTTGCCAATCGCTCGTAACCGGCGAAGCGACGTTTCACCAATGTCTCGAAGCTCGCGCCCACGACATCGGATTAGTTCTGGTTGGACATTTTCACAGCGAGCGGTTTGCGATGGAGCGATTGGCTGACCAATTGGCCAAAAGTTGGAGCGGTATTTCCGTTTTTTCCAGCCTAAGGGACACGGAACCTTTGCACATCGCAACTTCATCGAATCTAAAACATTGACCTTCATCTAAATACGCCTAGAATGCCCCGCGTATTGGTTTTTGCGATCAAACAGGGGTAGATCTGGTGTTTCACGAACGATGGTTAGCGGCCTTGCCGGTTTACAACGAAGTCAAATTCGTTGATGCGATTTTGGACGAGGTCGGCTCCTACATCGGCGACGTGTTGGTCGTCGATGACGGCTCGACGGACGGCACGAGCGATGTGCTGCGCCGCCGCCGCGACGTCAATGTGATTCGCCACGAGCAAAACCAGGGCTACGGTGCGGCGCTGCGATCGGCGTTCCAGTACGCTTATGCCCAAGGCTACGACGGTGTGGTGACGCTCGATTGCGACGGCCAACACCAACCAAAACGAATTCCCCGATTCATCGAAGCGGCACGCGCGGCGGATATCGTTTCGGGCAGCCGATACTTGAAGCAATACGCAGGCGACGACGCACCGCCGCCGGAGCGGTTGTTCATCAATCGCCGGATCACGTTGGAATTGAACCAGCGGCTGGGTTTATCGTTGACCGATGCGTTTTGCGGCTTCAAGGCGTACCGCACGTCGGCGATCGAGCAATTGGCAATCACGGATTTGGGTTACGCAATGCCGCTGCAGCTTTGGGTCCAAGCGGCGGCGGCGGGCTTGCGAGTCATCGAGATTCCGGTGCCGTTGATCTATTTGGACTTGAATCGTTCGTTCGGTGGATCGCTCGACCACGCCGAGACTCGACTCGCTTACTACAATCGGGTGCTCGACGAAGCGATTGAAATCCAGCGCCAGGCCGGACGCCCTTTGCCTCGATCGGTTCAATTTTGCGATCCGGCTTTGGGTTGATACTGGTTTTTTGAATTGACAACGTACCGCACCTACCGAGCTCCGCGGGAAAATGGCGAGGCGTTGATCGAACCGGCGCTAGCGGATTGTTCGCGGCTGCTTGCCAGCAATCGGGCCAACAGCGCGGCGTGGACGTTTGACTTATGCGGGGTGCCGTTTGATGAAGTTCGCCAAGCGGCGCGCGACGAACTAGTGCGTGATGCGGTGCGTTACACGTCGGCCTATCGCCAGGTGATCGATTTGCCGCCCGATGCCGCGATCGTGATGGCGGGCCACCAACCGACGCTGTTTCATCCGGGCGTTTGGTTCAAGAATTTTGTGCTCGATGAAGTTGCCAATCGCGCGGCGAATGTTTCCGTCATCGGTATCAACTTGGTGATCGATAACGATGCGGCAGCGACGGCGGCCGTGCGGGTGCCAGTGATCGATCGACAAACGCATACCGTCACCGGTTCCACGGTCGTAATCGATTCGGCTCTGTCCGGCGTGCCGTATGAGCAAACACGGATTCGTGATCGAGATGTGTTCGATTCGTTTGGCGTGCGGTTGGCGGAGGCGATTGCACCGCTGGAATCCGGGCCGTTGGAAGCAGGGCCGCTGGTTCGTGAGCTATGGCCCTTTGCCCAAGCGGCGGCGGTGCGATGCGAAAATGTGGCTTGTGCCTTGGCGCAGGCGCGTCATGCGCTCGAGGGCACACTTGGCTTGCGAACGCTCGAAGTGCCAATCTCGGTGGTCTGTCGCAGCGAATCATTTGCCGCGTTCACATTGTCGATCTTGAATCACTTGGTTCGATTTCGCAGCATCTATAACGACGCGGTGATTCAGTACCGCCAAGCCCATGGTATCCGCAGCAACGCGCATCCGGTTCCCGAGTTGGCGGCTGAGGATGATTGGATCGAGGCACCGTTGTGGTTGTACGGCGATGATTCGCCGCAGCGACGTGGCGTTTGGGTTCGCCAAGTTGGCGAGGGAATCGAAATTTCCGATCGTCGCGACAAGTCGTTTGTGCTCGATCGTTCTCGCGATCGATCGGCGGCGGCGGCGCTAGCGGCGCAAGGTGGATCGAATTGGAAGTTACGTCCGCGCGCATTGTTGACGACGATGTACGCGCGAATGGTGCTCTGTGATTTGTTCATGCACGGCATTGGCGGTGCGAAGTACGATCAATTGGGCGACCAAATTTTAAAGCGATTCTACGGCGTCGAGCCGAACGAGATGATGGTCGTTTCGGCGACGTTGCAATTGCCCGTCGCGGACGAGTTTGCTGACGCCAGGACGCCGAATCAAGTTCGCCGCCGCCTGCGCGACCTGCGTTTCGCGCCCGACACGTTCCCGCCGCAATCGCCCGCCGCAGTTTCGCTGGTCAAACGCAAACGCGAATTATTGGCCCGTATTCCAGCGTCAGGTTCGAAGCGAAATTGGCACGTCGAGTTGACGCGCGTCAATCAACAATTGAGCGAGCTACTCAGCGGCGAGCGAGCCGAACTAGAAACGGCGCTGGCAACGGCCATCGCGGCGGCAAGTGCGAATTCGATCCTGCGCAGCCGCGAGTATTCGTTCGCCTTGTTCAACCTGGAATCGCTAGTAAATCGATACCGGCAGATGTTAGGCGCAAAATGGTAGAACCATTGGGACAATGGTTCTACCATGGGCTACGCCTAAATCGACTTGTCATTTTTCGCCGCTGGCGAGTTCGTCGGCTTCGTCGGCTCGACTGTTTTGCCAATCAGCATTTTCACATGGCGCAGATCCCACAACGCGATCACTCCGTTGTCGTGTCCGACTGCGATAAACCGTTGCGCCGGATCGATCGCCAGCGTGTTGGCTTGACCGAGGTTTGCCGTCAATCGAGCCAGCGCGGGGTCGGGCGCGCTCAGGTCCCACAACGTCACCGTGCCGTCGAGCGATGCCGCCGCCAACCAAAGTCCATCATCCGTTAATGCCAACGCCGAGATCGCCGCGCCATGCGCGGGCTTGCGGGCGATCGGCGATTGGGTATCGGCGCGCCAAATCGCGAGATTGCCGAAGTCATCACCGCTGGCGATCGGACCGGCCAATCCCAGCGCCGAAACCGCCAGACTCGAGATCGGATTGTTGTGCATTTCACTCTGGAGCGCAAGCACTTTTGAATTTGCACCCACCGATCGCAACGTCACCTCGCCATCCTCACCGCCGGTGACCAACACCGACTCGGCTGCCGATTGGCCGATCGTGGCGAGCATCCGCATGACGCGAGTTCCTTGGCTGGTGACGGGAACGGGAGTCGGTGCGGCGGCAACATCGAACACCAACTTAATTTCGGACCAATCAAGTTGCGAGACCATGCCCGATTCATCCAGTATCAGCAGCCAGCGACCGCTCGTATCAAACATAACGCGGTCAATCGGATCAACCACATCAAACGCCGCGCTGCCGACGCCACGACTGGCACCACGCGTCATCACGACAATCGACGATGGCGCAATCGTGGCGGCGACCAGATACGGCTCGCTGGGATGAAAGGCAATTGAAATCGCTTCGGTTGATTCCAGCGATTTGTTGTGCAACGGTTTCGACAAATCACTGAACTGCGTCGTAAACAGTCCGCCCGATGTGTCGGCCACTGCAACAAACTTGCCGCTGGGGTCAACCGCAAATACATTGATCTGCTGGTTCGCACCCGCCAGCTTGACGTTGTTCAGCGGCGGGCCCGCTTGTCCAATTGCACGACCAGCAATCGATGCCGTCGGCCACACAAACGGCGACGAATCATCGGCCACCGAGATCAATTGTCCGCCATTCTCGGCAAACTCAACTTGGATCACCTGGTTCTTATGACCGGTCATCAAAAACGGTTGGGGAATCATCAGCGACGGTTCCAGCTTCGCCGCTGCGTCAAAGGCCTTCTGTGCCGCGCTGCGATCGTTCGGCAATTGCGTTACGACTTCGGCCAACCAATCGCTGGCGGTTTTCTCCGGTACGACAATTGGTTGCGGGTCCGTTCCCGGATCAGGTGGAGTAACGACAACGGGACCAGCCCCGTTTCCGCCCGACGAAACTTCCGGTTCGCTGCCGCCCAGTGACATTGCGATTGCCAAGATCAGCGGGACACCAATCGCCGCACCGCCCGTTGCCAGCCACTTCGGTTGCAACCACCACGCCGGCTGCGATGTGGTATCAATCAGCGCCGGAGCAATCGCATGCACCGGAGCACCGGTCGGCTTGGTATCTTCGTTCGCGCCATTAACAGCCGTCTGCACCCGAGGCCCCAGCGCGGTATCGGTTGAACCGTCCAAAGACACGCCGGGAACCAACGTCACACTCGGATCGATCTCGGCGGTTGGCTTGCCCACAAAATCCGTTGTCTGCGACGGCATCATGATCGGCCGCGTGAACCCTTCGGACCGCAGTGCGTCGCGAAGCGATTCGACAAAGTCAAGATTCGATTCGAAGCGCTCTTCCCACTGCAGCGCCGTCGCGCGCTTCAGCACCGCTTGTTCATGCTCCGGGACGCGGCTGAGGTCGAGCTTGCCGGTGCGGTGCGCGTCGAGCACTTCCCACAACGTCCCATCGTTGACCGGCAACGTTCCGGTGCGCAAGTGATAGTAAGTCACGGCCAACGAGTATTGGTCGCTGGTCTTGGAAGGTCGTCCGGCGATCGCTTCGGGAGCCATGTAAGCCGGTGTGCCGGCCGCGCTGGTGGCGGTGACTTGGTTCCGCGTCAAGATTCGCGCCAACCCAAAGTCGCAAACCACGGCTGATGAACCGATCAACACAATATTCGCCGGCTTCACGTCACAATGCTGGATCGCGACCAGACCCTCACCCAGATCATGTTGCGGGATGTTCAAAAAATCGAGTCCCTTGGCCGACTCGTCCATGTAGCTAATCAGCTCTTTCGGCGGAATGCCCGGCAAGCCGTTCTTGACGCATTCACGTAAGCGATGCTGCAAGCTCTTGCCGCCCAGCAGCATCGCCACGGCCAACCAGGCGGCTTCTGGTTGCGGCGACACGAGCATGCCCGTTGCCTCCAACGGACCGGGCATCGAGATATGCGGCGACGAAATCGCCGGCAATGAATCTGCGGTTGCCATCGGGTCGGGCATCGGCGGCAGGTTCATCGTCTCCTGAGATACGTCGGGACCGTCTTCGATCGCTTGGCCGTGAACATCCAACAACCAGATCGCGGTGATCGGCATCAGGTTGGCGTGGCGAATTTGTTTGACGCGTTTGATGCCTTCATGTTCTTTGGCACCCTCACCTCCGCTGAGGTCAATAAACTTCACCGCCGTTGCCGTTCCGCCTGGTCCGCTGGTCCGCCAAACTTGGCCGAATTGGCCGCGACCGAGAAATTGTTCCAGCCGATAGCCGGGGGCGAAGCTGAATCCACGCTTGAGCATCGAGAGTCTGATAAAAAGGAAGGTCGATGATTGGCCACGACGTCTTGCGGCAATGTAACATATACTTGTTTCCGCAGCCGAACCTTATCCTCAGATTAATCATCCCCCATGAACAAGCCAATTCGCACTTGCCTCATTGTTTTCACGCTGATCGTTGCCGCCGGGAGTGGCACCGTGTTCGCCGTCGACAACATGGAATTGATCAAGTCAGGTCGGGCGCTCGACGACGCATCGGCTGCCGAATTGGAGCGCCAATTGGAGACCAAGCCGGATGATGTCGAGTCGCGAACGAAGTTGATGGTCTACTACTTGACGCACCAATACGACGACGAGGTGAAACACCAGCGACGCGAAAAGCACATCGTCTGGATGATCAAAAACGCACCCGATTCAATGGTGTTGTCGATGCCCTATGGAACGCTCGATGGCGTATTCGACGCGGAGTATTACGCACTTGCAAAACAGGAATGGGAACGACATATCGACGCCGAGCCGAACAACTTGGTCTATCTCGAAAATGCGGCCAACTTCTATATCATCAGCGACCCGTCGCAATGCGAAATGTACCTTCTGCGGGCCGCCGCGATCGATGACAAGGATGCCAAGTGGGCCGAGAAGCTTGGCCAACATTATCGCTTGCGCTCGCAGCACGCCGTTGGACCGGCCAAGCAGATTGCCGCCGCACAATCGCTTGCCCAATTCGAGATCGCGTATGGATTGCTCGAAGGCGACCTGCGACGCCATTTGTTGACCTACCTCGCCAGCGCTGCCTACGACGCCGATGAATTGGAAAAGGCCGCCTCTTACGCCAACAAAATGCTCGATGAAAATGAAACCAATTGGAACCACGGCAACAATGTTCATCATGGCAACCGCATCCTGGGTCGCATTGCCTTGAAGTCCGGCAACATCGACGAGGCCAAGGCTCGTCTGATCGCGTCAGGAAAAACTAGCGGTTCGCCGCAACTCAATTCCTTTGGACCGAACATGTCGTTGGCAAGCGAATTGTTGCAACAAGGTGAACGTGACACCGTGCTCGAATACTTTGAACTGTGCAGCAAGTTTTGGGCGTCGCCGCATAGCAAATTGAAGAGCTGGAGCGAAGAGGTCAACCAAGGCAAGGTGCCGAAGTTTGGTGGCAATCTCTATTATTGATCGCATGTTTGACTTCGAGCCGCCGCCCGCCGCCCAAGCACTCGCGATCGTCCAGGCGTTGCAACAACGGGGCTTCGTCGCCTATCTCGCCGGCGGTTGCGTTCGCGATGCACTGTTGGGTCGCGCGGCCAAGGATTTCGATGTCGCGACCGACGCCGCACCACCGACCGTTCGCGATATTTTTGGCAAGCGCAAGACGCTCGCCTTCGGTGCTTCGTTCGGCGTGATTGGCGTGCTGGGCGATGCACCGCTGCCCACCGAAGTCGCCACGTTTCGCAGTGATGGAGAATACTCCGACGGTCGCCGCCCCGATTCCGTTCGCTTCGGCGATGCCCAGGCCGATGCGCTGCGCCGCGACTTCACGATCAACGGCATGTTTTATGATCCGGTGGCAAAGTGTGTCATCGATTTTGTCGACGGCCAAGCCGATCTTAATCGCCAAGTCATCCGCGCGATCGGCAATCCAGCCCAACGTTTCGCCGAAGACAAACTGCGGATGTTGCGCGCCGTTCGCTTTGCCGCCGCGCTGGGGTTTGCGATTGATGACGCGACGGCAAACGCGATTCACAAATTCGCCGCCGATGTCGTAATCGTCAGCGGCGAACGCATCGGTGCGGAGCTGCGCCGCATGTTCGCCAGTCATGGTGCCGCTGGTGCAATTGAAATGCTGTGCGACGTCGGCTTGATGCAATCTGTCTGGCCAAGCTTCGACAAGAAAGCAAGGCTGGATGGACTGTTTTTGAGCGATGCCCTGCGCCTTGGCCAAGCCAACGAGTCCGCTTCGTTTGTCTCGCTGGTCGCCGCGATTTTCGCGCGAATCGAACCGTCGCCTGACCAGACGCTGCCGCCGATCGTCGAGCAATGGAAGTTGTCGGGCGAAGAACAGCGCGCGATCCAGAACTCAATCGTTCATCTGCCGACGATCTTGCTCGCCGATCAACAGCCGTGGTCGATCATCCAACCGCTGCTCGCGTCGCGCGATGGCGTGGCGATGGTTGACACCGCCGCGATCTGGGCCAGTGCGCTGGCCAATGCGGTCGCCCGCACGCATGAGGCAGTGGAGCATTGTCGCCAGCGTTTGGCTTGGCCGAGTGACCAATTGAACCCCGCACCGCTGGTCGATGGCGATTTGCTGCGCCAGCTCGGCTATCCGCCTGGTCCACGTTTCAAAGATGTGCTGGCCGCGATTCGCAATCAACAACTCGATGGCGAAATCACCAACCAAGCCGACGCGGTGGCGCTTGCGCGAGCGATGTTGATGTAGGCTATAATTCGACTAGTAAACCCTGCCATTTCAAACTACCCCACCGTGATGATGATGTATCTACGCTCACTCGGCATTTTGATTTCGTTCGGCTGCATTGCGGCCAACGTCAACGCCCAGGAACCGACTCCCGACGACGCCACCGCCCGGCCCAACATTCTCTGGATCATCGCCGAAGACTTTGGCCAACATCTGGGTTGTTACGGCACCAAAGAAGTCTCGACGCCGAATCTTGATGCCATGGCTGAAGGTGGCGTTCGCTACACGCAATTCTTTACGACCTGCCCGGTTTGCTCGCCCAGCCGCAGCGCCTTCATGACCGGCATGTATCAAACAACGATCGGTGCCCACCAACACCGTACCGCCCAACCCGACAAGCGGCCGCTTCCCGAGGGAGTCAAGCTGGTGACCGATTGGCTTCGCGACGCCGATTACTTCACTGCCAACATCAAGGAGTTACCCGCACAGCTCGATTTCAAGGGCACCGGCAAGACCGATTTCAACTTTATCTACGACGGCAAGCCGTTTGATTCCGCGAACTGGGTTGATTTGAAATCGCATCAACCGTTTTACGCCCAGGTCAACTTCCAAGAAACGCATCGTACCTTTCATGCGCCCAAGTATGCCGATCCGGCGCAGGTCGAGATTCCGCCGTATTATCCCGACCATTCGGTGGTGCGCCAGGATTGGGCCGAGTATCTCGATGCCGCGACGGCGCTCGATGTTAAAGTCGGGGCATTGCTCGAACAACTTAAGACCGATGGCTTGGCCGACAACACCATCGTGGCGTTCTTCGGCGACAACGGCCAAGCCCACATTCGCGGCAAACAGTTTTGTTACGACAGCGGTTTGTTGGTGCCGTTGATCATTCACTGGCCCGCCGCACTCTCGCCGCCAAGCGACTTCAAGGCCGGCACCGTCAATGATCAATTGCTCAACGCCCTTGACCTGACCGCCCAAACACTCGATTGGGCCGGTGTCGATCATCCCGCAAAGATGCAAGGGTTTCCGTTTTTGGGAAGCCAGGCGGCGACACCTCGCGAAATCGTTTTCGGTGCCCGCGATCGCTGTGACCAAACCTCGTTTCGCTTTCGCACGGCCCGCGACGATCAGTATCGCTACATCCATAACTTCACACCCGATCGTCCGTTCTTGCTCCGCAGCGACTACAAAGAGACGCAGTATCCGGTTTGGAATTTGATGAAACAACTCGCCGCCGAAGGCAAAATCACCGAGCCATCGCAAATGCTGCTCACCGCCGCGACAATGCCCGCGGAAGAGCTTTACGACATCGTCGCCGATCCTTACGAGACCGTTAACCTGGCAGCGTCAAGCGATCCGGTGCACCAAGCGGCGCTGAAACGATTGCGCAGCGAAACGGATGATTGGATTAAACAGTCCGATGACCAAGGCCAATTTGATGATTACAGCTACGATCAAGAATGGGCGAACGGCCCAATCGTTTCACCTCAAGAGCGCCGCAAATTAGAGCAATCGACGAAGAAAAAATGACCCACCGATCGCCGCCGACGGCGTGGCAAAACGGCAGCTTCATCGACCATTCTGAGCTGCGCATCGACTTCGACGACATCGGATTTCGCCAAGGCGTGATCGCGGTCGAGCGGTTGCGAACATACGGCGGCAACGTTGCCCAGCTTAATCGCCATGTGATTCGCTGGCGTCGAACGCTCGAGGAATTGTATCTCACGCTCGGAGTCGTCACCGACGAAATCGCAGCCCGGATTGGTGAGCTATTACGTCTCAATCAAACTTGGCTCGACCAAGTTGGCGATTGTGGCATTGTGATGTTGGCCTCACCGGGCATAACGACCGGCCCATCACCGGCACAGCCAAACCAATGGATGCACCTGATCGAATTGGACCATGCTCGGATCGCGGCGCAGCGAACTCACGGGCAACGATTATTCATCACCGATGTCCAACAACCCGCCGATCGATGTTGGCCGCGCGACATCAAGGTGCGTTGTCGCTTGCACTATTACCTGGCCGACGCCCAAGCCCGCGAACATCATCGTGACGCCATCGGATTGCTGGTCGATCATGACGGCACCGTCACGGAAACGTCGGTGGCAAACATCGCGATCGTGCGTGGCGACGTGGTCTACTCGCCCCCGGTCGACCAAGTCTTACCAGGCATCACTGAAGCCTGCATTCGTGAACTTGTCCAAGCAACGGGTCGAGTGTGGAACCACGAAGCACTTTGGCCAGCGGAGATTCGCGAAGCCGACGAGGTGTGGTTGATGGGAACCGACGGAGGTCTCTGGTACGCCAGTCACGTCGACGGCTCGCCAGTCGGAAAAGGACCATCCCCAGGCACAGCGGGCCCAATATACAGCGAAATATTGAAAGCATTCGATAAGCACTAATTTCAATGTGGAACGGTTGACCCCAACCGTTTGGGACCCGCAACGCCGCACACTGGACCGATCATTCAACATTTTTAGCGACAAGTGCCAGGGGTTGCGGGTCTTTACGATGACTTGCTACACTCGCGACCCTCAGCCGCCTCCGTAGCTCAGTTGGTAGAGCACGGGACTCTTAATCCCTGGGTCCAAGGTTCGAGTCCTTGCGGGGG
>JBGSVE010000120.1:0-5514 GCA_041753075.1 Pirellulaceae bacterium
CCCGCAGAGCTTCAGTCCGCTTCACCCGGCACGTCAATTGTACGGCACAGGATCGTCCTTCAGTCACTTTGGACACGGGAGCCATCCCTCAAAAAATCCAACAGCACATCCTGCCTATCCACGATAAACCCGGATGGACCCGAGAATTGGGGCAATCGTTCTACAATACAACGGTTCTACAATGTGACGTCGAGTAGTGTTAAGCGGTCGTCGTCGAAGTTGCTGAAGAATTTGTCGACCGGTGGCGCGGCCAGTCGGCGCGATGACAATGCGCCCGGGCCGAAGTTCAGCGGCGGCGGATTGCTTGCCGGTAATGATGCGTTGAATTGACCGGCAAAGAATGTCAAGTCAGCACCGTTGACTTGGCCGTCGGAATTCCAATCGGCGCGGGAATTGTAATTCAATTGACCAGCGGAATTGTTGAATGAACCAGCAAACGCCGACAGATCGCCACCGTTGACGTTGCCATCATCGCTGGCATCACCCACCAATACATTAAACCGAAAATCCAACGTTCCGCCGCTGAGCGAATTACCCACAGCGTCGGTGACCAAGCCAGAAATACCGAGCCGCAATTTGTCGTTCATAAGCGGTGACGTCAAACTGATGACCCCGCGATTGTTGGTGGCGTCATACGAAACGCTGGCGATCGAGGCGTAATCCAACACGTTGGCACCAAACAAAACGACGTTCGCTGCGTTGAAATGATTGACCGGTTCGCTGAATTGCACATAGATGCGATCAACTCCGATGTTTGCAATTGTTTGGCCGGGTACCAATGCGTAACCCAGGCCGTTGCCCGCAGCGCTGCCGCCACCATCGACGGCGTCGATGAAGGGTCCAAGCCAAGCGCTCGAACCGGCAATGATCGCGGTCACCAGTGGCGGCGTATTGTCGGCGGGCAAAATGGTGATGGCGTAATCTTCGACTTCGCCATCTGCGGCGGGGCCTGTCGATGCAAGTCCACCGGCGGTGCTAACTCGCACGCGCGCGAAGCTTTGACCAGCCGTTGCACCGGAGGGCACGGCGTAGTCAAGCGTTTGCAGCCCGCCGTTCACATTCCTGTCAGCAAGAATTTGTTCACCGGGATCGCTCCAATCGCCGTCATGGTTGAAGTCGATCCAGGCGTCGATTTTGGCGCTTGATGCGTTCTGCAGATCGACGCTTAGCGATGCAGTTGTTTGACTCGCGGTAATAATACCGAAAGAAACGCCATCATCGTCGGCACCGTCGCCCTGGGCGTTCGTAGACGGCGCACCATCAATATCGACGTCTCGGCTCGGGCCGAGCTGCGGCCCCGTCGCTGCGTGCCGTGCGCCGTTTTTCGCGAACGTGGTGCCAAAACTATCCGGTGCATCGCCAAAATCCGCGGCGACCGAATTGACACCGAAACGAATCTGATAAATCGACTCGCCAGGTTTAAGCGTCACTCGATACACATCAACTTCGCTGGTAACGAGTTTCAGTTGGCTTTCCTGTGTCGCCAATTCATCGCCAACATAAATCACCGAGTCTGGTTCGGTGGTGATGAAGCGTCCATCAATCGCAACTCGCTTCGACGGTGGCAAATCACTCACGTTGGGCGAACCAGCTTGTGCATCGAACGCCTCGGCACCGTCAGAATCGACGATATATCCCATGTCTTGAAATGCACCGACGGTGACGCGAGAAAGCGGGTTCGGGCGCCCACCATCATAAAACCCCGTCATCAATTCCTCATCAAAGACCGACTCTTCCCAATGCGAGCCCGCAGTTCCCGACCCGCCATCGTTTTCGACCGGTACGCTTGTGGCCGTCAAACCAAATAGCGAGTTGAACTCAGCGATCGCGGCTGGCCCATTGAACTTTGGAGCCGATCCACCGAGTCCACTTACCAAACCCAGCGACGACCATACTCCGCTGGTAAATCCCAATGTGTGCCCCATCTCGTGCAAAATCACAATACCTAGTCCGCCGCTGGCTTCCAACGACGCAATGTCGGCGGTGTCAAATGTCATGTTTCCGCCGGCTGGCAGAAACGATCCTGGACGCAAATTGGTAGGACCCGCCGAACCCAGAATTCCGCTGGGGCCATCAATTGGCAAAGCCGACGCGTTGATCACGATGTCATCGACGTTGCCGAAAGCGGGCAGGTTGCCGACGATGATTGATTCCCATTTCGCAGCAGCGTCATAGAAGATTTCGCGCTGCGACTCCGTCAATCCAGCTCCAAAGTTAATCTGCAAATTGAAAACATCGTTTACGCTTACTGGAGCCGTCGAGATATCTCCTGGGTTTATGATTTGCCGAACCGCGTAGGTGCCCGAAGGTAAGGTATCAAAGCGATAGGAACCAGTTTCGTCGACGGTGGTTAATGGGTTGTCAAAGGCAGATACTTGCCAGGGCTCGCCGAGATCCAGGGTGCCGTTGTCGTTTGTGTCTAAGTAAACCGTTCGCCCACCAACACGAATTTCGCCATCATGAAAAATGCCGTTGCCGTTGCGATCATGCCAGACGAAACCTTGAATCACTCCGGCGAACGGTTGGGTTCCAAGGTGTGCGACCTTGCCAGCGGCGGCACTCAGGGTGACGCTGGTGAATCCGCTTTGTGGCGAAGTGACCTCGACGTTGGGCGGTGCGATCAAGCGCACTTGATAGGTTCCTGTGGTGAGACCGCTGAACGAATAAGAACCGGACTCATCGATCGTCGTGGTGGCGGGGTTGTCCCCAGCGGTGAGGCTGGTCGGTTCACCGTTATCGAGTTGCCCATTGGAATTGAGATCGAGATAAACCGTTTGCCCAACGAGGCCCGGTTCAATAAGTCCTAACGCTTGGTCCTTGTTTACGTCGTCGTACACTCTGCCTGTGACTGTCCCGGGCGTCGGCGTGGTCGCATTGGCAGGTTGAATGGCAAATCCGCCGACCGAAAGCGATGTGGTCGTTGTGATGCTTACTAGAATTTGGCCGTTGGCGTCCGCCGTAATCAATTCCGAAAAACTACCCAGTGTGCGACTCGAACTTCCCAGTTCGTCATTGACAAACAACTGGGTGGGGCTGAGCGATTGATTGAACGACACCGTATTCGCGCCGATAATCGACACCGACTGATCAGCCACAATATCGACGCGGGAAATCGCTACCAAATAAACATCGTAGTTTTGGCCAGGATTCAAATCGCTGACAAGGATTTCGAATGGCCCAGTCGATGTCGCCGATTCAAAATTGTAGAAGGATCCAATTGCATTTAGCGCTGGGTCGTTGGAGGGAATTTGGCTCGCCGTTAGCGGCCCAGACGCGATTCGAAAGCTCGAGTACGATGGCAGGTTGATCGCGACATCAATCGGCGTCTCTTCGCCATGTATATTTGTGATATTGGCAAATGTAGTGTCCCGAGCGCCTGACATCGTCACAAATCCAGCCGGAGAATTGCTTGACGTATCGAAGTCAATGCCAATTAACGCATCCACCGCAAGCAGCAATCGAAGCTCAAAATTTTCATAACGAAGCAGCCTATCGCGCTTGCGACTTTTAGCTATTGATTTGCTTGGACGTCGACTTTTCAAGAACGATTTGGATCGCGGGTTCATTGGCTCGTGTGTGTTGGAGTGGTAGGAAATGACGGCATTGGCCGTATTGATGTTCAGGATTATAAAACATTTCTCTAGGCTCTGTTTGAGGCACGATACCATTCTTTTCGCCCCAACAATGAGTGCGCGGTACGGCGACCGCAGTTGGTGATATGGGAGGGCGGTGGCTACTGGACTGTCAGCATCGCGGCTATATGATCGAGTCGATGGCGTCGAGCAGGGTTAAGCGGTCGTCGTCGTAGTCGTTAAAGTATTTGTCAACGGGTGGCGCAGCCAGTCGGCGTGTTGAGAATGCGCCCGGGCCGAAGTTCAGCGACGACGACTCATAGTTGTCATACGATACGCTGGAGATCAATGACTGGCAGTGTGTCAGACCCGATCGGTGCGACAATCGTTCTACAATAGGGCAGAATCCCAAACGATTGGGGACAATCGTTCTACAATTAGTCGTCGAACTAGGCCAATTCAATGCTGCAGAACGGCGCGTTGATAACTTTCGCGAACATCAAGATAGTCGAGAATCGCGACGCGCACGTTGACTGGCAATTGAGCAACCTGCGGATCGACGTAGGGGTCCACCGATGCGAACAATACTCGCTCGATCGTCGCGGTCACGCGTTGCAAATCGTTGCCGCCGGACGACATGCCGATGTCAAAGCGAAACGCAACGTGACTCAGCGGCGAAGTCGATCGCCCTTGCAACGACCGCGTCGCACTTTCGCGCATCGCCAACTCGGCATCGCCAACGTGCTTTGCCAGTGCATGAACTTGGCGATCGCCCGTCAAGAATGTGGCAACCAAGAAACGCGCAGCGCCGACTTGTCGCGACTTCGGCGCCATTCCGGCCAACGCCGAGAACCCCTTTGCGAGCGATTCCGCTTCGACGCGAACGTCCATCAGTTCCCCTCGCCACGACGCCGGAACACGCAGTACCACGCGAAACGTCTTATCGCCTTCGAGCACTTGGCGATTGTCGGCCCGCAACTTGAAATAAACACCGCGACCGCGATGTGTCGTGCCGCTGGCCGCGACAATGTGCAGCGGTGCGACTTCGTGATACTTCGTCGCCGAGATGTTCTTTTCGCCACGATCGACACCAAGGTTACCGTGGGCGAGATGCCCGTAGCTTGCGTCTAAGGATAGGCCCAAGTTGTCAACGACTTCTTTGGTGCGCGAGATCTCGATCTCACCCGCGACGGCGCTGCCCAGTTCGGTTCGCGGTGCATAGTCAGCGATCACGGCGCGTCCGCCGAGCGGGCTGATTTGCACGACCAACTGTTCGGCTTGAGTTGAGGGCAACGAGTCCGCGATCAACGACAGGTTGAATTCAATTGCAACCAATTTTTCGCCGCCGGTCATGTCATCCGGTGTCACATCAATGGCGGCGGCCGAGGTCGGCAAGTCAAAATGGATCGACGATTCAGCCGGTGCAGGCGACGGCATTAAAAAAGTGGCCAGACAGAACAGTATTGCGGAGCGAACAATCATGGGTGTTTTCCTATCCCGGTGAGCGAGGACTTACGTTCGGACAACTCGCCCGCCGCCATCGTCATGTGGGGCACCTAGAATATTCTCGCAGCAAAGCCGAGCAAGAACGTGGCAAGTCAACACGCCTTCGTCCTGGAAGGCCTCGCAATGCTACGAGCCAGTCGCCGCCAAACAAGTCAAATCGAGTTTCACGGCATGTTTCACGAACTCAGTGTTCTACGACGCTCCGTCGTCGTAGCGACACGACGGAGCGTCGAAGAACACTTTACGCAAAGATTCTGATTCGTGTCGCTCGAATTAGCATCCACCAAAAGTTAGACGCGATGATGAGGTTCGCGCTGACGAAGAATCCGTAACGATTTGTTGCAGCTAAGATTTCGCGTGGCACAAATTGTAGAACGGTTGTCCCCCACCGTTTGGCCACGCCCAAACGGTGGGGGACAACCGTTCTACAATCGCC
>JBGSVE010000121.1:0-38286 GCA_041753075.1 Pirellulaceae bacterium
CTCGACCACCGAGACTGGAATCAATTTGTCTTCCGTTCCCAAAAACACGATCGTCGGCGGATCATCGGCGCTGACATTATGAGCCGGGGAGAATTCTTGGAACCGGTCGCCGACGCGTTTTGTGCCCCAGCCATCTTCGGGTCCGTTATCAAACACCGGATTGAACAACACGAGCGCATTCGCTTTGGCCGACACCGAAACATCATCCGCCGGATCATCGACACCATCCACCATTCCCACAAACGCGGCCAAGTGTCCGCCTGCGCTGCCGCCACCGGAACCGATGCGATTGGGATCAATGCCGAGTTCGCCGGCATGGCTGCGAACCCAACGCATCGCCGACTTGGCATCTTCAATACAGACCACCGGTGGATCGACACCTTTCTTGTCAAGTAATCGATACTCGACTTGAATACAAACGAGGCCGCGGGCAGCGAGGTAATCGCTGTGCCGCGAGAATTGCGACGGACCACCGCCGGTCCAACCGCCACCGTGGAAGAAAACCATTGCGGGCATCAAGTCGCCTGGGGCGCGCTCCGTTGGCTGCAGAACTGTCAACGACAGCTCGCGGTCGCCGACTTTTTTGTAAACAATCTTTTCCGGCGAGTTTTGTTTTTTGGAGGTTTCGTCGGTCAGCGCGGTCGCTGCCAATGCCACACCGGCGACGATCAAAACCGCTAAATTTAATGGACGCATAAAACTGATCCCAGCAAGAGCAACACAGGTTCACTGAGTGTTAGTTATAGTCAATAGACACTGGGCTAGGTAATTTGCCAGACCCTCGGTCCTAAAACAACTACTCGTTCAAACTGCCATTATGAAATCAACGGTCACGCGAATTCTAATCACGACCATACTTTTCGGCTTCGTTCAAATCCACAGTCTATCCGCCGCACACGCCGCCGACCCCGAACCGCAGCATTTCGATATCGTAATCTATGGCGGTACAGCGGCGGCGATCACGGCGGCAATCGAAGCGAAACGATTGGCAAAACGTGTGGTCATCGTTTCACCGGACAAACATCTAGGTGGCTTGACCAGCGGCGGATTGGGATGGACTGACACCGGCAATAAGACCGTCATCGGCGGCCTGAGCCGTGAATTCTATCACCGCGTCTGGAAGCACTACAACCAAGCGGCCGCCTGGAATTGGCAGCCCAAAGATTCGTACGGCAACCGCGGTCAAGGCAACGCGGCGATCGATGGTGCCGAGCGAACGATGTGGATCTTTGAGCCGCATGTTGCCGAATCCGTTTTCGATACCTGGCTCGGCGAATTCGACATTGCCATTTATCGCGATCAATGGCTGGATCGTGAACACGGCGTGACGCTCAGCGATGGACGCATCACGTCGATCCGTACACTTGGCGGCATGACTTTTAACGGCACGATGTTTATCGACGCCACTTACGAAGGCGATCTAATGGCCGCCGCTGGCGTGAATTATCACGTTGGTCGTGAAGCCAACGCTCAATACGACGAGCACTGGAACGGCGTCCAAGTCGGCGTGCTGCACCACGGTCACCACTTCGGCGTGCTACCGCATGGTATCAGTCCCTACATTGTTCCCAACGATCCATCCAGCGGCGTGTTGCCGCGAATCAGCAAAGCAGCGCCCGGCCAGTACGGTGCCGCCGATACTCGTGTCCAGGCGTATTGCTTTCGCATGTGCCTGACCAATCACGACGCGAATCGAGTTGCGTTTCCGCGGCCTGACGGTTACGACGCGGGCCAATACGAATTGCTGCGACGCGTGCTCGACGTCGGTTGGCGAGGCGGTTTCAATAAGTTTGATCCGATTCCTAACTTCAAAACCGATACGAACAACCACGGACCGTTTAGCACTGACAACATCGGACTTAATTACGATTATCCCGATGCCACTTACGAACGACGCGGCGAAATCATCGCTGAACATCGCCAATACCAGCAGGGCATGATGTATTACTTGGCCAATGACCCAGGTGTGCCCGCCGACGTTCGCGAGGCGACGAGCAAGTGGGGCCTGGCCAAGGACGAATTCCTCGACAACGGCAACTGGCCGCACCAAATCTACGTTCGCGAGGCACGACGCATGATCGGCAAATATGTGATGACCGAAAACGAATTATTGAAGCGCCGCCCCACACCCGAGTCGATCGGCATGGGGTCTTATACGATCGATTCTCATAACGTCCAACGATACATCACACCCCAAGGATTTGTGCAAAACGAAGGGGACATCGCGGTACATCTTCCCGGGCCTTATGAGATTGCATTGGGATCGATTTTGCCTAAGCGTGAGGAGATCCAAAACCTCGTCGTGCCCGTTTGCGTTTCCAGCACGCACATTGCCTTCGGTTCGATTCGCATGGAACCGGTTTTTATGATCCTTGGTGAATCCGCAGCCGTGGTCGCCGCGCTGGCAATCGATCGCGATGCGGCGGTCCAAGATGTTCCGTATGAAATCATTCGCAATCGTTTGTTGAAGTCCGGGCAAGTGCTTGAACGTGAGGCTGAGAAAGACGGTCGCATTCCGATTGAATCGCTGGCGGGAATCGTTGTCGACAATTTCCAAGCGACTCGAATTGGCAATTGGGTCTCAAGCCATGCGTCGGTGAACTGGATCGGCGAGGACTATGTTCACGATGCCAGCGAGAAAAGCCGAGTCTGTACGATGCGATTTGAAACAACTTTACCCAAGGCCGGAGTTTACCAAGTCGCAATCTCCTATCCGCCGAACCGTAATCGCAGCGAAGCCGTTCCCGTCACGATCACTCACGCCAAGGGAACCCAAACCGTAATGGTTGACCAATCGAAACCGGCCGAGCCGAATCATTTCTTGACACTCGGCTCATTTCACTTTGACGCGGATAAACCCGCGTCGGTAGTTATCTCGAATGAAGGCACATCCGGTTATGTGGTGGCCGACGCGGTGCAGTGGGTTGCCTTGTCACCATGACCGGGCTCGATGTACCGGAAGCCAACAACCCGCCGCTGCTAGAGCTCGACGACGTGACGGTGATTCGTGGCCAGACCCGAATCCTCGATTCGATGACGTTGACCATTCCGCGAAACCAGCACACCGTTATTCTCGGTCCCAATGGTTCGGGCAAGACATCGTTGTTGAAGATCTTGGTTCGCCAGTTCTATCCATCGATCGACCACGACCACGGCGGAACGGTTCGTATCCTCGGCCAAGAAACCTGGAACGTGGCCGAGTTGCGAAAGCAGATGGGAATTGTCAGCGGTGAACTGGATCATGAATTCGCGTCGCCGCGCAGCGGCCGGATGACTGGCCTGCAAGCCGTGTTGTCGGGACTCGATGGAGTAAAGTTGTTGAGTCAAATCCAGAGTGTTGATCGCGATTCAATTGACGCGGCGCGACAATCACTCCAGCGAGTGCAGGCGATTTCGTTGCAAAATCAAACATTGGCAACGATGTCAACCGGCGAGCGCCGCCGCGTGTTAATTGCCCGTGCGCTGGTCCATCGTCCCGCGGCACTCGTCTTGGATGAGCCGACAACCGGCCTGGATATCGGGTCGCGTCATCGGTTTCTGCAGCAGATTGAAACCTTGGCCGATGCAGGTACGACCATCATTTTGGTCACGCACCATGTCGAGGAAATTGTCGCTGCGATCCAGCACGTCGTGCTGTTGAAGAACGGTCGCGTCAGCGCCCAGGGGACCAAGTCGCAAACGGTTGGCAACTCGCCGCTGAGTGAACTTTTCGACTATCCGGTTAATGTCGCTTTGGATGAGATCACTGGGCGATACGCAGTGAGCTGAATTTATCTTCGGCCCGAAGGGCCATCCGTTTACCTAGCCCAGGCCGTTGGCCTGGGTGAAGATACTCGTTCTCATTTGTTTTCATCGAGTCGTTTCATCCTCGTCTCGTGAAGCTGCGGATAGCGATCACTTTCGAATCGATCCGTTGCAAATTCTTGGACGACATGAAAACCAAGCTTCTCGAACAACATCACATTGCCTGTCTCTTTTATCGTATCCAACACGACGACGCTGAGTCCAAGGGCTGGTGCTTGGGCCATGATCCAATCGAGTAGACGGCGAGCGATACCCAGTCGTTGGAACTGCGGCAGGACGGCCAATCCAATGACGTGGATGTGTTCCTTGTGGTTGTCGAATTGAACCGTCGCAACAATTCGACCGTCAAGTTCAGCGACGATCCTTGTCGATAAGCCAGTGAACTGGGCAACACGACTAGCGATTTCGGGTTTGGGTCGGTAGATCGATCGCAGTGGTGCGAACGCTGCCGCGACGACTTCCGCGACACAATCAGCATCGTCATCGGTCGCCCGGCGGATCGTGAGTTGCACCGATTCTCGGCTAGCGAACTTCGTCACGATTAAATAAGTGCTGCGGAGCTTTCGGAGTTGGCCGCGAGGTTGTCATCATCCGATTCGGTTATCTCGCTACGGTCAATTTCGATATCGGTTGGGCTGGGCAGGAAAATTTCAAACGTGCTGCCCTCGCCCTGACGGCTGCGCAGACGGATTTCGCCGCCTTGCGCTTGGGTCAAGTTCTTGACAATCGACAATCCCAACCCGGTGCCGCTGCTGGCGTGCTTGCGAGATCGATCGACACGGTAAAAACGCTCGAAGATCCGCTGTTGCTCGTTCTCGGGAATGCCTATGCCGTTGTCTTGAACCGATAACACAGCCAATGATCCTTCCTGGCGGCTGCTGGCGACCACCGCGCCACCTTCGGGCGTGTAGCGGATCGCGTTGCCAATCACGTTATTGGCGATGGTCAACGTCGCTTCGCGATCAGCAAAGACATGCGCGACGATCGATTGATCGCGTGCATGCGTCAGCTTGATGCCCCGCGCCGCAGCGACAGGTGCATACGTCGAGATTGATTCGCCAATGATCTCGTCAAGATCGACGGTGGTGGGCCGTAGGTGTTGAATGCCGGCTTGTGCCCGCGCCAGTGTCATCATGTCGGCGATCAATCGCTCCAAGCGTTTGCACTGGTCATGGATTTGGCTGACGAAATGTTTGGCCGCATCGGGGTCATCACTGAGCGCCAATTCGACCGTCTCGGCGTAGCCTTTGATGGCGGCCAGTGGTGTTTTGAGTTCATGCGAAACATTGGCAACAAACTCGCGTCGCACCTCTTCGCTGCGCCTTGTTTCGGATTCGTCGTGAGCCGCGACCAAAACACCGCGCATTTCGCCGAAACGCAAACTTGAGCAACGGATTCGCAGCGACCGCCGCGTGCCATCATCGCTGCGCAATTCAAGGTGTACCTCGCGCGCCGAGCGATCCTGCAGCACCCGCTGGACGGCAGCGTTGATTTCCGGTTGGCGGATCGCTTGGATCAACGGCTTGCCGATGCAGGGACGGTCAATCTGGAAAAACTGTTTGGCCACGACGTTGATCAGTGTGATGCGAGTCTCGGGATCCAAGGCAATCACTCCACCATCGAGATTGGCCAAGATCGCATTGGCCTCGGCGCGATCATGCTGCAGCCGCGAGGTCATCGCGCGCACTCGATCACTGATCATCGCCATTTCGGCCAGCGACTGCGGCGTCAGATTAAACTCGGGATCGACGGCAACGGCGACGGCGGCGCGGGCATCAGCCTTAGCCAACCAATCATTCCACTGCGCAAACCGTTGGCAGATTGATTGCGACTCGTCTTGCAACCATTGTTGGTGCTCGTGGGCGCGACGAACACAGATGGCTGCGACGGCGGCGATCCCGATTGCCAGCGCCGCAACGATGCAGCCCAACATCCAAGGGGAAACCTGCAGCCGCGCCATGATCGTCGTCGCGATTCCCAAAGCAATCGCCACGGCGAAACCGCCACTCCAAATGCGAGCTTCCCAAAAAGTCAACGGAACGATGTGACGTTGCTTCACGTTGCAGTCCCATTATCGGAAATGATTTCGGCAGCCAATTTAGGTTTTGCAACCACGGCACCGGCGGCGTTTGAGCCCGTTTTTTGCCAAGAGCCACGCTTTCGCCTGGCCAGCCAACGCCAAACCGCAGCGGCCAAGTTGCGACGAAGATGACCGTGGCTATCGGCTTGAATGATTTCGTCGCCGTCAAGGTCCAGCGCCGTCAACCAGCCACCGCCGTAGCAGTAGGTATCGACATAAACCACATGGCCGGCGTCTCTGATTTCGCCACCGGCCTGGGGCGAATGTCCGACGTAAACCCGCTTGCCGCTAATATGGGGAACGGGGACTTCTTCGAGATGATTCCAATAGCGATTCGAGTCATCGGTTTTTTCGATCGGCACATCGGCCTCGTAACCGGCGTGTATAAACGCTTCCGTTTCGGTTTCGTAGTGGGCGCGCATGGAGCGAAAGAACGCAAGATGGGCTGGCGGAATTCTCTCCAGTGAACCGCCGTAACTGGCCACCGTCGCCGCCCCGCCACTTTGTAACCAAATCGTCGGATCGCAACCGCCCAACAATACACCCAGCAACATGACTTCGTGATTGCCGCGCAGACAAACGACTCGAGTCGAACGCGACAGCTTGAGCATCAGGTCGATGACGCCGCGCGAATCAGGCCCACGGTCAATTAAGTCGCCGAGGAATATCAATTGGTCCTCGTGGTTGGGCGATATTTTTTCGATGATCGTTCGCAGCGCCTTGCTGCAACCATGGACATCGCCAATCACGAATCGACGCATGATGGTTAGTTCCACTGGGGATCATGGGGAATTTTTTTCGAGACCACCGTCGCCATGATCTCGTGGCCCAATCGCTTGAGAACCGTTTCCCACGAATCTTCCCTTTGGCCGAACAGAATCGATCGATCACACGGTGCGACCAACCAGCCGCCCGCCTCCAGCTCGCGATCCAATTGGCTTGGTCCCCAACCGCTGTATTGGACAACGAACTTAGCCTGCGCATCGACGCGATCAACAACGGCGCGCAAGTGATCTTCGTCAGCCGTGATCCAAATTCCCGACAGTCCCTCGTCATTGGTCCCGTCGATCCAGGCGGCGGGTTCGCCAAGCCCTTCGATATCATGCAACACCAACAACGGTCCGCTGACCGGACCGCCCAGATAAATGTTGTCGTGGCGTTTTGGTTTTCTGCCCAACAGATCCGTGAACGCCTCGTCGAGCGATTGGTTGCTGGGTCGATTGATGACGACGCCGAACGCGCCCTCGGCATCATGGCGAACCATATAAACGATGCTGCGAAAGAAATTGCCGTCGGACAGGTACGGCGAGGCAAGCAAAAATTGACCGCCAATCCATTTCGTCACTACAGCCAACTCCGCATCAAGGTCGTCGATCATTCCCGCGAATGAAACGAATCGGTCCACAAGCACCCGGCCCATGATAACCCGACTCCAAAACCGACCAACATATTAACCGCGCCCGAGCGAAGTTCGCCACGCCTACGCATCCGGTCGATTAAAATCGGTAGCGTACACGAAACGGTATTGCCGACGTCCTCCATGTCAATCGGCACACGGTCGCGCGGCAAATCCATCACCTCGGTCAATTGCTCGAGCATTTTCCGGGTGGCCTGGTGCAAGATGTAACGGTCAATTCTGCACCGTGTCAGCCCGTTGACGCGCAGAATTTCGTCAATCAGCGCCGGAATTGCATCGACCGTGAAACTGATCAAACTGGGGCCATCCATGTACAAGCGGCTGTTCCAGCGCTTGCGATGACGCGGCCGGATCGCCGCATCAGCGTCGCGGGCACCGCCATCGGCAACCAGCAGCATGTCACCACCGGACCCATCGGATCCAAATTGAAAACCCCACAATGATTTTTCCGGCGCTGCGGCGACGAATGTTGCCGCCGCTCCATCACCAAAAATTGTCCGGAGCGACCGATCATCGGGATCAATGTATTTGCTGTAAGTTTCTGCAGTGACCAACAAAATTTTCTTCGCCGCACCGCTTTGAATCAACCCATCGGCCAGCGCCAGCCCATAGACGTATCCGCTGCAGCCGAGATTGAAGTCCAATGCCCCACAGCGGGTGGGCAAACCGAGTCGATCCTGCAGCAAACAACTGGTCGTCGGCAGTGGATAATCGGGCGTTTGGGTGCAATACAGCAAAAAATCGATTTCGTTGCGATCGATCGCATGTTCGCGGAACAGACGTTCAATCGCCTGGACCGCCAAATCGCTTGCCGTCTCGTTTTTTTCGGCTAGATGTCGCTGGCGAATCCCTGTTTTGGACTCGATCAGGTCGATATCCCAGTCGGGATGCTCGCGCCGCAACTCGTCGTTGGTTTCAATCCGCGTCGGCAGGTGGACCGCGATAGGTCCGATCGAAGCGTACGGCACGACGAGATTTCTGGGTGGAGAACGATTGAATCAGGAACCATTTTGCCAAGCACGACGCTGCTTAAGGTTAACAGGCAAAGCCATTTCAGAGCAAGCGCCGTCTAGCCCTTGCAATCCAGAAACAGATGATGATAATCTCGTGCTCAGTATCCATCGGTGCTGAAGCGTGCGGCTGTAGCTCAGTTGGTAGAGCACAACGTTGCCAACGTTGTTGTCGTGAGTTCGAATCTCATCAGCCGCTTTTCAGAAAACCCCGCGAAACCCAGTGTTTCGTGGGGTTTTTTCGTTTCTGCGTCGTCGATTTGGAGCTGAGAATCGCCGTTGGATTGGTCAGGAATTGACTCAAATTGTCCCAGTATTCCTGGAGTTGGTGCAAGCGTTGGTGCAAGCGTTCGCGGTGTCGTTCTGGCGATCGGAAACGATGGCAAAGATTCGACCGCTTCGGCGGTGTCGAGCAATCTAGCGTCCGTGTACGTGCCCATCGTCAAAGCGATATTGCTATGCCGCATCGCAGCTTGGGCGACTCTGGGCGCTACACCCGCCATCGAAAGATGAGTGCCAAAACTGTGGCGCAGTGCATGAACGTGAACGACACATCCGTCGGCGTCTCGCTTTGGGATTCCGGCGGCAAGTAGGTCGCGATCGAGTATCCGAACAATCCCCTTGGGAACATCGAACACCTTTTCGCTTGATTCGCGGTCTTTCGTCCATGCCCGAAGATCGACAGCCAAATCCGAACGCATCGCCAGCGACGCTCCCTTCCGGTTTTTCTCATTCGCATGACGCAGCCGGATGAACGGAATGTCGCCGAACGACAAATCGCGACATTCAAGCGTCCGAAGTTCGTTTGCCCGCAGTCCGGTTAGTACCAACGTTTTGTAGATCAACGCTCGTTCATGGCCGAGTCTTTCAAGTTCTTCCCGCCGGTCGTCCGCGATGTTTGCCAATAGCAAGCCTTTATTGATGCCACGTCGGATGGTCGTTGCATCGCCGATCGGTCTTGTTCGTGCGGCTTCCAGCAACCTCCCTAGCTCCGCTTCGGTCAACGCTCTTGCCCGTCGGCGTCGATCGGCTTGCAGGTTCAACCTAGCCATCCCGTCGAAAGGATTGGCAATCAGCCGTTTTTCGCCGTTGAAGTGCGTTTGCTTCCCGGCGGTTCGTTTGCCGATGCACCAATTCCCGAACGCTAACCACGATTCGCGAAAGCCGTTGTAAACAGCGGCTCCCATATCACGGTCCCCTTTTCGTTCTTCGGACAACCATTTTTCCAGCCGATCAACCGATAGATCGTTCAAAGTTCTGAATCGGCAGTTGTTCGCGGATTCGGTCAGCCGCTTTCGGTAGGCTTCAATTCGCGCAGCGTGCGTACCTTTTTGCGTTTGATAAGCCAAGAACGCTTGAAAGTGTTCGTCGATCGGCTTATCCGCATGATCCGCGATCCGGTCTTGTTCCGGTGACAATACGTTCGCCTTGACCAGCTCGGCGCGGTCCGTCAATTCGGTCAAAACCGACATAGCGGCTTGCTTGTCTCGGCAACCGGTCGCAACTTCACAAACGATACCTTCGCCGTCTCGATACTTGGCGGTCCATGTTACCGCTTCGGCTTTGATACGTCGCGAACCATCGTTGCCGATGATAACTTCGGCGGTACGCTTTTTCCCGCGTCGGTCTTTCCACTGGGCAATCTGTTTGCCTTCGCGGGTGACGATACTGGCGTCGGTCGGTAGTGGTTTTGTGTACTGTTTTTTGAAAAGCGTAGCCATTGCATCAACTCCTATGCAAACTCAGAAAGAAAACACGGCAGCCGGTGAGTTAGACCGGCGTTTCGGGAGCTACCCTAGCCGTGAGCTAAAACAGTATCGGCATTCGCGCACGAAAGCAAACATCAACTACGGCGATTCGTTTTTTTCGAATCGTCAACCAGCCTGTAACCCAAGAATCGACCGCAAAGCCGACACGTCGAACGGACATAACCGAATCGCTTTGGGTCGCGTTCCTCAATCGCATCAAACGGCGGCAAGTGTGAACCGCATGCGGTGACGGTCCCGGCGTTGTGCGGTGTCGTCGCGTTTGGTGCCCCTGTAACTGCTTTGCGAGGTTCCCGCGTCTCGATCGTCGGGGCGATGGCAACCGGCGACACGTCGCAAACTGGCGATCCCCAAGCCGTCTGCAATTGTGCAAGCAATTCCGGTGACACGTTTTCAACTCCTGAACGATGGACAACCAGCCGCCGACCGTTGGCGTACTGTCAATTCTGTTTCCGGTGGCGACCGCGTAAGCGGTCAGCCGCTTATGGTCCCTTATGGGATATAGGAACTACGGTTCCTCAGTAAACGACTCAAAAGTTCCTCAGTGCTTAGGAACTACGGTTCCTCAGTGGATTGACTCGATAGCGCGACGGTCCGCGATTCAAACCACCTTGAAAAATCAATCGCAACAACCCGGCGTCGATCAGTTTGGCGGTTGCTTTGCCAACGGAACGAACCGACATTCCCGAACGTCTGGCAATGTTCGTTTGCGAGGTCTGAACGGTGCCGCCCTTCGTGTCGCGATATAGAACCAACCAGACAACGATTTCAGAACGCGACAACTCCGATAGCGAGCAATCGACAAACGCATTCAGAACGCCGAATCGGTCCGCCGTCTTTCGCTTCGCTTGTTTCTTCGCTTGCTCGTTTTGTGGCGTACTTGGTTGTTCGGTTGTTTTCAACGTTGCCTTACGCATCGGCGGCAAGCATGACGCCCCCGCCAACGTTGGCCGGCCATCGGTGCCAGGCGTCGTGAAGTCACTAACGTTCATTCGTCGCCCTCATCCGGCCCGGTTGCGTCCCACATTGCGGAAAGCGCCGCCGACAATCCCGTCGGGTCGTGCGATTCGTAGCTCATCGCGTCGAACCGTTGGGTCGCCCCGTCGAACATTAGCGAAACGTCTGTCGGTTCCCGATGGCGTGCTTTCAAGTGTTTGAGAACACGAACGGCGGGGTCGTCCCCATCGGGTGCCAGAATGAACGCATCATCGGCCCCGAATTCGAGTTCCCCGGATTCCTTGAATGATGCAAGGTTCATTGCATCGCCCGCGTAGGTCGAACGTCCCTTGCCGTCTTTCTGGCGACCGACCGACGAAACGACAATCACGGCCGCGCCCGCATCGGCAAACATCCTTAGATAGTTCATCGAAGCGTCAACGGTCCCACGCTTGTCGCCCTGTGTCCCCGGCGGTGCAATCCGTTGAATGTAGTCGAGAACCAGTAACAACCCGCCGCCGTCTGCGAGTGGTGCGAATTCATCGGCGACGGCGGCAACGTTCTCAAGTGTGAACGGCGGTCGGACAAAACAAAGCCGGTCCGCAAACTCATCGAACGAACCTAACGCCGCGTCGATTCGCTCGGCGTGATCTTCGTTCAATCGTCGATACCGTATCACGTCCAGGGGAACGCCGGACAATCGCGATAACTGACGGTCAAGCAAAACTTCCGGCGGCATTTCGATATTGCATACAACCGCCCGCAGCGTCGGCGACAATCGCAACGCATCGATAACCGATTGCATTATGAAAGCGGTCTTGCCCGCGCCCGGTGCCCCGCCGACAAGCGTTATTAGCTTCGGTCCGATCTCAATATCTGATAACGGACCGTCGGCGGCGATCTTATAGAATGTTGGCGGCTTGCCCGTTAGCAAATCGTCTCGCCAATTATCAAAAGCGTCAGCCGCCGTAATGAACCTTCCCTTGTTCATGCAACGCCCTCCCTGTGGTTCAATCCGCATTCAATTTGCCGCCGTACTTCCGATGGCGACAAGCCAGAATCTAAAGCCGATTCGGACAACAACGCCAAAGCGAGTTCAAGCGAACAACCAAACTCGGCAAGGTTAGCCGCCGCCGAAAACAACGCCCTGTGACGGTCGCCAGTCGTCGCCCCGTCTCGCATGAACGCGACCGTCGAACGATTTAACGCCGTCCCGGTCGTTCCGGTTGTTCGGCGATTCTGTGTAACTGTTTGTTCCAAATCGACGAACGCGACCGCCGATTCCCACTGGCGAACCGCAACGTCGCAACGTTGCGGCGATTCTGGCAACTCGAACGGCTCCGGCGCTTCTGCGAGTTCAATGATTCGCGAAGCCTTCAAACCCATCAATTCGTCAAGCGTCAAAAATCGCTTGTAACGTCCTGTTTTCGGGTGACGGCTATTCGGTGCCCTGAATGCGCGAACGCGATCGTATACCCCCGAATCAATCGCCACGTTCGACAACTCCGCGACCGACTCCGCGAACCTCCGGCAATAGGCGTGATACAACCGCGACGGTTCCGGCAACCAAAGCGACGTAGGCAACCCGAAGTGATAGCCCTTTGATCCTGAATAGAAGATCAACAGTTCATCGCCAGCAACGCCCAAGCGATCAAGCATGATTGACGCTAAGCGCCTTGCGTCTGTCGTCGCGGTGTCGATGTCGTCCGCGTCGATGTCGAACCATAGCCACGGCGACCAACATTCCCCGGCGTAACCTTTTGTTGAGCATGTTGCGTCTAAATGGTTGCGGAAGTCATCGCCAAAGCAGAACGCCGACAAGTAGGATTCGCGGGTAACTTCGGCTCGATCGTCGCATTGCGAGTAAGCCAGGAACGCCGACGGCCAATCAACTAGCCGTCGTTCGTTCTGGCAACTTCCAACAATGCGAAACCCGTAGGCCGTCGCACTATTGGAAAAAGTCATATTCGCCCCCGTCCCCGATCGGCATTGCAGCCGTAGGCAATGAAGGTTGCGGTTCGTTTGGCGAATTCGCGACCGATCCCGGCGCGAACGGGTCAACGTCCGGTGGGTCGATTCCAATAACCTCGAACGTTCGCAATCGGTTGCGTTCATTCCCGTCGTCATCTTTGCGTAATGCCAACTTACAACGGCAACGAATGCCTTTCGGCAACGGTCGTTCGAGCATTTCCAGCGAGGTTATGGCTATCTTCAAAAGGTCGCGTTTACTCTGTGGCAACGCCGCCGCCGTCAACCAGCAATCGTGCCAAAATTGCCGCCCGGCGTGTTCGCCTTCAATCACCTTGAACGTCAGCTTGTAACCGGGTGTCGAATTCGTCCGGCTCGCTTCAAGTTCGCCCCCGATGATATGGGCGACGTATTCGCCCGGCGGCAATGGTCCCATTTCGCCCGCCGCGTCGGTCGAATCCCAAAGCGATCGAACGTCGCCGCCGCCATTGTCGCGTAGAATGTCAGATAGTCGCATTGCCGCTTTCCTTGTCCGTCTGTGGTGATGTTGGTTCAGATTGAGAAACAGCGGCCCCGTCGATGCCAGTCGTCGGGGTCGCGTCATAGACTGACAGCGCGGCCGTCATTCGATGGAGATAGGCGATAGCCGCCTGACGATCCGTTAGCCGCAGAATCGAAACGTAGTCACGGTGTCGGCTCGGTCGAATGCTTCGGGTCGTTCCGTCGATCAACGCGAAGCCATCAAGAACCAGTGACCGCGCAACGGTTCCCGGCCATCGTCCGCCGTCGGCGTAACCTCTTGCGAGTTCGTCGGCGGTCGTCGCGTCATCAATCGTTGCCGTCGATGCCAACGACGAAAGCAACGCCCGAACTAGCGCCATCCGCCCAAGTGTGACCCGGTCTGGTCGCCTTGCCGCCGCAAGCGACATGCCGATGTCGCGTAGCCGTTCACCCTCATCGCGCAGAGTATGAATCGGTTTAATCATCGATTCGCCCCCCTGTCACATCGGGGGCAACCGTCCGATTCCCATTGCGTCAGTCGATCGACGGACCAGCGAACCAATCGACCGAATCGAGTAGGTCGAGGTGCCTTGCCGCAGTCAACCAGCCGCAACCAATGCCGCGTTGAAAAGTCATACCTCGCCGCGCACCCGTCGGCGTCCAGATACTTCGCCGCCACTTGCTCCGGCGTCTGTGTCTTGAGCATTTTTCCCCCCTGTTTGAGAAACGCCATTCAGTCGTTGTGACCGTCTGACGTGGGGAAGCATTGCGTGTCAGGTCAACAAAAATACTTGGTTTGCAAATGCATACCAAGCAAACCAAGATCATCAGCATCTGCGACGAGCTTTTGTAAGTAGTGGTTTGCATGGAATGCATCATTCAAACCACTTAGACAATTCGCTATGTGCCTTTTAGCCATAGAAAATCGCGTCCTGTGGATTCTCGGAAGCTTTTTGACTCCGCTTCCCATAGGTTGGGGTTCCGTTTTTTTTCACTCGCAAGATAGGCGTAAGCCGTTTTGCCGTCGTCTGGCAGAGTCCTTCTTTTGAATTTAGTAGGTGGATATTGGTCTAGTAAATCCATTCGTAACCGAATCTTTGAAAGTTCTTTTTTGGCGCTTTGTGCGCTTTGAACCGCTGTCACGTCTAGTGTCACACTTTCAGCGCGGCTTGCCGCTCCCATTGCCGACGTTTTGAGTAACGATAAAGCAAGCCTTTCGTTTTGCGAGACCGGTGCAATTTCAAACCTTTGTTCTAGCCACTGTTCCCAAGTTAGAATTTCGGGAAGCATCGCTCCAACATCTCGGACGGAGAATACATAGCGATTATCGCCAACGCCGTGTTCCAGCATTACGCTTTGAGTTTCCTGCAAATCAGGGTCGCGAACCTGAAACAATTTGCAAGGCGTTTGCTGCCCATAGTCGCTGCCCGAATCGACCCACATTCCCGGTTGATCGATTCCCAGTTCTGCCCATAGTGCCATCATCTTATCGGTTAACGCATCGACTTGGCTGTATTGCCATCGACGGTCAGCAAGCGAACCATCGCGTAACCGGTCGATCAATCGCCGAATCAGTCGCACTAACTCACTCGCAGTTGGTCGGCAATGTTTACTTCCTGTTTCAAAAATAGTCGTAGGCGTTTGACGGTCTAGCGATTCGGTGTTTTTGGGTTCATCGCGGCTTGTTTGTGAACCGGTTCCTACTGTAGCCGCGATAATTTCGATGGCATCAAAAAAGGCTTTTTGTCTATTCCCCACCCGTTCAAAAGTTTCGCGATTCGCGACGAACGGATGCTCGACGAACCTAGGAATACCTAACGCTGCTTCGGTTTTTTTATCGAGTTCCCTTTCGTGTTCGATTTCTCGCTTGCGTTCAATCTCTAACCGATCAGCTTCGACAGTTGCTAGTTCGTTGGATAATTCGCTTCGGGTCTTCGTTTCAAGAATATATCGGCGTTCATCATCAATCCTTGCCACCACCAAAACCGGTACACGTCGCTTGATTGTCTCTATTGAAAATTTGATAAACGATTCAAAGTCGATATTTGGCTGATTCAATAGTTTTGACATTGTTTTTCCGATGGGTTCATCAAGTGGAAAATGCCCTAACAATTCCAATCGCTTTGCAATTCGGTAACAGTTCGATTGCGATTGCTGGAGTGCCGAACCAGTTGCCGTCGATGCAGTTTTGAAAGGCGTGTCCCACGTATACCCGCACAGCCAACCGGCAGACTCTACCCGTTCCCATTGCTCCCTAAGTAGTTGGACTTGATCCAAATAACCCAGGATTGTGTCAATGGCGTCTATCGTCGGCATCGTCGCAATTTCATCTATCGACCGATGCTTGGTCGCCAACTTTGATACCTGCTTGCAAACTTCGGCAGCGGCAACGGCGTTTTCCATTCTCAACCCTTCCTTAATCGAGTAGCAGGCCGATTCAACCGGCGGGCAAAGGAAGAACGCCAGCCGGTGGAATCGTGAAGCGACGATCAATCGCAAACCCATGAATTGCCACGGGGTCAACCGCAGCGGTCCAGCCAGGTGACTAGCCCGGCTTAATTATCATAACGCAAGTTGGACGGACGGACTATCTTTTCGCCGTTTGCCGTAGGGGTGGAAACCTCACTTTATCACTGTCGCTAGAAGGACCCGCGATATGCCAGGGGGGCGGGTTCGGACGACGCATGACCCGTGCGACATTGCTCCAAAATTCCCCCAAGCCCCCGCCCATCACAACCGGACGGACGGAAATTCTTGGGTAGCGACGGGCTTTTAATTGACCGCGACAAGGCAAACTCTCAGCAGGGACCCAAGACAACGCCCCCATCCCCGGCGCGTCGCACCGCCGGACTGTGTCTTTCGAGGGTCGAGCCCGGGAATGCCACAGAGCGAACGCAAGTCCGCGGAAGGACCCAAAGCCGGTACACATCATCGGGTTAATGCAAACAAATTGCAAATGGCAATCATTCAATAATTGCCGTAGCTTCGTGTTATCGCGCTCTGTGTGCTTTCGGTGTTCGGCAGTCGCAGACGTTGGAAGGTCGGGCGACGTTGGCTAACTGCCGGGAGGACCCAACGGCGCCGCTAGTTTGCTGCTTTGCCGAGACGTTCGAGCGGCTTTGCACATTTAAACGTGGTTGCACAATTAATCTGTTGGCTGCACAAAATTTCATTGCGGAGGTTTCGACGCTTCCCATCGCCGGATACTTTCGCTGGATTCCACACCGAGTTCTGCGATTTTCGCCGCTGCCGCCGATCGCTCTTGCTTTAACTCCCGCTCCAGTTCCCAGGTAGCGAGAATGTGCTTTCCAACCTCGTGTCTCTTCTTGTCGTCAAGCCAGGGGATTGGCACCTTGCCTACCTTACTTGGCCAGTATGCATAATACCTTGATGCCCCCGTGGCAGCCGATTGGATGTCCGCGCGAACTTCATGTGAACAAAGCACTCCCCAGAGATACGCAGTATCTTCTGCGCTTCCGCAATCGAAAACCGTATAACTCGCGGAAACGACTGCGCCGTCTAATTCTGGAGGAACAATTCCGATCGCACCATTCACTGCACGAATTGTCGAGAAGATCATTTGTCCAGACCTTACGCGGTACATCTTTGGGTACTTAATTTCCCTTCCTTTTTTCTTTACGTCAATTTTGCAGCGCCCCGCGTAGCTGACTTTAATGAGCGTCAAGAGTTCATCCGGGAACTCTTGTGGGTCGAATTCTTCTCCCGATTGAGCCAAACAATCCTCCAAGTTTTTGACTTCAATTCCTTTGCTTTTCCAATGCGCTGCCATACGACCAAAAAGTGGTACGCACGAACGAAGATCGAGCGTATCCGTTAACAGATCCGGTGAAATTACAGTCGGACCAGGATTTCCGTTCATGTACGCTTCGTAGCCAGAAATTATTTCCTTTGCCTCTTTGGCAGACAAAGCCCTCGCGGTTGCTATATCTGTATCGGATGCTCTCGGAGTCAAATCATCCACCCCGAGGCAAACAGAAAAGTACGTGAAGCACGGTGGCTGTGGTTCGGATTCTTTCCTCTTTTTTTCCAAAAGCAAAATAGATGTTTTGATTCTTGCCCCCGATCGCTTGAAAGCGTCGCCATGTAGAGAAATGATCGCACGAATCAGAAAGTTGCGGCGGATGTAATCGCGAACGAATCCATAATCCAACCCAACAAGGATGCTCTCGTCAATAAGAGTGATAAGCTTGCCTCCCGGCTTAAGCATTTCAGTGTATCGCTCAATGAACATAACGCTTGATCTCAGGGAACTGCGTACTTTTGTTGTCCCTTCAATAGTTGCTAGCTTGTACTGTTCGAGAATCTCTTTCTCTGTGTCGTTCTTTCTGCTTTTGGTCATCGAGAATGGCGGGTTCGTCAAGACAACGTCGAAAAATGTTGGTTCGTTTAGATTGTCCCGCAACTCTTTCACGTTTTGAACAATCTCAGGATCTTTCTCGCGTGCGCTGTTAAGTTTCTTGTCCAGGCCATCAGCGTAATAAATACGACTTCCGCCATCCCCGTGTAGGTACATGTTGATTCGTGCAATCCTCGCCAGTGGAGGATCTTTGCCGTAATCAATCCCATAAATAGATTCGTTACATATCTTTTCAATCAGATCCTCTCGCTCGCTAATCGACAAACTGTTGTTGTCGCGAACGCTCTGCCTCATGACCGTGAGCGCTTCTATAAGAAACCCTCCAGATCCGCAACATCCGTCAAGTACACGGTCCTGGTGTTTTCGAGTTACCTGCAAGCCTGCAAGGTACGTCATTAGCTTTACCACAGACCGAGGAGTAAAAAATTGACCAAGTTCCCGACCCCGCATAGTCGCGCTTAGGAATGTCTCAAAAAGCCGCCCGTTCAGATCCTCGTCAATGCCAAACATATCAAAATGCTGGAGTCGCTGCACAACGTCCTTAATTGTATCTGGTCGCAACTTGATTCGTTCGCCTGGGTCGAATAACCGCTTTTTCTTCCGAAGCTGAATGCTCTGTTCGATGTCTTCCCGGAGCCTCTCAAACAATATCGTATCTACTGGATTTGTTGAGCCTTCTGCCTCTCGATTTTCAATCCATTTGTCCGAAAATAAAACCGATGCTTTTGGTAGCTGAATCGATTCCTCGCCAGATGCAAAATACTTCTTTGTGACAGCATTTTCTCTTAGTGTTCTGTCTGCCCATAACTTTATGAACATCACCTTGACAAATTCCATAAATGCGAACGACGGGCTGCACACCTCTGATTTCCAGATTGATCGGTGACAAGCCGCGAATAATTGCCTTGCACGTTCAGCCGTCGGACGATTAAACGCAAAGGACGGTGTTTCCACAGGAATTAGCGGCGTCGCGATAGAACCTGAAACATTCTCAGGAGAAAGCATGGCCCTTAATTTTTCGTACTTCGGATTACCCCACGAGAAATCCTCAAAATTTAGAGACAACAGGGGCGTGTCGCTGTCCCATGAGTACACTTGCGTATCAATGCCGTTCGACAAAACGAAAAATTGCACGGGATTCGTCGATAATCTGCGATTCAGCGTTAGGCAGTAGCCAGCACATTGCCCGATCCAATCATCAACCGATTCGTCGGTTGCTTTCGCGTCCACGACGCAACGCGGCATTTTATTGGCGTATAGAACATAGTCGGGTTTGTATTGCACCTTTTTGCGACCGAGCGAAACCGTCAGTGTCTCGATACTCTCCTTGGTCTTTATGCTGCCGTCTGCGTATCCAAGGTCAGCTAATAGTCGGTTGACGAAAAACGTTTCAACAGATGCCTCGTTTCCAATCGCGTCTTTGCGGCAGTACATATTACGAGATTCGCCGGTTTCCAGCTTATCCAGCAAGGTAGGTCGCAATCGACGAGCCTTCTTAGCCATTACGGTTTCCTTTCAAACAGTTTTGGTCGATCCCAATTCGCGCTTTTGCACTTTGGGCAGACTCGCGGCTTCTCGTCTTTGTCGCGAGGCAGCCATTCGTGCCCACATCGGCATCGGCACCCGATAAGCTGCACCATCCCGATTTGCATTGATTCTGGCTTCGTCTTTTTCACGCCAAGCAACTCCCTAAAAGTATTTACCGATAGTATATCCAAATCGTATTAACCGGCAATCTATCTTTGGTATATACTAGTGGTATGTCAAATCATTTTACGCAAGGGGCTGGCTATGTGTGTGAGAGAACAACGAGGACTGGCAATTGCGAGTGTCTGCAACGTGATCAAAAAGGGAGGCGTCTGGATCGTTCCGTCTTAGTCCGGTCAAGGTAAATACACGGTTTGCCCTGATCCGCAAAGCCCACATTGCAAATGCCCAGATCATGGAGTACGTGGCGTAAAATGCAAGCACATCTTCGCCGTAGAGTTTGCGATTCAACGAAAACTTGCCGACGACGCCGGCCCCCGCGAGCCAGGGGGAGCTGTCATCATGCGAAGTCGTCACACTGAATTTGTGCTTGTGTCGTTTTGCTCAATTTCTCGGATGACGACTCGGCAACTGTCCAACGCTTCGTTGAAGATTTCTGTACCGTCAGTACCGTATCGTTTGCCCATTCGCTCGCCTACCCGCCGCCAAATAGCCGCCCACCGTCCAAGGGTGTTTTTCAATATCGCCACGTCAACCAATTGCCCTTTGCGTTGTGCAAGGTCCAATTCCGCAAGCTGTGCTTTGGCAAGTCGGTAGCGTTCCAATGCCGGAGAAGCGCCAGCGGCTAGCAGTGGATCAACATCGGCAACGCGATCGGCGCCCGGTCCATCGACTCGATACCACTTGGCGATAGCGACAAGATCAAACGCCCCGCGCCTACCCGGCATCCCTTTGGTGATCCACGTTCCCACGGTTGACCGTTCAACGCCAAAAGCCTTGGCGACTTCGGATTGACTCGGCACGATTCGACCGTCTGCGCTGTGTTGTTGTTTTGCCATGTTTCATACCTTGTGTGTGCGAAAGTAGTGGACTGGAGGAGGAAATGCCCCCGCATGTATTAGCAACCAAGTACCTTTTGACCGGGGGCGTCGTGCTTACTTACGGAGTCCGTCACTGTCGAGCCTGGGAAGGGCGGGCAAGATGGGCAAACACTGGGTAGAACCTAAAGGGGCTTTGGTGGTGGTGTCCTGTTTGGAATCCTACCTGCCAGTGATGGACGTTCGGAGAATCACCCGCCAACGTTGCCCGCCCACCTCAGGGAGGACCCATTTTGTCTGTCCAATGTTTGCCCCATCGTGGCCGTTCACTACGGTTCCCGAACCGCTTCGGCTTGGCTTTGAAGTTCCTCAATCAACGCTTTGAAGCCATCTGGTTTCATTGTCGCCATCATCGCATCAAACAAAATGGAAACGGCGTCGCGTTCGCCCGATTCCGCGATCAGGTGCAAGCATTGGTGCAAGCGTTCGTAGTCATCGCGATTCGATCCGCAATTTACGTTGTTTTGTTCGCGCCGCTGCAACGTTGCCAACGTTGTTGTCGTGAGTTCGAATCTCATCAGCCGCTTTATTTTTGCCTGGTCGCGATCGATTTCCTCGCAAGCTTTTTGCCCATTTAGACGCGGGTTGAAATCGACTGTCTGATTCGGTTGTGGCTGGGGCTTCCAACCGCAACGCTGCGGCTGGAAGCCCCAGCCAATTATTTCTCGCTGACTTTTTACCAAATCGCGTAGATCCAGGGTGCGACAGTGCCGCCAAAGCTGGCGGCCACAGTAACGACCAGCAGTGACGCGGCGATCGGCAGCAGCCACCATTTTTTTTCTTCACGCAAGAACAGCAGTAACTCAACCCACCAACGCATTTCAAATTCACTCTCGCCTGTATTTACCGGCTGCTGCGGTGCGGTGAATGGCAGCCAACCCACTTGATCCAGCGGTCGATGGCCGCGAAGTCGTCGCCAACATCCGATCGGTGTGATGAGCAAAAAGTAAACCAGCCCAAGCGACACCAGCGAGCCCAACCAACGCAGCGGCCACGCCAGCCGCTGCGAAAACGTCCACACTGATTGCGAAAACTGAGTCAAGGTCGATTGCAGTTCCGTCGATTGCGCGGGCACTGGCTGTGGCGCACTGAGTTCACTGTTGTGCGGTTTTTCGAGCACGCATTTTCCGATCACCAACAGATCCAATCCCGTTGCTAAAAAACAGGCGAGGGCATCGTCTGGCGTACAAACAATCGGCTCATCGCGATCATTGAAACTGGTGTTCAAAAGCACCGGCACGCCCGTTCGCCGACCAAACGATTCAATCAACATTGCAAACAACGGATTGCGATCGCGATCAACCGTTTGCACGCGCGCGCTACCGTCAACATGCGTTACCGCTGGAATCAAATCCGGCTTCGTGACGGTCACGGTCGTTGTCATGTACGGCAAGTCAACTTGCGCGCGCCCGTCAACAGCAAAAAAATCGGCCAGCCGTTCGCGCAACACCGCCGGCGCGAATGGTCGAAACGATTCGCGATGCTTTATCACCGCGTTGACGCGATCTCGCATCTCGGCATCACGTGGGTCGGCCAGGATGCTGCGATGTCCCAACGCGCGGGGACCGAACTCCATCGCACCTTGAAACCAACCAACGATCGCTCCGCTCGCCAACCGCTTGGCCACTTGATCACACAGCTCAACATCGCATTGCACCACTCGCGATGCCAAACCGCTGCGCGCGATCGCCGACTGGATTTCGCTGTCGTTGTAGCTGGTGCCAAGAAATCCGCCTCGAAACGAATCGTTAACATGAGACGATCGAGCTATCTGTAGGTGCTCGTGAGCCAACCACAGCGCCGCACCGACAGCTCCGCCGGCATCACCCGCGGCCGGCTGGACCCACAGCTCGTCGACAACGCCATCGCTGACCAACCGACCCACCGCAACACAATTCAGCGCCACGCCACCAGCCAAACACAATCGGCGCGTTCCCGTTTGTTGTAGCGAATACCGCGTCATCTTTGCCATGGCCAACTCAGTGATCGCTTGAACCGAGGCGGCAAGATCACGATCCAGCTCATCGATCGGATCGTTAACGCGGCGTGCGGCCCGACCAAAGAAACGATCAAATTTAGCCGAAGTCATTCGCCAGCCATGGCAATAGTCGAAGTAGCTTTGATCAAGTCGCACCGATCCGTCTTCGCCAATCCGCACCATTTCGTTCAGCATGGCAGCGGCTAAACGTGGCTGGCCGCTCGCCGCCAAGCCCATCAATTTGTATTCACCTGAATTGATCTCGAATCCGCAATAGGTAGTGACTGCCGAGTAGAGCAAACCAAGTGAGTGGGGAAAGCGTTGTTCGGCCAGCGGTTTGATATTGCGACCGCAGCCGTGAAAAATTCCGGCCGTGGCCCATTCGCCAACGCCATCGATGGTCAGAATCGCCGCCTCATCGTAGGGCGATGGATAGAACGCGCTGGCGGCGTGAGCAAGGTGATGCGGACAATACTTCATGCCTTGCGCCAAGCGTGGACCCAATTGACGACGAACGTGATCGCGGACCTTCAATTTCGTCGCCAACCAACTTGGCATCGCGGCGCGAAAGGTTCCAAACCCACGCGGTGCTGCGGCTAAAAACGTTTCGATCAATCGATCGAATTTCAGCGCCGGAATTTCATAGAACGCGACATGGTCAACTTGGCCAACGGTCACACCGGCGATCGACAAACATTCGTCGATCGCCCGCTGGGGGAAACTGGCGTCGGCTTTGATTCGCGAGCAGCGTTCTTCTTGGACCGCGGCAACGACTTGGCCATCGACAACAATCGCCGCTGCGGAATCGTGATAGAAGCTAGAAAGTCCCAAGGTGACCGGCATGATTTATTTTACCCAATCCAAAAATTTTCCCTCACGCTCGCGATTTATGACCTACGTTTCAAGCGAGTTAATAAGTCTTCGGGCGTCGCCGAAGGATCATTCATCAGCTACTTGAAACCCGCTAAGAACCATCATGAATCGCAAGACCAATCGCAAAGGGTTTTCACTTCTCGAAGTGATCGCCGCCGTTGTTATCCTCGCCGTTGTCGCCGCTGCAACCGTTGCAACCGTTGCCCCGATGCGCGCCAAGAGCGAGCAGAAGCTTAACGAACAGCAAATGGCTTCGCTTAACAGCATGTCACAAACCTACTACTTGGAACTCGGCCAATTTCCACCAAACGGTGTGAATTCGCTGATCACCGCCGGCTATCTGTCCAACGCAGACGCCGCCGCTCAAGCCCAGAACGCGAAGATGCGAACCAGCTTCACGTACACCCGTGCAACCGGCACGTTTGTCAAGCGATAGTTCGCCCGTGACCTTTGCGGCAACGATGTAACCACCGTCTGGGAGTGATGCGATGTATCAGTCACGGTATCGGCCCGGTCGTGCGCGTCTGGGTGTATCGTTAATCGAAGCGTTGATGGTCGTGCTGCTGTTGTCCGCAACGGCTGCCGCCGCAGTGTTTCGTGTGTCGCAAGTTTCGGTGATCGATCCCGCCCGCCAATCGGCACAAAGCTTCACCAGCTCGGTGCGATCGGCACGCGAACTGGCGATCACTCGCAACGCTGCGGTTACGCTAACACTCGACCTGAAGAGTCGTCCGGCGCGGTGGGTGTTTGCGTCTGCGGCCAGCGGCTACGGTCCCGCTTCGACGTGGGACTTGCCGATCGAAGGCAACGCCGAAGTTGACGGTACGACGCAATCGATTCGTTTGGACGGCAATGGAAATGCAAGTTACTTCGGCGAATGGAAGTTTCGTGGAACTGCCGCATTCTACGTTTCGTTAGAGCCGATTGGTGCGAAGGTCACGATGAAGGCGCTGTAACGTGTTCTACGACGCTGCATCGTCGTGATATTACGAAGGCGGAGCGTCGTAGAACGCTAAGAACTCTTGCCCCATTCATGCCGTTATCACCTGAAGCACGCGACCATGCGACCTATTCTTTGCGCGTCACCGAAACACAGAACGAGCCGTCGCACCGGTTCGACGTTGCTCGACGTTGCCCTCGGTGCGTCACTGCTGACGTTGCTGTTGATTCCATCGATGCACTTGATGTCGCAATCTGAGAAGAATGCACAGCGGTCTAGCTTGCGCCAGCGTCTGTTGATCGAAGCCGATCGAATCATGCATGCTCAACGCGTTGCAATGCGTGATCGGGCAACGCTTGACGATGCGTTTGGCGCACCGCGCGAGGAGCTCGTCAAGTTGAGCGTTGATTCAATGTCCTGGTGCCTAGGGCGAACGACGATTGTGCCGGAACCGACCATCGGCACGAAATCGACACCGCTGGTAACGATCAAAGTCGATGTTTGGCACGATGCGAATGGCAATGCCGAAATCGATGCCGATGAAGTTGTCCAATCGCTGCGCACTCAACAAGGACAATGGTAAATCATGGTATCTGTAATAATTCAATCGCGTCTTCGTCGTGGTGTCAGTCTGCTGGAGGTGATCGCCTGCACGGGCTTGGTCGCGTTGCTGATGCTGCCGATGACGGGCGTCCTGCGCAGCAGCACCAAATCGATTCGCCAGAGCGAGAACATTGCCAGCGCGGCTGAACTGTTGCCCTCAAGTAGCTTGGCGCTGCAGCGATACATCAAGGATTGTGATGTGTTGGTGAAGTACGCCGACGACATCGTCGTTGTGCTTCGCGCCGGCGAGTATGTCGAAATCTATGTCAGCGATGGGATGCTGATTGCCCGCGAACCAAAGGTCGAGGTCGTGATCGCCGAAGGCATTCGCTCGATGACCTTTAAGACCGAATATCGCAGCGATTCCGGTGACTTATATGGTCTGGACGCTGTCCTGGAAGCGGTCGATTCCAAAGGCGAACCGTGGACGATGGTATTGGAGGTTGACCGATGAGCCGATCCTTGTCAATTTCAACGCATCGATCTCGACGCGGTGCGGCATTGTTACTTGCGACTCTGTCGGCGGCAATTGTTGCCACGGCGGCGATTGCGATTTTGCATGCTGGAAAGCGCCAAACCCAGGCGACCAATGCGCTCGAAGAAACCATTCGTGGCGAGCACGTTGCGCATGGCATGACGGAGCTTGCCCTGGCAACGCTGCGCCAGAATCCAGGTTTTCTCGGTGTCGTTCAAGACAAGTATCTGAATAATCGCGATACGTACGCCGTGATTGGCCAGAATCCGCCCGGGACCTACATCATCAATGTCTTTCTGTATGCAGGCACTCCCGTGCCCGCCGCGAAGCTTGAGTTTGATGCCGCCGTGCTGAAGCGGTAACTCGCCTGGTCCAATTCGCCTGGGCCAATCCGCACATTCGTCACCGTTGGTGGGCTTCCTTGGTTACTGTGCGTTGCGACAACCGTTGCGACCCGGCATGGCGTTGGCAATGGCCTAGGATTCCTCGGAGCCGATGATGTCAACAACAAAACGTTTCGATTTCGCTCGTTCACGCCAGCCAAGATCAAATGCCGAGCGCGTGTTTGGTCTTCGTATTGAAGGCCATGTCTTGCAATTGGCGATCGCCACGCGACAACGTGATGGCGTATTCGACATCGAATTCGATGAGCTTAGCGCGCCGTCGAACGCTGACTGGTTGGCTTCGAACAGTAGTGCTGAATTTGCCAACGCGATCCGTGAGTTGGCTGAGAAGCATCAAATGCGACGTTGCCAAATCGCAGTCTCGCTCGACGGTGACTATTGCGTGACCCGTGTTGTCATGGGCACACCCGAGCACATCGACAAAGAGCTCGAAATGCTGTTGGGGCGTGCGACTCGGTATCTGTCGCTGGGACCAGGCGAGAAAATTGCGGGTATCACACGCACGCGTATTGGCGCGGGGACCGACTATGTCGCCGCCGCAGTTGCCAACGAAAAAATTGTTGAACGAATCTATCACGCGCTGCTGTCACATGACATGCACGTCCAATGGATCGAACCATCGCTGGTTTCGATCGCCAGGTTGATCGATGACTCCGGTGTCGCTCAGGACGAACCACTATTGATCGCCGATGGTACGGGTTCGCAATGGGATCTCGGCATCGTTCACTGCGGCCGGTTGTTGTTGGACTACCGTCCCGCAGCGGCAAGCAATATCGAAGAAATACGCAGCACCACCGAAAGCCACATCGGACGGCTGCGACGTTTTTGCTCGCGACACCGCAACATCGTCGGCGGAACATTAAGCAAGGTACTGGTCGTCGGTGCTGACGAGCAAACCAGTACCGCGCGCGCTGCGTTCGAGTCGATCGAAGGTCTCAGTGCTGACAATGTCCGCATTCCGATGATGCCCAGTCGCTTCCGCGTCGAACCCCAATTCAACCAACCCCACAACGTGCCGGCGATCGCTGCGATCTTGCCGCTTGTTCTGGGCACCTCGGCGACAACCGTTCCCGATCTGTTGTCAACGATTCGTCGTGAAGCAAACCAAACTTGGCGACGACGATTGCTCAGTGAAGGTTGGCCGGGAATCGCGGCCGCGGTGTTGTTGATGTGTGGCTACATAGTCTTGTCTGCCCAGCGAGCGATTGTTGCCGGAGCAAGCCAAGATCGCGCCATGATGGAGACGCAAATGGCCCAACGCAATCAACAACTGCGAGATCTAACGGACTCGCGTCAATTGATCTCGCACCTCAAGCAGATTGACGATCAATCACCGCACACGCATTGGCCGATGGTCATCGATCACCTTTCGCATTGCCTCGCCGATGATTCGCGAATCAATCAATTCCAGTACGACGATGGACAGGGACTGCGTTTAGATGGCTCGGTGCAAAACGAGTCGGGGATTTACGACTTTGTCGGACATTTGCGGCGCGTGCGCGAAGTCAAGCAGGTTGCGTTGCAGGGAACGTCGCCAATGGAAGGCGGCAACGGCGCTAACTTTCGCGTCTTGATCCAGATTGAGTCAAGTCATGCCAAAGCTCGATCGACCGCTACGGTCGCTACATCTGAAACAACCCGAATCACCTCCAACCCGATTGGGGATAAACGATGAATCGAAATGCGAAGCGTACAAATCGCACGATCGTTGCAGCGATAAGTTTGGTTATAGTCGTCATCGCGGTCGTCGCCTGGGTCGATGAATACCGAGACCTCCGTCAGGCCGCCCGCGACGCATCGCAGTTGCGTCGGGATTGGAGTTCAACCGCAGATGAAAATCGAAAGCTAGAACAGATTCAAACAAAGATCGCGAACGAGCTCAGCGATTTTCAAAAACGAGCCACGGACCCCACGGAGATTGAAACCGTCCGCGACGAATTGATCGAGATTGTGCGTCAAAGCGGATCACGGTTGCGACAAGTTGAAATCACAAACCGGTCGCAACGCAACTGGGCGCTCGAGGGCGATGATCCTCGCAAGCCAAGCATTGATCGAGACGTCGACACTTCAAAGTATCGCTTGCATAGTTACACGATGGAGTTTCGCGCCGAAGGCAGCTTCGAGACGATTCGCACGTTGATGGATCAGATTGCGAATCAGCCTTGGATGATGACAACCAATCGATTTACGCTGGCACCGGTATCGGGCGACCGTCAAAGCGTTGCGATTGATATGACACTGACGTTCTACGGATTAGAAGAACGTCAAATAAACGAAGATGAACTAGCGGCGCTGTAGGCATTACGGCTTCTCGCCCCAGTCTCGTCAGCAACACCACCACTAACACGAACGAGTGACGCCATGGATGGCGATTCAACCGATCGAATCAAAAATCGCGCCCGGTTTGACCTGGTTCGCACGCTCGTTTACGTGAGCCAGACTCTTGTTTGGCTGACCTTGGTTTCGCCGGCGGCGTTGGCCCAGTCGCCAACCGACCTCGTCTCGACGCCCAAAGCGTCCCCTGCGGCGATGATCGATGCGTTGCCACAGATCGACACACAAAGCTCCAGCGCCGTCGCCCAACCGCCGCGCACGATTGAAGAATCCCTCGAACATCGGGGCAGCGTGACCTTTCGCAAAACGACGATCCCCGAGGTCGTGTTTATGCTTAGCGAACTTTGGAAAGTCAACATTGTGGCGGGCCAGGAAATCACCGGCGAGGTGTCCGGAACATTTTATGACGCACCACTGCGCGAAGTCTTGACCGCGATTCTATCAGCCAACAACTACGGCTATCGTCGCACTGGCAACAGCTTGATTGTGCTGCCGCTGGACCGAATCGGGTCCGATGATCCAAACTTTACTTCCGAGACTTTGATCGTCGCTGGCGGTTCATCCGAAGAATTGATCGAGGCCGCTCAATTGCTGTTGAGTTCGGCGGGTCAATTGAAAACCCTCGGCAACAATCGCGTTCTCGTGATCGATCATCCTGAGCGAATCGCGCGAGTTCGTTCGCTACTGCAATCCATTGCGACATCGGCTCCGACGACCACGACGCTGACGAACTCGCAAGGCGATGCAGCAACCGATGACTTAAACCTTCCCACGCCCACGATTGGTAGCGAAGCATTCAACAACGGTATTGCCTACTTTACTCCGCAATTCACCGAAGCGACCCCGCTGGTTGAAGCGTTGCAATCGGCGCTGGGTGACACAGTCACGATCGCCGTTTTCGGTGCCGAAAACCGCATCATGGTGCTCGGTTCACCGGAGCAATTACGATTGGCAACCGACGCGATCGAGCACTTGGATGTGCCGCGCGCTCAGGTCCGTATTCGCGCCTTTATCTACGATGTGGCGTTGGATGACATGGCGAAGCTGGGGGTCGATTGGTCTCATAGTTTAGGTAGCCAGACGCTTGGGCCGGATGGTCTTGGCCGTAACGCTGTCGCGGGTACAACCGGACTTGTCTTCACACCCGTCGATGCAGCCGCCAATGCGTTCATCGGTTCCTCCGCCGTGCCGTTGGCGGGCGCGTCGGAAGGGTCGAACTTTGTCATTCGGTCGCTCAATGATACGGTCGGCGTTTCCGCATTCATCAACGCACTAGACACGATGTCCGGCGCGCGCCTGCTCGCCGACCCAACGATCACCGTCGCCGACCGTACCGAAGCATCGATCAAGATCGTGCAGAAAATCCCCATCGCCAATACGAGCCAACTGGGCGGCACAACCACCGCGGTTACCAGTGTGACGTTCGAAGAAGCCGGCATCACGCTCAATGTGATTCCCCACATCAGCCGTGATTCAACGATTCAAATGCAGGTCAAGCCGGTCTTCAGTGTGCTCGCCGGTTTTCAAAACGGCCAACCTTTGATCGATAGCCGTACCGCCGAAACAACCGTGCGAGTCGCGGACCGACAAACGTTTGTCCTCGGTGGACTGCGTCAATCGGCGATGACCGAATCGGTTCGCGGTGTACCGTTCCTCAAAGACATTAAATACGTTGGCAAGTTATTCAGCAGCACCAGCCAAACGATCCGCGAAAGCGAGTTGATCGTGTTCCTGCAACCGGAGATTATCGATACGTTCCAACCCGGTACGTTGCGCGAACAGCACGCATATTGTGTTGGCAACAAAGAACTTGACCGCGTTCCCGTGGCCGCCATGCCGGTGTTGCCATCGCAGGACAAACACAAAGAAATTTGCTATCCAACGCATCACGGCCGCGAGCGGCTTAATACGGGTACGTCGTCGCTGCAATTCCTCGGTGGCACCGGACTGAGTGATTCGGCAATCGCTTCGGAATTGATCATCGATGGTTCGCATGTTCGGTTAGGCCCACTCGTCCACGAGGTTATCGTCGAAGATCGCTCCGTCACCACACAACCTGTTCCGACACGGACAAGCGGCTTGCCACCGGTCCACGTCGCCCCGTTACCTCGCTAGTAATCAAACGCCGATTGGCTTGGTTCCATCGGCGGTGCGATGCTTGATGCGACGGCTTGGCGGACGACTCGCTGGTCGACTTCGGCCTTGAGTTTGGCGATCACAGCAGCGATTTTCATCGTGCCCAAGTCGCCGTCAATCCGGTCACGCAGCGCGATTTCGCCGGCCTCGGCTTCCTTTGGCCCAACGACCGCCATGTAATTGACCAGATCAAGCTGGGCATCGCGAATCTTGGCCTGGACCTTGCCGTCGTGTGTATCAACGGTGACTTTCAATTCCGCTTCGTCCAATTGTTTTGCCACCGCGACGGCGTAGTCCAATGACTTATCCGACAGCGGCAATACGCGAATCTGCTCAGGCGACAACCACATCGGAAACGCACCGGCAAAATGCTCGATCAACATCCCGGTAAAGCGTTCGAGCGAACCAAATGGCGCGCGGTGAATCATCACCGGTCGGTGGGTTTCGTTATCCGTGCCCTTGTATTCGAGCTTGAACCGTTCGGGCAGATTGTAGTCAAGCTGGACGGTTCCCAATTGCCACGATCGACCGATGCAATCGCGCACCATGAAGTCGGCCTTGGGTCCGTAGAAAGCAGCTTCGCCGGGTTGTTCACCAAACTCCAGTCCGCTGCCTTCGAGCACGCCGCGCAGCGCACCCTCGGCGCGGTTCCAGTTCTCTTCGCTGCCGACATACTTGTCGCTGTCGGGGTCACGCAACGATAACTGCACGCGGTAATCAGTCAAACCAACCGACTGTAAAACAAATTTGGTCAGCTCGATCGTCGCACGAAACTCATGTTCGACCTGATCGGCGGTGCAGAAGATATGTGCATCGTCTTGGGTCAACCCGCGTACTCGCAACATGCCGTTCAGCTCGCCGGTCTGCTCATGGCGATACACGGTGCCGAACTCGAACAAACGCAATGGCAATTGACGGTACGACCGTGGTTGGGCCTTGTAGATATGGCAATGGTGCGGACAATTCATCGGTTTGACGAGATACCGTTCGTGGACCGATTGCCAGGCATGCAGCGCCGCTTGTCGCGATTCAACCGATGACGACGGTTTGTAGTCCGGCAACACGACACCAAGCACCTCCGCTGCAGCGAATAGTTTGTCTTCTTGGTCTTTGGTCAACGTGCCGTCTTCGAGCCGCCGGTTCCATGCGTCAAGCAAACCACCGGCCTCGCTGGCGAACAACGGCGGAAACTGGCTGTCGCGATAATACGGAAAGTGACCGCTGGTTTCGTACAACTCGACGCGGCCCAAGTGCGGGCTGAACACCGGATCGTAACCACGGCCCAGCAATTCCTTGCGTAAGAATTCTTCCAACGTCACGCGGACGCGGGCACCCTTGGGCAACCACAGACAAAGCCCTTGGCCGACTTCGGGATTGATCGCAAACAGTCCGTGCTTCTTGCCGAGGACACGGTGATCGCGGCGTTTGGCTTCTTCGATCTGGGCCAAGTGATCGTCGAGTTCCTTTTTGTCAAAGAACGCGGTGCCGTAGAGTCGTTGCAATTGGCGACCCGATGCGTCGCCTTTCCAATATGCACCAGCGACACTGAGCAACTTCACCGCCTTGATTCGCCCAGCATCAGGAATATGCGGCCCGCGACAGAGGTCCACGAATTCGCCCTGGCGATAAATGCTGACCGTGGCATGCTCGGCCAAGCCGGTGTCGATATGTTCGACCTTCAAGTCTTGATTCAAATCATCGCAAAGCTGGCGCGCCTCGTCACGGCTGAGCACCAGCCGCTCGAACGGCTCTTTCGCCTTGATGATGTTCTTCATCTCAGCTTCGATCTTCGCAAAATCATCTTCGCTGATTTTTTCGGGCAATTCGAAGTCGTAATAAAAACCGCCCGAAGTCGTCGGGCCGAACGCCAGTGAAACGCCTTTGTAAAGTTTCATCACGGCGCGCGCCATGACGTGAGCAGCCGAGTGGCGCAGCACATCGAGCGCCTCGCGATCGCGGCTGGTCAACAAACGCAAGGTAATTGGTTCCGCCGTTCCATCGCCAACCAATTCGCCCAGCGGACGAACCGCGTCAACGATCGTGCCGTTGACTTCCGCCGCAATCACAGCGCGTGACAATCCGTCGCTGATGCCGACGGCGATGTCCATTGGCGTTTTGTCGCCGGAATGGGTATGAACAGTACCGTTGGGAAGCTGGACCTTGATTTGACGGTTTTCAAGAACAAATGATGCGGCCATGATTGACTCCGTTGCTGGCAAGTGACAGGCCCGCCGAAACGAAGGGCGGACAACAAGTGAGTAAGTTAACCGTCAAATGCCTAAAATCGAAAGAGGGCCTGCGGGGTAAACCAGGTTCACTCCCGCTTTTGTGCTAAATTGCAGAACGGTTATCCGCAACCATTTGGGAACGCACAAACGGCTGGGGACAGCCATTCTACAATTGCCTCAAACCGAACACTCCGCTGGCACGCAACACTCCTCACCGCAGCGCGTTAACCTTGGTCGAGGTGCTGGTTGTTGTCGTAATTCTCGCATTCATGATCGGCCTGCTTTTGCCAGCGGTTCAATCGGCGCGCGAGTCGGCCCGGCGGATGAGCTGCAGCAATAATTTTCGCCAAGTAAGCCTGGCTCTCCACAACTATCACGCTGCCTATGGACACTTGCCTTGTGGTAGCGGCGGCACCACCGGCGACGACGAATTGACCAGCAACTGCGATCGGCTCGCAGGGTTGGTCGGCATTCAACCGTTCCTGGAGCGCAGTGCTCGTTGGGAACAAATTTCGAGCCCCTACCCTTTCGAATCACCAACATTCCCGCCAATGGGACCGGCACCGTGGCGGTTTGATGTCTATCCTCCCTGGCAAGAAACCATTTGGACATTGCGTTGCCCGTCGGATCCAAATCCGGGCGTTCCTGGTGAGGCGGGACTGACGAACTATGCGTTTTGTTACGGCGACTCTGTCCATGAAGTCGGCTATGAACCCGGCGAGCCCCTACCGTTTCGCGGGCATGACGCCGACCCGATCACCCAGCGTGGCGTCTTCTGCAAACGAATCTTCCGGCGGTTCGATGACATCACCGATGGCCTATCGCAAACCATCGCGATGACCGAACTTGCAACCTACCTCGGCAAACGTGACCTCGCCGCCGTCGTGATCAATGTCGGCGATTTGAAAAACAACCCAAGTCTTTGCCTCCAGACGATCCAGTCGCCACAGCCCCAGCGCTATCGCGATGATCTTTCGTTGCGATTGATTCCGGGGACCACGGCGTCGCGCGGCGGTGCCTGGGCCGATGGCGCGATCACCTGGAGCGGTGTCAACACAATCCTGCCGCCCAATTCGCCAAGCTGCGATACCGAAACCGACCACCTGCTCGAAGGCGTCTTCAGCGCCGCCAGCCGACACCGCGACGGTTGTCACGCTTTGCTCGCCGATGGAGCGGTCACCTTTTTCACCAATTCGATTGATGCCAGTGATGCCAGCCAAGCAACCATTTACACCGGAGGGCCGCACGGCGATAACGTTCGCAGCCCGTTCGGAATTTGGGGTGAACTCGGCACACGGGCCAGCGGTACAGCGGAGCTTGCACACGATGAAACGACCAATTGATTGCGGCTATATCTCGATCTTGGCTATCGTCGCCGCCATCGCAGTTTGGTTGCTCTCGATGCCCGTTTGCGATTTTGTCCAACGCTCGACCATTAATCGTTTTCATTTGCAAACTGATTCGTTTGCCTTATGGGCAATCCAGCAACCGATTCCGTCGATGTACAACTTTCATAACCGCTATGAAGTGCGCCCTTCGCTGCGTCCCGGTCCATCGCCCGACGATACCGATGCACAGCGCGGAACGCTGAATCACTTTCCGTTGCGATTGTTTACCTTTGGCGACAACCGCGAGATTTTCTTGCGAAAGCCAGTCGCGCGGACGATTGATTTGACGACCACTTATCGCGATACCATTCTGCACACGCACTGGACTGCCACGCCGCGTGACGATGGCGGATTTGATTTGACGGGCGAGGTCGTACCGTGAGTACGACGCCGCCGACATCGGCAAGAATTCTGTCGCGACCGCTGATTGCATTTCGCTTGGTCCAATGGGCAACACTCGTTTCATTGGTGTGGAAACTCGGTGGCTTCATCCAAATGTGGCGGTGCTACGTCGCAGTTCCTTTGCACCAGGATTTTTTTCCCCGGATCTTCCAGTCGGCAAATGTGCTGGGAATCGTTTACGTTGTGGCCTGCGTGTCTCTTGCTGTGGGGGCAATGACAACGATTGCCCGCCGTCGCCGAATCAGTGCCTGGGTGGGACTGATCACCATGTCGGTATTGTGCATTCATCAAGGCTCGTACAACGACGCCACCTTTGTCACCGGCTGGTGGGCCGAACTGTGGTCAGTCTGGCTGGCTGGGCGCCTCGAAAAAGATGCGGCACCGATTCTCATGCAACGCGCCGCGCGAGTGGCCCGTGGCATTGTCTCACTCATTTTGCTCGGCGGAGCTGCCGGAAAATGGACGGATGAATACTGGTCAGGCCAAGTTTTGTACGAAATCTACTTTATCGACCGAGATTTCTGGCTGTTCAATCTGTTGCGGAGCATGCTCGATGCTGAAAGCTTGCGTGAAGTGGCAACTTGGTATTCGCGCCAAGTGATCGTAGTTGAAACACTTTGCGGGCTGACACTATGGGCACTGCCGCCGCGCTGGAGCGCGATCATTGCGCTCGCAGTGTTGACATCGATCGCCCTGCTTTCAAACTTTCATCTTTTTTCGGTACTGCTAAGTCTGATTGGCCTGGCAGCAACCGGGTTGTTGGTCAATGCGTCGAACCACGATACGACATCTTTGCCGGTTGAAGCCGATATTGGGCACTGATCGACGGGATGTCGTTCTTGTGTCCGAGCACAATCACAATATCGCCCGCGCGAAGAATCGTCGTGGACGCTGGATTCATGGTGACCGCTCCTTCGGCCGTGCGCACCGCTACGATTAAAAAGCCGTAGTTGCCTTTGACTTCGATACTATCAATCGGTTTCCCTTCGAGTACACTGCCCGCGTCGACACGCAGTTCTTCCATCGACAATCCGATCGCACCCAATTCCGTGTTGACGGCGTCGGCTTGAGCGTGTGTCTTAAGCAAACTGGCCGCCGTTGGGTGCATCGCAATCTGCGCCGCACGTTTGGCCGCAATCGAAGCCATCATTACCACATGGTCAGCACCACACATGCGAAGTTTTTTCTCCGCCGAGGGCGCTTCTCCGCGCGAAATCACTTCCACACTGCGGTTCAAGTCTCGCGCCGTTACACAGATGAACGCGTTGGCGGCGTCGATTGGCAACATCGTGGCCAATGTTTTTGCACGATCAATACCGGCGGCTAACAAGACCTCTTCCTCAGTTGCATTGCCGACCATGGCCAGAAAACCATCGGCCTGGGCCTGAGCGACTTTGCCTTTTTCGCCATCAATGATGACAAGTGGCCTACCATTGTCCTTTAATTCTTTCGCCATCATCGACCCGATGCGTCCGTACCCACAAACGATTGTGTGGTCGTTAAGGCTGGCGATACCGTTACTCATACTGCGTGCCCTCAGCGCGTTTTGCAGCTCGCCATCGACGAGCATTTGAATGAAACCGCCGACGGTATAGACCGCGGCACCATATCCGAAGACGATGACAACCATCGTGAGCATTCGCAAATAAGACGTGTCGATCGGATTGACTTCACCGTAGCCAACACCGAAGACGGTGATAACCACCATGTAAACTGCGTCGGTTAACGAAAAACCGCCCTGCAGGTAACCCCAAACCGCGCCGATACAAATCGACAAAAAGATTCCCAGTCCAAGCAGAACGCGGCGCACGGGGCTAAAAAACATTCGGCGTGGTCTCGACGGCGAAAGTCAATTCAATGACGGGAGCGGTATCGTCGTCTCGCCGGCCATGAGAATCTAGCGGCCTGGCAAATAAAGCGTTTGCTAGGGCGTATTGCGCGCCATCAAACGATATGAATGGCAAAAACCTGTCAATCAATTCGCAGCGCAATCACACGGTGCTCATGCTTGAGAATGAGAGCATGCTCTGTGATTGCGGGTGCGCAGTAGCAGGGTGCCGGCCAAACCGGTTCTTGGGTCATCAACCGCACGTTCGCCCGCTTCGCTGAACGTTCCAGAATGGCAAAGTGGCCCTTCTCGCCCACCAATATGATGTTTTCGCCCACGATCACGCCCTGGCCCCTGCCAAGTGGCGACTGATACTTCCATTTTAGCTCCCCGGTTTGAAAATCGACGCAGCGGAACTCGGCTCCGTTTTGGCTGGCAGTAGTGAAGCCATAAAGATTGCCATCGGCAAGCAAAAGACTGTTGAATTGCGAATCAAGCACCTTCCGGTCTTGCCACACTTCGCGATACGTTCGATCAGGCAAAACCTTGACGCAAATCGCCCCCGGACCAGGACCGGTCACCGCAACAACCCGGTTACCCTGCATGATGGGCGAAACGGCATTTACCGCCATCGGCAATCGGCTGGCGTGTTCGATTTCCCAATCAACCGCACCGGTGTAGGGGTTAAGCGAAACAAGGCCAAACGCAGTGATGACAAATACATACGGTTGTTCATCGATCACCGTTGCAAACGGCACACAGTAGGCCGCCCCGTGGTCCGTCGCCGTCCATCGCGTTTGGCCAGTCTTGGTATCAAGCCCAATCACACCGGCACCGCTATCGCTCGCGCCAAGGTTAAACACGACAATGTCATCAACCACCAATGGGCTGGAACCAACGGGGAACAACCCGACTTCGACCGAAAACTCATCATGAAGCTCGCGTTTCCAGATCACGTTGCCGGTGGCCAAGTCAAGGCAGGCAAAATGCCCCTGAGCACCAACACAAAAAACTCGGTCCTCGAATACCAACGGCGTGCTGTAAGGACCGCTACTGTAGTCAACCGTGCATTTGAATGTATCGGGCGACCGGTATTGCCAAATTTCACTGCCAGTCAAAGTTTCCACACACTGAACAACATCTTCGTCGCCGACGCGATAATTGAAAATGGTGCAATTCTTCGAGATGACTGGTGATCCGTAACCGGTACCAATCTGCAGCTCCCAAAGTGGCTCAAACTGGCCGGCCAGCAATCGAGAAATATCAAACGAACTATCGGCAACAGACGTACGCAGCGGGCCGAAAAGCATCGGCCAATCCGACGAATTCTCAAGTGACTGTGACGCCACAATTTCACTCGCGACGTCTTCCGATTTACCGTCGACCATTTCGATGCGACCGCAACCAGCAAGCAAACACACGGCGACCAAGTTGGCGCTGTATCGGATTCGTAGCTTCATATCAGATTCAGATGTCTTTTTCACAAATTCGCAATAAGAACAAGTGCCTGACCAACATCGTCGAAATTTAACCACAAAGGACGCGCAACGAGCATGGGCTAAAAAACGAAAAAACCCCTGCCAGTCGTTAGACTGACAGGGGTTTTTAAAAATTCGGCGATACCTACTTTCACGCTGGTAGGCACTATCATCGGCTCCAAAAGCTTAACTACTGTGTTCGGGATGGGAACAGGTGGGACCTTTCGGATATGGTCGCCGAAAACACCCAGCGGCGAATATTTCGCCGCCGCTGGGCAGGTTGTTTGGTAAATGGTTATATTTGAGAAAGACGTTCTTTGAAACTGACAAAGCTTATGGACTCGTCGAGAGTGTAAGATATCGACGGCCAAACTTTCGCCCGTTAGTACTGGTTAGCTCAACGGGTTACCCCGCTTACACGCCCAGCCTATCAACCACATCATCTATGTGGGGGCTTTCGTCCTATTGGACTACGAATCCTAATCTCGGGGAGGGCTACACGCTTAGATGCTTTCAGCGTTTATCCTGCCCGTACATAGCTACTCGGCACTGCACCTGGCGGCACAACCGATACACCAGCGGTACGTACGACCCGGTCCTCTCGTACTAAGGTCATGTCCTCGCAATTTCCTAACGCCCACCACAGATAGGGACCGAACTGTCTTGCGACGTTCTGAACCCAGTTCACGTGCCACTTTAATCGGCGAACAGCCGAACCCTTGGGACCTTCTCCAGCCCCAGGATGTGACGAACCGACATCGAGGTGCCAAACCT
>JBGSVE010000122.1:0-11059 GCA_041753075.1 Pirellulaceae bacterium
GATTCAATAGCCGAATCCAGTCAATCAAATCAGCCGCCAGAGGCTTCCGTAACTTTGAGAACTACCGCATTCGTATCTTGTTCTACTGTGGCAAGCTCAACCTGATGCCAGAACTGACCCACTAAATTCCCCGAAGAACCCTTTCACATGAACACGGGCAGTCGACTCGGTGGAGATCCGGCTTTAGGAGCTTGGGCGACTTACGGCCTGGGATCCGAGAACCAGAATCTTCCCGGCTACGTCGTGATGACGCAATTAGCACTTCCGCAGGGTGGCGCGGCGAACTGGAGCAACGGATTTTTGCCGCCGTATCATCAGGGGACTCGCTTGCGCCCGGCGGGATCTCCGATTTTAGATTTGACGCCTCAGTCATTTAAGTCACAATTCGATCAGCGTCGAGCACTGGACGAAATGGCGAGGCTTAATACACTGCATTGGGTTTCGCTTGGCACCGAAGATCAACATCTGCAAGCCAGAATGGAGATCTATGAACTCGCGTTTCGAATGCAAACCGAAGTGCCGGGGGTCGTTGATCTGCGAGCGGAATCTCAAGAGACACTCGATCTCTATGGACTTGATGATGCGTATACAAAGGTGTTTGGTCGCCAGTGTTTGATGGCTCGTCGCTTGGTTGAGAGTGGCGTTCGATTTGTGCAGATTTTCAGCGGCGATTGGGACAGTCATGATTACCTGGAGCGAGGTCACACGGCGCGAATTAAGAGCGTCGACAAACCGATCGTGGCGTTGATTCGCGACTTGAAACAATGTGGAATGCTGGAAGACACGCTCGTGATTGGGACCGGCGAGTTCGGACGCATACCCGACAATAATAAACGAGGTGGCGTTTATTCGCTCGGTCGCGGCCATAACAATCAAGCCATGTCGATGTTGCTGGCCGGTGGCGGAGTCAAGCCAGGCGTCGTTGGCGCTACGGATGAGCTTGGGTCGTCAGCGGTCGAGTGCGTTCACCCGATACGCGATCTGCACGTTACGCTGTTGCATCTACTGGGACTCGATGACAACAAACTTACGTACCTGCACGCGGGCCGTTACAAGCAACTGCGTCAATTCGGCGGCGAAGTCATTAACGAACTCATCGCTTAGTTGCGGTGAGCGGATCGGAACTACGGGTCATCAATGCCATTGCACCTACGAAGTGACCGCAATCATTGCTTTGATCACGCCGGAATCGGGTGCAATCCAGCGATCAAAAACGTTTGGCACTTCGTCGAATGCGGCATGGTGTGTGATCCACGGGGCCGTGTCGACTTTGCCCGCCTGAATCAAACGAATGATCCGCTGGAAGTCAACGGGCAACGCGTTGCGGCTGGCCAACAACGTCAGCTCGCGTCGATGGAAAATCGCCGCATGGGCAAACTCCAAGTTGTTCTGGGTGATGCCGACATATACGACGCGACCGGCAAACGCGGCGAACTCCAGTGCGCGGACCATGCTGTGATTGTTTCCTGTGGCATCGACAATCACATCCGCTAAGCGTCCGCCGCCCAATTGGCGAATTGCGTCAACGTCAGCATCTTTTCCGCTCAAGAGAACCGTCTTGGCAACACCCATCGAGTTCGCCACAAAATCCAATCGCTGTTGAATTATATCCGCGACGATCACGTTTGCATCGGCAAGCTTAGCGAACTGGAGCGCCGACAAGCCGATCGGACCGGCACCAAGAATCAAGACGTTCTCACCGACTTGGGGCGCTCCTCGATTGACCGCATGGCAACCAATCGCGAGCGTCTCGACCAGAGCAGCCTGTTCATAGCTCAACGATCCGACGCCGTGTAACTTGTTGACAGGCAGGATGACTTGATCCGTCAGTCCGCCATCACACATGACGCCAAACGTTTGGTTGTGCTCACAGCAATTCGTGTGTCCTCGTTTGCAAGAATCGCAAGCACCGCAATTGAGGTACGGTTCGACACAGCAGCGATCACCCACGGAAAAATTCTCGACGCCAGCACCCAGTGCGATAACTTCAACGCCCAGTTCATGCCCAGGAATCCGCGGAAACGCAAAAAAGGGAAACTTGCCGAGGTAACAGCCGACATCCGTACCACAAACGCCCATCCTATGAACGCGCACCAGCACTTGGCCCGGCCCCGGTTCTCCAGGCTCCGGAATGTCGATGCGTTTCCACGTTTTAATCTCGCTGATTTGCAAAGCTTTCATAACTAGTTGTTCTCGGGAAGGCCTTCGGTGTGGCTGATATTGTGGACAGGTTGGAGGACTTGCAAAACATCGGCAAGCAGTTCTTCGTCGATCGGTTCGGTGAGCCACTGCGCCCATTTGCGAATGTTATCCGGGTTGGCGCTGCCGGCCACGGTCGTCGCCAGATCGGGGTGACTGCAGGAGAATTGCAGCGCCAACTTCGCGATGTCGACACCACGTCGTTCGCACAGTTGAGCTGCCAGACGAGCGGTCTGCTGAACCTCGGCTGAATCTCGGTGCCAACTCGGCAGCGTCGCGTTGGTTAGCAACCGCGCCGCAAACGGACCGGCATTCATAATGCCGACGCCCTTGGGGCCGAGCTTGGGCAGCACGTCGTCAACCAGCCGCGTGTTTTGCAGCGTGTATTGGTTGTACGACATGATGCAATCGAGGTCGGTTAGTTTGGACATCTCGATAAACATCTTCATCGGATAACCGCTGATTCCAACGTAGCGAACCTTGCCCGACGCTTGCGCCTTGCGAACCGCCGGGATGGTTTCTTCAATGATCTGTGCCAGCGGAACAAATTCAATGTCATGGCATAGCAGGATGTCCAAATGATCGGTACGCAATCGATGCAAACTGACATCAATACTTTCCGCGACGCGTTTGGCCGAGAAGTCGAAATGATTGACGTCGAAGCGTCCCAGTTTTGTGCATAACATGTAGTCGTCGCGCGGGACGCCTTGGAGCGCGACGCCCAACAGCACTTCCGACATACCGCGTCCGTAATACGGCGAGGTGTCGATCAAGTTCATGCCGCACTGAAGCGCAACGCGAACGCTGGCAAACACTTCGTCGATGTTGACGTTGCGAAATTCGGCTCCGAGTGACGATGCACCGAAGCTGAGTACGGGCAATTCAAGGCCCGTGTTGCCGAGTCGACGTGTGGGTAGCGTCTGGATGCTCATCTTTTTTTCCTATGCGAGAAAGAGAGGTTTCATGTGTCGATCGAGCAAATTGCGGGTAACCTGTTCGCCGACGATGCCTTCATTTGCCACGAGCAAATCGAGATATCGCTGGCCCGCGTTGGCCGCGACTTTGAATGCGACGTGAAGCAGTTGCCGCACACTGGGGTTGAAGTGTTGGTCATCGGGGACGTGGCGAAGCGTTGCCGCCAACGTTGGGCCGTCCCACCTAGACAAATCGGCGGCCGATGGCAACGCCGCCCGGTCAATGTTGATGACGCTGGCGTACGGCGCACACAATTCATCAATATGCTCGAGCGAGTAGGCATAGATTTCTTTGGCGAGTTCGAGTCCGTCGCCGCCGGCTTCGCAAAGACCGATCAATTCCTCCAGCCACGTTGTCCCGGCGGTTTTCAAATGCACGCCGACCCCCTTGGTTTGAATCGCTTCGCGGATCGCCGGATAGATGCTGAACTTGTCGCTGCCGCTGTGGACACTGAGCTTTAGGTTGTCGGGCAACCCATAACGCTTAATGGCTTCGGCGATGACCGCTAAGTCGTCATTGAATTCTTGGCGAAATTGCTCGACGTCGCCAACGTAGTCAACGCCCTTATTGAACCGACCCGTGAATTTCGGTGCGATCGTTTGGAGACGAATCTTCTGGTCAGCAAGCGCCGCCATAATCACCAGCAACTCGGGCGGCGTTTGCGGTGCATCGGTTTCATCCATCGAGACTTCGGCGATAAAATTGTCTTCGCCTTTGGCGTTGGCAATGTGCCGGTAGATCTCGCCGGCCGCTTTGCAGGCTCCGAGATACTTGCGAGCCACACGGCTGACGAACTCGCGATCAACTGGATAACCGGTCTGCATTGCCGGCAATTTAAGTTCGCCGATCAGCTCGCCGTGAGCAGCGACGAATCGTTGCACATCATCCTCAGACACGGGTTTGCCAATGAAATCGGCGACGTCGATCGTGAAGAAGTCGCTGCAGTCCAGAAAGGGTCCGACGGTGGAAAGTTGGATGTGATCGGCATCAACGTGCCAAGCGCCCTGCCAGGAAAGTTTCTGGACAGCGGCCTGGGCAGCCGCTTTGACGCTCGGCGGGGTGGACCCGACGAATCCGTGTTCGCGATTCGATTTATTCCAAACCGGGGTTACATGGATGCCCAAATCGCTGGCCTGCTGGAATGCGCGTAATTGCGCTGCGGCCTGGTGAGCGAAACGGTCACCGACACCAAACGTTAGTTTCTCGAGCTTCACGAAAATCCCCTCATAAATAATTTACGGCTATGATTCTGCCGCCACCTGTCATGTTTTCCAAAGCCGATTGTGACCTACCATACCAATTCTTAACCAGTGCGCGATGTGCAGCGAACCCGACTTCGTCTCTCGCCAAACCTATGACGCGCGGCGATTTTATCTCGACCTCGATCCGTCGAGCGACAAGCCGTTAACGGTCGTCTGTGGTGGAGTCGAGCGGATGGATACCGACTACGTTGTCGAGCGGAAGGACTTTCCCTATTTCGCGATCGAGTGGGTCAGCGAAGGGAATGGACTGCTGACGATGGACAATCACGAATATGAGCTTTCGACGGGCACGCTGTTCGCCTACGGTCCCGGCATCGAGCATCGCATCCGCAACCTCGCGCCCAACAATATGCGAAAGTATTACGTGGACCTTGCCGGCTCTGAAGCGGCAACGAAGTTGAATGAATTCGGATTGCTAAAGTGTCGCCCCGTTACCGTGAGTCGGCCTTACGAGCTGGTTGAGATCTGGAATTTGATCGATCGAGAAGCGCGAGATGGCGGCGAACTTTCGGCAGAGATCTGTGCGTCGCTGGCGAGAGTCTTGTTGCAAAAAATCAAACAGCGAATGGTTTCGTCATCAGGAGTCGATTTCACCGAAGCGTTTCACACGTTTGAAACGGTTCGCCAACTGATGGAGCAACGGTTTCTCGAATACAAGACCATCGAGGAGGTGGCTGCGGGGAGCGGAATCTCACCAATCTATCTGTCTCGATTGTTCAAACGATTTGCCGGGTCCGGAGCCTACCGCTTTCTGCTGCGCTTACGAATGAACTTTGCGGCTGAGTTATTGCTGGAACGCGGATTGAAAGTGCGAGCCGTCGCGGAGCGGCTTCAATACGCCGACGCGTTTCAATTCTCACGCGCATTCAAGCGCGTGTACGGCGTCCCGCCGAGTTCACTCGTTCGCACCGCAACGCGACGCTAATCAACGACCAAAAATTGTAGAGCGGTTGTCCCCAACGGTTCCGAGCGCACGATGCGCGCAAAACCAGCAAGAAACAATTGTGACAATTGTTTTACAATAACTGCCAACCCAAAAACTCGATAAAGCGGTAAATCCAAGGGTGTTGCCAAGGATTGTCCAGCGCCGTAGCCGCTGAAAAAATCGACATCGCTAACAACAGGATTGCCAGCGGTCGCTGCCAACGGTCCTGCAGCATCCGGGCCAGCGCCGGCACCATCGCCCACACCCACAACGGCATGAACCATAGCATCCAGCGGAAACTGCAACTGACCCCACCGTAATTGCGATCGATCAACGGTCGTGAAACATAAAAAACCAAGCACGTGATCGTGACCAGCGCAACCGCACCGGCCAAGAACCAACGATAATGGCCTTGACCTTCGCGCAACCGCAACCTCAACCCGTAAGGAACCAGCAACCACACGGGCGTCAACGAAAACAAGCCGTAAAAGCCGAATGTGATTTGCAGCAGATAGACCAATCGGCTCGGCTCGCCGGCATCAACTCCGGGCCGCGTCTTGGTCCAGTAGCTGCCGGGGTAATCGTACCAATTGTCCCAAGCGTGAACGTTCCATCGGTTGCCGCCTGAAGATTCGTCCAATCGCAACGCGGCGCGCTGGGTGCCGCGATTCGCTTCGATGATCCAGCGATCGGGCGAACCCGACGGAACCAATATGATGCTGTGTGCGGCGGTGCGCAGGTCGGGAACGTTTTGCAATGCTGAGTTCAATTGGATGACGCTTGGCGGTCGATTTTGGCCACGTTCGCTTTCCACGGTCGCGATGATTCCACCGTCGCTGCGGTGCATGTAGGGCGGGCGCAGGCTGTGGTGGGCCAGCAGGTTTGTAAATAAGAATATTGCTGCGACGAAACATGCTCCAGGCAAGAACCCGACCAACGTCGCCAGCACGTGTTGGCGGGCAAACAGAATCGTCCAACAGACCATCATCGCCAGCGCCGGCAACTCATTCGCAACCGCGTAAGCCGCTGCGGCTCCGGCGAAAAAATAGGGTAACTCGATCCGCCGCATCCGCGCGATTCCGGCGGTGCTCAGATAGATTGCCAAGACGACGGCCGTCGCCATCGCCGCCGGCAAATGGTTGTTCAGCGAGATTGCCATCGGGAACAACGCGGTTCCGAAACAGGCCACTGCCAAACCGTACAGCTTGACTTCATCCGGCACAAACGATTCGCGGATTGAATGCCAAACGGCAAGTAACATCACCGCCAACATCGGCAAATTTACCAGCGCCAAGACCATTCGCGCGACGTAAATCGGTTGTTCCGTAAGCGTCATGCCGCTGACCACCGAAACGATCCAATACACGCCAGCCACCAACGTCGGAAACAATGGCGGCTTGCTGCTGTAGTAATGCATTTGACCGTCGGTGCCGGTGTGGCGCACGCGATCAATCGATGACCATGGCCGTCGCCGTCCGCTGCGATCCTTGATCTCGACCAGCCGATCGATCTCGTAGGTGCCGTCTTCGACCAGCGCCGCGACGGTACACCAACGACTGCGATCGTTGGCGCTCAAGAACGCGGTGTCACCTTCGACGCTGCGGACCACGGCGATCCGTCCCGCCACGATTCCCAACGTCGCAATGATCATCACGTGGGCAAGTCGCGAGAAGATCGCCAACTCTTGCCGCCGCAGTTTGTTGCTCATGGCGTCGTCTCGGCGATTGATGCCGGTGATGCGGTGCGGCGGGCGATCGATGTAATTAATTCGGCAAGCAAACCAGCCACCAAAAATTGGGCACCCAACAGTATCGCGGTGATGCAGTAATAGAAAATTGCCTTCTCGTGCAAGTGCAACGGATCGTCGCCAACCATCCGGCTGGTCGCCCAACGAATCGTCAACACGCCTAAGCCAAAGCCGCCCAACAAAAACGACACCAACCCCGCTGAACCGATCAGGTGCAATGGACGTTGGCGAAAGCCGGTCAAAAAATAGATGGTCAACAAATCGAGGAACCCTTTGGGCAATCGTGACCAACCGTACTTCGATATGCCGTGCGATCGAGCGTGATGCAGCACGTCGATTTCGCCAACCTTCCAGCCACGGGCCGCAGCCAAGACAGGGACGAAGCGGTGCAGTTCGCCGTACAATTTCACCTCGTCAAAAATCTCGCGGCGGTACGCTTTGAATCCGCAATTATGATCGTGCAAGACTACGCCTGTGGCGCGCGATACGAGCCAATTGAAGACGGCGCTGGGCAACGTCTTGTGCCAGGGATCGTGGCGAATTTTTTTCCAACCGCTGACCACATCAAAACCCTGGCCGAGCTTTTCCAAGAACCGCGGAATCTCTTGCGGATCGTCCTGCAGGTCGGCGTCCATCGTGATCACGATCTCGCCGCGCGCGGCCTCGAAACCGGCTGCCAACGCGGCTGCTTTGCCGAAATTGCGGCGAAACCGAACGCCGCGAGTTTCCGGGTCGGCCGCCGCCAACGATTTGATCACGTCCCAAGAGCCGTCGGTTGATCCGTCGTCAACAAAAATCAGGTCGAGTGGTTGCGCAGCATGCTGCCGAATCGCTTGGTGCAGCGAGCGCACAGTCGCCGCCTCGTTAAACAACGGGACGACAATCGACAGGGGACTTGGTGAACTCAATTTTCGCTGTGTTAGACGCTATTTGGCTAAAAAGTTGTTCTCGTCTTGAAATTCGATTGCACAAATTTCATCCCGACCGGATCGAAGCCGTTAGCCGATGGTTGAGCGCAGCGACACCACCGAAAAAAGGCGACGACCCAATCGAATCGACCCCGCAGGGGTCGCACAATCTGTGACCCCTGCGGCGTCGGCGATTGCGTTATTCTCAAACTTTCCGGAGGTGCTTCAATCCCTTCGTGATAATACCGACCCGCTCACAGGAAAAACACAATCCTAATGCGACGTTTCCGCAGTTCGCCCGGCCAGTCGGCCGCGAAATACCCTCGGAGCCAAACTTGGCGGCCCCAATTTCCAAGCGATAAATACTAACACCGCCTCGACGCCCAGGTGCAATAATCGGGCCACGATTGCCGCAATCAACGCACCGCTGGGTCCCACGATCGGCGTAAGCATTGCCACAAGCACCAATTCGCGGACTCCCGCGCCGCCGGGCAGGAATGATATGAATCCGCTGACAAAGGCCAGTGAAATTGAGGCAAAACAGGTTGCATAAAACAGCCACGCCGACAGGCCGTCGTCAACCCGCAACCGCTCCGGCATCGCCAACACGATCGCGGTCATCGACGCACCCAACCACAACCATCCCACCGCGCTCCAACCCCAAGCGGCGACCGCGTCGCGGGGCGTCCAGTTGCAACTCAGCGAACCGCCGACGATGCGGCGCGAGACGATCCGTTTCATGACGATTGGCAACGTCGCCACACCAGCGACGACGGCCATCACCAAACTGGCGTGTTTCATCCACGACGGCGTGTCCATAAATACCAGCACGGCCAATGACATGGCGGCACCGGCGGCGATCAAAGTCAACGTTTCGATTGTGACGGCAATCGTTGCGGCGCGCAAGCTGACATTGCCCCCACCACGATTCAGCACCGCGGCGCGCAGCACGACGACCATCGCCTTGCCCGGCACATATTTTCCCAAATGACCGACTAATTGTGCCGACGCGACGCTGCGCAACGACGTCCGCACGCCCAATGACCGCAGCGCCCGCCGCAATACCAAAATCGCTGGCATCAAGCCGACCGCGTAACACCCTGCGGCGACAACCAGCCAGCCAAAATGGAAATCGGCGAGTGTAATGTCCGATTGGGCGGTTTCGTTTCGCCAATGATCGAAAGCATGACGCACCGCCACGACAAAGCCAGCGACCACAACCATCGCCAAACTCAATCGCAGCAACGTCATCCCGACTCGCTTTGCTACAGTCGATTTTGCCATACACTATCGCCGCCGCGTACCGTGTAAACCATTTTTAGGATAATTGCCCGTGGCCAAGAACGGAAAAAAGTCGCCGGTGCTGCCTCAGTTGCCCGCAGCAAGCATTGGCGGAGTAGCAATTGCCCGCGTGCTCTCGATCGCCATGCTCGTCGTTGCCATTGTGGTTATCGGTGTGCTGTTTTATCAGGTAATGGCCAGTTTCTTTGTTCCATTATTCTTGGCGGCGCTGCTGGTGGTGATTTTCAGGCCCGCTTATCAATGGATTTTACACCGAGTCCAAGGCCGACACCGCGTTGCATCCGCGCTAACCACTTTATTCATCCTCTTGCTGGTGCTCTTGCCCGCCGGTTTAATCCTCAGTGTTGCGATCGCCCAAGGCACATTATTCGTTCGCCAAATCGGTGACGGTGGGTTGGCCGAATCTCTTGGCCGCGTCCGCAAAGGCTTGGCGCTCGAATTGCCATCGTCGGATTCGTTTCGCCAATTGGATGACGACATCGCCGCCGTCGCTCAACCATTGCCACAAGCCGTCGCCAAGGTGCGAATCGAAGACGCCGAGGCGATCGTGCGCTATCTGCATTCCGAAATTGGCTCGGAGGAGCCGAGCGAAGAATCGTTCGCAGACCTGCTGGAGCAGCTTGCCGAACTCAGCGCCGCCGGCGGGGCCTTGGCTGATTTGTCGGCGAGCGACGATCCGATTGCGCGTGAGCAGGCGCGAAAAAAATACGACTTGCTGTATGTCGAAGTGAAACAGGCCAAACGCACGTGGACTCAGCTTTTGCTTGGCAACTCGTTGACCTCGCAATTGAAACTGCTGGCCAACCCCAGCGATGTCGAATTACAGGCGATGGTCGATGGAGCCCAATCGTTTTTGCAACCTCGCGTCTTGCCGTTGACCCAGGTCGCCGGCGAATTCGTGTTGCAAATGTTGGTCGGCATTGTGATCTTGGTGATCGCGCTGTATTTCTTCTTTGCCGATGGCAACAGCATGGTGCAAACGATGATGCGGCTCAGTCCTCTTGACGACGAGTACGAGCGGCGGCTGTTGTTGCAGTTTGACCAAACCAGTCGCGCCGTGGTGTTGGCCAGTGTGCTCAGCGCGCTGGCGCAGGGTGTGCTCGCGGCGATCGCGTTTTGGTTGTTTGGTTTGCCATCGATTGTGTTGTTGTTCATGGCCACGACGTTCATGTCGCTGGTGCCGTTTCTCGGTGCCGCATCGGTTTGGGTGCCATGCGCAATTTACTTGGGTGCGGTCGAACATCGACCCTATGCGGCGCTCGTTTTGGCGATTTTTGGCGTCACGGTGATTTCGTCAATCGACAATGTGATCAAGGTGTATGTGTTGCAAGGACGTTCGCAGATCCATCCATTGTTGGCGTTGCTCAGCGTCTTGGGCGGCATTCAAGTTTTCGGGCCAATCGGCATTTTGGTGGGCCCGATGGTGGTCGTGTTTCTGCAAACGTTGCTCGAAATTCTGAACCACGAGCTCGAAGGTCGCCAAACCACCCCGGCGGCTGAGGCGAGTGGGCTAGTAGAATAGATGCACAATCTCCGGCTCCCTTCGCCTGGCCTGACGAAATGGTGGCGTTCTGGGAAGACTAGAAAGGAATTTTTGGTGGGCGGATGCTCAACTGAAATGCGACAGGCGAGGATCGCGATGTGTCGCACGTCTTCAAAATCGGTATAGGTAAAAACATCGTTGAGCGGTTCGAATGGCTTTTCCACAGGTCATTCAAACGGAGTCTCAACGATGCCCAAG
>JBGSVE010000123.1:0-27276 GCA_041753075.1 Pirellulaceae bacterium
AATCAAGCGCGGCCGCGAGCTGAGGATAATCAGCATCACGACCAACAGGTACAGAAACGCCAAGATCGGCCAGATCGCCGAACCAAACAACGCCCCCGCCGCCGCCGGAAAAAACAATTCCACCGGGCCCACGGCAACCAATCCCGCGATGGCGATCGCCAGGGCAAACAGATCGCGGCCGCCGGTGGTGACAACCATACGCCCCCGCAAACGGATTGCACCAAAGAATGTCAAGTACGCTGCCAGCGGCAGAATCGCAATCAACAGATGAAAAGGTTCAATGGACATCACGTTATGATAAACAAAATCATCACCAAGTATTGGCCATCGTCGGGCTTGACCAATGGCGCGGGAACCTCCAGCATGTTCGACTTACTGCATCCAAACAACCCCGCCGGAGCGTCTCGATGACATTTATCTTCCGCATTGTTGTTTTGGTCTCAACCTTGGCTTTGGCTTCGTCCGAGTCGTCGCTGGCACAAATGATTACTGCTCACCGCGGCGCGTCGTTTGATGCTCCCGAAAATACGATCGCCGCGTTCGAGTTGGCGTGGCAACAGGGTGCCGACGCCATTGAAGGCGATTTCTATTTGACCGCCGACAACCAAATCGTCTGCATCCACGATCGCGACACACTTCGTACCGGCGGCCGCAAGCTAATCGTCGAAGAATCAATCTTGAGCGAAATGCAAGAGTTGGAGTTTGGCAGTTGGAAGAACAAGGAGTTCAATGGCGAGCCGATACCGACGCTTGCGCAGGTGATGGCGACGGTGCCGGAGGGCAAGCGATTCGTGATTGAATTGAAGTCCGACTCGCGCATGGTGCCGTTCCTGGTGGAAGAACTATCCCGGTTGGCACCTTCTTCCCAATCGCTGTTGATCATTAGCTTCGATGCCGCTTCGATCGCGATGTGCAAGCAGCAGCTTCCGGACGTTGAAGCACATTGGCTGACCGGCTTCAAGTCGTTGCCCGACGGCGCCTGGACACCCAATGCCCAAACGATCATCGCCACCATTAGAAGTACCGCCGCAGATGGCGTTGGCATGCAAGGTGAGCGGCAGGTGCTCGACGCGAAGTTTGTCGAAACGTTGACGTCTGCGGGGTGCCAAAAATTTCACGTTTGGACAATCGACTCAGCCGACGATGCTCTGTTCTTTCAATCACTTGGTGCGTGTGGTATCACCACCAATCGACCCGCATTCGTTCGCTTTTCTCTTTCAGAAAGCAGCCCGTAAATGTCAGCCGTGCAATTCGAGAGATCGGCATCCGGTCTGGACCGCGTTCAGATCAAGTCTTCGCATTGCAGCGGCGAAGTGTATCTGTATGGTGCGCACATCACGGTATTTCAGCCCGCGGGACAAGAGCCCGTATTGTGGGTCAGCAAGAAATCGTCGTTCGCAGAGGGCAAAGCGATTCGCGGCGGCGTACCCATTTGTTTTCCCTGGTTCGGCCCGCTGGCGTCGGACCCAACCGCGCCAAGCCACGGATTCGCGCGAACCAAAGCTTGGGAGCTCGTTTCCGCAAATCGAGACGATGACGACGACCAGGTCCACGTCGAATTGCAAACCGAGATCGAGCAATTTCAACTGCAATACATCGCGACGTTCGGAGCCGAGTTGTCGATCAAGCTGGTGGTCACACTGAGCGAAGACGCCGAACAATCGGCGACGTTTGAACAAGCCTTGCACAGTTATTTTCGTGTTGGCGATGTGCGTCGAGTTTCCATCCAAGGGCTGGAGTCAGCGTCTTATATCGACAAAGTGGATGGTGCCGCGATGAAGCCGCCGACGGGCCAATCGTGTCAATTCACCGGCGAGACCGACCGCGTTTATCTCGACACAACGGAACCCTGTGTGCTCCACGATCCTGCACTGAAGCGAACCATCCACGTCGCGAAATCCGGTTCGCGATCGACGGTTGTTTGGAATCCTTGGATCGCAAAAAGTGCCAAGATGTCTGATTTTGGTGATGATGAATGGCCTGAAATGGTCTGCATCGAAACAGCAAACGTCGGCTCCAACGCGATCACGCTTCGCCCCGGCCAAGTGCATACGATGTCAGCCACGATCTCGGTAACATGATTTCATTTTCTCTGTTGGGACGAATCTAATTATGCCTTCTGTGCTCGCCATTGCGGCCCATCATGATGACATTGAGTTCTTGATGGCTGGGACAATGATCCAGCTCAAGAAACTGGGCTGGGAATTGCACTACATGAACATCGCCGACGGTTGTCGTGGTTCGACGACGATGGACCGAGTTACCTGCGCCGCTGTACGACTCGAAGAAGCACGCGCCGCGGCAGCGTTTCTTGGTGCGAAGTTCTATCCGCCGATTTGTCCTGATATGGAGATTGCCTACACGACGCCGCTGTTGCGCAAAGTCGCGGCGGTTTTGCGAATGGCCAAGCCATCGATTTTGCTAACCCATTCGCCGGTTGACTACATGGAGGATCACGAGAACGCGTGCAAGCTCGCCGTCTCCGCCGCGTTCGCTCATGGGATGCCAAACTTTGAAAGCGATCCCGAGGTGGCGACGTTCGCTGAGCCGGTCACGGTCTATCACGCCCAACCGGTCGGCAGCGCCACGCCGCTTGGTGAAGTCGTAATGCCGAAGTTGTTTGTCGACATCAGCAACGTGATTGACACCAAGGCGGAATCATTGGCTTGTCATGCTAGTCAAAAGCAGTGGCTCGATGAAAGCCAAGGCATGGACTCTTACATCCAAACGATGCGCGACAGTAGCGCTCATGTTGGCAAGATGTCGCGCCGGTATGTCTATGCCGAAGGTTGGCGACGACGCGAGCACTGGGGTTTTTGCGGTCCCGATGATGACCCGTTGGCCAAGGCGCTGTTGGGAACTGTCGCGATGAGACCGCAATGAGTGCCATTGACGAAATGCCCCCACTGGATTTCTTGGTCATCGCACCGCATCCCGATGATGCCGAGTTGGGTATGGGCGGGACGATTGTGAAAATGATCGCTGAAGGCATGCGAGTGGGCATCTTGGATTTGACCAGTGGCGAGCCGACGCCGCATGGCAGTCTCGAGCTGCGCGCCCGGGAAACGGCGGCGGCGACCAAGCTGCTGGGCGTCACCTGGCGCGGAAACGCGGGCTTGGCCAATCGCAGCCTACTGCCAACACTCGAAGCGCGCACCGTGATTGCGGGATACATTCGCCAACTTCGACCACGCTGGTTGTTCGCACCTTATTGGGAAGACGCTCATCCCGATCATGTTGCTGCAACGCAGCTTATCGAAGCGGCGCGGTTTTGGGCGAAGCTTAGTAAGACCGACATGCCGGGTTCGCCACATCATCCCGAACGTGTTTATTACTACTATTGCATCCATTTGCGATTGGCGATCACGCCCAGCTTTATCGTTGACATCAGCGAGCAATGGGACACAAAACGCAGCGCGATCGAAGCCTACGTGAGCCAGTTCATAACCGGTCGCGACCCAAAGCCGCCAACGCTGACGGATCGTTTTCGCGATGACGCGGCATACTGGGGCCGTTTGATCAATCGCGAATATGGCGAGCCGTTTGCAACCCGTGAGCCGTTGGCGATCGAGTCGCTCCGCGATCTGTTTTGATTGCTCCGGTGATGCGTTTGTTTTGGCGACGTTCGCGCGGCGGGATACAATCTACGCGTGTTCCGTCGCGGCTTGATTTTCGAGGTATGGCGATTGTAGAGCGGTTGTTGATGTTGAGCCCGAAGGTGACTACTTCCGCGTTGCTTCATGCAGCGGGCAAACCACGATCGCACCGCTCATCTCGTAGTTACCACCTTGGCAGGGACACGGCGGCAATCGCGGGCCGACGAATTCATTCGTCGCCAACTCGGCGAGGTTGCGCTGCGGCCACGTTCCGGTGCGATTGTAGTATTGGTCGGCATAGTTCTGCAACATTTGCCGCGACACGTCACAGGAACGTTGACGCGACGACTCGCCGACCGGACGAATGAATTGCAATGACACCGCCGCGACGGCTGAAATGATGACAACGGCCAACACCATTTCCAACAACGTGAAACCAATTCGTGACTTCATTCGAGCACCTCGAACATGTGGAAAATAGGCATGTAGATTGACAACACAATGCCGCCGATCATCGCGGCAAGACCGATCGTTAAGGCTGGTTCAAGCAATCCCACCGACGCATCGATGCGGCTTTCGAGTCGCTCGCGCAAATGGTTGCACGTGCCACTCATCGCCTTGGCAAACTCACCGGATTGCTCGCCGACGCTGACCAATTGGCAAAGCGTGCTGGGAAAGAATTCTTCGTGGCGAGCCAGTTCGGTACTCAATCGCTCGCCGCGACGAACCGACGCTTTGACTTGCTCGACGGCGGCGCGAACGCGACGATTGCGAATACAGTCGACCGACATCTGTACCGCATCAACCGGCTTGAATCCGCACTGGACCATCGACAATACGGTTTCGGCGAACTGCAACACCGCAACGTCGCGCAACCACGGGCCGACGATCGGCAGCTTCAGCAAAAACGCGTCCATTCGGTACGCAAGCTTCGGCGTCGCTCGCACCACACCCAGCGCGACACAAAAGCCAACGATCACAGGAATGGCCAACCATCCATAACGCAAAACCTGGCGGCTGGTGCCGGTGACGACCTGCGTAACGAGCGGCAAATCAACGCCGCTGCCCTGGTATACGGTTTCAAATTCGGGGACCACGAACGTCACCATAAAAATCATCAAGCCTGTTCCCGCAACCGAAATCAATGCCGGATAGCTGACCTTCTTGATGATGCGTTTGCGCAGCGCGACGCTCCGCTCGAGTTGTTCGCAGACTCTTTGCATAGCGATTTCCAGCGAACCGCTTTTTTCGCCAATACGGATCTGTTGAATTTGCATCGGCGTAAAGGTTCGCGGAAACTGCGCAAGCGCATCGCTGAGCGTTCCCCCAGCTTCGATCGACGCACGCAGTTTCAACAACAGCCTGCGATAACGACGAACCGTGCGGTCATCGGCAAGTGATGACAATGCCTTGGGAAGCGACAAGCCGTTTTCGACAAGCATCAACAACAGTCGCATCAAATTCGCCAACGCGACCGGCTTCACACGCGTCGGGTCACCCTTGACTTGTTTGCCGAGTTGAATGCTGTTGAGCTGCTGAAGAAAGCCGATCAGAGGATTCGTTTTTGGTCGATTTCGTGTCGTCGCGGTACTCATCACACTCACCGTTGTCGAGGTTCAGGTTCAGGGCCGCGAAGCGTGATGTCATCGACACGTCGGCCGTTGGCCAACAGCGACGCATCGCCGCTGCGCCGGTCACCGCTGGTCTTGAAGTAAACTTCATCCAAAGTCGTGCGCCCGACGATCGCTTGTTCGAGTCCCGCAAGTGTCAACTCGACCATGCCGGCTTCGATTGCCATTTGGCGCAGCTTGGAATGAGGGATTCCCGCTTCGATCGCCATTGTGATTTCGGACGTAATCGGCATGATTTCAAAAATCGGAATCCGACCGCGATAGCCTGAACCCAAACACTTCTTGCAACCTTTACCCTTGTAAAATGTCACATCTGTTGTGTGCCGATGACCTGGATCAAGCACCGACAGCAGGTTCGCATTCGGCTCGACCGCTTCCTTGCAATGGTCACAAATTTGGCGCAGCAGTCGTTGGGCAACGCTGCCCAGTAGCGACCCAGCGATCTTGAAATTGTCGATCCCGAGGTCAGCCAAACGCTGCACCGCACCGACAGCATCGTTGGTGTGCAGCGTGCTAATCATCAGGTGTCCCGTCAGCGCGGCTTGCACCGCAGTCGTCGCCGTTTCGCTGTCTCGAATTTCGCCGACCATGATGACATCAGGGTCTTGCCGCATGATGAACTTCAGCGCATTGGCAAAACCCATCCCGAATTCGTTGTCGCTTTGCACTTGGTTGATTCCGGCCAAGCGATATTCGACGGGATCTTCGACCGTGACGATGTTACGGTCTTCGTTATTGAGATGCTGCAGCACGGCATACAGCGTTGTGCTCTTGCCGCTACCCGTTGGTCCGGTCACAACAAACATGCCGTGCGGTTTATCAACAGCGGCGCGGATTTGTGCTTCGGCGTGCGCGGTTAGGCCAAGTCGATCCAGTGCAAACGTTTTGCTGCCTTCGTCGAGCAGTCGCAGCACCAACTTCTGGCCATCGACGGTGGGAATTCCGCTAACGCGAAAGCCAACGCGTTTGCCATTTTCAAAGATGGTCAAATGTCCGTCTTGCGGTCGGCGGCTTTCCGTCGTGTCCATGTCAGCCATGACTTTGATTCGGCTGAGCACCGATTCTTCAACATGGTTTGGAATTGTCATCACCTGTTGCAACTCGCCGTCAACGCGATAGCGACAACGCATTTCCGGCTTATGAGGCTCGAGGTGAATGTCGCTCGCGCCCGCCGTCACGGCACCGGACAATATCGCTTGAACCAACCGGACCACCGGAGCGTCTTCTTGGTCGACAAAATCGGCAACGGTGATTAAGTCATCACCGGACGCGCGGGCGGCTTTGAGCTCAGCAAACTTCATGTCAATGATCGTTTGGCGAGCAACCGAGCGATCATCGTAGGCCCGCTCGATCAACGATTGGATTTCATCCGCCAAAGCGACGACGGGTTTGATTTGGTAGCCGGTCATCAACTCGGCTTCGGCAATCGTTTCGATGTCATCGGGGGCAACCATTGCCAACATCATCTCGCGGCCTTCGACGGTAAACGCAGCCGACCGCGACGAGCGAGCAAAGTCCTCGGGGATTAAGCGAGCGACTTGGGCGTCGACACTGATCGCGTCAAAATCGATACACGGTACGCCAAACTGATCGGCCAACGCCGTGACCAATTGCTGCGACGTGATCATCTGTTGCTTGACCAACCAATCACCGAGCATGACCCCGCGCGGCTTGGTGCGAAACGCGTTTTCCAACGCTTCCGGCGCGATCGAGCTTTGCTCGACTAGGATTTCACCAATTTGCCGCATGATTGCCGAAGTGGTTTTGGGGGAGCGGGAAGAACTCTGCTGCGGCGGGTTACGATCGCGCGACCAAGTGGTTCGACTGCAACAATGAATGCACTTTGGATTCCAGCACGGTGGGATCAAACGGCGTCACTAAATAGTCATCCGCACCGGCATGAAAGGCCCGCTCGACCGTCTCGAGACTGGGGTCAAACGAGATCGCCAAGACTGGCAAATCACGCTGCGGCCAATCGTGCCTTGTTCGCGCCACCCATTCCAGTCCATCGCTGTCGGGCAACTTTGTGTTGACAATCACCAAGCTCGCCAATCGATTGGTCAGCTCCGAAATCGCTTCGCCACCGGTGCGAACGACGCGCAGCGTGTAGCCAAGCAACTCCAAACGAAACGCCAGGATCTCGGCCAGCGTCTTTTCGGGTTCAATGAGCAGTATGTCGGCGGGCATGTTGATAACGGTGGGAATAATGGTGCGGGTTGTGACGTCCAGATCGCGCGGTGAAAATGTAACGACACGGTAAACCCTACAACACGAATCGTGCCCAGGCGCAGCGGACATTGCTCCGCTGCAGCTGAATGTTATTGATCGTTAGGTGAGCGGTTCGGCGCTAGCCGCCGGTGAAACAGGATACCGGTGGCTAGCGTCACTCCGCTCACGAAACAATAAGGTTGATTCCTACAAAGCGATATTCGAGTAATTCACTGACGGGGCATTGGTGCCAACGTCGATCCTCTACCCAGGCCCTTCTCCCAATCTGAGCGGCCGATGTCTTTGAACTCGCTTTGGCAACCGCAAGGCCCCCCCATGCAATTCACTCGCAACCGTTACTTTATGGCTGGCACGCTCTTGGTGCTCTTAGGCATCCAATTTCGTATGGTGCAGTCGTTTGTGTTGAATGAATCGACAACGCGAACGTTGGCCAAGGTTTCCAAGCAAACCCAAGTCACAAGTAGCAACGACACGATGACGTCGTTCTTGATGCAGGTGCATCCCAGCCCCAAGAAACGTGTCGAGCCGCCGCGTTGGCTCGGCTTAGCAATGGTTGCCGTTGGTGCGGTCTTCGCGCTGCACGCGATGGCAATGCCACGCGACAACTGACGAACCCCATTTCGATCCCCAACGGAACTGGGACCCGGTCACGGCCAACGGATTGAATTCATCCGTGCTTCAAACATCTTGAAGCTCCTCCGAGACAGTTCCGATGTTGTTGCTTCCACTGGTGTTCATTTGGTCGCGTGCTCCGATGCGTTACGGATTGATTTCCAAGACGCTTGTGATCATTGGATTCATGATCGGCCATTGGTCGGTGGATTCGATTCTTTTCCATGGAGACCCACGCTGCGTCGCCGCGGCGGATTCATGGGATCTTGATCTGGGCAGCGAATCCGACGAGCAACGCCGAGATTCAACGCGACAATTGATGCGCGAAGGCACGAAGGTGACCGCAGTTGTGGGACGGTGCTCGCGCGTCGGTCGTCGCTGGATTTTTGTCGCCGAACCAGTCGAGTCGAAGGGGTCGATGATGTCGCCAAGTCCCAGTGCATCCGGCGAAAAAACGATGACGAAAGAAGCAGCACCAATGCAATATCGGTTGCTGGAAAATCTTGCGTTGCAGCGCATTGTTGACGCCATCGCGCAAGACCCGAACGACGTTCGCTGGACCATCACGGGAGTGATTACCGAATTCAGCGGCGAAAACTGGTTGCTGTTGTCAACTGTTTATCGAGCACCGATCGCGGCGAATCCATAGCGTCGTAGAACATTATTGAATCAACAAGGTATCGGGATGGGCGCTATACCAGCCGAACCAAAACGCGCGATGCGAAGGCAAGCGTGGTAAGCGAATCTTGTTGTACTGACTAACCAATGCCGCCTCGTTTACGTCCCAAAGTTGTCCACCTGCGTCAATCAACTTTCCGTCGGTACGGCGCTCGTCGAAACGATGATCGTTTGATTCATAGGCGCGATTCGCACCGGTTTCATCCGTCACAATCACTACCCGAAGTTTGCCGAGCGTCACATGGTGCAGCGGGTTACGCACCAAATACTCCAGTGACCAAACCGTCGGCGCGTCGCCAGAGTCTTGGCGGATAACAAACACTTCGGCTTTGTTTTTTAGCCGACGATCCAGCTTCGCAACCCCGAACATTAAGTCGTCGGTGGCGAAGTAGCCGCGATACGCCGCACCCTCGTTGTAGTCGCGCTGGTGTCCGGTGGCCAATGATAACACCGACGTATCGGGATGATCCGCTTTCCATTTGCTCCATGTCGTGGTTACGACGTAGAGCGGTTCGAGCTTGATTCCTTTGCCGACCAATGGTCCAACCACCGGCTCGCCGTCGATTGTGGACCACATTGATTTGGTATCGTAGTCGTACATCAATTTGTTGGATCGGTAGAGAAAGCCGCTGGTGCCAAATTCGTAATGTTTGCCATCCGCAGTAAGCGTTCGATAGACAATCATCGAGCCGCACAACGTGCAATAGACGCCATTGATCGACTTGCCGCCGACAATATCTTTGACCATCTCATGCCAAGCCAGAATCCGCTTAGGATAAGCGCGAGCTTGGCCATTAAATTCGACACCAAACACGATGTCGGTATCCGCCAAGTACGACGCCTCCGCTGCAGCGAGTGTCTTGGGGTTTTTCAATGGCGGAATACCATCGCGACGAACACCACCCCAGCGAATTTCGTCCAAGCGAATCGTCGCGGGCGATTCATCATGGAAGTATTCAGCGAATCGCGGATCAATTCGCTCGTACAATCGCGCCTTAAAGCTGGCGTAGTGATGGTCCGGTTGGTATGGCAATTGCCAAATCTCGCGATACCAAGTTTCGATGTTGTCATCATCAACTTGAACCGACTTTTGGTTAATCAAATGCGTCACCGCCTCGACCACTACGGGTCTGCGAACAAAACGCAAAACTTCGACAAGCATGACGAGATTGCCGGGTTGCCAATTGTTTTCAATCTTGGTCAACGCTTGGGTCCAAACCAATCGGTCGCCATCAATCAATGACAAAAAATCATCGACACTGGCAACCGCGCCGTCGTCGGTTGGTGGCTTGAAGGCCAATTGCTGTGCCGGCGATGTGGTCGGCAAAACGACGGGCGCGACATTCGGTTGTGAAACCGCAAACGACCAATAACAAACCGCACCGATTGCCAGTGCGGTTGCGTGCGAAAGTACCAGCCAAAGCAGCGACGAACGATTGATGGTCATTTTCGTGGCAATGCACGAGTGGCCGCGCGGATTTGGGCGTCATCCGCGGCTTGAATAAAGGCAATCACTTGGTAGTCATTGGCCTTTAAGTCGCTGGGCAGCGTAAACGCCAACGACGTTTCTCCGGCCGCAATCGGCGCGACCTTGATGTCGCGGACGACGTTTGCATGGTTGAGCGTGCGCCCCGTATTCTCGCCTGCGGAAACGCTTTGCTGGGCTTGGTTCTGGACTAAAGCAGCAACGATCAAGTCACCGGCCTGCGTTCCCGACGCTTGCCAATTGACTTGGACTTCGCCATTTTGATCATGCGCCGTCGCGGTCAACTTCGCCTGCGTCGTCGACTCCAACGCCGACTTGATTGCCTTGTTCGACAAGGCTTGATTCGAGCCGACGAATTCCGTTGTTCCATTGACAAACATCTGCGGCGTGTAGACTCGGTCGCCGCCCATCACCTTGGCGTACAACCGTTGGCGCCGGGTCGCGGCGGCCGAGCTGTACGGATCGCTCCAGCCAAGATAGTTCCAGTAATCGACGTGGAACGACAATGTGTAAACCGACAATCCATTTGCTTCGGCACGCTCGGCGATACTCATCAAGTTCTTATCCGCCGAGGGACAACTGCTGCAGCCCTGCGACGTGAACAACTCGACAACCGCAAATCCACCCGGTGAATCAGACGACTCGTCGGCATCGCTTTTCGAGATTAGTTGGCGCGTCGCGAATAGTAACGCGAGCGTTGCTATGGCACTGGCCAAAAGGGCGAAGTTACGAGTTGATTGCCAGAATGAAGTATGCACGATGAGACTCCGATAAAATTTAACTTAGTTTACCACACGAAGTTTAGATGGTTGCAGCCACGAAACCTTACCGGCAGTTTTCACAATCGAACCTTCAACCTCAATTTTCGGACCCTTAAATCGCGACGCATAGACTTCGGGGTAAAGTTTGTGAGCTTCTTCAACGACCACGATTTTCCCATCGGACGTATTGATCGCCAAACCCAATTCACCGGGACTGGTCAGCGGATGAATTCCATGTTCACATGCGGCGCAACCACCGCGACCGGCGATTGAGACCAAATTTGTGCCGTCGTCCATCGACTTTATGCCCGTCTTATTCATCATTTTATCGTCACCCATCTTCGTCGTTGCGTCGGCATACTCGGCAGGCGAACGTCGAAACTCGGCCTGCTCCGCAGCAGACGGAAATTGATAACGAAAACCTTGATAGACTTCGGTGAATTGCGAATTACCCGGAACATGCTTGCCCATCTTGGCCAGGCAAACGGCACAATCTCCACCGGCCGCTAAGTCGACATTCTCAAACGCACGAGGATCGTCCAAGAACATTTTCTTCTCGGCGTCACTTGGAAACAGGAACAGACGGCGCTCATGCAACGCCGAGAAGCGAACATCACCGGGAACTCGCTTGCCCATCTTGGCGTAACAAACGACGCAGTCACCGCCCAATGCCGGAACATACTTCGGGGGCATCGAGTCGAATTTGCCTTTGATCGCGGCGCTGGGGAATTGATACGTCATGCCGTCGTATGTCGAGGCGAACTCGGGCCGACCGCGGTCCCAGCTTTTCATTTCGACGACGCACACGGCACAGAAACCTTCGAGTGCCGGTTTCTGCATCATTGCGGATTGAGCCAAGCTAACCGAAGCGGGAAACACACAGCCCGCAGCGAGTATCAATAATGTCACCGCGCGGAACGACTTGATTCGATCTTTCATGCGAGTATTCGTTTGTTGGAGGGCCAGAGAAATTCGCGATGCTGCGAACATGACCGATCATTCCAAATAGCCCAGGCCGAGTCTGTGAGTTAGCCCACACTCGACAGTTTGGCGCACGCGCGTGGTTTAACGCAGCTTCGATTTCGGGCGACAAAAATTGTAGAACGGTTGTCCCCAACCGTTTGGGCGTTCCCGAACGGTTGGGGACAACCGTTCTACAATTGCCTCAAACCAAAGGTCGACGCTTCGGTCGGCACCGAAGCGAATTGCGCGGCACGAAGGACCGCACAACTGGCCCTTGCATTGATCAACCTTGATAACGCCGCCGCGTCTTGAACCACTCCGAAACCAAACGCTTCGACCGCCTCGGCGGGACAATTTGACATCAGCAAATAGCGTTGGCCCGAATCCACTTCGTTGATCAAAATGCTGAGCAACCGCCGCGCATGATCGGTTGCGGATTCAGCGATGGGCTTGCCGGGCGCTTCATCGCCATCGTTCTCATCGTCTTGCACATCCGCGAACCATTCGGCGTGTTCGTTGACGATACCGAGATCATCAAGATCGCAAACCAGGACGATCGACGCATCCACCGCCGCGTAACCGCGGGCCACCAAGGCTGAACGCAATAGATTCGCAATCGATTGTTGGCCGTCATTGCCTTCGAGCGTCGCGACGACAACGTCGGCGGCTGGCGCGACGTCCATTGACGCTTCACGCTCCTGAGCACGGCGCGCCAACCCGGCAGGCGTTCCGGCGACAACATCACCAGGGCGGCCATCGGGCGTAAGTTCGACCGTGACCAACCATTGCAGGCCCAGTAACCAGTCGACTTGGATCGCATCGTCGGTCGGGATACGCGGTGGGTCGGACGATTGGCGATCGATATCCGATTCGTGCAACCGAGTTCGCACCTGCGCATCGTGATCGGCGAAGTCGGGAAACACTCCACCAAACGACGAACCAAAAACTAGCGGATCACGATGCCGCGCCACCGTGATCGGTACCACCAAATCAGCATCGACCAGTAAGCGGTTCAAATAAATCGGCTCGGCCGCGTCATTGGCCGCAAGGTAACGAAGCTCCTCCCGCGTGACGCCACAATGCACGGTCAGTTCAACACCGTCCGGCAACGCCGCGCGAAGTCCTGCCTGTGTCTCCGGTGTAGCGGCTTGTGAAACGATAACGTCGATGCGTGACGGTTCGCAGGAGGACAACGCGCGCAGCACTCCCGTCACCGCGACTCCGGGCTCAGGCAATTCGGCGTCGACCACGATTGCGACGACATCACCGGGCACGACGCCACCATGAATCGGCGGATAGTCCAACGGATTGTCGAGCGCCGCGGCGACCGCCTTGGCGAAATCATGCTCGACTGGTGGTTCTGCGTTTTGAGCTCCGCTGGTCGTCAACTTCACTTTGTTATCGATGCGAAGCTGTACGGAGCCGGTCCGGCGACTGATTTGGATTGATTGTGTCATTGCAATAAGCTCGGGCGACTGGTCAAAACCGAATTTTACCTCTTTGCCAAGATGAAGTTAACCAGTGGAGGCGTCAATCGATCGGCGTAAACAAGCGCTTTGCCGCCGAGACTAAGCACCGCTTCGCTGCGCCGCGCACAAATTGTCGCCAGCGCCGCGCGGGCGACTCGATCGGGCGACCAACTACCGACATTTACTGGCGCTTGATCGGCGTCGGTATCGATCACGGACTCAAAAAACTCGCTGCGAGTCGTGCTGGGGCTGACCAATGTGACCTGAATTCCGTGGGGTTTCCATTCCGCTCGAATGGCGTCGGACCAACCGTGCAACGCAAATTTGCTGGCGCAGTATTCGCTTTTGTTCGGCACGGCGCGATGGCCCAGCACACTGCTGATGTTGCACAGCACCGCCGCGTTTCCCGCACGAAGCATGGGGAAGGCTTGGCGCGACAATTCGACGGGAGCAAAGAAGTTGACTTCCATCAAGCGACGCAAGCGATCGGGATTGGCATCTACAAAGGGGCCCAGTGCGCCGACGCCGGCGTTGTTGACCAGCAGGTCCAATCGCCCGTCGCCGTGATTTGCTGCGGCCTCAAGAATCGCGGTGCGAACGGCGACTGCGGTGATGTCGCCGGCGATGGTGTGCAGTCGTGTAGCGGCAGAGAGTGTCTTGCAGTGGGCCGCAAGTTCGTTCAATCGTTCTTGGCGGCGGGCGCTGGCAATGACGATGGCACCGCGCGCGACCAGCAGTTTGCACAGCTCGTATCCAATGCCGCTGGACGCACCGGTGACAACGGCAATCGCCCCGTTAGGTTTCCAGCGCTGGAACATCGCGTCAAGCGACTTCACCGGACGTGTTGATCGTCGCTGAATTCAAGGTCGGTGCTGTCACGTCGCTGACCAGCGGCGGGATCATGTGGTTGCGAAGCGTGCCATTGACCGGTCGGACCGACAGCGCTCGCTCACGCACCATGCCAAACGCGGACGCAGACAATCGAACGTGAACCGTAACATGCTCGTCAGTAAATTCTCGCGACAAGATTTCGCCTTGTGCGGCCAAGTGGGCCAACAGCTTGCCATCCGACGCGGCGACATCAACGTGCAGATCCAAGAACTCTTCGCTGAGCGCTTCCCCGACACCTTCGCACAACGCCGCCAAGCCACGGTTGCTGCGGGCGCTAACCGGGATCGCGTGGGGATAGCGATCGAGTACACGATTCAGCACTGCGGGCGAATCAATTGCATCGATCTTATTGAGCACCAAGATCATATTTTTCTCTTCGATGCCAAGTTCCTTCAGCACCGTATAAACGGCGGTGATTTGATCAAAGACAGTTGGGCTACTCGCATCGGCAACGTGCAGCAGCAAATCAGCTTGGCGAGTTTCTTCGAGTGTTGCCTTGAAGCTGGCGACCAAGCCGTGGGGCAGATCGCGAATAAAACCGACCGTGTCACTGAGCAACACCGTGCCCCAGCCGGGCAACTCCCAACGCCGCGTTCGTGTATCGAGGGTCGCAAACAACCGATCGGCCGCTTCGACATCCGCGCCGGTAAGCGAGTTCATCAGCGTGCTCTTGCCGGCATTGGTGTAGCCGACCAACGAGACATTGGCGATACTATCGCGCGAAGCCACTTGACGCTCGCGTCGTTGTTCGACTTTACCCAACTCGACCTTCAAATCGTGAATGCGTTTCAGTGCCAGTCGGCGGTCAACTTCGAGCTGCTTTTCACCAGGTCCGCGCATGCCGACGCCCATGGTTTGGCGCGACAAGTGAGTCCACAAGCGTTTCAATCGCGGCAATGAGTATTCAAGTTGGGCTAACTCGACGGCCAAACGCGATTCGTGGGTTTGGGCACCGGCGGCGAAGATGTCCAGAATCAACTCGGTGCGATCGATGACTTTGGTGTTGATCGCTTTTTCGAGGTTGCGGGTTTGCGCAGGCGACAAGTTGTTGTCGACGATCACGACGTCGGCTGCGGTATCCTCGACCATCTTCTTGAGCTCGCCGACTTTACCTTTGCCAAAAAAGGTCGTCTTGTCAGGCGTCGATCGCTTTTGCACCAATTCATCGACCACCTCGGTTCCGGCGGTCGTGGCAAGCTGATGCAGTTCCCCCAGCGGATCGTCTTCATCGGGCTGGCCGGGAAAAACCAGTCGGACAAGGATGCTTTTTTCGCTGGCAACACTTTCAATGCGTCGTTCGTCTCGCACGGTGTTGGTGGTTTCCTCCAAAAGGGTTTTGATAAGTCGGCTGACGATTATAGACACCGCCGGGCCGTGTGACGATCGCGGTTTATTCGTCAAAAGTCGATTTATTTCTCAGCAGGTGATGATAATGCTGGGCAAAACGGTGGGATTCGTCACGAACGTACTGAATCAACCGCAGGGCAAAAGAGTTTCGCGACAGTTTGATTGATTCGCTTTCGCCGGGCCGAAAGATTTCCTCGTCGCGTTTGGCCAGCGAAATCAATGTCGGCGGCGTGATGTCTTGGTCACGAAACGCGGCGACCGCAGCGTTCAATTGGCCCTTGCCACCATCGATCAACAAGATGTCAGGAAACGTTGCCTGGTCATCGGCGAGTTTGCGAAAGCGACGCGACACGACTTCATAGATGCTGCGAAAATCATCAATGCCATCCACATCGCGAATACGAAAGCGACGATAGCCAGGCTTGAACGGCAACCCATCAATGAACTGCACCAAGCTGGCAACGGTTTCGCCGCCGCCCAGGTGTGCGATGTCGACGCCTTCGATGATGCGTGGAGTTTCGGCCAGGCCAAGTACCTTGCGAAGCCCGGTCAACCCTTTTTTCGGGTCGATGTAAAACACTTCGGGCTGGGCATGAGTTTCCAATTCGCCGCGTTCATCGAGCCGCTCGAGCATGTTTATTTCATCTCGCAGTGACGCCGCTTTCTCGAACTGCAACGATTTGCTGGCGGTCATCATTTCGTCGTGCAGTTCCTTAAGCAATTTCTTTTGCCCGCCTTCAAGAAATGTGATCAAGCGGCGGATGTCGCGCCGGTAATCTTCTTTGCTGATTCTCAAGTTGCACGGCGCGGTGCACTGCTGGATGCTGGCGAGTAAGCATGGTCGAAACCAGCGCCACTTTTCGTCGCCTTCCTGGATATCAAGCGAGCAGGTGCGGAACTTAAAGATTCGTTGCATCACTTGGATTGCACCGCGCAACGCCCCGGCGCTGGTGAATGGTCCATACAACTTGACGCCGCGCTGTTTGGGCTCACGCGTGATCTCGACACGGGGAAAGTCTTCGCGTGTCGAAATCATCAGGTAAGGAAACGTTTTGTCGTCTTTGAGATCTTTATTGTTCTTGGGTTGGATGTCTTTGATCAAGCGAGCTTCGGTCAACAACGCATCGACTTCGCTTTCGCATTCGACAAAATCAATGTCGGCGATGTCGGTGACCCAGTCTGCAGTGCGCAGGTCTTCGGCGGCGGCTTTGAGAAAATAGCTGCTGGCGCGACTGCGCAGATTCTTCGCCTTGCCAACGTAAATCACGCGGCCCGAGCGATCCTTCATCAGATAGACGCCGGGTGTGGTCGGGAATTGGCGTACTTTCTCCGCCGCGAAGGCGTTGCCGTCGTTCATGTCGCTCCGTCTTGGAAAAGAAATCCGAGCACCTGTATTCTAGCCATGTCCACTTTATCTAGGAGGTCAAAAGCAATAATTTGACGGTGTGTTCACAATGCGAAGACGCGATCAACCGCAACCTGTTAAGCCGGAAACGAAAACCAATGATCGAACTCGGCGTCAACATTGACCACGTTGCGACGTTACGCCAAGCACGGCGGACCTATGAACCTGACCCGGTCGTCGCCGCAGCACTGGCCGAACAAGGTGGTGCTGATGGGATCACGTTTCACTTGCGCGAAGACCGTCGCCATATTCAAGATCGTGACATTGAAGTATTGATGAAAACGGTCACCGTCAAAACGAACTTTGAATTGGCGGCGGCCGATGAAGTCGTTTCGATCGCGGTTCGCCATCGGCCAACCTGGGCGTTGTTGGTTCCCGAAAGTCGCCAGGAAGTCACCACCGAAGGCGGACTGAACGTGCATGGCGACACAGGCCGAATTCGCGATGCGATTGCGCGGTTGCGCGATGTCGGCATTCTTATTAGTCTGTTTCTCGATCCCGACATCGCCCAAATCGATGCCGCCGCGGAGTTGGGCGTCGATGCCGTCGAACTGCACACCGGTCCCTATGCACACGCGGCTCATCCGTCGGCGGGGCAAGCGGCCATGGATGAACAACTCGCGCGATTGTCGATCGCATCGCAACGAATCGTCGATGCGCGGATGCGATTGCACGCCGGGCATGGGCTGAATTATGTCAACGTTCGGCCGGTGGCCTGCATTCTCGAAATGCGCGAATTAAACATCGGCCACGCGATCGTCAGCCGCGCCGTCATGGTCGGAATGCGCGAAGCGGTCGCAGAAATGCGGCGAATCCTTGATTTGGTTGCAAGTTAAAGCCTTTTCGGATTCCGATCTGCTCCGGTACAATCCCAGCCTTGAGTTTTGCACAGTTTTTCCTCCAGCGGTTTTGAGCCTGTTATGACGCAGCGTAAGGGAAGTGATTTTGCCGGGTTGTCGGTCGCGATTGTGACGCCGTTTCGCGATGGCGAAGTTGACTACGCGCGGCTCAACGAACAACTCGAATTCCAAATCGCCGCCGGTGTGACTTGTGTGGTTCCGGTTGGGACGACGGGTGAGTCGCCGACGTTGTCGCATGACGAACACGAACGTGTGATTTCGGAAGTGATCCAGACAGTTGCGGGACGAATCAAAGTCATGGCGGGAACGGGCAGCAATTCGACCGCCGAAGCGTTGCGATTGACCAAGCGTGCCGCCCGCGAAGGGGCTGACGCGACGTTGCAGGTCGCTCCTTATTACAACAAACCGACGCAAACCGGCTTTTACGAACATTTCAAAGCCGTGGCCGAAGCGATTGAAATCCCGGTTTGCGTTTACAACATTCCGGGGCGGACAGGCAAGAACATCGAGGTCGATACGATCGTCAAGCTCGCCGAGTTGCCGGGCATTACGATGGTCAAGGAAGCGACCGGTTCGCTGGATCAATGCAGCAACGTTTTGGCGTCAACCGATTTGACGGTGCTCAGCGGCGACGATTCGTTGACGTTGCCAATGATGTCAGTGGGTGCCGAAGGTGTGATTTCGGTCGTTGGCAATGTCGTGCCCGAAGACGTGATTGCGATGGTTCGCGCCGCGATGGATGGCGATTACGTGACGGCGCGAATGTGGCACCAAAAGTTGTTTTATCTTTGCCGCGATATGCTTGGGCTAGCCACTAATCCGATTCCGCTGAAGGCGCTGATGCAGATGCTGGGCCGCGACACCGGCGAGTTGCGTTTGCCAATGACGCCGTTGGAAGATTCACAACGCCGCTCGCTCGAAGCGACCATGCGTGCCTATGGATTAGCGAGCCTTGCGGCGACAAGTTAGTCAGCAGGCACGAAATGTCAGACGGAATCGATGCTCACAGCGAAACGATTGACGCGATCCGCCGTGGTGATCCGCAGGCGTGGCAGTCGTTGATTGAAAAGTTTGAGGGACGTTTGGTCGCCTTCGCCGAACGTCGCCTGCGCGATCGCGCCGCCAGCGAAGACATCGTGCAAGAAACATTCATTGGTTTCCTCAACAGTCTGCCCAACTACGACACCAGCCGACCGCTGGAAAGTTATCTCTTCACGATCTGTGCCTACAAGTTGACGGACCATTTGCGCCGCCAAGGCCGTCGCCCACCGATTGTGTCGTCACGCAATCGCGACAGCGATGACTTCACAATCGACATAGCCGGCTCAGCGCGAATGGCTAGCTCGATAGCGCGCAGCGGTGAACGCAAACGACTCGAAGAAGATGCCGTCGCCGAAGCTACCGGCGATTCAATTCAAAAATGGAAAGAGCGCGGCGAATGGCAAAAGCTAAAGTGCTTGGAATTGTTGCTCGTTTGCGGCATGGCAAATAAAGACGCCGCCGCCGCAACGGGATTGAGCGAGCAGCAAGTCGCGAACCTCAAAAGCGATTTTTACATTCGACTCAAAGCCATCATCGGGCGTCGCGGACTCAGTGCCGATGTCTTTCCTGAGCTTCAGTCGTAATCGATCGCCGAGCGGTCGATCGATTGGCAATGGCCGCAGACATACAATTTTCGCGCCGCCGAAACGATCGTGCCAATCGCACTGCCACAGCGTGGGCAATCCGTTTTGCCGTAAACGCGGACTCGCTCTTTACGATCGAGCTTGTGCAGCGGTTTTCCCACTTCGGCGGCGAGCACCGTGATGATTGATCCATGCTTCAGTCCGACCTTCATTGCGCGAGAAAACGATTTCCAAAGTCGCTTGAAGTCGGACTGCGTCATATCGCGACCGCGTATCATTGGATTCATGCCAAGCTCGAACAACGCTTCGGCGCGAAATATATTGCCAATTCCAGCAATAATCGATTGGTCAAGCAGAATCGCACCGATCGGTTGACTGCTCGTTTGCACGCGTGTCCAAGCAGCTTGCCAACGACCGCCAGCCAGTGGGTCGGGTCCGAGCTTGGCGACAATTTCGTCTTGCACAATTTGATCGATGACGCGGCACTGCGTTGGTCCGTTTAGATCAAGCGTGATCGTGGGACTGGACATTCTCATCCGCACCAACCCGCGCGGCGGCGGCACGCCATCGGCTTGGCGAAACGAGCCGTAGCGACCGAGGTGAACGTGGACGATGAGTTCGTTGTCAAACTGATAAAACAGATGTTTGCCAAACGCCAATGCAGATTGCAATCGATGGTGATCGACGCGCTGGGCATCGTCGGCAAAGCGACCCTGCGGACTGGAAACGCGGAGCAGTTCGCCGCCAAGCAACTCGTTGTGTCGACGGGCGAGAAAATGAGTCTTGTGGCCTTCAGGCAACGATTCGATCCGTTATCGGGCGTCGGAGGATTGCGGTTCGCCGTCGCTGAGCACCGCCATGAACGCTTTTTGGCTGATCTCGACGTTGCCAATCGCCTTCATTCGCTTCTTGCCTTCTTTTTGCTTTTGCAGCAACTTGCGCTTCCGCGTGATGTCACCGCCGTAGCATTTTGCCGTCACGTTCTTGCGCATCGCGGGCACAGTTTCGCGAGCGATAACTCGCGACCCGACTGCCGCTTGAACCGCAACCTCGAACATGTGACGCTCAATCTCGGCCTTCAATTTCTTCGCCACCGCGCGACCACGTCGATCCGCATCGGCGCGATTGCAAACGATGCTCAACGCATCGACACGATTGCCGTTAACGAGAATATCGAGTCGGCACAAATCAGCGACTTCGTAGCCAACCATTTCGTAGTCGAGCGTTCCGTATCCGCGCGTGCTGCTTTTGATTTTGTCGTGCATGTCATAAATCACTTCGGCAAACGGGATGTCATAAACCAACATGACCCGCAACGTACCGATGTACTCTTGGCTACGCTGGGTCCCGCGACGTTCCTGGGCAAGCTTCATCACCGCGCCGATGTATTCGATCGGCACGACGATGCTGCAGCGGACGATCGGTTGGCGAAATTCTTCGATGTCACCCGGATCGGGAACATCTTGCGGCTTGCGAATCAACGACGTCTCGCCGCGTTTGTTAACGATTTCATAAGTCACGTTGGGCGCGGTTTGGACCAAATCAACGTCGGACTCTTGCTCGAGTCGCTGTTGCACAATTTCCATGTGCAATAAGCCGAGAAATCCGCAACGAAAACCGAAGCCCAAGGCTTCGCTCGTCTCGGGCTCGAAGTCAAAACTCGGATCATTGATCGATAACCGTTCGAGCGCTTCGCGCAATTCCGAGAAGTCTTGTCCGTCGCTGGGGACCAAGCCGCAATAAACCATTCGTTTGGGGCGATCATACCCGGGCAGCGCTACGGCACCCTTGTCACCGGGGACCGTAACCGTGTCGCCGATGTGCACGTCAGCGAGCGAACGAATGTTGCAAATCAAATAACCGACTTGGCCAGCGGATAATTCCTCGCACGCGCGGCGCTGGGGCACGAATTGGCCGATCTCGAGCACGTCATGCACGGTGTTCGCCTTGACGTAGCGAATTTTTTGGTTGCGTCGCACCGTGCCGTTCATCATGCGGACGTAGGTGATCGCACCACGGAAATCATCGTAGTTCGAGTCAAACACCATCGCTTGTAGCGTTTCGGCACCGCTGCCTTTGGGTGCTGGAATCCGGTCGATAATCGCTTGAACCAAGTCGTCGACACCGAAGCCGGTCTTAGCACTAACGCGAACACAATCATGCGGATCAATACCCAGAGCTTGGTGCATTTCTTCCGCGACTTCATCGGGCCGCGCATAGGCCAAGTCGATTTTGTTGATCACCGGAATGATCGTCAATTCATGCTCCATCGCGGCATACGCATTGGCGACCGTCTGCGCCTCGACGCCTTGAAACGCATCGACCAGCAACAACGCGCCTTCGCAACACGCCAACGACCGCGACACTTCGTAATGAAAATCGACGTGGCCGGGTGTATCGATCAGGTTCAACTCAAACGTCTTGCCCGCGCGCACCGTCTTCATCGCCACGGCGCGTGCCTTGATCGTGATGCCGCGTTGGCGTTCGAGTTCAAGATCATCGAGCAATTGCTCTTTCATCTCGCGCTTGGTCACGGTGCCGGTATGTTCGAGCAACCGATCGGCGAGCGTACTCTTGCCGTGATCAATGTGGGCAATGATGCAAAAGTTACGAATATGATGAGTCATAGAGATTGGATTACTTTTTCACAAACATTTTTCGAGCGTAACCAGCGGCACCTAGGTACCCCGCGTCGGCGCCCAACTTCGCAAACTGAATCGTCGTCCCTTTGAAAACATTTTCAAACGTGCGACGCTTAAATTCTTCTCGGATCTTGGTCAAAAACCGTTCACCGACCGCCGATCCGGTGCCACCAAAATTCATCGCACCACCCAACACAATTGTGCCGGGGTCCATCGCATGAACGATCGACGTAATGCCAATTCCCAACCAACGCGCCGTGTCGTCAACGATTTCCAACGCCAACTTGTCGCCCGCGACTGCCGCTTCGTAAATCCGCAGCGACGTCAAATCGCTGTCGCCGACGCCGAGCATGCCGCTGAGCGAACTGGTCGCGCCCTCGTTCAACCGTTGCCGCGTTCGCATAACCACACCGGTCGCCGAAGCATACGCTTCGAGGTGCCCACGACCGCCACCCCAAGCACAAATTTGTGCTGTCGCCGATGGATCGACGAGCATGTGGCCGCACTCGCTGCCAAAGCTATTGACGCCGTTGACCAGTTCGCCTTCAACAATGATTCCCCCGCCGACGCCGGTGCCAAGGGTCAGCAGCACCATCGAAGTCGCTGATTCACCTGAGCCAAGCCAAAATTCACCGTAAGCGGCGGCGTTGGCATCATTGACAAAAGCGACTGGCAATCCGGCGAGTTTGGAAAGACAATCGCGAATGCCAAATCCCCACCAACTAGGCAATTGAGGCGGCGCGACGAGCTTTCCTCCCGGCAAATCCATTGGCCCTGGTGACCCCAGGCCAATTGCCGCGACGACGCCATCACCGAGGTTCAATTGCTCGCTGAAGTCCATCAATACCGCCGCGACCCGTTGCATCGCCGCAGTCGGCCCTTCGGATTCGCGAGTTGGCAACTTTTCGTAAGCAAATGTCTGGCCAATGTCATCGACCAAACCAATTTTGATTCCGGTTCCGCCAATGTCGACGCCCCATAATAAAGGAGCCTTCGCTTTTTTGATCGCGTTTATCTCAGGCGTTTCGCTCATCAATGCTGCCAGTTCAGTGGATGAAAATGCGGTTCGTGACTCTCGTCTACAATCATCAAGCCGCTGCGGAGTATAGGAATCCAGGAACTTTGCCACAACGATGAATACCCGAACATGAAAATCCTGTTCCTGACCGCGGGAGCCGCCGGCATGTATTGCGGAAGCTGCATGCACGACAATTCGCTGGCCCGTGCGTTGCGCGAGCTGGGCACCGATTGCCTGCTGCAGCCGGTCTACACGCCGATTCGCACCGACGACATCAGCATTGCGTCGCCGAAGATGTTTTTTGGCGGCGTGCATGTTTATCTGTTGCAGCGGTTTCCGATTTTGCGGTGGATTCCCGGCCCCATACGTCGATTACTGGACCAGACGGCGTTCTTGTCGTGGGCAACTCGTCGCGCCGGATCGACCGACGCCGGCCAACTCGGCGACCTTGCAGTAGCGATGCTGCGTGGCGAACACGGTGCCTTGCGCGATGAATTTTCGCGGTTAACCCAATGGCTTCGTGACGACATTCGACCCGACGCCGTAATTTTGACAAACCTGCTCATCGGCGGCTGCATTCCATCGATCAAGCGTGAAATCCCCGGCGCAAAAGTAATGGTGATTTTGCAGGGTGACGACACATTCCTGGATCACTTGCCGGTCGCTCACCGCGAAGCCGCCATCGACGAAATGAGCAAACTCGGCGACGACACCGATCTGTTCATCGTCAACAGCGAATTCTATGGCAAGAAAATGGCGTCGATGTTGCGACTGGAACTGGCCAAGTTTCGCGTTCTGCCGTTATCGATCGACACTTCCGCGTTCAATGATTGGACGTCGCCCCCGCAACGATCGCCGGTAACGATCGGCTATCTGGCGCGAATCGCCCCGGAAAAAGGTACGCATGTCTTGGTCACAGCGTTCATCGAATTGGCCAAACGACCCGGGTGCGAAGACGTGCGGCTTTGCATGGCTGGTTGGCTGGGGGCGCAAAACGAAGCCTACTTGGCGTCAATCATGGATCGCGTCCGCCGCGCCGGGTTGAGCCATCGCGTCGAATATCGCGGCAGTCCCGATCTGGCGGGCAAACTGCAACTGCTCCGCGATATCGATATCCTCAGCGTTCCGACCGAGCATGAAGAACCCAAGGGCCTGTTTGTCTTGGAAGCGCTCGCCGCCGGTGTGCCCGTGGTGCAGCCGGCGATCGGTGCCTTTCCCGAAGTGATCGGATCAACCGGCGGCGGCATTTTGGTCGCGCCCAGCGATCCCATTGCACTGGCCGACGGCCTGGAACAATTGGTTAACGATCCGCTATTGCGATCTCAACTTGGCGAGGTTGGCAGACTTGCCGTGATGACTAAACGTACGACGCTCTCACAAGCAGCCGCGATGATCGAGTTGCTCGCTGACACGGTTCCAGGTTTGCCTACAAGCCGCGACTAGCTCTTGGCACTGCGCCATGTCATGTCGGCGCGCCGCGTCTTCAATCATGACGAGCGATTGTTTCAACTTGGGCAATCCAAAGTATCCCAAGGCACCGCGCAACTTGTGCGCCGAAGCCATCAACGACATCGGTTCATCCGACGCGATCGCGCGGCTCATTTTTTCCAGATCATCCGGCACTTCGCCGCGCACTGCGCTGATCAAGCTGTCCAGCAATTCGGGTCTGCCACGCGTCAGTCTATGCAAATTTTCCCAATCCAATTCGTCAACCAAATCGGACTCCGGTGCAATGCAATGTTTGTCTTCGATTGACTCTTCGCAAGCGAGCGATGCAAGTTTGTCGAGTAACAACGACGAGTCGATTGGTTTGGTGATGTAGTCATTCATCCCGGCGGCCAGACATTCCAATCGGTCGTCCGCGTTCGCACCCGCCGTCATCGCAATGATCGGCAACGGCGGTCTGTCTTGTTCGCATTCCCATTGGCGGATGCGGCGCGTCGCTTCCAAGCCGTCCATGATGGGCATCTGCACGTCCATCAAGACGCAATCGAAGTAACCCGTCATCGCCGCTTCGACGGCAGCGCCGCCATTCTCGACAATCGTGACTTCGTGGTCACCTTGCGCCAACATCGCCTCGGCGACGCGTTGGTTCACCAAATTGTCTTCGACCAACAACACACATCGCGGACTTGATATCCGCGGTGTCAATCGCGGCGCATCCGCACACTCAGCACAATCGTCACTGGGCTGCAACCTGAGTCGAAATCGAAACGTTGATCCGTTTTGGCCATCGCTGGTCACCTCAATCGAACCGCCCATCAATTCAACCAAGCTCTTGCAAATCGAAAGTCCCAACCCAGTGCCGCCGAAACGCCGCGTCGTCGAACCATCGGCTTGCTCGAACGCCTCGAAAATCGCATCCAATCGGTCCGGCGGAATGCCAATTCCCGAATCTCGCACGACACCCTCGACGATGTAATGCGACTCGCTCTTTTCGATCAAGTCAACGCGCACGTCGACGCTGCCGCAGGTTGTAAACTTGATCGCGTTGCCAATCAAATTGTTGAACACCTGACGAACTCGAGTTGCATCGCCGATCACACGCGAAGGCACATCTTCGGCGAGATGAAGCGTCAAATCCAAGCCGCGCGCTTGGGCTCCCACGCGAAACAATCCAACGACCTGCTCAACCAGAATGCGAAAACCGAACGCTGCGTTCTCGAGTTGCATCCGCTCCGCTTCGATCTTGGAAAAATCAAGCAAGTCATTGATGACGACGAGCAACGTGTCGGCTGAGCCACGAATCAGTTCGACATGGCCACGTTGCTTGGCATCAAGATCCGTTTTGGCCAGCAACTCGGAGATGCCGAGAATGCCATTCATCGGCGTGCGAATCTCGTGACTGACCGTCGCCAAGAAACGGCTCTTGGCCGAATTGGCTGACTCGGCGATTTCCTTTTGAGTTTCGATTTCGCGATACGCCAGCGTCATCAACTTGGTCTGCGCCTGCAACAAGTCATGCGAGCAAATTAAACCCGGCGTACCGTCTGGCAACATCACGACAATTGCATCGAAGGCAAACTGCGTGTCGCGTTGGAGCGCCAACTTGGCGGCGCGTTTGATTGGCGTGTCAAGCGACAAGACCAACGGATCCGAACCGAGACTCAGCGCCAGATCGCCGATCGGGCGGCGCTGGTGCAGTGCAAAACCAAAACGACCCGCGATTTGTTCGACCATGCGCTGCCGCGAAATGAACGCAGTCGGCTGGCCCAGACTCATCACCAAGACGCCGGGCGCGACGTGATCGTCTTCAAGTGTTTCCGCAACCGCTTCGACCGTCTCGTCGTCGCGGACGCAAATGCCAAAATACGCCAACGACGCAAGCGTCGGGTTGAGGCTGCTGGTTTCGATTATCGCGGGCTCCATACCCTCATAAGTTACGAAATAGCGACCTCGACGAAACAAGAAATATGATGAAAGCCCCGTTAAGAACCACTAGCGGTAATCAGTGATTTCGGAAGACCCGCTACGCTTTCTAGTGGTCCGTCAGTATTAAAAATTAGGGTTGCCGACGCCGCGCGAGAAAAGCTGATTGTCATCCGATTCGTTGACGTCTTGATGAAACGCCCGCGGCCCGGCACGGCGCTGGACCGCGTTTATGGTTTTCACATTCAAGCTGGCACGCTCGATGAATTGATTGCGGATTTGACGAAGCAGGCAAGCGAAGACGACGGCAGTGCGGGCAATCGCTGGATGCTCGTTGGCCTGTTGCAACTGCAACGCGGCAATGATGCTGCCGCTGCGGAGTCGCTAGCCGCAGCCAACAGACCGACAATTCTAGACCGACAAGGCGCTCACTGTTTGGCAGCAACTCGAAGCGAGATTCCCCGGTGACGTGCGGGTCGGAGAACAAATTGTGCGAACGCTCGCCGATGAAGGTCAGGACGCCGCGGCGCTGGAGCGTTACGAGAAACTGGCCAAGCTGCGTCCGTCGAGTTGGCTTCATGCTGATGTGCGTCGACGAATCGAAGCTGGGTTCTTGCGCAGCGGCGACTACGCGGCGCTGGCCGACTACTACGCGGCGCAGGTCAAACAGCAACCCGACGAGATCGAACTGCGG
>JBGSVE010000124.1:0-41368 GCA_041753075.1 Pirellulaceae bacterium
CCGCAGTTCGATCTCGTCGGGTTGCTGTTTGACCTGCGCCGCGTAGTAGTCGGCCAGCGCCGCGTAGTCGCCGCTGCGCAAGAACCCAGCTTCGATTCGTCGACGCACATCAGCATGAAGCCAACTCGACGGACGCAGCTTCGCAAGCAGCGATTCAAAGTCCTGGAGCGCGTCGTCACCACGTCCCATGCGACGTTTCAATTCGGCGGCGGCGATTTGAAAACCAATGATTCGCGTTTCGTCGCCGGCGGCCGATTGCTTGGCCAGTTTCTCGTAGCGCTCCAGCGCCGCGGTGTCCTGACCTTCATCGGCAAGCGTTCGCGCAATTTGTTCACCGACCCGCACGTCACCGGGGAATCGCTCTTCGAGTTGATGCCAAACCGCGAGCGCCTTGTCGGTCTGTTGGCTGCGGCTATACAGTCGACCTAGCTCGGTGTAGACCGGCAACGCTTCGTTACGATCCGGCCCACGCTCGATTGAACGCGTGAGTGCTTCGGCTGCGGCGTCGCCTTTGCCGATCAGCAACAGCGACTTGCCCAGGTAGTAACTGGCCATTGGATCTTCGGCCAGAATCGCATCTGCCTTGGCTAGCGACTCCGCGGCGGCAGCATCATTGCCGCGCTGCAGTTGCAACAGGCCAACGAGCATCCAGCGATTGCCCGCATTGCCGTCGCCTTCGCTTGCCTGCTTTGTCAAACCCGCAATCAATTGGTCGAGCGTGCCAGCTTGAATGTGAAAACCATAAACGCGGTCCAGCGCCGTGCCGGGCCGCGGGCGTTTCATCAGGACATCGATGAATCGATCGACAATCAGCTTTTCTCGTGCCGCGTCGTCGGACTCCTGTGCGACGCACGACCGATGCCACGTCGAAGTTGCGAAAAGTGGCGATCCCACCAACATCAATAACGTCAAAAGCCTACGAGTCGACAACATGACAAACGGTCCTGTAGCGAGATAAGTGACGCGATCTCCGACGCGGAAAATTAGTGTCTGACCCGAATTATGCGGAGCGCCCGCAGGGTCGGTTGCGTCAATTGGGGTCTGACACTTTTTTACGCCAACACGCTTAGTTTATCGCTTGGCCGAGTCGCCAGGCAGCGTCATTTGGAAAATACGGGGACCATCGTCGCACCAGGGAAAACTTGTTAACTTCTCAGTCCCGATTCCCAAGTTTTTTTCCGCATTGAGGCTTCGCATGTCCGCCCAGGCAAGATTGTTGGCTTTGAAAATTGAACTTCCGCCCGCGCCAAAACCGATTGGCGTCTACAAACCGATCGTGATTTCTGGCGGTATGGCTTACTTGTCGGGTCACGGCCCCCTTCGCGCCGACAAAACCCTAATCATCGGCCGGCTTGGCGCGGACATGGACGTCAAAGCAGGCTACGAGGCGGCGCGGGTGACGGGGCTCGCGATGTTGGCGACGCTGCACGGATCGCTCGGTTCGCTCGACCGGGTCGTTCGCTTGGTCAAGCTGCTGGGACTAGTTCGCTGCACCGAAGAGTTCACCGATCAACCCGCCGTGATCAATGGTTGCAGCGAGTTGTTTCGCGATGTCTTCGGCGAGGACCATGGCGTCGCCGCCCGCAGCGCGCTGGGAACCAGCGCATTGCCCGGTGGAATCGCGGTCGAGATTGAAGCGATCTTCGAAGTTAGATCTTAAACAGCGAAGTTACATCGTCAGCCTCGTCGTTGGTCTTCGATCTGCTACTGCCTCAGGTGGAAGTGACTCGGATCTGCAACGAACTGGAGTATGATTTCCGAGATCGCGTTTACAATCAGACCCCTTTTCAAACAGAGGCTAGATTATCACACAGCGACGCACAAAGGCCGATGAAATTGCAACCGATGGTTCTCCCGGTCTGAGAGGTTGGGAGTGCTGGCTTGTTGAAGTCCGCGCGGCGAATTCAGCGCGATCACAGCCTGTCGGGTGCAGACACTTTTTTCCGCTGGTTGCTAAGACTCATTGCTAAAAAACGAAGAAAGCCACGCCGAACTGAATTCGACGTGGCTAACGTTTGACGCTTGCAAACAAGACGCTCTTGCGAGCGTTTTGACGCAACTAGGCTTTCTTCTTCTTCGTAGCCTTCTTCTTGACAGCGGCCTTCTTGGCCGCCTTCTTCTTGACAGGCGCCTTTTTAGTTGCGGCCTTCTTGACTGCCTTCTTCTTGGTCGCCGCTTTCTTAGTTGGCGCCTTCTTCACTGCTGCTTTCTTGGCCACGTTGTTCCCCCGCGAAAAGGAAGCGTTGGCGTTTCAAGTGACTCGCAATCTTGCGACCATGAGTCACCGGCCACGAACCGCCAAACTGAAAATGAACCAAGACTGTTGTTCATGACAACCTCGTCATGAAGTACCAACCTTCTTGATCCGTAAACTGCGCGTAACTGTAAGCGATAGCAATAATTTCGCAACACGTTTTCCACAAAAAAGTGGTCGTGTTTCAAATTTTTTTTTCGACTCAAAAACACAACTGCTCACCAAGAACTGCCCGGATGAATCGCTTGATAGTTGTTGATCGCTAACGAAGCGAAGAAGATGCCGAGAAAGGTTTGGCCCGAACTGAATCCGTACAACGACAACAGCGCGGCGGTAATGACGCTGATCCAGTACGCGTTCGTTACGTCGCCGCGCTGCATTTCGATGATCGCTTTTGCGACGCGTCCACCATCAAGCGGTAACACCGGCACGAGGTTGAGCAATCCCCACATGATGCTTGGCCAAACGTAAAAATTCAGCAGCGCATACAACGTCACCGATTCAATCTCGCGACCGCCCAGCTTGCGCCCGAGATCAGCCAACGGACCGGGCATGAATTGAAACGACATGACCTCGTAGTTTATCGACCAAGCGATCAACACAAGCAACAGTGCCGAGCCGATTTGAAACGCGGGACCGGCTGCGGCAATGATCAAGTCTTCGCGACTGCCGGTTGAACGAGCCGATCGCGCACCACGAAAACCCATCGTCGGAATTGCCAGACCGCCGAGATAATAAAGCACGATCTGGGCCTCCATGCCGTAGCGCCGAAAGGCCAATGCGTGACCCAATTCGTGAATCAGAATCGAAGCCGCCATGCACGCCACCCAGATCAACAGCAGTGGCACGGTCCCCGGACTGTTGGGCTGGAAAATGATGTCGACGGTTTGGGCAAAGTCGTAGCCCAAAACGATCGCAACGAGCCAAAAAGTCCACGAAATACGGGTCGGAAAGCCAAACAGGCTAAAGCGAACGTCGTACGGTGATTGGCCGGGTTCTTGTAACAGCATGTCGTTTCAGTTCGGTCCAAATCTCGGTTTGAAAAAGCTATGGCGTCAAGTTGGCGATCAAAAACGACCACAAGTCAGCGTACTCATCGATCGATTTACTGACCGGTGTACCCGCACCATGACCGGCTCGTGTTTCAACCCGAATAAGTGTTGGATGATCGCATGATTGGGCCGCTTGCAGCGCTGCCGCAAACTTAAAACTGTGCCCCGGAACGACACGGTCATCGCGATCGGCGGTTGTCACCAACGTCGCCGGGTAACAAGTCTCGGGTTTGATGTTGTGCAGCGGTGAGTATCGTAGCAGCATCTTGAATTGAGCCTCGTCATCGCTGCTGCCAAACTCGCTGACCCAGGCCCAACCGATCGTGAACTTGTGGAACCGCAGCATGTCCATGACACCGACGGCGGGCAAGCAAGCACCGAACAATTCAGGTCGCTGGGTCATCACGGCACCGACCAACAAGCCGCCGTTGCTGCCACCGCGAATCGCCAACCGATCGGCCGTCGTGTAGCGCAGCCGGATCAGCGTTTCGGCTGCGGCGATGAAGTCGTCGAAGACGTTTTGTTTTTGCTCGAGCATGCCCGCTTCGTGCCAGAGGCGACCGTACTCGCCGCCACCGCGCAAACTCGGCACCGCATAGACGCCACCGGAATCAAGCCACGCCGCGACCGCCGGTGAATAGGCCGGAGGCAAAGAAATATTGAATCCACCATAGCCGTATAGCAACGTTCGGTTCGTGCCGTCGAGTTGGCTGTCGCGATGCCGCGTGATCATCATCGGCACCCGCGTGCCGTCGGCGCTGGCGTAGAAAATCTGTTCGGTGACGTATTGGTTGACGTCGATGGCGACTGCGGGTTTGCGATACAGCGTTGTTCCGTCGGTGGCCAAATCGATGCGATAGATCGATGGCGGTGTGACGTAATTGGTAAACGAAAAAAACGTCTCGTCGTCGTCGCGCATCCCATTGAACCCATTGACGCTGCCCAACCCCGGCAACTCGATCTCGCGAATTACTGCGCCATTGAATTGGTGGATCTTGGCCAACCCACGGGCATCCTTCAGATACGTCGTAAACCAGCGGTCGCCGAGCAGCGATACCGATTGCAGCACGTCGTCGGTTTGGGCAATCACTTCGCGACGAGTCTGCGGACTGTTGACATTGACGGCAATCAAACGGTTCCGCTCGGCGTCCGCGTCGGTAACGAAAAACATCTCGTCGCCATCGATCGCCACAAAACCGTACTCGGCATCAAAGCCCGTGATTAACGGCACCACGTCGGAGTCGGGCTGGGTCAGGTCTTTGACGAAAATTTGCGAGACCGGTTCGGTGCTGCGCCAATTGGTGATGACCAAATAACGTCCATCTTCGGTGGTGGTTGGCGAGAATCCCCATTCTTTTTCGTCGGCTCGCTCATAAACCAGCGTATCGTCGGCCTGGGCGTCACCAAGGCGATGATAATAGAGCTTTTGGAAGTAGTTGGTGCCAAGCAATTCCTCGCCTGGGACCGGTTCGGCGTAGCGTCCGTAGAAGAATCCGCTGGCGTCTCGCGACCAAGCGATCTCGCTGAACTTTACCCAGCGAATCTCGTCCTTCAAATCACTCCCGCTGGCGACATCGCGGACTTTCCACGTTCGCCAATCGCTGCCTCCGTCGGCTAAGGAATAGGCAACTAATTTTCCGTCGCGCGAAGGTTCCCACGACGACATTGAAACGGTGCCATCGGCGGCCAACGTATTCGGATCAATCAGCACTTGTCGCGGTTGGTCAAGCGCTGGCGTTTGATACAGCACGCTTTGGTTTTGCAGCCCATCGTTGTGGGTAAAGAAGTAGCGTCCGCCGCGATTGACCGGCAATCCATAGCGCTCGAAGTTCCACAGCTCGGTCAATCGTTTTGCCAACGGCTGGCGCTGCGGAATTGCATCAAGATAGGCACGCGTGATTTTGTTTTGGGCGGCGATCCATTTTGCGGTGGAATCGCTTTCGGTATCTTCGAGAAATCGATACGGATCGGGGATCGCTGTGCCGTGGTACGTGTCGACGGTTTCGCTGTGCGGTGCGGCGGGATACTTGGTCATAGTCGTGGCGGGCGTGGTGGGGGGAAAGGTGTTTGTCGCCGGCGACTGGGCAGCGACGTCAGCCGAAAACAAAAACAGCGGTAGCGACAACCACACCGTTGCGATGACGTTATTCTGCGCTTTCGCAAATGATTCGTTTCGCACCATCGGCCTCCTGGGTATTGGCTTGTCAAACATGATGGACCTACTGGATTGAGTAATCGTACGGCACGGACGCAGTGGTTGGGTGTGCGCGAGCGACCATACGATCTTCGCGCCCAGCCGATCGTGACTCTGGCACTCGCCGCAGCGATCGGCATCTTAGCCGATCGGAGCGTTGCGTTGCCCCTGGGATGGATGGGCGGGATGCTCGTCGCGGCCGGTGTGCTCAGCGTCCTGTCGCAGCGCCGCGTGCGGTTTCGCCATCTGCGTTGGCTGGGCGTGTTGGTGTTTGTTGCGGTCGCGTTTGCGATGCGAAGTCGCATCGACCAAATCGATTACGAAAACGCCGGTATCTTGCGGATTGCGACCGAGGACGCGCAGCCGATCTTGCTGCGCGGAGTCGTTCGTGGGGACATCCAGCGACGAATTTCCAAACGCGCCGAGCGCAATCGCAAACCGTCCGATGGTCCATCGTGGCAGACGCTCCTCACTGTTGATGCGATCGAAGTTCGCTCGGGCGACGGGTGGCAACCGATCGATGGCGGCCTGCGCGTCACAGTCGAAGGTGACGCCTCAACGCTGAAGCCGGGTGATCGGGTCGAACTTGGTGGCGACCTGTCAGCTTTCTCAGGGCCAACGAATCCCGGTGAAAAGGATTTTCGACGAACTGCGCGAAATCGAAATTGGCACGCGCGAATGATGATTGAACAAGTGGCGGCCATCAACGTTATCGAGCTTGGGCGACCCACTGCGGGCCGTGTTGCCGACTCGCTTGCCAAAGCCGGCGAACGAACATTGCAATCAACTTTAAAGGGCAACCAACAGGCCCTGGCGTGCGCTTTGGTTGTCGGTCGGCGCGAATCGCTCGATGCCTCGTTCAAGGATCAACTGCTCGAAACCGGCACGATACATTTGTTGTCCGTCAGCGGCTTGCACCTCGGAATCGTTGCCGGCTCGTTGATGTCGTTGGGGCTGGTGCTGGGCTTGGGACGTTTGCCCCAGTCTATGTTCATTGCCGCAGGGTGCGTATTGTTCGCGGCGATCACTGGTGGGCACCCGCCGGTTTTGCGGGCGCTGATGCTGGTTGGCACCGTGCTGCTTGCGAACCTGATCAATCGTCGTCAATGGCCGTTCAACACGCTCGCGTTGGCGGCGATCGTATTGCTGGCCATGAATCCGACCGATTTGACCCAAGTCGGCGTACAGCTTTCGTTCGTTGCCGTCGCAACCTTGATGGCGGCGTCGCGTGCGATCGGTTCCGACGCCGATGGGATCGCCTACGCGGCGGCGATGGAATCCCAATTGCAATCGTTGGTCGAAGCCTCGCGTGCGCTGCGATATCGAATCGGGAGCCGCCGACTGCGGTTGATTCGCAATCTGCTATGGCTAAGTCTCTGTGTCACGCTGACTACCACGCCGCTGGTCTGGCTGTACTTTCACGTTGTCACTCCGGTCGCGGTGATTGCCAATCCGCTACTCGGCTTACCGACGGCGATCGCGCTGGTAACAGGCTTGATTGCGATCGTCGGCGGTTGGATTTGGCAACCACTTGCCATCGTCCCGGCGGCGTGTTGCGATGCGGCGCTGCGAGTGGTCAATTGGCTGATCGGGTTGATGGAAGCGATCCCGCTAGGACACTTTTGGTTGCCATCGCCGCCGACGTGGTGGGTCGCATTTTACTACTTGGCCCTGATCGGGTCGTTCGCGATCCGGCGACCGCTCAATCGACCGCGCGCGTTCGTCGTTGGGTCGATTTTGTGGTGTCTAGTGGCGTGGTGTTTGGGAATCGCACCGAGCAAGTTGCCCCGAGAATCATTACAAGCCACGTTTGTCGATGTTGGTCACGGGACGAGCGTCCTGATCGAAATGCCAACCGGAGAAAATTATCTGTACGACGGCGGCGGATTGGGCAACTACGATTATCGCAGCAGCGGGATCGAAGACGTGATCTGGTCACGCGGCATCACGCGGCTGGACGCCGTGCTGTTGTCACACGCCGATTCAGACCACTACAACGCCATGCCTGGGTTGCTGCGCCGATTTCAGATCGACGAAGTCGTCACGCCGCCGCAATTATTCTTGTCGCCGGATCCACCAATCCGCCAGATTTTTGCGCAAATCACTCGACGCGGAATTCCCATTCGCGAGGTTTCGATCGAGGACCAGTGGGTTGATGCCGCGCGGTCGATCGCGATACACCATCCGCCGAAAATTCCGCTTCCCGGAAATGACAACGTCAATAGTCTCGTCATCCAACTCGATTATGCAGGACGCAGTCTCGTCTTGCCCGGTGATCTCGAACCGCCTGGAACCGATTTTGTTATTGAGCAAACGCGACCCGAGCCCGGCGGTGTGCTGATGGCTCCGCATCATGGCAGCCTCAGCGCCGACTCAAGTGCGATTTTGCAGTGGGCGAGGCCAAGTGAAGTGATCGTCAGCGGCGGCTCTCGCGCCAAGCGACCTGAGGTCCAGCAGATGCTACAAACGTACGGTAGCAACGTCGCCGTGACAGCCCGCGACGGTGCGATTGGCGTCAGCATCGGTACCGACAAAATAACAATTCGGCGTTTTCGCACGCAGCCCTGGTGACCATGATTCAGTGAGCGGATCGGCGCTAGCAGCCAGTAAGTCGCGGTACCGGTGGCTAGCGCCATTCCGCTCACGATCCTTTAAAGCGAGACAAAATGAACAATCCCTATTCGTCACCGGTGACTTCGGACCAGACGCGTCCGCTCGATCCAAACCTACTTCGCCACGTGGCGATTCATTTGGCGGAGGCCCGAAATAAACCGCCGACGATTCTTGGCACACTGCTGAAATGGCCGGGCACGCCGCTCATGGCGACCGTCGGTATCCTCGGTACCGCGATTCTCGCCTGCATCGCGTCGCTCGCCGATGCGGGGGGACTCTCATCTCATTGGCCTATCAGCTTCGCCGCGTTCACGCTCGGTTGCCTGCTGCGTGATTTCGGCACGGCACGACGGATGAAACGCCTTTGGCCATCGCATTCCTATTTCATTCATTGGCAAAAGGTTGACGAGTTCACGGCTTGATGCCGTTTATTGAATGTTCAATTAGCACCTTCTCGTAGGCGTCAACCATCACTTGCCAACCAAATCGCTTGGTCACCTGTCTACCAGCTTGGCCAAGTCGCGTTCGCAAGTCCGCGTCGCTCATGCAACGATCCAAACCCGTTTGGATTGCAGCGTCATCGTTTTCGACCAGCCAGCCATCGACATCGTGTTGGACAATTGCACGCGGACCACTTTCGCAATCGACCGCAACGCAGGCCACGCCGGCTGCCATCGCTTCGAGTAGCGCCGACGGCAAACCTTCGTAGCGGCTTGTCAACGCAAACAGATCCGCGTTGTCAAAAGCTGGCCAAATTGGACTTATCCAACCGGGCAACTCGACTCGATCGGCCACGCCATGGGCGCTTGCTAGTTGTTGCAGTGATTCTCGCTGGGAGCCTTCGCCGTAAATTCGCAAGCGCCATTGCGAGTGCTTGGTCGCCAGGGCCGCGAAGGCAGTGATCAAGCGATCGAATCCCTTTTCATTTTCAAGTCGTCCAACACCAATCAAATAACAATTGTTCACCGGCGAGTCACAATGTAAATTGATCTGCGGTGGTTCTTCAGTCGCTGAAGGAATCACGATCGGTTGGTCGCGACACCACGGCGCAACGAACGTTGCCACAGTCGGTGACAGCACAACTACCGCTGCGGCGCGACGATAAAGCCATGGACGCAATCGCGACCAAGGCATTGATAATTTTTGTTGCGCAGGATCGCTGCGTTCACTGACGACCACCGCAGTGGATTGCCCCAGCGTTGCCATCAGAACGAGTGCGTTGATGACATCACAGAAGCTAAGCACGACATTTGGATTGCTCTGTTTGATTGCGCTACGAATGCGGCGAAGTCGCCAAATGTTGTTGCCGATCGCCGACCGCAAGCCGCGACTGGCGATCATAATGCCCAGCGGAACGCGGACTACGGCGTCGGCGACTGCATGGCGATCATGCAACGCATCGTCGAGCGTAATTAACGTGACCTCATGCCCGCGAGCTTGCAGCCGACTGCATAAGCCGGCCATCACGCGTTCGGCACCGCCACCGTTGAGCGAGTGGATCACGCAGGTAATTCTCATACGGTCTGTAGCGATTATGACGTTAGCGTGGCGGTGATATCGAGTGAAAGTGGGCCAGATTAAGCGATTGTGATCGTTGAATGGTCAGCCGTTTGGAATTAACGTTAAAAGGAACCGGGACGATTTGCAAATTCGCAAACGTTGCCATTCCCACCGAACACACAGACTTACACCTTCGAGCGATCCCGATGAAACCCTTAGCTTGTACGCTTTGTCTTGCCGCCGTCGCCATTTTGGCAAGTGCTTCGTCGGCTCATGCCCAAGGTCCAGGCGGTTACGCCGCGCAAGGCAATTTTTCCTTTGCACCTTTTGGATTCTACCAGCCCTACGGTGCGGTGTACGGCACATCGCTGCGAACACCGCCGTACTTTGCGCTCAATCCACCTGTTTACTACGGGGCGCGATACTCGCGGCCCTATGGACTGAGCCCATTCGCCGCCCCGCCGATGTTGAGTCCGCCGGCCGATTACCACGGCCGCACTGCAGCTCGCTTCGTTCAGCCGCCAACATCCAACCCCTACATCGTCGAATCGTGTGGGACGTGCGTTGGTGCAAACGACAGCAAGCAATCAAGCGGAAACGTTGTCGCGATGGTCGCCAAAGGATCGCGCGGTGAAGTCCGCAACAATCCGTTTGTTCAAGGTGGCGAAACGTTAGTCGGTCTGCCAACGAATCGCTAACACGCGTGCGGTGACTAAGAACATGGCCCCACAGGCCATGAGGACGCCCATTTGTGGCCACAAGTCGGCCACCGGCAACTCACGCCAAAAAACTTTGTCGTAACCGTCCAATGCCCAGGCGTTGAATGTCCACAAGCCGGCGTCACGAAGCGTTTGGCTCATCACATAACGCGGCACCATCGACCCACCCAGCGCGCTCATCGTCAACACGACGATGACGGATAGACCGTTGAGTTGTCCGCGGGTTCGGCAAAGTGTTGCCAGCAGTAGCCCAAACGCCGCTGCGGCACCTGCGGTGACCAGCGTCATAATCAGAAATCCATCCAAGTGGCCAAGCAGATCAATACCAAAAACGATTTGCCCCCACAGAAACATGATGGACGTTTGCACCACGCCGAGCGCCGTCAGGTAGAACCATTTGCCCAACAGCAATTGGTCCATCGACAATCCGGTCGTCAGTAGGCGATCAAGTGTTTGGTTCTCGCGTTCTTCTAATAGCGCGCCACCACCGCCGGTGGCACCGAACAGCAGAAACATGACGGCAATTCCGGCGGCGTACATGCTGACCACCGGATTGCTTTTGTTGCCGCCAAGAATATCGATGACGCGAACCGTCGGCGCAACGATGCCGGGCCGCGGCAATATCTCGATCGCGCTTGCTTGAGTCACGGCGGCCCCGGCGGCTGGTCCAGGTCCAGGCACTCGCGTCGCCAGAAGTGCGCGTTGAACGAGCGCTGATACGATTTGGGGAGCGACTTGATCGGACGTGTCGCTGAGCAAGTCAGCCGCAATGTTTTCGGCTTCACTGCGCAGCACCACCGCCATCGACGCCGATCCACGACGAACCATCTGCGTCGCGGATTGTTCGCTCAACGGCTTCGCCGACGCTTCATTGAGCACGCGGATCGCCACCATTTCTCGCAGCGACGTGGCGACCGCTTGACTGGCTTTGGACTGCGCTTGATCAACGACCACCACTTTGATTCGCGGAGCGTTTCCCGAGCCGACACCGCGACCGAAGATCAGCGCAAAAATACTGAAGAACGCGATCGGCACGACAAACGTCAACAACAATTCGGCGCGGTTATGCAGCAACCGGCGCAGGCTTACCATCAGCACGGTTGCAATCATCAATTCAACCTAAACTTTCGCACTTATCAACATACGGATTGCTTGCGCGTTGTCAGCGGAATGGCGCTAGCCACCGGTCTCGAAAAACACCGGCGGCTAGCGCCGTACCGCTCACCAAATTTTATTGTCCGTCGGTTGCCTAGTCACGTAACTGTTGGCCCGTCAAATGCAAAAACACGTCGTGCAGCGAAGGCGAACGAACCTCCACGTTCAGCACGCCTAGATCCGCTTCGGACAGGCCTTTTAGCAAACTTGGCAATCGACTCGCCACATCGCTGAGCCGAGTTTGTAATTGATCGTTTGGCGACTCGGTGTGGTCCGCGAACTGCCACGGACGCGGCGGTACATCAAGTCTGCGGTCGACTCGAACCTTGACTTGGCGAAGCGAACCAACGGTTACATCAACCAATTCTGCGAGCGTCCCGTCGGCAATCACAATTCCGTGATCGATGATCACAATGCGGTCGCAACGTTGTTCGGCTTCGTCGAGATGATGCGTGGTCAACAAGATCGACGTTCCCCGCGCGTGCAGCTCGTCCAGCATTTCAAAAATTCGCTGGCGACTTTGCGGATCGACACCCACGGTTGGCTCGTCGAGCAACAACACCTGCGGTTGGTGCATCACCGAACAGGCGAGATTCACGCGGCGCTTCATCCCACCGGAGAAGCCGGCGACAAGGTCATGCTGGCGGTCGGCCAAGCCGGTCCAAGACAACGCCCAATCGACTTGATGCTTCAATTCGGCCCCACGCAGCCCATGAAAACGAGCGAACGCGATCAAGTTTTCCCGCGTCGTTAAATCTCCGTAGATGGCGAAGTCCTGGGGAACCAAACCCAGGCCCTCACGTCCGCCACTGGCCGGCATCGCGCGGCCCAGCAACTCGATTCGCCCGGCATCCGGTTTGGTGCGTCCGGCGAGACATCGAATCAACGTCGTTTTGCCAGCACCGTTGGGGCCAAGCAACGCCAAACGCTGGCCACGATGCAGCGTAAAACTTGCACCACGCAATGCCTCGATGGCTCGATATCGTTTGTGCAGCGAATCGGCACGCAGCGCAATCAGCGGCTTCGCGGCATCCGTCGCCGCTATCGCCGCCCGGCGATTCGGTTTGTCGGTCGAATTAATCGTCAACGTCAATGGATTGTCGCCCTGCGGAGCCGAGAAATAATCACTTCGGACTGTACCACGCTGGCAAAGCTTCTCGGTGGCGTAGTATGATCGTTGGATTGCATCTTCTCGTCATATAATCGGAATAATCGTCAATGGGGACCACGCATTCTGGAAATTCGACGCCGCCAATTGACGAGACGTCCAAGCGTCCGCGAACCCGCGATATCCAAACTGGCTCGACTGAATCGAATCCCTGGAAGGAGAATCACGGCAACTGGTTGTTGGGTTTCACGGCGTTATTGTGCGTCATTGGCGCGGCCGTCATCGGTTACCAACAATCGCGTTTCCAGCCCCCCCGATTTCCGACTGGCGTGCTGCTGTCCGGCGACGACGCAGTGGGCGGCGAAAGTAATGGCTCGTCAAATTCTGTCGTCAATGACTCGCAAAATCGTTCCATCACCCTACGAATTCTTGGCGCAGGCTCAGACGAAGGGGTGATTAAAATTGCCATGTATCGTGAAGCTAATGGGTTCAATGACCCCGCTCGCGCGCTCGACGTAGACAATTGGAAAATCAGTGGTGGAATCTGCGAGGGACGTTTGGTGGTCCCCTCCGCAATTGATCGCCTGGCGATCGCCGCCTACCACGACGTTAACGGCAATGGAACGTTAGATCGCAATCCATTAGGGATTCCGTCTGAAAGATATGGCTTTTCCGGCGGTGCCCGCGGTCTGACAGGCCCACCGTCGTTCGACGAAGCGGTCGTGGCCCTGGGTGACGCTCCGATTGATATTTCAATTCGATAAGCGGCAACATTGCCGGTGAAAAAGTGCGGTTTGCCGCAGTGGACGCGTCCGCGTTTTCAATTATGATCCTCTAGTTAGTCACTCGAAAAACTGTTTACCGGCGCTTATTAATGTCCGATTCATTGAGACCCAACATCGACCCGCATCGATTCGAGCCTTCGCCATCACGTCCCAGCGGTGAGACCAGCCATGGCCGCCGCGAGTCAAAGCGGTTTCGACCCGCTCGCGTACTGGTGACGTTGCCAGCCTATAACGAAGAAGTATCTTTACCCGAATTGCTGGAACGAATTGGCGAATCGTTTGCCGACAGCCACTTACCGTACGAAGTTGTGATCGTTAACGATGGCAGCAAAGACGCCACGGCCCAGATTGTCGAGCAATATGCTCTTCAAATGCCGATTCACTTAGTTAATCATCCCGTCAACAAGGGACTTGGCATCACGATTCGCGATGGACTGCGTGAAGCCGTCGAGCGCGCCGAAGAACGTGATATCATCGTCACGATGGATGCCGACAACACGCATCCGCCTGGGCTGATTCCACGGATGGTGCAGATGGTTCACGAAGGTTGTGATGTCGTGATTGCTTCGCGGTTTGAAAATGGTGGCACCGTAACCGGTGTGCCGGCGAATCGCCATCTGCTGAGTTTCGGTGCCCGCGTTTTATTCACCGTGATGTTTCCCACGCGCGGCGTGCGTGACTACACATCCGGCTACCGAGCCTACCGCGTTTCAGTGATCCGTGACGCCTTTGAAAAGTATGGCGACGACTTTGTTGGCGAAACCGGGTTCTCCTGCATGGCCGACATTCTGCTGAAGCTTCGCAAGCAAGGTTGTGTCTTCGGCGAAGCTCCGCTGCGGCTGCGGTATGACTTGAAGGGCGGCGAAAGCAAGATGCAAGTCTTCAAAACGATCTGGTTGACGCTAAAACTTTTGTTCCGCCAACGACTCTCGGTTCGCTAACCGCGCGGGCGTCCAATCATGTCATCGACTTCTCCGCCGGCGACCAAGGTGGCGCATTGGCTTGTCGTTGGCGGCGGGATGATGGGCCTTGAAATGGCTCGCCAACTCGAAGCCAAGGGCCAGCGAGTTACCGTTTGCGAAGCTGCACCCACGCTCGGCGGTTTGGCCAGCGCATGGAAGCTTGGCAACGTGACCTGGGATCGCTTCTATCATGTTACGCTGCTGAGCGACACGAAGCTTCGTGAGTTGCTTTCGGTCTTGGGACTGGAACAGGCGATTCGCTGGGTGGAAACCAAGACGGGTTTCTTCAGCGAAGGCGAACTGGTTTCGATGAGCAACACCGCCGAATTTTTGCGTTTTCCACCGCTCAACCTCATCCAGAAACTGCGTCTGGGCGGCACCATCTTTTACGCGTCGCGAATTCGCAATTGGCGACGACTAGAAAAGATCAGCGTCGAGAAATGGTTGCGCAGGTGGTCGGGAAACGGCGTCTTTGAAAAAGTTTGGGGACCGCTTCTCAAGGCCAAACTTGGCGACGCTTACAAGGATTCGTCGGCTGCATTCATTTGGGCCCACACCGCGAGAATGTATAAAGCCCGTCGCAGCGGCATGAAGGTTGAAATGTTTGGCTACGTCCCAGGCGGTTATGCCCGCATCCTGGATACGTTGCAACGTTATCTCGGCGAGCGCGGCGTCGAATTTCTTGCTGGCCATCCGGTTCAGTCGATCGAGCGATCAACCGATGCGAAACTTCAAGTCACCTATGCCAGCGGAGAGGTCGCGGCTTATGACAACGTTGTGTTAACGGTTCCATCGCCGTTGATCGCCAAAACGTGTGGCTCGATTTTGACGGACGAAGAACGTAAGCGACTTGCGGGCATTCGCTACTTGGGCGTGGTCTGTGCGTCGTTGTTGTTGAAGAAATCAATCAGCCCCTATTACGTAACGAACATTATCGATACATGGGTTCCGCTGACCGCGGTGATCGAAATGTCCACTATCGTCGATCCAAAGGCAGAACTAGGTGGCAATCATCTCGTTTATTTGCCCAAGTACATGCCTGACGATCACCCCGGCCACTTGATCAGCGACGACGAGTACAAGGAGTTGTGTTTGTCGACGTTGGAGAAAATGTATTCACATCTTTCGCGCGACGATGTGCTCGATTTCAAAGTGGCCCGGGCGCGATACGTCGCGGCATTGCAAACGATTCGCTACAGCGAACGATTGCCGCCAGTGGTGACTTCGGTGCCCGGTTTGTACGCGCTCAATAGCGCCCACATTCTCAAAGGCAACCTCAACGTGAACGAAACCATCGACCTGGGCCAAGAAAAATTCAACGAAGAAGTTTGGCCCGATTTTCGCTCGCGATGAAGTGTTCTACGACGCGCCACCGTCGTAATTTAACGACGACGGAGTCACTAGCCCACTACGCCGCCGCGCGGTAATTGCGGATCGCGGCGTCGAGCGCCTGGAGTTGCTCACCGGCGGGCTGGGACGAATCCAGGAATACGGTCTTGCGGCCGCCGATCTCGCACCAATTCGACGCGCCGTCAAACAACAACTCCTGGCGAACATGAAATCCCATCGCACGGGCCTCGCGCACCCGCTGGGCGAGCCTGCCGACAACGTGAATTGACGGTTCGCTTGACGCAAATCGATTGGTTGGCACGGACATTGTCGCAGCTCGATCGATCAGGACGACTTGGTTGACCTTAACGCGCTGTCAATCCAGGGTCTTTGCAGACTTCCTGCCGCGCGCGGTCGTGTATCTGTAGTCGAGCGTGGTGATTTCCCGATAGATCAAACTGAACGCGCTTTTTCGACGCCGATTTCTTACGGACACAACCATCTATGATCCAGCGGCCCAACTCCGTGGACTCCGACACCACGCTCCCCATGCAACGTGAACTGCAACGGTTGCAAGCGCTGGCGACTCTGGGTGAATTGACAGGCACGGCGACGCATGAGTTCAACAACATTCTGATGACGATTATGAACTACGCGAAACTGGGTTTGCGTAATCGCGATGACGCCAGCCGCGACAAGGCGTTGACAAAAATCCTCGACGCTTCGCAGCGCGCCGCCAAAATCACCAGCACGATTTTGGCCCAAGCCAAAAACCGCGCCGACTCGATGCAGCCCACCGACGTTGCCGAACTGATTCGCGACACGCTCGAATTGCTCGGTCGCGAACTCAACAAATATCGCGTTGCCGTCGAGCTGAATATCGCCACAGGCGTTGGCCAAGCGATCGCCAGCGGCAACCAAATCCAACGCGTGCTGATCAATCTCTTGGTCAACGCACGCCAAGCGATGACCGACGGCGGCACGGTGATCATTTCGCTCGAGCAAGACTTGGCCGCCGAGGAGATCATCTTGACCGTTCGCGATACCGGCAGCGGAATCCCGCGCGATCAATTGCCACACATCTTCGACGCGTTCTATTCCACCAAAACCGGGCCTGACGAAACAGGCAAAGGCGGCACCGGTTTGGGGCTTGCCGCCTGCAAAGAAATCATCGACGCCCACCAAGGTCGCCTCCGAGTCGAAAGCACCGTCGGCAAAGGCACCGCGTTCATTATTCGGTTGCGCCGCGCCGTTGCCAGCCAAACCAGCACCGCAAACGTAGCGTAAGGCGTTCTACAATTGCTGCGAGAAAAAACTACCTACTCGAACCGCGCTGGTTGGCCGGTTGACTCGAGCACCGTCATCCACAAATCACCATTGGGATCGACGCAGTTTCGCTCGCGAATCGCCAACGCCATCGGCACATGAACGAAGCGGGTGTGCCAACGGCTGACCACCATCTCGGTCCGTCCACATATTGCGGCGTGAACTGCGTTATGGGCCAATCGCGAACAAAACACGCTGTCATACGGGTTCGCCGGAACACTGCGAATCACATAGCTGGGATCGATATACTTCAGATTCAATTCCAGCTTGTTCTCTTTGAAATGTTCGGTGATTCGGTCTTTGAGCCAGACGCCGATGTCGCCCAAGCGTTTGTTTCCCGACGCGTCAGTTTGGTTGCTACTTTCCATCAGGTCTTGGCCCGCACCTTCAGCAACGACGATGACGGCGTGGCCGCGCCGATCAAGTCGCCGTTTCAGGTTCGCGAACAATCCGTTGTCGCCTTCTAAACGAAACGGCACTTCGGGTATGAGCACAAAGTTAGCGTCACTCATGGCAAGCGATGCGTAACAAGCGATGAAGCCGCTGTGCCGGCCCATTAACTTGACCAATCCAACACCACCGGGCGCGCCACAAGCCTCGACGTGCGCCGCGCGGATCGCTTTGGCGGCCTCACCGAACGCGGTTTGAAATCCAAAGCTTTGATCGACGAACATGATGTCGTGGTCAATGGTCTTGGGAATCCCCACCACGGCAATCTTCAAGTTGCGTTTTGTGATCTCGTCAACAATTGCCATCGCACCGCGAATCGTGCCATCGCCACCGATGACGAACAGCATGTTGATGCCCATGCGGTCCAAACAATCGACGATCTCGTCGGGGCTTTGCTCGCCACGCGACGACCCAAGTACGGTGCCGCCCTGTTCGTTGATGTCGGTGACGGTCGCGGGCGTCATTTCCAAAACCGGCCGCTTGAACCGCGGAATGAACCCTTGGAAACCGCTGCAAAAACCGTACACCCGGGGCACGCCATAGACCCGCATCATCTCGACAACGAGCGACCGGATCACATTGTTTAATCCTGGACACAAGCCACCGCAGGTCACGATTCCGGCTCGCGATTTGGTTGGATCAAAGTAGATCTTGCGACGCGCACCGGCCGGTTCGAGCCCCGTCAAGTGATCAATCGGAACACCATAGCCGTTGAGCGTTGATACTGTATTCTCGACCAGGATACGGTCGGATTCCTCGGGATAATTGATCGAATGTTGTCGCAAATCAAGCAGCGGCATCAAGGGCGAATCGATGCGGCATTCGCCCAACCGACGGACCCGGAGGTCATCTTCGCTATACATGGCGGGAACTTCTTGCAGTCGAACCTGGATAAGCAACTCAAGGATGTTTTGGCACCGCTCGCCGCCATCGAGTTTGCACCAACAGTGAAAGCTACCGATGCCGATTGCGAGCGGCAAGCAGATCAGCAAGCGGTCGTTGCCTTCATCCGCACAATCGCGATTCGGGCGGCGCTAATCTGGGGCTAATGTCCAAATCGACGACCATGAAATCGAGAATTGCGATTACCTAGAAAGCGAAAACGATGGCTTTGATGCTTCGATGGGCTAGAATAGAGCCGGTCCGTTAATCCCCTTGCTGTAGGTTACGACAACCATGCCGAAACAGAAAGTCCTCGACTTGCTCGAGCAATTACACACTGAGCTGGCTGGCGCGGACGAGCTTGACGCAGATACGGCTGAGCGACTGCGCACTTCGATCGTCGAGATTGAGGAAGTTCTCGACAATTCGCCACATGTTGAAACGTTACCGCTGGTGCAACGATTGCGCGAGGCGGTCTATCACCTGCCCGATTCGCATCCGCTGCTGAAGAATACCGTCGGGCGCGTCGCCGACGCGTTATCGCAAATCGGCATTTGAACACCTATTTCCGATTCAGAATAACTGCTCCATCGAAAACGGCTTCGAGATCACTTCGCTGATGCCCGCCGTGATTGCGGCTGCAATTTCGGTGGCGTGAGGTTGTGTCACCATCCATTTGTGGTGCGTGCTGTGCAATGCTTTCGGCACGCGGCACAGTCGTTGACGCCAAGCATCGCCGCTCGCCGCCACGGCCACTGAATCGTCCCACAGGACGCTGCCGGCGTTTCTCATATTGGTAAAGTTTGAATCACGCTGCCAAATCATCGTCCGGCCGATCGCCGCACCGTAGTCCAGCAGTGGCTCAGCAAACTCGTACCGATCACACAACACAACAACACTTCCTCCAGGCCGCCGGCCGGTAACCTCGTGCCCACATTCGCTTAGCCAACTTGGCAGCACTTCTTGCCAACGACTAAACCTCAATGTTCTTACGTCAGGCCACGACCCGCCGGTTCGGCTTTGGCCATCGCACAACGCAGACGCTAGGACCAGGAATTTAGCAGCGGGATAACGAAGTCGAATTGATTGGAATGTTTGATTGGCGATCGGACGACGATCCGGCTGCGCAAACAAAATTCGTTTGACATAGCCTGCCGGACGAGCCGCAAAGCTCTGCGGGTTTTGACGAACGGCAAGTTGTGCAGCATGTTCAACGCAGAAGCGATACGCATCGGCAAACTCAGGATGGTCGCGCGATCCGATCCACACGAGCGTACCCGGTTCGCGCAACTGAGTTTCTGTCATCGATTTAATCCATCGTGTCGATGCGAACTAATTGATCATCCCCAAGTTCAGTAAGCGGGCGGGCGCTAGCCCGCGGAAATTCCCGCCCGAAACCAACGGCTAGCGCCGATCCGCTAATCTTGCCCGCCGGCATGCGCCGGCGTGTCGGTTGGTGATGTCGCGGGGGCAATCTTGCGCTCGGGAGTTTCGATAACGTAGTTTTCCGTTGTTTCGTCCCAGCGCAAGTCGTGGAAATCATACGGGTCGCCAACGATTGGTGGACGAGCAAAATTGTAAAACGGAGGTGGACTAGTGCATTGCCATTCAAGCGTCACACCGCCCCAAGGATTCGACGGCGCACGCTTGCCACCAAAGAGCGACTTGAGCAAGACCAAACCGGCGATCAGCAGCCCTATTCCAAGCATAAACGCACCGTAGCTGCTCCACTGGTGCAACGTCGTGAACTCGGGGTCATAAGTCGCGTAGCGACGTGGCATACCGCGACTGCCCAACACGAATTGTGGCAGGAAAGTCATGTTGAAGCCGACGAATACAACAAAGCATGAAAACCGGCCCCAAAATTCACTGAACATTTTGCCGGTCATTTTCGGCCACCAATGATACAGACCGCCAAGGAATGCGATCAACGTTCCACCCATCATCACGTAGTGGAAGTGGGCCACGATGAAGTACGTATCATGCAAGTGCAGGTCGACCGACAAAACGCCAAGAAACAATCCCGTCAATCCACCGATGGTGAATAGGAAGATGAACGAGATCGCGTAACACATCGGCGTCGTCAGGCTGATCGAACCCTTGTAAAGCGTCGCCAACCAATTGAACACCTTGATCGCGGACGGAACCGAGACGGTAAAGGTCAGAGCGCTGAAGATGATGGTCGTCAGTGCGTTCATGCCGCTGGTAAACATGTGGTGCCCCCACACTAAGAATCCCAGTAACGCGATTGCAACTGACGAGTAAGCGATGAAGCGATATCCGAAGATATGCTTGTGCGAGTGAACCGCGATCAACTCGCTGATGATGCCGAACGCCGGCAAAATCATGATATAGACCGCTGGGTGGCTGTAGAACCAAAAGAAGTGCTGGTAGGTAACCGGGTCACCGTTGTATTCAGGATCAAAAATCCCGATGTGCATCGTTCGTTCGGCGATCAACAACAGCAGTGTTATGCCCAATACCGGCGTTGCCAAAACTTGAATGATGCTGGTCGAGTAGGTCGCCCACAGAAACAAAGGCATCTTGAACCAGGTCATGCCCGGAGGCCGCATCGTGTTGATCGTGACGATGAAATTTAGACCCGTGAAGATACTACTGAATCCAAGCACAAATGCACCCGAAGTCGCTAGGATAACCGACGTGTCGGTTGTTGTGCTGTAGGGAGTATAAAACGTCCAGCCCGTGTCCAAACCGCTGCCCAGCAGCGCACAAATAAAGAATATCGCGCCTGTAACCCAGAGGTAAAAGCTGCACAGGTTCAGCCTCGGAAAAGCAACGTCCTTGGCGCCAAGCATCACGGGCACAAGGAAATTACCAAGCGCCGCCGGGATACTCGGAATGATGAACAAGAACACCATGATCGCGCCGTGCAGCGTGAACACTTGGTTGTAGTAATCATTCGCCTTCTCACCGCTGAACAGCATTCCATCGGGCTGCATCAAGTGAAACCGGATCGCCATCGCCAACATGCCGCCGATGAAAAACGCTGTCAAAATACCGATCAAGTACATGATCCCGATCCGCTTGTGATCGAGCGTGAACAACCAACTGAATACACCGCTGGTGTTCTTCAGGTAATTTTCCTGGTCGGAAGCAAAACCGGGATTCAAAGCGTTTGAGTTAGACATAATTAATTGGACCTTGTCGGTGTCCAGACGATTCTAAATGGCGGAAGTTCTAAATCAGTGTAACACTCGGGCAAATGTTGCCGCGAGTCATTCTTTCGTGTTTTCGCCGGCACCTGACTTCGGTGGCGCAAGGGACTTCAGGTAAGCGATCAAACTGTCGATGTCATCGTCGGAAAGCTGACCCTTGAAACTCGGCATGACCGGGCTGTAGCCGGCCACGACCTTCGCCTTGGGTTCAAGAATCGACTCCCGAATATAGTTCTCATCAACCGTGATCTTCTCGCCCGATACCGTCGCGTGGTCAGTCACGTAAAGTTCGCTGAACGATGGTCCAACTCGCTTTGTTCCATCGATCGAGTGGCAAGAACCACAACCGCGACGACTGTAAAGCAATGCACCATATTCGACGGGTGATTCGCCTTCCTGGCGTCCGCTGTATTTCTTGATCCAGGCGTCGAGATCGTCTTGGGTTTCGTGGACGACGACCACCGTTTGCATTTGTGAATGGTTCTTGCCGCAATACTCGGTGCAATACAGGTCGAAGTATTCGTAGCCATCGATCGTGTGCTGATAACGTTCGGGGTCAAATTGTCCGCCGAAATTCTCTTCAGTGTCCTTCTTTGATGCAGCGAGCTTCTCGTCGCTGACTCGCTTGCTGACGACCGTCGGGTGGAACCACATTTCGTTGTAGCGGCCGGGCACTATGTCCTTCTTGGCACGAAACGCGGGCACAAACAGACTGTGGATCACATCGCTGGACCGCATCATCATCTGCGTGGGTCGATCGTTCATGAGGTGCAGTTCAGGATGGAAAACGCCATTACCATAATCCATTGTCCAGCCCCACTTGAACGCTTTGACGTTCACCACGTCGCTGCCCTCGGGAGCGTTACGTTGGTCGATGTAGCCGATCGACCCTTTGGCGAAGATCCAGACCAACAAAAAGCATGGTGCTACGGACCAAAAGACTTCAAGGATCGTGTTGTGCTCGACTTGGCTTTCGGCTGGTGTGCCCTTCTTTTTGGCGTAGCGAATTGAAAAGTAAAACAGAAAGATGGTGATTGGCACCATGAACACAATGCAAATCCACATCACCAACATATAGGTCGAATCGACCTCGCTGCTGAAGCTAGAGGCGGACTGGGGAAACCAGAGGTTTTCGGTATAGTCCGCGAGCAGTTGAATGCGTGAGCCAATCATTTCGGTAAACAGGTCAAGAGTAACGGTTTTGGGACGAACAACTAAACTTGCGGCAACGGATCGGGATCACGCCGGGGCAACTCTGCCCCCGTGCGTTTGCGACCGATCCAATACGGCACTAACACAAACAGCATTAGCGCGACCGTCAAAGCGGCTCCGGTCCGCATCAGACGCCACGCCATAAACGTGTAACTGCCACGATCGGCATCGTAGCTGAAGCACCACATTATGAATTGATCGACGGGCGAGCCAATGGTGCCTTTTGACGCATCGAGCAATGACAATTTGATTTGCTCCGGCGGAAATGCGACATCGAGTGAATAGCGGCTGATGACGCCGTCGGGCGACACGAACGCCAACATCGCGGGATGATAATACTGGCCGGTTTTCGCGTCATAGGTGTAACGGAATCCCAGTGCATCGGCCAATCGTTTGATCGACGACTCACGGGCCGTACAAAAATGCCAGCTCTGTTTGGCACCCGGTTGATTGGGCAATTGGGAGATATACTTCGACTTCGTTTCGCTAATCCGCTCGGTCGATTCTTTGGGATTGATGCTGACGGTCAAAATCTGGAAGTCACCACCAATCGCCAAATCAAGCTGGTTTAAAGACTGCACCAGTGCGTTGAGTTGCACGTTGCAAAGCACCGGGCAATCGCTGTAATTCAACGTGACCAACACCGGACGCCGCGAATCAAAATAGTAGCCTGACTTTACGGCGCGTCCGCTTGAATCGGTCAGCAACACGTCCAGCGGAATCTTCTCGCCAAGACGCTGATCGACCGTGACATTCTCGACCGCTTTGGGCGGAGCATTGTTAAGCTGGGCAAGTGCAACCGATCCAAACGAAACCGACCACATCCAGCAAACGCAAACCAACATCCGCCAATGGGCGAATGAAGATATTTGGCGGTACCTGGTGGTCTTAGGCTTCGTCTTTGGGGGAGTCTTGCTTGTCATTGGTCTTCGTTTTGGCGGCTTCGCTCACCAGTTGCTTCATCGCTTGTTCGATCGGAATGGTGATCTTGGCAGTATCCTCGTCCACACCAAACCGGCTGAGCTTCTTCGACTGAACGTCTAACGCTTCCAGGCTTTCGCGATAGGTGCTTTCGGCCAACTTTTTTTCGTCAACGTAAGACAGCATCCCAAAGTAAAGAACCTGCACGCCGAGTACGGTAATGATCGTGATTGCGATCGATAGCAAACCTACCGTCACGATGCGTTTAATTGGTAAATCGTCGTATGCAGCCATGTCTATTTGTGTTTTCTCGGGAAGCGACCTAGATGTTTTCAAACGCCAAGGATTCGAGCAAACGGGGATCACGCACCGCAATCACCTTGACATTGTTCGTTTTGGCATACCAGAGCACTCCGCCAAAATACAGACCGATCATTCCGGCGGTAAGTAACACGGTGGTGACAATACCCGCGATTCCACCGATGGAAGCCTGCGCCTCGGGCATGATGATCCAGTAAATATCAACAAAGTGCATGACCAGCAGATAAATTGCCCAGGCGAAAACGAGCGTTGGGTTGCGGCGGACGTGACGCGACATCATCCCCAAAAATGGCAACATCCAGTGTAAAAAAATCAGCACCAGCCCTAATTTGCCAAACGCACCGGTCATCCGGGCGTAGATCCATTCAGTTTCTTCGGGGATGTTGCCGTACCAAATCAGCATGAATTGGCTGAACGAGATATAAGCCCAAAACAGGGTGAATCCGTTGATGAATTTGCCCAAATCGTGGTAGTGCTCAATCGTCACCTCGTCACGAATCGCACCCCGCTGTTGCAACAGATAGGTGACCACCGCGATCGCGCAATGTGCTGCCAGGACGCTTCCGGCGAAGATATAAACGCCGAACATCGTGCTGAACCACAGCGGTGCCAAGCTCATCAACCAATCAAACGCCGCGAACGAGGTGCAGAGTGAAAACAGCATCACGGCGGGACCGCTGCGGGCTTGCATCGTTTCGGTCAATGCGACTTCGCCCGTTTCGTCCTGGCGACGGCTCAAACGGAAATAGAAAATCGCCAGGCCCGACCAGACCGCGATGTAAATCAGCGAGCGAATCGTGAACCAGGTGCCGTTTAGATATCGCAACTTCTCCGTCCATGACTCGGCCAACACACCCTTGTCCGTACCGAACTCGCGATCAACCCAAGGGTAAACTGCGTCGGACCCAGCCCAGACCGTGAACAAGATTGGCAAAAACAAAATCCCCAGCGCGGGGATCGCAATCATCATCATTTCGGCGACGCGCCGCACGACAACACTCCAACCTGCGCGGCACAGATGCTGAATCAAAACAAAGAACAAGCAGCCCAGGGAAATCGTCAGGCAATAGCTGAACGCGGTCAAATACGCCAGCATCGTGAAGCGCGAATCCGGTGCGGCGGACAAACCGAATGCGACGCCAATGACCAACAGCGCTACGCCACCGATGGCCAACGGGAAAGCGAGTGATGCGACGCTGGCCGGCAATTGGTAAGACGGATCGTCGGCGGGTTTAGATGTGATGGCGTGCTGGGTCATGTTATTGGTTGAGTGCTTGGGATCGACTCGTTTTTGGAAACGTTATGACGACTTGGCGGCCGCTTTTTTGCGATCTTCTTCGGCTTGTGCCTCAAGTCGCTTTTCCACTTCGGCCTGTTGCTTCTTGATCTCGTTACGCTTGTCGGCCGGCAAATCTCCGAGCGCGGCATTTTGGCTGGCTTGCAGGGCGCGGACATAAGACACAATTGCCCAGCGATCGCGGGTGGTGATCTGCGACGAATAACCGGACATCTTTCGAATACCGTTGGTGATCGTGTTGAACAATTTGCCGTCGGCGTATTTGTCGTTGTAGAGCGTGTCCTGGTGCAATGAAGATGGTTGCACCCAGGCGGTCGACAAAATCTTTTGAGCGCGACGATTGACCAATCCATTGCCGCTACCGTCGTTGCCATGACAAACCGCACAATAGATCTCGAACTTTTCGCGGCCACGATTCACCACCGCCGAGGAAAGCTCCAGCGGATTTTCTGACAACCACGGCGTCTTGTCTTCGACTGCGCCCGCAGCCGGTGCGGTCACAGCACCAGCATCCCCGGCGGCCTTGTCCGATTCATCGACTAGAGCGCTGACCAAGCGAGTCGCCCGCGACGCATCATGCTTGGCCAGTTCCGACATGTTGATGCCAGTGTAGAAATCGAGTTCTTCGTCAAACTGGCCAACCGCAACGGTGCCGGGCACATCCGGCCGCATCGCGCGTCCATCGGCGAACAAGGTAGTCACCTGTTGAGCATCTTTGGACGGCGAGAAATCCATGTCATAGAAAACGTGGTAGCGCGGGTTGGCGCTGTTGGTGACACGCATTCGCGCCAGGATCAACAGTGGCAGCGTCGAAACTAACGCCAGGATACCGATGGTGGTGAAGATCCATTTCGGAATCACGTTACTGCTGGTGTCTTCATAGATATCGTCGATGTGGCTGCCGCCGAAATCACCGAACAACTTCGCCACGCCGCCCTTGTCGTACTTGTCGTCCGTGGCGTCGATGAACAAGAAGAAGCGATCATCCGTCGCGCGATCAAAGCGCGGGTCGGTGAACACCGGATTGCTGAACTTGGGCAAACCGTTAAGTCCCCACATTCCGAAAAAAGCACCGAACGCGGCCAGCAAAACCGTCAATTCAAAGCACACCGGAATGAATGCCGGAATCGAAATGTAGGGCTTGCCCGAAATAATGTATGGATAATCGATCGCGTTCATCCAGATCTGCATCGTCGCGGCGATCGTCGTTCCTGTTAGCCCAGCGACCAAGCAAATCCACGGCAGAATCGTTGGTTTGATACCGAGTGCTTTGTCGATCCCGTGTACCGGGAACGGCGTGAACGCATCGGTTTTCAGGTAGCCAGCATCGCGAACTCGGCGGCAGGCAGCGAGCAACTTATCGACCGAATCAAATTCGGTATAAGTGCCGTGCAGTCGTCGTCCAGATTTCTCAGTCATATCAGTGATCGCCGTGTTGATGATGCAATTGTCCGGCCAGCGTCGCCTTGACTTCGGCCATATTGATCACGGGCATGAAGCGACAAAACAACAGGAACAGTGTAAAGAACAAACCAAACGAGCCAATCAGCATCGACCAATCGACCCAGGTCGGGTGGAAGTAACCCCAGGCGCTGGGCAAGTAATCTCGCGCGAGGCTGGTGACCACAATCACGAATCGCTCGAACCACATCCCAATGTTGACGAAGATCGAAATCACAACGATGCGCCACGGAATCGTCCGATTGGGCTTGTGCCAAAAGAACTGCGGGCTGATCACATTGCAACTGACCATCGTTAAATAAGCCCACCAATACGGACCCATCGCGCGATTGACAAAGGCAAACTTTTCTTCGCCAACTTGGCCGTACCACGCGATGAAGAACTCAGTGCCGTAGGCCAAGCCGACGATCGTGCCGGTGGCCAAAATGATCTTGCACATATTCTCCAAATGCCGGATCGTGATCAACTTTTCTAAGCTGTAGATCGTGCGACACGGAATCATCAATGTCAGCACCATCGCGAAGCCGCTGAAGATCGCCCCGGCGACGAAGTACGGTGGGAAAATTGTCGTGTGCCAACCGGGAACTTGGCTGACCGCGAAGTCAAACGACACGATCGTATGCACGGACAACACCAGCGGCGCGGCCAGCGCGGCCAGGATTGCGTACGCCTTTTCGTAACGCATCCAGTGGCGTGACGACCCCGACCAGCCGAGCGAGAGAATGCCATAAGCCATCCGTCGCCATTTGTTCTTCGACCGATCACGGAATGTCGCCAAATCGGGCACCATCCCCATGTACCAAAACAACAACGACACGGTGCCGTAGGTGCTGACCGCAAACACGTCCCACAACAGCGGACTGCGGAATTGCGGCCACATCCACAAGTTCAAACTCGGGTAGGGAGCCAACCAAAACGCGAGCCACGCGCGGCCCACGTGAATGCCGGGAAAAGTTGCGGCACAAACGACCGCAAAAATCGTCATCGCCTCGGCGGCGCGGTTGATACTGGTTCGCCAATCTTGGCGGAACAGGAACAAGATCGCGCTGATCAGCGTGCCAGCGTGACCGATCCCGACCCAGAACACAAAGTTGACGATCGGCCAGCCCCAAAACACCGGGTTCATGTTACCCCAGACACCGACACCGGTATAGAACAGGTACAGGATGCAGATGCCCAACCACGAAGCCAACGATGCCGAGACAATGAAGCCGATGATCCAAGCCTTGGATGGCGGACGCTCGGCAATCTGCGACACCATCTCGGTAACGTTGTGGTAATTCGTATCACCCAGCACCAACGGAGCACGCTCGCCGGGACGTTCGACGGTGTTATCGAGACCTTGGGGTATAGCAAGTGACATTTGCGTTCGTTTGTCTGTGTCGTCTGTCAGTATTGGGTGAGCCGTCTCGTGGGGGTTCGTGAGCGGCCTGGCGCTAGCCACCGGCGACATAAATCACCGGCGGCTGGCGCCGAACCGCTCACCTAGCGAACCCATCGTTTCAAACTGGTCAATGCACTACTCTTTCGATTCGGTTGCGTGTTCAACTTCCGGATGGTCATGGTCGTGACCATGTTCGTCATGTGCAGCGTGGGCGGAGCCATGGTCCTCGTCGTGACCGCCGTGTTCATCACCGCCGTGATGTTTCGGCGTGCCGTATCGTTGCAAATCCGCGAGCTGGATTTCCGACATCAGGCGTGGGTGGGTGTTGCGAATCCGCGCCAGGTACATGGTTCGTGGCTTGACGTTGAGTTGCGACAACATGCCGTAGGCGCGACGATCGGCGTGCTTCTTGGCGACGATCGACGTTTCATCAGCGACGTTGCCAAACTCAATCGCACCGCTGGCGCAAGCCGTTTGACACGCGGTTTTGACGTCGCCATCGCGAATCAGGCGACCACCATCGCGACGTGCTTCGATCTTGGCCGCTTCGACGCGTTGCACGCAATACGAACACTTTTCCATCACACCGCGACCGCGAACGGTAACGTCGGGATTGAGCACAAGTGCCTGCAGTTTGCGATTGGCGCTTTCGATTGTGCTCGGGTAAGCATCGATGCCGTAACCAACGCCGACTTCGGTGTTGTAGTTGAAGTAATTGAAGCGACGAACTTTGTACGGACAATTATTGGCACAATACCGCGTTCCGATGCAGCGGTTATAGGCCATCGTGTTGATGCCTTCGTCGGTATGCACGGTTGCCGCGACCGGACACACTTGTTCGCACGGTGCGGTTTCACAGTGCATACAAGCCACCGGCTGGACCACGACGTTGGCGTTGTCTTCGTCGCCTTGAAAGTAGCGATCCAATCGCAGCCAATGCATCTCGCGACCGCGAATGACTTGTTCCTTGCCAACGATCGGCACGTTATTCTCGCTTTGACAAGCGATCACGCAGGCGTTGCAACCGAAACACTTGTTCAAGTCGATCGACATGCCCCACTGCGGCAAGAACGGCTTCTCGATTTCGATCGCGTTGATCGGTTCCTCCCAAGGCGAGCCGGCGGGTCCAACGTGGGGAACGTGCGGTCCTTTATCGGACGCAAAGTGCTCGTTCTTTTCCAGCAGCGCCGTCGTGCCTTCGCGGATCAAGTCAAAGCTACGTCGTTCGGTCTCGCCTTTGCCAAGATCGTCGATCGCCCAGTGATCCTGGGTCGTTGCCAAGGTGTAATCTTTATAACGCGGACGGCCCTCGACATTGGCGACCAACATCGCATCGCTGGCCCGCAGCGGCGAAACGTCGACGCCGACGACCGGCACATCGGCATCGGCCATGCCACCGACCATGCCCGCCCGCTCGCGTCCGTATCCGATTGCGACCGTGACGACTCCCGGGGCCAGGCCAGGCATTTCGTAAACCGGCAACTCGAGCGTCGCATCGCCACGACGCAGCGCCACCATCTTACCATCTTCGACCGCCAACGCACGCGCCGTGCGCGGGCTCATCACGGCGGCGTTGTCCCAAGTAACCTTGGTCAAACCTTGCGGCATTTCCTGCAACCAACCGTTGTTGGCAAAGCGACCATCATAGATGCCATCGGCAGGCAAAAACATCAAATCGATGTTGTCTTGATCGACATCCTTACTGAGCACCAACTTGGCATCGGTCAGCGGACTGGCCGCACCCTGGAACGTCGCGGTGACAGGCTTGGCCGAGATCGATTCATCAAAACCTTCGTGCAGCAATTTTCGCCATTGTCGTTCACTCACCGATTCGCCGGCGATCGCATCCGCGGTGCGGCGAACGATATCGCGGCCCTGGGTTTCGTCGTCGCCAACCATCACGGCCAACAACTCGACCGCCGCACGCCCACCCAATAGCGGCAATATCTGGGGTTGGCAAATGCCGTACAAACCATCGTCGCCGATGCAGTCGCCCCAGGATTCCAGCGGATGCGCCTGCGGCAACGACCACTTGCACTTTTCGGCTGTCTCGTCGTCGTATTCGCCCAGGTAAACGGTGTTCTGGATTCGCGAGACCACGTCCAACAATTTCACATCGCCAGGAGCCGTGAACCCGGGATTGTCACCGAGAATCACCAGCGAATCGAGCTTCGCGGCGGCCAACTCGGCGATCGACACTGTGGCACCGACTTCATCATCGACAAGCGGCACGAACCGTTGCACCCTGCCGAGCGAACCGAGCTTGCTGTTGATCCGCATGCCGGCTTCGATTGCGGCGGCACCCAACGCATCGCCGACAATCACCACCGCCGACTCACCCGCAGTTTTCAGTTCGGCACAAACGACTTCAAAGAACCGTTCGATCTGGGGCTCGGGATCAAGTTTGTCAAACGGCGTTTCATCGTCCGGCGGTGTCGCCACGTTGTCGCTTGCCAGATACGCATCGAGCCGACGCTCCAACTCGGCGATCATCGCTGGGCCTTGGCTGGGGCGCAGCGGCAACCGCGTGTCGGCAGCAACGCCGGTGTTTGTGTAGCCACCTTCGACCACGTACAATCGGCTCATCGCTAGCTCAGGATCACGCGTTTGAGCGAACGTTCGCGAACAATGTCCATCGGCTAAGAAATCCGCTTCAAACGCCAAGATCACCCTGGCCTTGTCCAAGTCATAAATCGATTTGCTGGCCACGCCGACCGCTGACTTCGTCGCGATTCGTGACGCATCGCCGCGAACGGAGTCGTATCGACAAACCATCATTTGTGGCAACTGTTCGCGCAGCTTATTCACCATTCGCACCAGCGATGGAGATTGCGTTGGCGACATTAGCAGGCCAAACGATTTGCCACCGTCGGCCGCCGCTGTCTTGACCAATCCGGTTACATACTTTTCGGCATCAGTCCACTGCGTCGGGATCGCACGGCCTTTGTCATCGCGACGCAGCACCACACCGTCGTCGCCGCGGGCTCGATCGGGATCGTACAAGCCGAGAATCGAACCTTGGACATACGCATCGGTGCAACCGCCGCCGGGATGCTTGTCATTGCCTTCGATCTTGATTGGGCGACCGTCAAAATTAGTAACCAGCAAGTTATAGACGCGACCAGCCATTTCGTAATTCGTCGAACGGCTGTACGTTTCGCCGGGAATCCGACCTTCGGGGCGCAGCACAAACGGCGCGATCACTTCAGTTGGATAACGGCAGCCCACGGCACCAGCGACTGACATCGACGCGGCCATGATTTGCAACCACCGACGACGCGAAACGCCCTCGGGATACTCCGACGCGGCGACCGGAAATTCGCGATGCAAATACTGGTTGAATTCTTTACTCTCGTGCAATTCCGACAGGCTTCGCCAATAGCGATCGCGCGGCAATGCGGACGATTTTTCGGCAACGATTGGGGTCGAATTCATAGCGAGATAAAGCGTGAACGATTGCGGTAACGGCAGCGCTCCGGCGGAACGCACAAACGGCAACTAACGGTGACAAACGGCGCAGTGAACCTGAGGATGGATGTTCTTTTCCTTGATTAACTGCTCGCCCATCGCAACCTTGTCGGTGCCCTCGGGCGGTTGCCAATCAAGCTTGGTCACGAATTCCGAAGGGCGAATGTTCGCAGCCGGATTGCGATGGCAATCGATGCACCAAGCCATCGATAATTGCTTCGCTTGGTAAACAACTTCCATTTGGTCAATCCGACCGTGACACGAAACGCAGCTAACTCCCGCGTGGACGTGGGCCGAATGGTTGAAGTAAACGAACTCGGGCAAATTATGGACCCGCTTCCAAGCCATGCTGCGCCCAGTTGTCCAACTCTCGTGAATCGGGGCCAACTTCGTGCTGTCTTGATGAACCGCCGCCAGCGCCGTGACGCCTTGGGTGTTGGCGGGGCTGTGGCAATTGATACACGTTGCCGTCGGCGGAATCGCAGCGTGGGCCGCGTCGAACACGGTGTTGTGGCAATAGCGACAATCCATCTTCAATTGGCCGGCGTGAATCGCGTGGCTGAACGGCACCGGTTGCTCCGGTTGGTAACCGACATTCAACGTTTCAGGGCTGGTGATCAGACCACCGATTGCGGTCGCATAAGCAATACCGCCAGCCGCCACGGCTCCCATCAGGAGCAGCAGTCGATTTATCCACCGAGGAAAAAGAAAACGGTCCATATTTTCCCGTGTTCGATCCGAAATCGAACGTGATCAGGGGTTAAGGAATGCGATCACCGATCTAACAACGTGCGACAGTATCACGCCGAACCAGAGTTCCATACAAGGCCATCGGTCACAAAGCGACATTGTGTCGCACACTTGCTTCGCAGCGGGACTATCTGTCTGATGTTTAGCCGTTATTGTTGCGATCGTTTAACCATGAACCACGATGAGATTGGACGACTGTGACCGCGACTGTTGGCTTTGGCGATCGACTTGATGCTGCGATCTTGCGAACGAATTCGGTTGTTTGCGTGGGACTCGATCCGCGACCGGCACAATTGCCTGCGACACTGCGCCCCGCCGACTTAACGGACCTCGATGCAGTCGCCGCTGCTTACGAAACGTTTTGCATCGGCATCCTCGACGCCGTCACCAACTTGGTACCCGTGGTCAAACCGCAGGCCGCGTTCTTCGAGGAACTCGGCCCCGCCGGAATGACGGTGCTGGCTCGCGTGATCAAAGCGGCAACGGCGCGAAACCTGATGGTGATCCTTGACGGTAAACGAAATGACATCGGCACGACGGCGACCGCCTACGCAGCGGCTTATCTCGGCGCTCAATCGGCTTGGGGCTGCGACGCGTTGACGGTCAGTCCCTACTTGGGCCGTGATAGCATCGAACCGTTTGCCAATCGTTGCCGCGAAACGGCCAGCGGCATCTTTGTCTTGGTCAAAACATCCAACCCCGGCGGCGGCTACCTGCAAGACCAATCGACCGCCGCTGGAAAAATTTACCAGCGCGTCGCCGAACTGGTCACCGAATTGAACCAGCCGCTGCTGGGATCCAGCGGCTACGGTCCCATCGGGGCGGTCGTTGGCGCGACGTACCCCGATCAATTGCGGGAGCTTCGCGCCGCGATGCCGACCAGCCCGATCTTAATCCCCGGTTTTGGTGCCCAGGGTGGTGCGGCCAACGATGTCGCCGGGGGATTTGACGCTCGCGGACGCGGTGCCATCGTCAATAGTTCACGGCATATCATTTTCGCCTTCGAGCGCCCGGAGTTTGAGTCATTACGCGATTCGTCTGGCGACCGCCATTGGCAAGCCGCCGCCGCCGCAGCCACGATCCAAATGAACCAACAACTCAACGAAGTTCGCCGCCGACAAACCACTTGACCACACCCCAAACGCCGCCGCGGCTGCTAACATCAGAGCAGAACGATTGTCCCAATCGTTTCGGGGTCTTACCGTCATTTCATCTCGTTCCAACTCCTGAGAATCGTCCCGCCGATGAGTACCGCCACGTTGCCAGAGCGAAACCACGTATTGCCGCAAGATACTTGGGACTTATCAAGCCTCTATGCCAACGATGCCGCCTGGGAGATTGACTACTCGGTCCTTGCCGAACGGATCGCAACATTTGAAACCTTTCGCGGACGTTTGGGTGAGTCCGCGACGGTGCTGGCCGAAGCGCTCGACTTCGATAGCGAGTTCGATCGTTTGGCCGAGCGGCTGGGAACCTTTGCCTTCCTAAAGACCACCGAGGACCAAGGCAACAGCGACTATCAAGCGATGAAGGCGCGGTTCCAAAACCTCTCGGTTCGGGCCTCGCAAGCGACCAGCTACATGCGGCCCGAGTTGTTGGCGATCGACGAAGCGAAAATGGCCGCGCTGATGGCCGATCCCAAGTTGTCGTTATACAAGCTTCAGCTCGAGCGACTGTTGCGCTTTCGTCCGCATACCTTGACCGATCGCGAAGAACGATTGCTGGCGATGCAGGGCGAGATGGCGACGGCGGCCGGCGACGCGTTTCGCAAACTTAACGATGCCGATTTGCGGTTCGGCGAAATCGAAGACCACGAAGGTCGGCGGCTTGAACTTTCGCACGCCACATTCAGCCAACTACTGATCAGCCCCGATCGCCAAGTCCGTCGCAAAGCGTTCGATCAATACTACAAACAATTTGCCGACCACGAAAACACGCTCGCCGCAACGCTGGCCGGAAGCGTGCACCGTGACGTCTATTATGCCAAAGCACGCAACCACGAAACCAGTTTGACCGCCGCGTTGTTTCCCGACAACGTCCCAGCATCTGTCTATAACAACTTGATTCAATCGGTTCGTGCATCGTTGCCTGCGGTGCATCAATACCTGGAAGTCCGCCGCCGCAAAATGCAATTGGATTCGCTGCACCATTATGACACCTACGTGCCAATCCTCAGCGGCATTACCAAGCGCCACACATGGGAACAAGCAACCGAAATCGTGCTCGCGTCGCTGGAGCCACTGGGCCGCGAATATACCGACGTCTTGGCCGAAGGCTTGCGCGGACGATGGGCCGATCGTTATCCCAATCGCGGCAAACAAAGCGGTGCGTTTTCCTGTGGTTCGTTTGACGGCGATCCTTATATCTTGATGAACTTCAAGGAAGAGGTGCTCAACGATGTATTCACCTTGACCCACGAAGCCGGCCACTCGATGCACAGTTGGTATTCGGCTCGCAGCCAACCGTTTCAATATTACAGCTATACAATTTTTGTCGCCGAAGTTGCCAGCACGTTCAATGAACAATTGCTGACCGATTACCTTTTGCGAAACGCCGCCGATGATCGCGAGCGGGCCTATTTTATCAACAACGAACTGGACAGCATTCGCGGCACGGTCGTTCGCCAAACCATGTTTGCCGAGTTCGAGAAACGCACTCACGAGATGGCCGAAGCCGGCGAGCCGTTGACGGTCAAGTCGCTGCGAGCCGCCTACCGCGAACTGCTCGACGCCTACTTCGGGCCGAAGTTCGTCGTTGACAATTCGCTCGAACTCGAATGCTTTCGCATTCCCCATTTTTATCGCGCGTTCTATGTCTATAAGTATGCAACCGGTTTGAGCGCGGCGGTCGCCTTGTCGCGACGCGTTCTCGCCGGTGGCAAGAAAGAATTGGCCGCTTACTTGGGATTCTTGTCCGGCGGCTGCGGCCAAGATCCGCTGGACTTACTACGTGACGCCGGCGTTGACATGACCAGCCCCGCACCGATCGAAACCACGCTCGCCCGTTTCGCTCAATTGACCGCTGAGTTGGATGCGTTGATTTGAAGCTGACTCGACTCCAAGGTGGTTGTGTCATCGACCCCGCCGTATCACCGACACAAACCGATCGCGATGTGTGGATTGGCGACGAGCGGATTGTCGATGCGAATAAGCTAACACCGGCGCAACTTGCAACGGCCCAGTCGATCGATGTAGCGGGCTGCATTTTGATGGCTGGTGGCATTGATCTGCATACGCACATCGGCGGCGGCAAGCTGACCCTGGCCAAGATGCTGTTGCCCGAATCGCGACCCTGCGAGTTCCTGCCGACCAGCCATGCCACCGGCACCGCTTACGCTCGCATGGGTTACAGCGTCGCGATCGAACCGGCGATGATTCCTTGCAACTCGCGTCAAGCTCACGCCGAAATGGCCGACACACCGCACCTCGATACCGGTGCCTTCGTGTTACTCGGAAACGAACCACTGCTGCTGGAATTGATCGCCGGCGGTGCGCCACAACCAATCATCAATGACTACGTCGCGTGGATGATTACCGCGACTCAGGGAATCGGCGTCAAGGTTGTCAACGCCGCAGGGATTGATGCGTTCAAGTTCAACGAGCGCAAAATGAATGTCGATACGCCGCATCCACGCTGGGGTGTGACGCCGGCACAAGTGATTCGGCGATTGGCCGCTGCCGTTTACCAAATCGGAGTGCCGCATCCCTTGCACGTGCATTGCAGCAATCTCGGCGTCGCCGGCAACATTGCCAGCACCATCGCTACCATCGCAGCCGCCGACGGTATGCCGATTCACTTGACCCATGTGCAATTTCATAGCTACGGCAATCAAGGTTCGCTGGGGTTTTCATCCGCCGCCGCCGAGCTGGTTGGTGCGCTGCGAACACACCCGAACGTGACGATTGATGTCGGTCAAATCATGTTTGGCCAAACGGTCACGATCAGCGCCGATACGATGCACCAATATGACAACATTCGCTTCGCCAGACCGCGCAAATCGGCCTTGGTCGATATCGAGTGCCAAGCCGGTTGCGGCGTCGTGCCGTTTCGTTATCGACACCAACAATTTGTGCATTCATTGCAGTGGGCGATCGGGCTTGAATTGTTCTTGATGGTGGATGATCCGTCGCGCGTGTTTTTGACAACCGATCATCCCAACGGTGCACCGTTTACCAGTTACCCGCATTTGATTCGCTTGCTGATGGACCGCTCGTTTCGTGACACCGCGCTTGCCGAAATTCATCCTGACGCGCGGGCGTCGTCGCAATTGTCCGGCCTGGATCGTCAATACACATTTGCTGATATCGCCGCCATGACTCGCTCCGGTCCGGCGGCGGTCCTGGGACTGGCTGGCCACGGCACCCTGGCCCCCGGGGCGATCGCCGATGTGGTTGTCTACGAACCGCAAGCGGATTATCAGCAAATGTTCGATCAACCGCGCATGAGCTTTCGCCGTGGCCAACTCGTGTCGCTTGACTGTCCTGCTGAAACCAAATCGCGTTCGTTCACTCATACCGTGCGGCCCGCTTTTGATCACAATTCAATCAACCGCTTCGCCGAGATGCATGCGCGCACGTCGTCGTATCGTTTCGAGCGACTCATGATCTCCGACGATGAACTTGCCCAGCAGATCGGATCGCATCCCGTGGTTCATCCCTGCCGTCCACGAATCGATGCGGCGGTGATGGCATGACGCTGGAGATTGCCGGTGTGCCGATTGACGATACGTTTGCCGAAGCCTTTGACATGAAGGCGACGCGGCTGGTAATCACGGCGCATACGATCCAGTGGGCGCTCGACGCAGCGATCGCCTTTACCGGTTTCGCGACCAGCGTGATTGCCTGCGGGATCGAAATGGGGATCGAACAAGAATTGCCGCCCAGCGAAACGCCCGACGGCCGGCCGGGGGTCGCGGTGTTGGCTTTTGCGGTCTCAGGCAAAGAACTTGAAAAACAAATCCCGCGTCGCGCCGGGCAGTGCATTTTGACCTGCCCAACGACCGCATTGTTCGCCGGTATTGATGGTGAGAAGCGAATCGCACTGGGAAAGACGCTGCGGTATTTCGGCGACGGCTACCAAATCAGCAAACAGATCGCCGAGCGTCGATATTGGCGAATCCCGGTGATGGATGGCGAGTTTTTATGTGAAGCCGACACGGGCCGAGTCGATGCCGTTGGCGGCGGAAATTTTTTATTACTCGGGCGTTCACTTGATGCCGTGACTGCGGCCTGCCGCGCCGCGACCAAAGCGATCGCGCCAATGGCCGCCGTCATCACACCCTTTCCCGGCGGTGCCACGCGCAGCGGCAGCAAGGTTGGATCGAAGTACGGTGGTCTTGTCGCCTCGACCAACGAAGCCTATTGCCCCACCCTTCACGGAGTCGTCAAACAATTCATTGCACCGGAGGTCGAAGCGATCCTGGAAATCGTTATCGATGGCATGACGCCCAATGCAATCTCGTTGGCAATGCGAAACGGCATTCACGCTGCCTGCACCGCCGTCGGAGCCGCTGGACTGGTCGGTATCACCGCCGGTAACTACGGTGGCAAACTTGGCCGTCACCATTTTCATTTGCACGAGGTGTTGCAATGAGTGGTTGGGAATTGACCCTCAAACAACAACCCGATTTTGATCTCGATGCCGCCGCGATATCGAGTGTCGCCACGGACGCTGGCGATATTTCAAAAATCTCGTTACCGTCCGCTCGCCCTGATTTAACTGCCGAGATCGGCGAGCTGTTTCACGTCAAGCGCCGCGACGATGAGTTGGTTCATATCAGCGGTGACTTGACGCGGTTTCATCGCTTGGGACACGCTTGGTCCGGTGGGTCGCTTGTCGTTGAAGGTTCAGTCGGCGTTCAATTCGCTGCACAAATGCGTGCTGGCACGATTACCCTTCGCGGCGATGCTGATGACGGAGTTGCAACACAAATGCGCGGCGGAGATCTGTTTATCCAAGGAAACATCGGCGACTTTGCCGCTGGTCCCCTGCCCGGTCGTCGCAGCGGCATGCGCGGTGGCCGGCTGCGACTCATCGGCAACGCGGGCCATCACACCGGACACCGTTTGCGACGTGGATGGATAATGATTCGCGGTAGCGTTGGCGATTGTCTGGCTAGCGATATGGTCGCCGGCACAATCGCCGTCAGCGCTAATCTCGGCGACAACGTCGGCGCGGGAATGAAACGCGGCACACTCGTGCTATCTCCTGCCGCATCGCTTTCATCGCTACGATTTACACCACCCCGGCCAGTGTCACTAGGAATCACGCAATTGATCGCTGATGAACTACAAAGTCACCTTCCCGACGTCGCCGCAATGCTTCGCAATCGCCTGCACCGGAGTCTGGGTGATCTGACTGCCGGTGGCATGGGCGAAATCCTTCTTGCGCATTAGCACAATCGTCGCATTATTATATGTGGCGTCATCAATTTTGATTATCGGAAATGCAAGTTGCAGAGTAGAAAAAATGTCTGACCCCCTTTGGGCGAAACACCCGAATTGCCGGGTCCCGGCAATTCGGGTCAGACACTTATTTTCCGCTCACTACTTTTCGAATTGTTAATTGATCTTTGATCAGGTTCGTCAAGTCGGGAATGTCATAGCTTCGCAGCGCGCCGTGAACGATGCCAGGGACTTGGTTTGTACTCTGAGGATTGTTCACGATCTCTGTCCACGATTCAATTCCGTCTCGCAATTCAACACTTTCGAATAATTGTGGCTCGAGCGCTGCGGCGTGTAGCGATGGAATCGTCAATTCGCCGCTGGTGACCCATTGGATACGCTCGACGCCTTCAAGATTCGCAAGCCAGCGGGCGGCCACCAAGCAATCTTCCGCCCGCAGTCCGACCAGTGATTTGCCAAGCAAATACGCAAGCACCGAGTTACCGCCATTGGCACCAAACCGCTCGTTGTACCAAGGTTTTCCTGTGGGCATGGTTTCACCGGTGCCGCGTAAATCAAGCACCACAACCGTCTCGCCACTTGCGACCCGCTTTTCGACCTCTTGATTCACGCCGGTCACCGCGTCCTTTCCTTCGGCTAAAGCGATACAAGTCACACGGTTCTGATTCACTGTGTTCTTGATGCTCGCTGATTTTTCAGGTCGAGCGATCAGCCCTGGCAGATGGACGTCTTCGTCAATTTGCAATTGCACTGGCTGATAAGTCAGGTTTCCAATCTTGACTTCGGCAGACTGGCGGACCACGGGGATTGGCAACTGCGAGAGTTCACGGATGCTGGCGGTCGCGCGGACGACGCGGCGAAGGGCGTCGGCATCGAGTGGGTTGTCGTGGCGTGCTTTTGCCAGCCGCTCGCTTTCTTGGCGAATGTGATCAAACGCGGACACTGCGTTGGGCAACAGCATTACTTGTCCCGCCGGTGTCACGTTCATCTCGTTTACTGTCAAGGTTTCTATCTCGGGCTCATCCACATCGATAAGGCGTCCGGCGAGATGCTGGGCCATGAATTGCACACTCGCTTGTCGGATCATTGGATGCCAGCCGTGGGTCGCGTCGACTTCGATCAATTCCAGATTGCGGCCTTTGCCGAACCGCTGAAACAATCGCTTGGCATCGCGAAACGAGCCCCACGCGCCATCGATATCGAAGAAGTCTTTGGTCGCGCAGCACATCATCGTCGGTTTGGGAGCACGCATCATCAGGTAGTCGGCATGATCCATACCCAATGCGATTTGTCCAAAGATGTTTTGCTCTGCGTCTTGCGGCCCAATCGTTTCCAGCAACCGCTTGAAGCCCGTGATGTAGCAACTGGGCGCCGCCGCCTTGATTCGCTCATCGAGCGCCATCAGGTAACTGGTCTGTGTGCCTCCGCCGCTATTGCCCATGCAGCCGATCTGATCGGCATGGATGTCGTCGCGAGATTGCAGATAATCGATCGCGGCCATTCCGTCGGCGATCATCCAGCGTGCGGTGTTCCAACCGACCAAAATCGCGCCGGTGCCAAGAACTGTGTGCTCGATCGTTCCTGCCTTCATCGCTGGCTTGCCGTTTGAACTGAGCATTTGCGCCCTTTCCCCTTGTCCGACTGGGTCGACAACCATCGCAGCCAAACCATTTAGCGCTGCCAACGCCGTACCGCTTTGATAACCGAGTTGCTGTTTGCCCTCGGCCGAATGACCACAAACGACAATCACGGCTGGCCAAGGCGGCGGGAATTTTGCCGGATCGGGAAGAAATAGTCCGGCGGTCACATAGAATTGTGGCTGGCTCTCGAACAAAACCTTTTCTACCGTGTAACCATCCCGCTGAATGGTGCCGGTCACTTTGGCGTTCAGCGATGTCGGTCGTGGAATGCCGCCAATGCGTTCGCTGAAATCGACACGCATTTGCTTTTGATAAGCCGCGATGTCACCCAGTTCCGTGCGTGATTCATAGTTCCGTCGCCAAGTTTGGAAATGCACATCTGCTTCGCGATGAAGCGAATCGCGGACAACGGTCGACGGCGACGTTGGCTGCGCGTTCGCTGATCGAGCCGACGGCAGCGCCGCGATAACGAACATCATCGAAACGGAAAAACACAAGCGAACATAGTCAACGGTGGGCATGGTGGACCATCCAGGTAGGCGAAAGGAGCGTCGATCCGTGGGAGTACTCTTGCTCGGGTTCTTGCACGCAGGTGGGGGTAAACTCAATTCTGTCGTAGATCTCACGCAGGGGAAGATCACACTCGATAAACGGCAATTCGATCTTGGTGTCGACTCCTTCGTAAGTCTCTCGCAAGAAACCACCAGGCGTTCGTCGCATCACGATCGCAAACGGAATGTGCTGCTCCAATGCCACATAGCATTCCAGCGACGGGATCTTCAAATACAAATTCATCTTTTCATCTAAGTCGTAAGCCCTTGTTGATAGCGAAAGAACTTCGATGACCAAGACCGATTGGTCTTGAAATACGTTCGTGGGCGAGTTCCCTTCCATCAGACTTTGTCGTGGATTTTGCCTAGGAACCCGGATTTTGGAGGCATGGCTCCCGTGTCCAAAAGTCGTCGCGATGGAAGATTCGAGAAAGTCGCCGGCGGGTATCCCGCC
>JBGSVE010000125.1:0-17899 GCA_041753075.1 Pirellulaceae bacterium
GCGTCCGAAGCGATCTCGCGCAAAGGCGGCGCCAAGCGGGCGGCGCTGCCCGGCAAGTTGGCTGATTGTTTGGCGTCGGGGCGAAGCAAAAGTGAATTGTTCATCGTCGAAGGTGACTCCGCCGGTGGCAGCGCCAAGCAAGGTCGCGACCGGAATTTTCAAGCGATCCTGCCGCTGCGTGGCAAAGTGCTGAACACCGAAAGCGTGCCGCTGAAGAAGATGATGGAGAACAAGGAAATCGAAGACTTGTTGACCGCGCTGGGTTGTGGCATTGGGCCGGGATTTAACCTCGCGAACCTACGTTATGACCGCGTCATCTTGCTCGCCGACGCTGACTCCGATGGGCACCATATCACGACGCTGTTGTTGACGTTCTTCTATCGCCATTTGCCATCGATCATCGCAGCAGGACATTTGTATATCGCGATGCCGCCACTGTTTCGCATCGACATCGGCAAGGAAACGTTCTGGGCTGCCGACGAAGACGATCGCGTGCGGATTTTGGCTGAGCACGTAGGTCGCGCAAAACCCGAAATCACGCGGTTCAAGGGCTTGGGCGAAATGATGCCGCAAGTGCTTTGGGACACGACGCTGAACCCACAAACACGACGGCTGATGAAGGTCGAAATCGACGATCATTTGGAAACCGACCGGATTATCAGCGACCTGATGGGCCGCGACGCTTCGGCACGATTTCGCTTCATTACCGAGCGAGCCGAGGACGCCGAAGTCGTTGACGTGTGACGGTGGTTGCCAATTGCTGGCATAGACGCGTAAACTTTGCGAAAAGCTGCAACAATTGTAGAACGTGTGTCCCCAACCGTTTGGAATCGCTCAAACGGTCGGGACAACCCTTCTATAATCGCCTCACTCGCTTAGGATTTGTCGCATTCATGGTTGCTCCCCGAGTTCTGGTACTTCGCGCTCCGGGCACCAATTGTGATGAGGAAACTGCACATGCGTTTCGCTTGGCCGGAGCCGAAACCGAGAAATTGCATATCAACCGGTTGATCGAAAACCCTGCCCTGGCGGCTCGATACCAAATTTTATGCGTGCCGGGCGGGTTCAGTTTTGGCGATGACATCGCCGCCGGGCGAATTCTTGCCACGCGAATCAATCGCCACCTCAGCGACATGGTCCAGGAGTTCGTTCACGGCAAGCGAGATTGTCTGGTCCTTGGCATTTGCAACGGCATGCAAGTGCTGATGCGTTTGGGCGTGTTGACCGAGGATTTGGCCGATGCGGCGTCGTCACAGCGGGCCGCGACGCTGACTTGGAATGAGCACGGGCGGTATGAGACGCGCTGGGTTCACGTCGCAACGGACGGCAAAAGCGAATGCGTGTTTCTGCGCGGGATCGAGCGGATGTATTTGCCGATGGCCCACGCCGAAGGCAACTTCGTCACCGCGGCGGACGACATTTTTGACAAGCTCAAAAACCAAGGTCGGTTGGCGCTGCGTTATCACGATGGCGATCCGACCGGTGCGGCGATCACCGACGATCAACTGCCGTTTCCGATTAATCCCAACGGCGCGCAAGGCAACGTCGCGGGAGTTTGCGATGCGTCGGGCCGCGTATTCGGCTTGATGCCGCATCCGGAAAGGCACATTGATCCGACGCATCATCCGTATTGGACGCGGCGCGACGAACAACCGGAAATGGGCGATGGGTTTGCGATGTTTAAAAACGCGGTCGATTATTTTGCTTAAGCAATGTGCCTTATTAGGGGTCTCGATGACTGATTATTTCGAGCGCAGCTTGATTGTCCACGAACAATTGCACGGCAAGATGGGCATCGTTTCACGGGTGCCGATTCACAGTCGCGAAGACCTTGCGATCGCGTATACGCCCGGTGTGGCGCGACCATGCGAAGTCATTGCCGCCGACCCACGGCGGGCTCGCGATTTGACGATCAAACGCAACACCGTCGCCGTGGTCAGCGATGGATCGGCGGTCTTGGGGCTTGGCAACATTGGACCTGAAGCCGCGATTCCGGTGATGGAAGGTAAAGCCATTCTGTTCAAGGAGTTCGCCGGAATCGATGCTTGGCCGCTGTGTTTGAATACGCAAGTCAGCAGCGAAATTATCGAAACGGTGCGCCGCATCGCACCCGTTTTCGGTGGCATTAACCTCGAAGACATCGCGGCACCGCGATGCTTTGAGATTGAAAACGCCCTGCAAGATCTTGGTATTCCCGTATTCCATGATGACCAACACGGCACTGCGATTGTGTTGTTGGCCGCGATGATGAACGCCGCCAAAGTCGTCGGTCGCGAGTTGACAGATATGTGCGTGGTTATCAACGGAGCCGGTGCGGCGGGCACCGCAATCGCGCGCTTGTTGCGCTGCGTCGGACATAATCCCGATGTCTGTGTTGCGGTCAAAGATGTGATTGTCTGCGACACTCGCGGTGCGATTCATCGCGGGCGCAATGACTTGACGCGCGAGAAACTCGAATTGCTTCATTACACCAACCGCTCAAATCGCTCCGGCACGGTTCACGAAGTCTTGGCCGGGTCGGACGTGTTTGTCGGGGTCAGTAAAGGTAATCTGTTGACCGCCGAGCACATTCGTACGATGAACAGCGGCGCGATCGTGTTGGCGATGGCGAACCCGACACCGGAAATTTTTCCCGACGAGGCCCGTCGCGGCGGTGCGGTGGTGATTGGAACGGGGCGCAGTGATTTTCCCAATCAAGTCAACAACGTGTTGGTGTTCCCCGGGATCTTTCGCGGGGCGCTGGACAGTGGTGCGGCGCGAATCACCGAGGAGATGAAGGTGGCGACGGCGAAGGCGCTGGCCGCCTGTGTCGAGTCGCCGACAGCCGACAAAATTCTGCCCGATCCGCTGGACCGAACCGTGGCACCGAGAATCGCCGAAGCCGTCGTTCGTGTCGCCAATGGCACGTTTTGAACGTCCCACGGTTGTTGGAGTCACGGCTAAAGCTTGGGTTGCTACAAAGTTGGTGTTGACAGTCGATTGTTGCTGCGTGAATTTGTTCGGTGTTTCGGTGTTATCCCGAAAGGATTGAGACCATTAGCCGGGGGTCGCTGCTTTGCAGCGCACCCTCGGATAATTTTACCGGTGGTGTCGCTGCGCTCAATCACCGGCTTACGGCTTCAATCCCTTCGGGAGACTACTTGGTCTCATACAAACTTGCTCGCCCGCAACGATCCGGTACAAGGGTTTGATTATCATCGTGTATCCGGTAACAAACTATCCTTTACAAAATATTCCGCGACGCTCCGCCGTAGTGAGGTAATTATGCTTCGAATTAATTTTTTATTGATTGCGTCTATCGTGATCCTCACATCGTCTAGTTCCGCAACGGATCTGCATCCTAGGGCAAATTCAGCGCACGATGTGGAACTCACGCAGCTTGAAAACGCATGGCAGCTAACGACCACCGGAACCGATCCTTATATCATCACCGAGTTGGATGGTTCACCTGACCCACAAGCAACCGTTTTTGAGTTCGAGTACGTTTGCGCCCAGCGGATTCGCAACCCGATGCTGTACTTTGGGCCTCCGATCACCGAGCGTAACCGAATCGACTTGCCATCGATTCCTCATGCCGAAGGTTGGCACCGATACAGCATCGATCTGGCCGCACACAGCAGTCGCCCGCTGCCCGCAAACACCCGGTTGATTCGATTGGACCTGGGAACCGACGCTGGGGTCACGATGCGAATTCGCGGGATTCAATTGCGACCGCCAAATGATCGCGAAGTCGCAGAGCAGGCCGCGGCGGACGCCAGTCGCCAGGCTAAACAAGCAGTGGCCATTCGGATCGCGGCGAATTTAACCGACCCGCCGTCCGGGCGCGTTGAATCGGTTGTTGTTGGTTCCAACGAGATTTTGATCAGGGCAAATTTGCAGGGCGATGAATCATTCAATTTGGTGGAGTTTCAAATTGATCGATCAATCGGCGACGGTGTGCCCGCAGCGATGACGGATGTCATTACGCGACGCGACGGCGATGTTATGCAATATGAAGTGCCGCGCTATGACGATAAGCGTGATCGAATTCACAGCGGCTTTGCACTGGCATCGATCGGCGATAAAGCAAAATTAGTCACCCCGCGCACGTTTGCGACTGAAATTAAGTCCCATGGCACGATTCCGCGCGTGCCGCCGAAACCACACAATCAGAAGGGACTCTCCGGACTCAGTCGCCGTGGACCTGAGTCCGATCTGGATGAACTTGGAATCAGTGCGGTAACGATTAATCTTGTGCTTAACCGCTTCGTCAGCGAGCGACCGGGACCAGGTCACCAGCGAATTCCCGTCTCCGGTGCAGACGTTTACTTTGACAATTCGGCGTTTGCAGGTTTCGACGATTGGATTGGGCTTGCGCGAAAACATAACTTAGTGGTTTCGGCCATCGTGCTGATTTCAAACCGCAACGCCAGCGCGCCGACTTCGCCGCTGGCCCATCGTGATGCCAGTGGTGGCGTTTATGCCATGCCTGATTTGACTTGCGAGCGCGGGGCGGAGTTATATGCGTATGTGTTGGATAAGATTGCCGCGCGTTACTGCGATCCGGGCAGTGAACTTGGTGGGATCACGAACTGGATCGCACACAACGAAGTCGATTTTCATTCGGTTTGGACGAATCTTGGGGAGCAACCGCGTGAAATAGCAACTGAGACTTACTACCGATCGATGCGGATGATTCACACCGCGGCGCGACGTTACCAACCTGGGGCGCGAGTGTTTGCGTCGCTGACCCACCACTGGGTTGTTCCCGACGACGCAGCGGGCGATCGATTGTCACCGCGTGAAGTGATTGAAACGTTGTCGCGCTACAGTGAACTCGAAGGCGATTTCGCTTGGGGCGTTGCCTTTCATCCGTATCCAGAATCGTTGTTTGCGAAAAATGCTTGGCAAGACAAATCGCCAATAGATGATTTCAATTCACCGCTAATCACGATTCAAAACTTGCCCGTGTTGACGCGGTTTCTCGAGCAACCACCGTTATTAGATTCTCGTGGCAACCCGCGCCCCGTAATTCTTAGCGAGCAAGGTTTTCATACCGCGGATCAAAGCGACGAGGCTCAGCAGGCGCAAGCCGAATCGTTGGCGTATGCAATGCGGCAGGTCGCGCAGTTACCGCTGGTCGAATCGTTTCACTACCACCGCTGGCTCGATCATCCTGACGAAGGTGGACTGAATCTTGGGTTGCGAACCGCACCGTCGCACGGCAAACCGTTTGGAGACAAGAAGCAAGCTTGGCAGGTTTATTGTGACTTTGAAGCGGATGGCCAGGATTAGGCTCTGTTTGAAACCGGCTGCGCTTGCCCAACGGTTGGGGACAACCGTTCTACAATTTTGTAAAAACTCCGGCGACGGCGGGACCGTGAAAGACTAACCTTTAGGGTTTGAAACTTTTTCGTTCGCAATTTGCAAGCGCCCTTCATCCCCGTTACCAAGTGACCGCTTTGTTTTTGCTCAATCGCGACCGTCTATTGTTTCTTGCCATCGCCATCGCGTCGCTATCGGGCCACGTTGGTGCCGCCGACTATTTCTTGACAATCGGCGGTGGCTACGAGCCAAGCGGCAACCAGATTTCGCTGGAAAAAAATGTGCAATACTTCCAGCGAACGTTGCATCGACTGGGCCACGATCCGGCCAACCACTGGATTCTGTTTGCCGACGGTCGCGCGCCCGATCGTGACTTGCAATACACCGATTTGAATGTTTTTAATTCGCCGGCGGAGACCTGGATGAACCGCATTCTTGGCGATGAGTCCGAAGCGACAATGCGATACCGCGACCATCAGGTGTCGCCTGTTTTTGGCGCGTCTCGGACGGCTTGGGTCGATGCCGCAATGGATGCGATCACGGCCAAGTTGATCGACGGCGATCGCTTGATTATTTATGTGACGGCTCACGGCAGCCCCGCCGCCTCGGACGATGAGTACGACTACTCGTCCTACTCGACTTCGGCATCAACAAGCGACGACTCGTCGAATCCGCGCAACACATCGATCGCGCTGTGGTCCGATGAGTCGATCACCGCCGAGCAATGGACCGAGTACCTGGATCGCATTCCGGCGAATGTCGAGGTGGTGATGATGATGGTGCAGTGCTATTCGGGCGGGTTTGCGCAGACGATTTTCAATGACGCCGATTACGAACAGGGAATCAGTCCGCGCGTTCGCTGTGGATTTTTCTCGCAAGTCTACGATCGTCAGTCGGCGGGCTGCACCCCCGACGTCAACGAAGCTGAGTACCAAGAGTACAGTTCGTTCTTTTGGGCGGCGCTCAGCGGGGTGAATCGACTCGGTGACGTGATTGATTCGCAATGCGACTACAACGGCGATAGAGTCGTTGGTTTCAACGAGGCCCACGCGTATGCAGTGATCCAAAGTGACAACATCGATATCCCGATTCAAACGTCAAGCGAATTGTTACGCCGCATCAGTAAACTTGGCAAGATTTCGGCTGACGAGACGGCCAGCGAGCCCGATAAAGAAGAATCGCCGGTGTTCAGTGGAATCTTCAACATGTTCAGCGGTAAGAAAATTGAACCGCTCGAGCCCCAGGTCGCCACGCTGTTGACCCCGGCGATGACGATCGACGAAGTCCGCGAATTGGCGTCGCCGGACCAACAAGCGATCATTGATGCGTTGGCGGTGAAGCTGAAAGTCAAGACAGCGCGATCGGTCGCGTCGGTGGCAAAGCTGTGCCGTAAGCTCGAAACGGATATCGAGTCCCAGACCGGCAAATACACCGTTGTCGCGACCAAATTGTCCGACGCCCAAAATGACCTTTCCACAGCCTTGCAACGCACCTGGCCCGAAGTACCGCGATACGGCTACAGCCCGATGGTGACGCAGTTGACGACAAGCCGCGGCGATGAGTTTGTCGCCACGGTTGAATCGTGGCCGCAGGCGGAGGCTTACGTGACGATGAGTGAGAAAACGACGAAGGCTGCCGAGCGGCTTTACCAGGTCGAAACGCGGGAAGCGATCACGCGGCGTTTGCTGCGAACATTGCAAGACGTGTTGCTCGAAGCCAATTTGCCGCTCGCCGCAACGTCGCAAGAAATCCAGCGGTTCGAGCAACTGAGAACCCTCGAGGCCAGCGGATTGGCTGTCAAATAATTTGTTGTGTCGCAGGCGTCTAATAAGGAATATTCTATGGCGGGTGGATTTTTGAACCGCAGTGCTTCGCGGTCGATGAGCCGGCGTATGCGTCTGGGTCGTGGTTTTGAGCAACTGGAACCGCGCGTTGTCCTTGATGCAGTTTCGTTGGTCGCCGATTTGTCACCACTGGCGACGATCCTGCCTTACGCGTCGACGCCGGTGTTTGTTGGCGAGGATGCGTACTTCGTCTCGGAGACCGCGTACCTCGATTCCAATGGTCGGAACCGTCGCCTGATGACTTGGCAAGCCGACGAGGAATTTGCGCGGCCGCTGCTCACCTTAGACAACGAACTTACGCAATTCACGCCGACCCATTTGACGCCGCTGGGCGATCGATTGTTGTTCGTCAATAGTGAGGGCGGAAACAACGCGTTGTGGGTGACGGACGGCTCCGATGTTGGTACCCAATCGTTCCCCGTGGTTGTTCAATCCAGCAAAATCGAGGCAACAAACGAGCTCGCATTTTTTATCGGCTACAGTAATTCATCCGACCGGGGACTTTGGGCGACCGATGGTACCGAGGCAGGGACAAGGCTTGTGATTCCGCAAAGCGAGTCGAATATCAAATTCATCGCGGCGGACGATCGATTGTTCTTCACTATTCCGGCCAGCGGTGGCAATCAGCTTTGGGTCAGCGACGGCAGCGCAACCGGCACCCAACAAGTGGCGACGCCAAGTACGTTCCCAAATAACGCCGCGATCCACTCATTGACTACCGTTGGTAACGATCTGTTTTTTGCGGCCAATGACCAAGTTAACGGACATACGCTTTGGACCAGCGACGCAACAGCCGCCGGCACGCAGGCGATCTTTTGGTCCACGCCGACGAATCCCAGCGGCGCGATCGAATCGTTAACGCCAATTGACGGACGATTGGCGTTTGTGGTCAACGGCACAGACGTTGATGAAGTGCTGGTCACTGGCGTCGTAGCAACTGATTTTACCAGTTTGTTGCAAGTTCCTGACGAGACCCCGAACGGCTCCAGGTTGGTCGATCAACTGGTCGCGGTTGATGACCAATTGTTCTTTCGAGTGCTCGAAAATCAGCAACGCACGCTCTGGAAAAGTGATATCGCGTCGTCGCAGACGGCGGAGTTACTCAGCGCCGGTGGTTCGCCAATCGTTGCCTATGAATTGGCTACGTTTGATAATGAATTGCTTTACACGGCAGCGGTAGATCTCGGTCATTTCGGCATTTGGCGCACAGACGGAACGCTGGCGGGAACCGCATTGATCGACCAGTTCCCTTCAAGCGAAGGCTCCGTTGATCTCCGCCAAAGCGCCGGTTCGACTGAACGCTTCTTGTTGACGCGGAGCTACGGCGAATTTCGACAAGCTGAAGTTTGGGTAATCCAAGATGACCAGTTGAACCCAGTTTTGACGTCGCGCGGTGGCACGGACGCGCAAGTCTTGACGGCCCTGGGCGACCAGGTGATTTTTTTCGGCGACGACGGCGTCAGTGGTTTTCAACTGTTTGCTTCCAACGGTACGGCGGCCGGGACAATCCCGCTGCAAGCTCCTGGGCTGCCGCTAGAGCAACGATTGATTCCCCATCAAACACAATTCGTTCAACTGGGAAGCCAACTATTTTTCAACGGCCTGACAATTCAGAACGGCTTTGAACTGTGGGCAACCGATGGAACCGTCGCCGGAACACGGTTGGTTCGCGATAGCGCGCCTGGTGCGGGAGACACATTCGTAACGGATGAAGTCAATCTTTGGACCGATGGCCAACGCATTTATTTCGATGGCGCCGGACCCGGTAATTTGCGTCAGGTCTGGGTCAGCGACGGCACGGAAACGGGAACGAAGCCGTTCCGCGAATTTGCCGCCGTTGCATACTCCAACCCGCGGCAGCACACCGTGGTGGGCGATCGCGTCTTTTTCACCGCAAGCGATCCGGTGAATGGTCGTAATTTGTGGGTCACGTCCGCTGGACCCGCAGCGGCAACACGCGTCAGTGACTTGATACCGGGCGCAGGCGACGCGGTCATGTCCGAACTAACTGCTGTTGGCAATACGCTATTTTTCTCGATGTACGACGCGGCAAATCCGCGTTCGCAAAGACTTTGGTCCAGCGATGGAACCGCAGGCGGAACCCAACCACTCGAAGCCGCACCATCAAGCGGAGCGACAAACTATCGTTACCGTTTGGTCGCTGGAATCGATCGTTTGTATTTCGTTGCGTCAAATCGCGCACGATCCAGTGCTCCAGAATCAGGGAACAACGAGGAGTTGTGGGTCAGTGACGGCACGATCGTGGGAACACGGATGGTCCGCGACATTCGTGTCGGTTCCGCAGGGTCGCAGCCCGAGCAGCTCGTCACCGTCGGCAACCAACTCTATTTTTCCGCGTCAACGGAGAATGAAACCAAACGGCTGTGGACCAGCGACGGCACGCTCGCCGGCACCGTCCTGGTTACCCCGCTACTTGCCAACGATGGTCAAGGCCACAATGTTGCCGAGATCGTTGCGGGCGTCGATGCGGTTTACTTTTCGGCTTACTCAACGGCACGCGGTCAAGAATTGTGGTGGATCGATCCCGATAGCGGCATGAGCGAAGTGCTCAGCGATATCCAAGCGGGACTGCGATCGTCGGCACCGCGCGAATTGACCCGCGTGGGCCGCAGCGTCTTTTTCTCCGCTGCGGATGAATTGCATGGCCGCGAAATTTGGCAGGTCACGGCGGATGACCCGATCATCAACGTCAGCGATGTTCGCTATGGGTCGCCGGATGGTCGTTGGGTCAGCGCCGATGCGGTAGCCGGTCGAACGGTAGCCTGGAAAGTCAGCGAGATTGCGATCAAATTTGATCACGTGGTTAGTCTGGACAAAAATCGCTTGAGCGTCGTTGATGGAAAAGGCCAGACGCTTGCGATTCGAGAATATCGCTTCGATGCCGAAACGAATACCGGAGTTTGGACGCTCGATACCACAGTGGCCAACGCGAAGTTGAGCATTACGCTCAGCGCCCGCCCGCCGCTGGGACAACCCGCAACCTCAGGTGGCTCGACGATTGGCCAGCGCGATACCGTTCGTGTCGTCACGGTTTTGCATGGTGATATCAACGGCGACGCAAAATTGAGTCTTACCGACTTCGTCGCTATGCGTACCGACCAACGCTTTGCGATGTGGAGTGATCTGACCGGCGACGGGCGTGTCACCTACGTCGATTGGTTCGAGTTGTTGTTTCGCGTGCTCTGGAACCGCCGCTAGATGGTAGAACAATTGTCTCAATTGTTTGGGAACCCTTGAACCTAATTTCCGAACGGATCCGCCGCACCGAAGGGGTCAGCCATTTTGTCGTCGTCGGCGGCACCAAACGGATCGGCTCCACCGGCTGCACCAAACGGATCGGCTGTCCCAGCGGCACCAAATGGATCGGCTGGCGGTGTCGCACCGAACGGGTTGCCAGGGTCCTTCGCGTCCTTCATCATCGGTTTTGCGTCAACCATTTCGTCGGTCGAGTCCATCGATTTGACATCGCGATAAAACACCGGCAATTCGCTTGCCGCAGGCCGCAGGCACTGGATCGTGCCGCCGTCGCTGACCAAATAAATCCGATCGGTCTCGGGGTTGGTCACGACACGATCGACGAACGTGCTGCCGCCTATCGAAACCGATTGGCCGCTGGCGGGATCCAAAATGGTCAATTGGCCAACGGCGGTTCGACCGACATAGTATTTGCCCGTATCGGCAAACACGGAATCCATCCCTGGGGCCGGTGCGGACCAAACCTGGTCGCCGTTTTTGGCATCGAAGCAATAGAGATTGCCGAAGCTGCTGGCGACCAACACTCGGTTGTCCGTCACATACGGAACATTGTAAAACGGTTCACCAAGACTTTGATTCCAAATCACTTCGCCCAACCGCGACGCATGGATTCCATAAACGCGGCCGCCGCTGGAGGCGAAGAAGAATCGCTCGCCGCTGGCCGCCGCCGCGCCGCCGCTGGCGATTCCGTCGGACTTCAAACGAAACAGAGTTGATGGTTTGCCGGTCGTATCCATGACGTAAAAGTAGCCACGGTCGGTCGTCCAACCGATCAGCGGTGAGTTGGGAAAGCAGACTGGCTTTTGCAGCGCACTGCCGATGAAAATTTCGAAGCGTGGTTGGCCTGGTTCGGGCTCGTAACTATGGCATTCCATTCCGCCGCGTGTATTGGGAACGACGACCCACTCGTTGACATTGGTCGCACCGATGATGGGCAGATTGACCAATTCGACTTCCGGCAACGGACGTCCGCCGGAGGCAACACTGTTGGACAATTGTCGTTCGTCCGCGATGATCCGATACAGTGTCGTGCCGTTGATGATCGAAATGTGCTCGTCGCTGACGCCGAGTTCGCCATAGCCAAGCTTGGGGTCACCGATCCGCAGGCTCCACAACAGTTCACCCGACTCGGCATCGTATGCACCGAGCCCGCCATCGTCGCCGAGCATATACAAACGAACCTGTTTGACTTGCCGCGGTTGCGTCGTGGCGGCAATCCCGCGGCGCTCCAGCTTGAGGACATCGATTCGGGCCAATCGATCGGCTTCAGCTTTGCCAATGTCTTGGTTGGTGGAGGTCTTGGTGTCGGTCGCGATGCGGCGAAAGATAGAACCGTCCTTCGTGGGCTTGCCGTCTTTATCGGCTTGCACGACCTCGACGAACTCGCGTTCCTTGTTGTGCTGGACCCAAACCCGCACATCGACCAGCGACGCCGCGCCACCGATCGTTCCAATTTGGCGATGCCATGATTCGACTAGGCCCAAACGCTCGGCGGCGACTGGCGACAACAGGTCTCCGGCGTAAACCGCTCCGCGATAACGCGAGCCACACGTTGAAATACCAAGTGCTAAGACGATTGCGGTGCAGGTGGCAAGCGGTTTACGAATCATGTTTCCGGTGTCCCAATGAGCTGACGAGCAATAACCATCGATTGTAGTCATCAGCGGCACCAAAGGCGAGCAAAACCGTCCGCTGCGGCGTCGTTGCAATCGTCATAACCCGACCGCCAACGTGGCGTTTGAAAGAATGCGAGGATGATGATAGACTCTGTTCTCACTTCGAAGCTATCCGCGCACAGTCAATATTGACACTCGATGAAGAAATCGGCTGTGAGCCGTCGATTGCAAGCGTCGCGAGCAGCCCCTGCGGCACGCTGGGACGCATCGCTTGGCGATACATCTGGATTTTGGCGAAAAATATCGCCATCGCAATTGTTTGTCGGCTCGTTCGCGCTGCTGATTGCGCTGGGCACGCTGGCACTGATGTTTGTTCCGGGCGTGCATGTCAATACGCCGCTGGTTTGGAGTGATGCACTGTTCATGGCGACCAGCGCCGTCTGCGTCACCGGATTGGTTGTCGCCGACATCGCGACGCAGTGTACGCTGCGCGGCCAAGTCTTAATTCTAGTATTAATCCAGCTTGGTGGTTTGGGCATGTTGGCGTTTACCAGTTTGCTGATCCAGGCGCTTGGGTTTCGCTTGTCGCTACGCGCCGAATCGTTGACGCACGAGGCGCGAATCGGAGCGCCGCGAATTGATCTCAAACGTTTAAGCTGGGACATCGTGTTGTTCACGGTGTTGATTGAAGCCGTCGGTACGATTGCGTTGTGGTTGTTATGGGGACCGAAACTTGGTTGGACTGAAGCGGCTTGGCCGGCGCTGTTTCATTCGATCAGCGCGTTTTGCAATGCCGGCTTTTCGACATTCAGCGATTCGTTGATTGGAATGCGTGAATCACCGACAACATTATTGGTGGTCGCCACGTTGATCATCGCCGGCGGAATCGGCTTCGTCGCGATGGAAGAAGCTGCCATCACGTTTTCAAAGCGAAAGCAACTCGGTCACAAGCGACTTTCGATCCACACGCGGTTGGTAATGGTCACAACGCTGGTGCTGTTGATTGCACCTTGGCCCGTGTTCGCATTCTTTGAATGGCAAGCAACGCTCAGCGGCCTGTCGCTGCTTGACAAGCTGACCAATTCGTTATTCCTCAGCGTCACCGCGCGCACCGCTGGGTTCAATACGATTCCATACTCAGCGGCTTCGGACAGCACCAATTTTTTGACCATCATTTTGATGACGATCGGCGGTTCGCCTGGTTCGACGGCAGGAGGATTGAAGACCACGACGGTGGCGTTAGTTTTTCTGTTGGCATGGTCACGCATTCGCGGCGATGAAACCACGGCATTCGCGGGGCGTTCGCTGCCCGATGACACGATCCAACGCGCCATCGGGTTGGTGGTGGTTTCGTTTTGCGTGATGACGTTGGGCGTGTTTGCGTTGGCCGTCACCGAACATGTGCCGGGAACAAGGGGCGAATTTTTGCCGCGCATGTTCGAAGCGGCCAGCGCGTTCAACACGGTGGGATTGTCGATGGACGTGACGACCAATTTAACTTTCCCCGGACGGATGATTACGATCGCGCTGATGTTCTTGGGCCGGGTTGGGCCGCTGACGTTGGCGGCGGCGCTGGTGTTTCGTCGCGCCCGACGAGCACATTATCGATACGCATACGAAGATGTCGTCGTCGGCTAAAAAATTTGTATAGGAAGCATCGCAGTGAAACGATTTGTCGTTATCGGCCTGGGAAATTTTGGTTCTAGCGTCGCTGAATCACTGAGTTCCAAGGGGCATGAAGTTGTCGCGATCGATATGGACGGCGACGCGATTGACCGCATCGCACCGTTGGTCGCCAAAGCCGTCGTCGGCAACGGAACCGAACTCGCCACGCTCGAGCGGCTGGGCATCAAGGAAGCCAACGCCGGCGTGATTTCGACCGGCGACGATATCACGGCCAGCATCTTGGCAACGATGGCGCTGCACGATTTGCAGGTTCCGGACGTCTATGTCAAAGTCATTTCACGCGACCACGCCCGCGTGATGGAACGCATTGGCGTAACCGAGACCGTGTTTCCCGAACGTGAGTCGGCGATCAGTCTGGGAACACGCATTTGCGGCACCGCGCTGTTGAACTACGTGCGTTTGGGCACCGGCTTTAGTGTCCAAGAAATGGCCGTCCCCGAGGCTTGGAGCGGCAAAACGCTTAAAGAGTTGCGGCTGCGGCAAAACTATGACATTACTGTCGTGGCGCTGCACGATGTGTTGACCGATCGTATTACCCCGTCGCCCGACCCCGATGCAAAGTTAAAGGACAGCGACACGTTGTTGGTCGCCGGCAGCGACGAAGCGTTGGCCCGCGCGGCGGCGCTGAAGTAATTACACGTCCTTAAGTCGTCTCACTGCTTCGCGCGCCCGTTTCAAGAACGCAGTTTTGGGTTCACCGGCCTCAAGCCAAATCGGTGGGCCGATGGTAATGCAACTGAGCAACGGCACCGGCAGCACTTCGCCGCGCGGCAAAATTCGATTGACGTTGTCAATGTAAACGGGCACCAATTCGAGATCCGGTCGCTTCTTGCCCAAGTAATACAGCCCGCTTTTGAATTCGCCCATTTCGTCGGCTTCGGCGCGACCGCCTTCGGGAAACACGATCAATGAATAAACGTCACCCATTTCGCGGATCATCATGTCGATCGGGCTTTGATGCACCTTGATCTCCAGGCGATCAATCAACACGGCGTTAAACGAGCTGGCGATGTGTGGTCGCAGCCAACCGTGCGACCAATAGTCCTTGGCGGCAACCGGGCGCGTCAGTGCCCGCAGGTTGCGTGGCAACGCCGACCACAAGACGACGGCGTCGAGATGGCTGGTGTGATTGGCGAAATAAACGCGTTGGCAAGTATCCGGCGTGATGTCGATCCACCGGACCGTGAAGCCGCTGAAAAGTTTGGCCAGCAAGACGATCACATGGCTGGTCAACTTCATCGACGGGAATTCATTTCTATTTGCGAAAACAAGATCCACTACGGCCAGCCCACAGCCTCCGATAAAACATGCGTTAGTTTACTTGCTCGACCATCGACCACGAAGCCGCCTTGGTCGATTGCATTTCGATCTTGGGCATCGGCAACTTGCCGCATTTCGCCTGAAACAACCACTCGATCAGCCGCGTGTAGCCGTCAACCATCGAGTCCAGCGATCCAGTGCTGAGCACTAACTCGCGTCCGCGTCGTCCCATGTCACCACGAACTTGGTCATCACTAAGCAAAGACAACGCGTATTGCGACATCGCATTCCGATCATCAACCGCGACCAAATGTCCGGTTACTCCATCAATGACGGACTCATCGACCGAGCCGACGCGAGTGCTGACCACGGGCACCTCGCAAGCCAATGCCTCCAAAATCGAAACCGGTGACGCCTCGTTGTGCGAGCAAAGCAGAAACAGGTTCAAGGCCGCAACAATACGATCCGTGTCATGCCGAGTGCCAAGCAGATGAACTCGGCTTTCTAGTTTGTGTTCGTTGATCTTGCGTTCAATCATCCCGCGCTCGGGACCATCGCCGACGATTACGAAATGCACATCGTCGCGGACGCGGTGAACGTTCGCCGCGACGTCGATGAGCATCGCGTGATTCTTCTCGGCCCGCAACGCCGCGACGATGCCGACGAGTTTGGTTTGCGGCGGTAGGCCAAGACTGTGGCGAATCGATTGATAAGAATCGTGGCGCGGCCTGAATCGCTCGCAATCAATTCCGTTGCGAATGATATGAACTCGATCAGCCGGAAAGCCTTCATGTTTTGACAAATGAATTCCGTGCTGCGCCGCGACAGCGATGAATCCGTCGGTTATTGGCGTCAGCATGCGATTGAGTCGGCCAACGCCATCGGGCCAACCAGTCGAATGCAACGCACTGCAACAAACCGGCACACCGGCCAATCGCGCCGCCAAGCGCCCCCAGAACATCTTGTCGCCGGCACCCACCGTCACGACCGCATCGATCGCTTGCGACTTCATCAGTCGAACCAATCGCGGCAGCACAGCGAAGTCAAACTTACTGCGGGTCAAGTCGCTGTAAACCGGATGTCGCGAGGCGATTTGTTCTCCCAGCGGTCCCGGTTGCTTCAAACATACAACCGAGGGTTTGATCTTCGCCGGGTCAAAGCGATCCATCAGATTGACGAGTAACGTTTCGGCGCCGCCGACGGGCATCGACGTGATCACAAACAGAGTGTTCAGCGGTCGTGGCATTGTTGCGAGGCTGGCCGCGACGCGTTGCGTTTGAATTGCGACCTGTTTGTTCTCGCGACGAACTTTTCGTGAATCAAACGTCAACCAATTCTCCAACGCCGCGAACTCGGGATCGGCGTGAATGCGGCGAATATGAAACGGATCATCACCGGGGAAATTGTAGGCACCATAAGCGCTGCAATAGCCCACTAGTCCGGCCTGGCGCACCGCATCGACCACCGCCGGAGCAAGTTGTTGGCGCAGTCCAAACGGAAACGCGAAGTATCGAATCGGTCTACCGATCGCGTCTGCTAACTCGGCGGCGGCATCAACGATTTCGCTGCGAATTTGCTCGTCAGTCGCCGGGCGCGAAAAGTCAAAATGGCTCCGCGTATGCAATCCGATTTCGATTCCGCCGTCGACCATCGCGCGCAATTCATCGATTGTGTTGACGGCAAGCGGCACGCCGCATTCCAAGTCATGAGCGAACGGCAATCCCGACTGAACGTGTTGCACCGATACGAAATAGGTACAAGGCACGCGATGGCGAATCAATAGCGGAATCGCAAAGCGACAGTTCTCCGCGTACCCATCGTCAAACGTAAGCGAGACGCTCGCTCGGTCGCTGGCGATGTCACGACTTCGCTGCTGTAATTGGGTCAACGTGATCAGGTCAAAGTTTTGGCGGCAATAATCAACTTGACGCTCGAACTCGCGACACGACATCGTCCAGGCGTTGGGCGAAGTATCGGCAACGCGGTGATAAAACAACACTGACATCGGGGCACGACCAGCGGCAGCCAGCGCCGCCACACGGTGCCGGCGCAGCGGTCGGGTGATTCGTGTGCGAATATTCAGAAGGTGGTGTTGTAACGATTGCATCGTGACGCAATAAGTCCGATCGGGGAATGGTTTTGTTCCACGAAACGGGTAGCTTACGAATCCGCCATGTGCAAATCGGATCTTCGTTTTTTACTGACTTAAGGCACTTGTTGGAATTTCTGTGAACGCACCGCTGATCGACACCCACGCACACTTGACCGATCCTGCCTTCGCGGACTCGTTTCCCCAAGTCATCGCCGCCGCGAAAAAGGCTGGACTGGTTCACGTCGGCGTGATCGGTTTTGACTTATCGACCAGCATTCAAGCGTGTTCATTGGCCGCCGAGTCCGACGGTTTTTTGTTCGCCAGTGTTGGTATTCAACCCAACAGCGCCGCAGCGGCACTCAATGACGACTGGGCGGCGATTGAGCAGTTGGCCACGCGCCGCGAAGTCCGCGCGATTGGCGAAACTGGTATCGATTGCTATTGGGACGATACGCCGCTGGACGTACAGCGAGACTACTTCGAGCGACACATCGATTTGGCGAAACGTCGCGAGCTGCCACTGGTGATCCACTTGCGCGACAGCGGCATCGAAATCGTCGATCAACTACGACCTCACGCGGCCGCAGCACCGATCGCCGGCGTGATGCACTCGTTTACCGGCCACTTGGCAACTTGCCGCACGTGTCTGGACTTTGGCCTATACATCAGCTTCGCCGGCATGGTCACGTTCAAAAAGTCGGTCGAGTTGCGCCAGATCGCGGCATACGTTCCGGCCGATCGTTTGCTTGTCGAAACCGATTCGCCTTATCTCAGTCCCGAACCGTTTCGCGGCAAACGGCCCAACGAACCGGCGCGCGTCG
>JBGSVE010000126.1:0-8684 GCA_041753075.1 Pirellulaceae bacterium
GACGGTGGTGACGTGCTGTTCGCCTACGCACCGACGAGCATCGCCGCTACCGAGCAAGCACTCGGTGGTGACCAACTGTTTGGCGACGCGGACGGCGATACGCTCAACGGAAACTTACGCAGAGAAACTTTGATCGGTGGCGCTGGCGATGATCTCGTCCGTGGCGACTATCTGGCCGGATCGCTGTATGCCATCAATTTGTTAGCCGATCAGACCGGTGGCGACGACTTGATCTTTGGCGATGGTGGTCAAGACGCATTGTTTGGCGGCGGTGGCAATGACACGATCTGGGGCGGACCCGACGGCGATTACATCGACGGCCAGAAAGGCGACGACACTCAGTACGGCGGTGGCGGCAATGATCGCTTCGTCGTGTCAGCAACTAAGATCAACGAAGCGACCGGATTGCAGTTGCAGGCGGGCAGCGACACGATCGACGGCCATTTCGGGAACTTTGTCCAAGGCGACTCAGTCGATGACTCGACCGACGTGCTGATTATCAACGGCTCGGGACTTAGCGATGTGATTGGACTGAGCCAAACCATTCCCGTGATAGGCCAACCGCGACTCCTGATCGATTTCAAGCCAGGCGGGTTTGCCAACCTGCCGATTTTTGTCACGTGGCTCGACAACACTGGCAATCCGCTGGTGGAACAGTTCCAAATCGCTGGCCTAGGCGGTGCCGATACGATCGGTTTCGCCGCTGTCCATCCGACGCTGCTGCCGTTGGTTGCACCTGCGTCGTCCAAGCGTTTGGATTTGTCAAAACTCACCGCTCGCAGCAACGATTGGGCTGCGACGCTCGAAGGCAACAGCGGCAACGACTCGCTCGTCGGTTCCAGTGGCCGCGACCGGATCGATGGTGGTGCGGGCAGCGACACGTTGTTCGGCTTCGCCGGTGATGATCGGTTGATCGGCGATGGCGGCAGTGGTCTCAGCACCGACATCGACAACCTGTTCGCTGGTCAAGGCAATGATGATCTGGTCGGTGGTCAAGGCCGCAACAATCTGTACGCTTGGTCGTTGGACCCCAGCATCGGCGAGTTCGGCATTTTCGTCGATGCCAGTGGCAATCTGTTCAACGACTCCGCTTCACAGACGCGCAGCAAGGAGAACACGGGATTGAACCGGATGCTGGGTAACATCCGCGCCGACAATCTGTATGGCGGCACCGTGCTCGACTTCATGCTCGGCCAAGGCGGTGGTGATGTGCTCTATCGCGCCGATGGCAGCACGTTTGAATCGATCGGCGGTGCGATTCCTGGCGATGAATGGAAACAATACGCCCGCGACACTGGACAGGTTTGGTATGTCGGTGGCACCAACGCGGACGATGACATATCGGTCGACTTCGTTACCGAGCCGGGACTGCTTTCGGATCACCATCTGATCACACGACTGACCGAGAACAATGGCAACTTCAGCTTCGATGCGCAAGTACGGTTGGACTTCGCAGCCACGGATGCGGATGGAAACGCAATCTGGAGCGCGAGCGATCTGTTGTTCGACTACAACGCGCTTCGCCAAGCTCAAACCGAAGCGGATATCGCGGGCGTCGTGTCGGATGATACCACGACTTATGAAACCAACTTGATCAACAATCTGTTGCCACCCGAAGGCGACTTTTTGGCGATCATTATTGACGCGCTCGATGGCAACGACACGATCACAGTCGGCCCCACGGTACAAAAGTCCGTTTGGATCGACGCGGGAAATGGTGACGACATCGTTACGATTCGCAGCGGCAATGCGATCTTGGTCGATAAGGCTGAGACCGGCAGAACGAACGGCTTGCTGGGACGCAATGATGATCCGGCTCGTGCGTTTCCGCTGGACGTTGCCGCGACCGGGACGCAGTTCACGGGACTGACGATCGACAATCCAAGCGACATTGATTGGTACCGCTTCGTCGCGCCATCGGTCGCCGGTGCGCTGAATGTTGTCACCGAGTCACCCGCAGACGACTTGACGGTTCAGATCTTCGCGCTGGATCGTTTGACAAACCCTGCCGCAACGGCACTGGCGACCGTAACCGCCAAGCAATCGGTCGGCATCAACTTGGCGACCGTCGCGGGTCTAACGGCTGGCACGTCGTACTTGCTGCAAGTGCAAACGAACCAAACGCCAACCATCTACGGAGTCGAGTTCAATCTCGGCGGAACAGCTTCGCGAGTCGATCTCGGATTGCGCAGCGATGCGATTCGCCGCGACATCATCTTGGGTGGCGAAGGTGACGACATTTTGTTGGGCGGAGCCGGCGAAGATTGGATCATCGGCGGTGCCGGTGCCGACGTGATCAGCGGCGGTTTGGACCGGTTGGCCAGCGACATTTTGATCGGCGGCGATGGCGACGATACGTTCCAAATCATTCCCGATCTGCTGCCGGTTGTCGGTAACCAGCAAAATACCGTGTTCGATCCCGCCGCGAGATCGTTTCGGCCCTCTGCCAGCGACGAAATCGACGGCGGTGCCGGCATTGACCGCATGCTGTATGTCGGTGGCGACTTGGATCGACGTGGTTTTGAAGTCCCTGACTTCGCGGCAATCCGCTACGACATCTTTGCGCATCGATACGAGTTCACGAGCCTTGTGTGGGACATCGGTTTGCAACAGTTTGCACTCGATCCGAACAGTCCCGATCAATACTTGCGCCAGTATTTGTTCTATCAAACCAATAACGTCGAACAGACTCAGATTGAATTGCAGCGCGGCAACGATTCGTTCCATGCCGATCCGAGCTATCTATTCCCAGGCAGCGTCGGTCCTGAAGAATGGGGCATCAAGCTTGGCAACTTTGAAAACCGCGCCCTCGAAGCGGCCTTGCGTATCGATGGCGGCGCGGGCAACGACGAACTGTATGGCGGAGCGCTCGACGACACAATTTACGGCGGCCCTGGCAATGACATCATCTTCGGCTATCAAGGTGACGACGAACTGTTCGGTGGCGGTGGTAGCGACACGATCTTTGGGCTTAAGGACACGACGACCACCCCATTGACGCCGCGACTTCCTAACGGCGTCACGGCACAAGCACCGTTTGGTTTCAGTGAGTTTTACCGATACTCGTTGATCGCACCGTTCTTTGCCACACCCGAGCCGGCGCGATCGGGCGTTGATTTGCTCACTCCGATCACCGATCCAACGGCGCTGGATAACAATGCGTTTGGTTTAGAAGGTGCATCGCCAAACGAGCAGCTTTCGGTTCTACGCCCGATTGGCGATTTCAATGGCGACGGACTGGGTGACTTCATCGCCAGCAGCGAGACGTTCAGTTACATCCTGTTCGGACCACTCGAACTCGATGCGGTCGAGCGGATCGATCAGTATGCCGAGATCGTCGTCAGCCATGCCGCGCTCGGACGACCGGCTACACGACCGGGCAACATCAACGGCGTCGAAGCGGGTCAAGAGTATGCGGACTTGGCTTTTGTTCGCGACGATGGTACGGATTTGTTGGTGACAGTGATCTTCGGTGGTCCGAATTTGGTCGTCAATCAGATTCCTCAGCCTTGGATTCGCAATTGGGATCAGGCGTTCGTCAGCAGTATCGTTGACGCACCCGGTGTAGGCAGCTTCCGCACGATTCGGTTGGATGGCTCGATGCTGTCGCAGCGGGCCACGATCGACGTGCATCTGCTTGATCTCACGGGCGATGGCAGAGATGAGGTTGTGGTGATCGCCGATTCGACGACGGGGGCGAAGTCGGTTAATAATTCCCATGCCGATCTTGGCGTGGTGTTTTCCGGTGCCACGATCACCGGTTTTCAGCGCACCGCCAGTGAGCCGGACCTGACGTTCAAAAGTCATCTCGCCAGCCTGGAGACATTTGGGAATGTTTCGACTTTACGATCAGTTGTCGCGGGCGATGTGAACGGCGATGGCATTGAAGAACTGCTGTTCGGCAGTACCAATGTTGGCGTCACTACGACGGTGGTCCAACCTGCGGTGATCACGGCCGCGTCATCGCCCTTACCTTCCAGCGATACGAACTTCGTCAGCCCCGCACCGCTGTTAATCGTGCTGAACGGCGTTGCCGCGAACCTTTCCATTGCTCGCCGCAATGAAACGCCACAACAAACCGCAACGTTGATCAATGCGGCACTCAAGAACTCGCTGCTGGCGGGTGAAGTTGTTGCCAGCGTCGCTAATGAACGCATTCGCATCAGTACCGTCCGTGGCGGATCGGATATCAATTTGATTGTCGTGGATGATGCGACCACGCCTCAGTTCGGTTTTCCAACGGCACTGACGACGGCAAACTTCGCCGCAACCGACGTGCCCAAGATCATTTCCGATACGTCACCGACAATGGATCCGCCGATCATTTCCGAGCGGTTCATCACTGGCCAAACTGGCATCATCACCGATGTCAACCTCACGCTGAACATCAGCCACACCTTCGATTCGGACTTGACGGTGACGCTGGTTCATGAGTCAGGCAGCAGCACGCGGCGAGTAACATTGTTCGAGAACGTCGGCGGATCAGGTGACAACTTTACCAATACAAAATTCTCCGATGAGGGTCTATTCGTATTGCCGATAGCCAGCGGCAGCGCACCGTTCAGTTCGCCCAACATCCTTGGGAACACCCTTTTCTATCGCCCCCAAGAACCGCTCTCGTTGTTCGATGGTCGCTCACCAAACGGAGTTTGGCGGCTTGAAATCGAAGATCGCTTTGGACCCAACGGTGGATCACTCAACAGTTGGTCACTGGATATTCAAACCGGTGGTCAGTCCGCCAGTGGCAGCACAATTGCGGGAGTGTTTGGCTTGTCGCTGCTGCGATCGTTGCCGGAGGATGGTCAACATCTGGTGTCGTTGTCCACGCCCACTAACGGCAGCTTGTCAGAGCCGATTGCGCTGGGTGACATCAATTTCGATGGCTACGATGACGTCGCCTTTGCGTTTGGTGACCGCCTGGAGATCTATCGTGGGCAGCCTGGCGTGGGTTCATTCAACCTGCAAACTACGATCTTCGGCGATGGCCTTTCGGCGACCGCCGGCGATTTCAATGCCGATGGGCAACTGGACCTCGCCGTGACTCAAGTTTCGGCGACGAATCAAGGTACGGTTTATCTGTTCAACTCGGTCGCGAACTTGGCACCAACGGTGACATTGGCGCAAGCTTCGTCTAGCTTGCCCTTGGCAGGCCCTTTCCAGCCGACTGCGAGCACAACGGTCCAGCGACAGTACTCGTCATACAGCGGCTGGCTTGAATTCGATGGTACGAATCGGTACGCGGAACTTGATGCACCGATCGATATCGGTCGCGGGTCCAGCACCATCGAAACTTGGGTGCGAATCCCGCAAGCGAGCGGACTCAGCGGACTTGCCGCAGGCGAAACGGTTGGCGTCATCCTCGGTAACTTTGCTCAGCCACGCAACGCGTCTTGGGAAGTCGGATCTGACGGAACACTGAAACTCTACTGGAGCAGCAACGGGGCAGTTCCGACGTCGTTTGACTTTATCGCATCCGGCACCACTGACTTGCGAGACAATCGGTGGCACCATGTCGCCTTCGTGCGTGATGTCGCACTCAATCGGATCCAATTGTTTGTTGATAGCAATTTGGAGTCGACGCTCAGCGGTGTTGGCAACGAAATCGACTTTACCACCACCCTGCCGCTGCGAATCGGATCGGACCACAACGGTTCGACTCCGTTTCACGGGTCGATCGATGACTTGCGAATTTGGAATCGTTCGCTTACGCAAGCAGAAATTAGCCAAGCCCGTGACGGTGTGGTCATCAGTTCCGCTGCAGGTCTGCGGCATTGGTTTGAGTTCGATGAAGCGGGCGGTACACAGGTCATTGATTCCCAAGGAAACACGAACGCGACCTTTGGATCTGATGCGAACACACCACTGCGGCGAATGGTTGGGGCGTCGACGTCGATCCCCAGCTTCGATTTGAACAATGACGGCATCGATGATCTGGTCGTCGCGGTTGGTTTGGCAAGCAGCACCACTGGAAACGGCCAAGCCGGTCGGTTGCACACGATCTACGGCGATCGCCAGCGAACGACATTGCCGACGACGAACATTTTTGATCTGGAGAATTACGTCGTCCCCGGCAGTGGTTCATTCGTCGTCGATCTGGCTACCGGCAGGCCAGATTTATTTACCAATGCGGGCTTGCCGTACACCGTCGATTCAGCCGCCGATCAATGGTTCCGTTTCAGTACGCTGGGTAATGGTGAAACGGGTGACTTCATTCGCTTGGTCGATCAAGGACCGTCGAGCTATCTCTTATCAGAAATCGCCGTCAATTCGCCGCGAGCGTCAGCGCAGAATCTCGACAACGCGGTGTGGACTAAAAACTATCATCCTGACATCGAAGAATCGCTGACGTTGCCGCATATCAGTATCGCGGGAACCGGCGACGGCACATTCGACTACTACCGCTTTAGCGCGACCGCTGGTAGTCGCGCGACGTTTGACATCGATAACTCAACCTTCGATACGGAGTTGTTCCTGTTTGACGCCAACGGCGTTTCGGTAGCAATGAATGACGATCGCGGAGGCATCGCGGACCCAGGCAGCAGCGAAAATTTAGATTCGTTTGTCAGCTACACATTCCCATCGACGGGCACCTATGTCATCGGAGTAGCGAGGTACAACGCCAAAGCGGAAAACGGCGAAATCGTCCCAGATCCGGTAAGCGAACCTGGCGGTCCGATCCTGGCCGGTCAGTCTTATGTGCTGCACGTCTCCGTTGAAAACCATGCGATCAATTCCTTCGCCCCGCTGGCGGATTTGATCGACTCGCGCGGCGCTATCATCAAATCAAACCAGACGCTCATTGACCTGCGCAGCGTTTCAGCGGGTGACTACTACCTGCGAGTCTCAACCTCGTCAGCGGTTACTCGCCCGTTCGTAATCGAGTTTGATGCGCCGACGTTCATATTCAGCGGCTCGACGACGCTACCGGATCGTGACTTGATCGACGGTGGCGATGGCAACGATACGCTTTACGGCAACAACGATATCGATCGCATTTTTGGTGGCAGCGGTGCGGACACGGTTTCATCCGAACCGATCGAACTGCGCGATCAAGGCCTGGGCGATACTCGCATCGATACAAAGACGTCTGAACTGATTTCGCAAGACCAGCGGACACCAAGCGACGTTCGCATCAATCTGCAGGCAAGTGTTGTCAACGTCAAAAGCGACAGCTTCGCGACAACACAAACGAACAGTTCCGTCTGGACCTCGACGGTTCAAATCCAACCCGAAGCGTCCGCACCGAGTGGACCCAATGTGGCCATCGTCGGCAACACAATCACGAGTGTTCCGGCCAACCTGTCGGCTTACAACTCAGCGGAACTGACTTACTCGTACCGCGAAGCAATTCAAGTCAGTGTCACCGGCATCATCGATCCGCGGGTCAATGGTTCGCGTAATGGCTACCTTACCGTGTCGCTGTCAGCGCCGACAACCACCAACACCGTGCTCACGTTCGCGGTCAGCGGGAACGCGATTCCAGGCACCGACTACGTACCGTTGGGAAACACGGTGACGATTCCCGCTGGTGAAACATCCGCTCGGATCGACGTCGCGCTTCTGCCCACGGTCACGGTTGATGTGTCCAAGCCCGTCATTGTTACCTTGCAATCGATCCAAAGTGGCGATTCATTGTTGCGGTTGGACACACTTGCGCCCGAAGGGTTTGTTCGCATCTTGGGAACGCTGGTCACAGACCAAGTTGGAGGTACGTTTGCTCCGGGCAATCTTGCTCGCGATATCAACTCGATCCCGTTTGCCACGCCGGCGTTTGTGGCTCCCGCGCATTCGATCGCACATTTGAATGATGGCAAGTACGGCAACAATAACAGTTGGTTGGGAGCGGCCCAGGCAAATGATTACGCTGGCATCAGTCTCGGTGCGACGCCGGTGGTGGTTCGCAGCTTGGCGTTCGGACGCGCCAACGACGGCTGCACGGGAGTCAACGCTTGTGCCGATCGGTTCGCCGGCACTTATACCGTGCAGTACACCACGACGCCTAATCCGCACTTGAATCACGCTGGGGCAAGCTGGGTGACTCTCGACACGGTTTCGCCCTTTTCTCATCAACGTTTTCGCTATGACATCAACCCGATCGCGATGACAGGAATCCGTATTCTTGTTCCTAATGGAAACGCGATCGACGAAATCGAACTGTACTCCGAGTCACTGATTTCGATTCCCGGAACGGCCAGCGGTGTAGTTGTCGATCCCGATCTGGTACTTGAATACAACGACGGCTCGGGTACCTGGGTCGAACTCGATCGTCAACTCGGCAGTCAACCCGATGTGCCGTTCCAAACGCGAACCGTCAAGATTCCAAAGGCGGCGCTGACCGCGAACTTCCAATTCCGCTTCTTGTCAACCAGCACCGGACAACATTGGATGCTCGACGACGTAGCGCTGCGTGGCGATGCACTTGATTCCGTCGCTATCGCTCGCGCGCTGGGTCTGCCAGTCACCAACGCCGCCGATGGCAGCAAGCTGGTGCATGGCGATGTGTTTGCCAGCGACTTGGCGATGATCACTTCGCTGGACGTTAGCGGCCTGGGCATAGAATCGCTGCAACGATATCAGTCGTTGCCACAGCTCCGCGAACTTAATCTTTCCAATAACATTCTTAACAACGCTGACTTGGCGGGCTTCGCGACGCTCACGCATTTGGAATCGCTCAATCTCAACGG
>JBGSVE010000127.1:0-18543 GCA_041753075.1 Pirellulaceae bacterium
CGAAGTCTCGATGCCGCGACTTAAGGGATCAAAGCAGCTCATCTTGGAATTCTTCCTCGCAAACTTAGGCAAGGTGATCGAATCAAAAGACATTCAAGCTGCCAGTGGTGGCGCAGGGGAGTGGGCAAGGCGAGTAAGGGAATTGCGCAACGAAGAGGGTTATACGATTCTTTCGCATCGAGACCGCGCCGATTTGAAGCCCAACCAGTATCTGCTTGAGTCTGAAAAACGTGTGCCCGCGTTCAAACGAAATATTTCAAAAGAAACGCGTGCTTGGGTTCTAGAACGCAACGGATACACTTTTCAAATGTGCGGTCTGGCGGCCGGCGACACAGACCCGTTCGGCTCCGATCGCACTGTCCGGCTCACCATGGGCCACATCATCGACAAGTCAAAGGGCGGCGATGATTCGCCGCAAAACCATTGCGGAAATTCAAATTGACCGCACAGAAAGAAGTCGGCTAGCCGGACGAGCAAACTGTCCAATTGAAAACGCCGGCAGACTCACTCTGGATGGCCTTTCGCGATGGCGATGGTTGCGTTACACTACGCCGCCTTTCGGATTGGCCGATTCGATATTTTGTAGTGTTTCGCGGTGTTTTTCATGACCAAAGCTAAAGCTCGTACCAAAATCAAGACCCACAAAGCGACGAAGAAGCGCTTTCGTTTGTCGGCAACCGGAAAGGTGATGCACCGCAGTGCAGGCACCAGCCACCTGGCTACCGGATTGACCAAAAAACGACGTCGTAACCTTCGTGGCACGACCGCCGCAGCGGAGTGCATGGAACCCTCCATCCACACAGCCCTTAACGGCTACAGCAACTAAACCCGGATCGAATTCCGGTTTTTTCCCTTTCTGTTTTTTTAACCAAGTGCAAGTCTCGTGGGCATCAACATCCGCTTCATCGCGGGGGCCTGATTGTGACACACGCAATTTCGGTGGGAGTACTGACCGATGCGTACAACGATTGGACACGCCAGACGGCAATCCAAAAAACGACTGTTCAAAGCCGCCAAAGGCTTTCGCGGAGCTCGCAGTAAGCAGCTCCGGACCGTCAAAGAGTCTCTGATCCGAGCCGGCCAGTTCGCGTTTCGCGACCGCCGAGTCAAGAAACGCGAGTTTCGAAAGCTGTGGATCATCCGTATCAATGCGGCCGTGCATCAGCATGACATGAAGTACAGCGATTTCATGCACGCGATGACGCTTTGCAACATCTCGCTGGACCGTAAGTCATTGTCCGAAATGGCAATCCATGATCCTGCGGCGTTCAAGTTGATTTGCGACCAAGCCAAGGTTGCCCTTGCCGACAAGGCTGCGGCCGCTCCGGCGACAGCATGACGACTGGGTAGGTCACGATGTCGTTGGCCACTTTTCTTGCCGCACTCGATTCGCTCGAGTCTGACGCCATCTCGTCGCTGCGCGCCGTCGAAGACGCCGCCCGGCTCGAGGAGTTGCGGGTGCGTTACCTCGGCCAAAAAAACGGTGCCGTTCGTGATGTCCAAAAGCAACTCGGAGGCGTCGATGTCGCCGATAAGCCCGCAGCGGGACTGCGCTTAAACTCGGTTAAACAATCGATACAGGATGCTTTCGATGCCGCGAAAGTATCGATCGCGGGTCAATCGGATTCGCTGGCTAGTGGTCCGCAAGCCGACCCAACATTGCCCGGTGCGCCACTGCGACTGGGTCGTTTGCATCCCGTCACCCAGACGATCGAGCATCTCAAGGAAATCATGGGCCGGATGGGTTTTACGACTGCCGAAGGGCCTGAAGTCGAAGACCCGTGGCATAACTTTGTCGCGCTGAACATTCCCGAAGATCACCCGGCGCGAGATCCGCTGGACAATTTTTATCTCGCGACCGCAGGGGCAAGTGCAGCGTCAAGTGCAGCAGTAGAAGGCGCACGGTTGATGCGCAGCCAGACCAGCACGGTCCAAATTCGCGTGATGGAATCGATGCGTCCGCCGGTGCGAATCATTTCGCTGGGCCGCGTCTATCGCCCCGATGCGCCCGATGCGACGCACTTCCCCATGTTTCACCAAATGGAAGGCTTGTACGTCGACAAGAACGTTACGATGGCGAACCTCAAAACGGTGCTGCGCGTGTTCGCCACCAACTACCTTGGTGCTGATGTCGAAATTCGCTTTCGCCCGTCGTTCTTTCCGTTTACCGAACCGAGTGTCGAAGTGGACTTTTACTGGAACGGCAGTTGGATTGAATTTGGCGGAGCGGGCATGGTCGATCCGGCGGTGCTCAGCGCCGTGGGTTACGATCCCAATGAAGTTAGCGGCTTCGCATTCGGATTGGGCGTCGAGCGATTGTGCATGCGTCGCCATGGAATCACCGACATTCGCGATTTGTTCAGCGGCGATGTTCGATTCCTAAAGCAGTTCTAAGACTGGATTTCAACATGCTCGTCTCTTGGAAATGGTTATCGCGCTACGTTGATCTGTCGGTGCCGATCGACGAGCTGTGCAATCGGTTGAGTCTTTCGGGTTTGAACCACGAGTCGACGGCTCCGGTGGGCGATGATTTTGTGATCGACTTGGAGGTCACGAGCAATCGTGGCGACTGCCTTGGCCATATCGGTGTGGCGCGCGAGATCGCGGTGCTTTATGACAAGCAACTTTGCGTACCGGTCATTGAACATCCCGAGGACAAGAATCGTCAATTCAATGGTTCGGTGACCAATCAAATGCCCGCAGCCTGTTCCCGCTACACGGCGCGAATGATTCGCGGAGTCAAGATTGGTCCCAGTCCCGATTGGATGATTCAGTCGCTGCAGACAATCGGTATTCATACTGTCAACAACGTCGTCGATGCAACCAACTTTGCAACGATGGAGTGTGGTCAACCATTGCACGCATTCGATTCGGATAAATTGGCTGGCGGGCGAGTCGTCGTGCGGCCAGCGCGCGAGGGCGAAACGATTGAGGCGATTGACCACCACACCTACACGCTTGATAAATCGATGTGCGTCATTGCCGATGCCAATGATGCCGTTGCGATCGCGGGCGTGATGGGCGGGGCGGCAACCGAAGTGACGGATCAGACGACAAACCTGCTGATTGAATCAGCCGTATTCACGCCGCTGTCGATTCGTCGCACGGCTCGCCGGTTGAAATTAGCGAGTGCGTCATCGTATCGTTTCGAGCGCCGCGTCGATCCCCAAGGCGTTGATTGGGCCAGTCGCCGCGTGTGCGATCTAATTTTGCAATGCGCCGGAGGCAAGTTGGTTAGCGGCGTCGTGGATACAAATCCTGCAACTGCGTCAGCCACCAAAGTCACGTTGAACTTTGCCCAAATCAAGCGGCTGCTTGGAATCGACATCGATCGTGGCGAAGTCTTAAGAATTCTAGCGGCGCTTGGCTGCCAAGCGAATGCTGCCGACCTTGATCAACCAAAGATCACGTTAAAGTCACCGTCATGGCGACACGACTTGACCCGCGAAGTCGATTTGATTGAAGAGATTGCTCGCATTCACGGTTACGACAAGATTCCTGAAGACGACCCGATCACGGTGGCTCCCAGCGCGAAGCGACCGTTTGATGTGGCGGTCGAAAAAGTCCGTGGTGTGATGATGTCCGCCGGCTTCTGCGAAGCGATGACTCCCAGCATCGTCAACGATAAAACCGACGGGCTGCTCAGCGGCTGGACCGGGCGTCCGGCGCTGGCCACGATAACAACCATGCTCGAAGGTGCACGGAAGCTGCGCCGCTCGATCGCGCCGAGCTTGCTGCAAAGCCGGGCCGCGAACTGGGCCGCGGCGAGCGTCGAGGCCGACCTGTTTGAAATCGCGCACGTCTATTTGCCCGGTGCCGCCGAGGGTGATTTGCCGAGCGAACAATACACCCTTGGCATGGTTTCCGGGCAAGATTACGTTGCGGTCAAAGGGATCGTCGAAGCAGTCGCCGGGCGTTTGGGATTGGATCAAACGCTTCGCTATGTTCCTTGTCAAACGATTGGACTGGATTCGGCGTGGTCAGTGCGAATCATGCTTGGTGATCGCTGCGTCGGTTACCAGGGCGAGATTGACCCGAAGGTCGTTCGTGACTTGAAGTTGCCGGGCAAGGTAATCGCCGCCGAATTGTCGCTGATGGCGTTACTTGAGTATGCCCAATTGGTTCCGGTGCAGCGGGTGGTTAGTCCCTTTCCAGCGATCGTGCGTGAACTGAACCTAATCGTCGCCGAGTCGGTCCGTTGGTCAGCGTTGGAAAACGCGGTACGGGCTGCCGTCGGCAGCGAATTAGCCGACGTGCATTATCGCGAAACCTATCGAGACGCCAAACGCGATGGTGACGACCGCAAGCGGATTTTGCTCGCGGTCGAATTGCGCAAAGCCGACACCACATTGACCCACGCCGAAGCGGATGCGTTGGTCAAGAAGATTCTTGACAGATGCGAACTCGACGTCGGCGCAAAACTGCTCGGTTAGTGCAGTGTTCTATGACGAGGCCGGTGGCTAGCGGCAGACCGCACACACCCCTCAGCTTCTAAAACCCTACAGTTTTTTGTTACCAATAGATGTATTGCAGAAACAACTCTCGCTGCGAATCGCTCAGTTGTTCGACGTCACGAACAACGTAGCGATTCTCTTCGGTGTCGATGATTAGCTTTCCCGACTCACCGAAATCAATCGCTTGGCTCGATGTCCAGCGCATTGAAAAGTGATGACGACCACGGTTGGTATCCGCGTCGATATCGAGAAATCCAGACTTCAACGCGATGCGATTGAATCTCGTGATCTCGCGAAGCAAATAGCGTCGCTGCAGCAACTCGCGAATTTGAAGCCGGTCGCTGTCCGGCCAATCATTCAAATTGCGAATGATTCCAAACTCAACTTCCTCGCCCTCGCCGTCGAGCCCGCGGATACTCAAGTATTCTTCGGGATAACTGGCGGGAAAGGCGCAAATTGCGAACACGGATTGGCTCGACAGAACACCATCGATCCAAAGTTCCAGTTGGCCGTTGCCACTGCGAATCCACTGCGTGTTTTCGGGCTCAAGCCACCGCAATTTATGTGATGGACTTGTTGCCTCGACCTCCATCGTCACGGGTTGTTGCACCGTTTCCTGTTGATCCAAGTACGGCGAAATCCGATTAACACCAATGTGGGGTTCGTTCAACTGGTGAATCAAACGATCGACGTTTGGATCCTTGGAAACTTGCGTTTGAATCCGAACCAGCTTGGCGTAGACGCCGTCGGCGGCCAACAGTTCGGCGTGCGAACCATGCTCGATCATCTGTCCGTGCTCAAACACAAGAATGCGATCGGCGTTCTTGAGCGTCGACAATCGGTGCGCGATCGCGATCGTGGTACGACCGCGAGTCAACACTTCCAAAGCCTCTTGAATGCTCTTTTCGGATTCAGCGTCGATACTGCTTGTCGCTTCATCGAGCACCAAGATCGTTGGGTCGTACAACAGCGTGCGAGCGATCGATAGTCGTTGCTTTTCGCCTCCCGACAAACCAGCGCCGTGTTCGCCCAGCAATGTTTCGTAACCGAGTTGTGTTCGGCAGATGAAATCATGGGCACCTGCGGCGCGCGCGGCGTTCATCGCCGCTTCGATCGAGGCAGTCGGACAGCCGTAGGAAAGATTCTTGAAGATCGTCGCGCGGAACAAAAACGAATCTTGAAATACGATCCCAATCCGTTGGCGTAATTCGTGAGCAGCGAGCTGGCGAATATCGATGCCGTCGATGGTGATGCTGCCTTCTTGCACGTCGTAAAAACGACTGAGCAGATTGACCATCGTCGTCTTACCCGAACCGCTGCGTCCAACGATCCCAATCATTTCACCCGGTCGCACTTGAAAAGTGATGTCCTTCACCACCGGATGATTGCGATCGTAGCCAAAACTGACACGGTTAAATTCGATCTCGCCTTTTGGTTCAACCCACGGTGTCGGATTGGGCGACTCGGGAATCGTCAGCGGCATATCGAGCAATTCGAGCACGCGCTTGCTGCCCGAAAGAAAGCTGGTCAACCACGACGTAAAGTTTGATAGTGCGCTAAGCGGTGCATAGAACATTGCTAAGTACGCCAAGAAGGCAATCAGTTCGCCGAGCGTCATGTCGTTGCCGATTACATCGCGACCGCCGACATACCAAACGATCAAGCCGCCCAAACTGAACACCAATTGCATCGCAGCGGCATAATACGAATTGGTACGATCAACCCACAGACGCCAAGTTCGCAAATGCTCATTCGCCGTTGAGAAGCGTTTGAATTCGCTGTCTTCCTGCGCGAATGCCTTGACGACGCGAATCCCCGACAACATACCATTGAGCGCCGAGATCTGTTTCGCCGACGCATCCCACAGTCGGTAATAGCGCGGATAGACCTTCTTCCAAAACACCCACGAACCCAAGAACACTAGCGGCACCGGTATCAACGTGAACAACGCAAGCTTCGGATTCAGCCAAACCAGCATCGCGCCGACGCCAAACAATTGAACGATTTGCAACAGGAATCCGCCGGTCAATTGGTGCATCAGGCCGTGTAGCACTTCGCTGTCGTGGGCCACGCGGCTGATCGTCGAGCCGACCTGATGGCGGTCGTAATAAACAATTGCCAAGTTTTGCAGCTTGCGCACCATTTGCTCGCGCAGCGCGCTGGTCAGTCCCGTGCCGATGGTCGTTGCCAATTGGCCCTTGATGACGCCCACAATCGACAACACGATTCGCGAAGCAGCCAGGGCAAGCACGACAACCAGCAGCGCTGTGGCAAAACCATGGTTGCCGGTCAAGGCAGCTTGCGGACCGAGCAGGTGGTCAACCATATATTGTTGCAGCTTCGGCGGAATCAATTCCGCGCTAACGCCGATGATCGTCAAGCCGCTAAGAAACATCGCACCGCGAAAATGAGGCCGCAACAGTTCAGTGACGCGATTGAGTATTTGTCCTTGCTGCAAACAGCGCGGGCAGGCTTCATGCACCGACGACAACCGTAGCTCGCACGTCGGACAGCGTACCGGGTCGAGCGGTTCCTCGTCGCCTTGGTTCCAACTCAAAACCGACTCCGGGCCTTGCTCGAGCATCTGTTCCAGCCGACGCAACACCTTGTGGAAGCGACCAGCGAGCGAATTGGAAAACCGAATGATGTCGATCCAGCCGTCCGCAGTCTTGGCTTGCAACAAGCCTGAGCCGACGCCGGAACCAATTCGAAACCGGCTGATGTCCGGCCAGGCGATGTAGCGTAGCACTTCGGCGTCGAATCGACCTTGGACCACGTTGACGTGGTCATTCGTGACGATCAACCATTGGCGTGCCGATTGGCCATCGAGTTGAACATCGGTATCGATAGATAGCAAAACCGGGCGATGATTTAGTCCGGCTGCCTCAAGACCACTGCGTACCGCTGCGGGTACCAAGACTGCGTGTGTCAATGTCGTGAAATCCCCCTTCGTGACAAAAATCGAGCTGGTTTAAGTACCAAAGATGCGTCAGACGACCAGTTGCCCATTGGAGTTCCGCAATAAAAACCGGCGGCGAAACAAAAAATTGCGTTCTATCGCCCAAGTGCAGCTTTCCAGCCCGATTACAGGATCAGCCGCAGTGCTTTAGCACGCGGGAACCGCACGCTATCACGTTGCGGCTGATAGATTCAATTCCGTAACCGCAACGCATCTCTTGCCTGCGACTTTTCCGATTGGGAAATTTATGCAAGTTGTGACGGCTGCGTGCCGATACAGTTGACTAGGGGGTGATGAATTTACGTATTTCGTTTCTGTAATCGAAACCGAGATGACTCACTTCGTACACCTAGATCTTCGGTCCGCTTTGGCGGCACGCGTGCTGGCGTTTTTCGCTTGCATGTCTGCGTATGCCCAGACGGCCCACCCTGGCGAGAATTTCCGCGCCGAAGCGGTGCGATTGCCGCGAGTAACTTGGCGGCCGGTTGCAGTCGTGCCTGGCGACCAGGCAACGGAAGTCGAGAGCGTCGAGTCCGATCGTGTGGATGTTGCCCCGGTGCAGTACGCCAGCCCAATCGAAATCCCATTTACTAACTCTTCGTCCGGCGATGCTTGCGACCAAGGCTGTCATGGCGACGAATGTTCCATGGCGACCGGGCTTTGGGTCCGTGGCGAATATTTGCATTGGTCGCTCGATGGTGCTGATTTGCCGCCTTTGGTGACGACGAGCCCGGCGGGCACCGCGCCGCAGAACACCGGCGTACTGGGTTCCGCTGGAACCGATACATTGTTTGGTGGCGATTCGGTGAACGACGGCTACCGGCCTGGCGGACGCATTTCGATTGGCTTTTGGGAATCACCCATCCAGTGTGTTGGGTACGAAGCAAGCTACTTGGGCATCGCTCGCGACGACGAAAATTTTCGCGCCGGTAGCAGCTCGACGCCACTGCTGGCGCGACCGGTGTTTGACACTGGTTTGGCAGCGGAAGTTTCAATGCTGGTCGCACACCCCGATTTTTTGACCGGCTCGATCGCGGTGAAAAATAGCAGCGAATTGCAATCGTTTGACCTCCTGCGGCGTCAGATGCTGTCCGCATCGGCGTGTCATCGGCTCGATCTCCTGTTTGGTTATCGCCATGGTCGCTTGGACGAGTTTGTTCGTGTGGACCAATCGTCTCGTTACACCGCACCGCAAGGCCAGATCATCACGGGAACAACGGTCGAGCTGTTTGATCGATTCGAGACCGAGAATCGGTTCAATGGTGCGCAAATCGGATTGAATCTTCAACAACACAATGCTTGTTGGACGTTGGACTCGATCGCAAAAATTGCGGTGGGTCTCAATCGCACCGAAGTCAAGATCGATGGCCTGACCACCAACACCGTGCCCGGCGGCGGATCGGCAACCTTTGCCGGCGGATTGCTTGCCCAGACGACAAACATTGGTGACTTTGAATTGAGCGATTTCATCGTTGTGCCCGAAGTCGGTATCACGCTGCGCGGGCGGCTGAATCGATGCACCGAAGTATCCCTTGGCTACGGGGCGATGTATTGGAGCCAGGTCGCACGCGCGGCAGACCAAATTGATCGCCGCGTTTCGCAGTTCCCGCCGGAGCCGCCTTCGGGCACGCGCAACCCCGAGTTTCGCTTCGCCACCGACGGATTCTTTACGCATGGTTTGAACGCGGGTTTGCAGTTTCAGTATTAATGGTTCGAAGCTGAGACAACCCGCTAGCCAGGAAGGTCGATATTGGACGGCGACGACACACGACGATCGAGATCGATCATTGCTCGTTGGCAATCGCGATTCGCCGACGCGTTGGACGGGATCGGGACCGCCATCCGTAGCCAAGAAAGTTTACAGGTACATTTTGCTGTCGCGGTTTTGACAATTTTGTGTGCGCTGTGGCTGGGCTTCGAGACATGGCGTTGGTGCGTTCTGGGGTTGTGCATTTCCACGGTTATCGCGGCGGAGATGATGAATTCGGCGCTGGAACAATTGGTCAAGACTTTGCATCCAGAGCGCGACGCAAACATTGCCGCTTCCTTGCACATGGCCGCTGGAGCGGTGCTTGTGACGGCGATCGGGGCCGCCGCAATTGGGTTGGTGATTTACATTCCGCCGCTACTGTCGCTGCTGAATCGCGGTTGAATGCCTACAATTTCGTCGTGTTCATTTCCATGTAATGAAAGCGATATTTTGGCACTCAATTCCTCCGGCGATGCTCTGTTGGCAGAGTTTCAGGACCTTTGGAGCGATGCGGCATTGATTTGGGACAAGCGTCAAAACGACAGCAGCTTTGAGGGCTATGTGAGTGCCAATTACGAGGACGTTTATCGAACTTTGAAGCGGTTCCAAGGCCGCTGCACAACGTTCTTGGAATGGGGCTCGGGACTTGGTGTCGTGGCGATCATGGCTTCACGCATGGGGTTCGACGCTTATGGCATCGAGATTGAACCCGAACTCGTGCAACATGCTTGCGACTTGGCGGCTAAGCACGGTGGCAATGCAAGGTTTGTAGCGGGCAGCTTCATCCCCGAAGAATTTCAAGAGACCGAATTTGACGGCGAAGTTTTTCAACGGACCGTAGACAATGCGCGATCGGGATATGACGAGCTCGACATGGAGCTACGAGATTTTGATTTGATCTATGCCTATCCGTGGCCCGAGGAGCATTTGGTGTTTCGCAGCATCGTCCGCCGCTGTGGCGGGAAACGCGCCGTTTTAATTTGCTTTGACCAACGCGAAGGCATCTTGATCAAACGATTTGGTACGAACCGTGGAAAGTGACAAGCCGGAAACCGCGCGACTCGCCGACCTTCAGCGTCGCGAACTTACCGCGTACCACGAAGCCGGCCATGCGCTGATTGCAATGGTGGTCGGGCGCTCGATTCACAAGGTCAGTATCATTCCCAACAAAACCCGACTGGGTGCCTGCGAGATAAAAAAGGGGCGAACACAAACGTCGAAGGACTGGCTTGAAGACGAAGTTTTGATTCTCTTCGCGGGCGTTGCCGCCGAGGCTCGTCTGACCAACCGGTACGATTGGCGCGGTGCCGATCAAGACCTCCGCGGCGTTCGGAGGTTGACGTTGTCTCGCGCCGGCGACGAGACCCGCGCCGAAAAACTGGAGCGCAGACTCTTGGCAAAGGTCGAACACCTGCTCGCCGACGACAAACATTGGTCGGTCGTCGAGGCGCTCGCGGGGTTGCTGTTGCAAAACGAAACGATCAGCGGCCGAGCAACGATTCATTGCTATAACCAAGCTATGCAAGCCAAGTGATCAACCCTAAAGTTGCTCAATTACTTCATCAGCACTGCTTCGGTCGCCGTGTGATGTGCTTGTCTTGCCGAATTTAATCTTGTGATCGGTTCCAATCACAAACGTCGATGGATAAGCCGTCTCGCGTTCAGCTTCCCAGCGCAAACCCCAGGCGTTGGTAAACGTATAGTCGGGGTCAGTCACGTAGTGGAAATTGGCTGGCAAATTGCGGTCGCCTTGGAACTCCCGCGCGTGGTCGGTTAGCAAGTCCGCAGGGCCAGGATAAACCAGAATGACCTCGGCACCCTTCTCCATCAACTGGGCGTTCTTGGCCATCACGTCACCGACTTGTCGCGAACAAATCGGACATTGGTAGCCTGGCCAACCTCGCAGCACTAGCAAAACAACAGGATGTTCGGCGTTTAGCTTTTTGAGCGAAACCACATCGCCATCAAGATTCTTCAGCTCCAAGCTTGGGGCCATGTCGCCAACCTGCGGCGGATGAGGAGCCTCTTTGCCAGGTACGGCCTGGCCGCGGCGTGGGCGTTCCTGGGCGTTTGCGCAGGCGAGCGTAACGGCGAGGAAAGCCATTGCCATGGCAAGCGTTGATTTTTGAATGCGGACCATCGTTATTTCCGTTAGAGGGCGCGGTTGGGACAGGTCGCGACGTGCGAAGTAGGTATCATTGTAGGCTCTTGCCGCCTGAGATTGGGAAACAATTCACTTTCCGATACTGCCCAGGTTCGCCAAAATGAAGTCGCCAGTCGTTTGCACTACGATCGCCAAGAATTCTGGCATTGCGAGCAACGCGGTTGATTAGCGAATCTAACGAACCACCGAGAATTCCTGGAGCTTGCTGTTGGGTTGAGGTTCGTTTCAAGATCGCGATCATTACGATCCGATGGACTTGTAGGGTTCATCTGAATATGCAGGTGACGCGACGGCCGGCTTCCCAACTTGGCGGAACATCGAATGCTAAACACTCACCTGTTGATCGCAACGGCTGGCCGTGCCAACCTGCTGGGCCGGACTTTGCAGAGCGTTGCCGATTGTCGCTTACCCACGTCGTTCACCGGCGTCACGGTAATCGAGAATGGCCCGGCATGTGGCAGCCAGGCGATTTGCAACCGGCGATACGGTGATCTATCGGTCCGCTACATGTGGTGCGCGGTTCCCAACAAGAGTCATGCTTTGAACGTAGCGCTCAGCGGGATGGACGAATCGACGTTTGTGATCTTCAGTGATGATGATATTCGGTTCACACCCGAAACACTGGTCGCTTATGAAGAAGCCGCCAAGCGGAGATGCGTCGATCGATTCTATGGCGGTCCATTTGGATGCGATTACGAAGTCGCACCACCGACCTGGATGTTTCCTTATATGCCGCTGTCCGCCGTTGGCTGGAATCCCACGGCAGCCGAATTCGATCCCCAGGTGGACCGATTTTTGGGCTTCAATTGGGCCGCGTTCTGTGGTGACATCGTTCGCTTAGGAGGCTTCGATCCCAATTTTGGGCCTGGGTCGCCAGCAGGGGCAACGGGGCAAGAATCCAACATGCAGCGGCGTATGCATGCAGCGGGAATGTCAGGGGAATTGGTCCCTGATGCGTTTGTCAATCACTACGTTCCACGCGATCGATGTTCAATCGATTGGACGGTCGAGCGGGCCAGGCGCAATGGTATTTCTCGAGGCTTAGCGCGACGCGCGCGCCCTGTTACCGACATCGCGCTGAGCCACTGGAGCAATTCGGTCAGGCTCGTAACCAGCACGGCGGCGAAATGGCTGACGAGCCCTCTGCCCGCAAGCAAGCTGCATTTCACCGCGCGATATCGCCAGCAAAAAGCGATCGGTTATTTCACCGGCTTCCGCACATCGAGCGGGGAACCGAGCCGCCACGCCGCCTAAGGATAATCGTGCGGCCTGCGCGTACTCACAACCGTGATACTACTGCAGTTCGCCGAAAGCGGGCACCACCGGAACGACCGGCATCGCAGGTTTCGGAATAGCGATGTCATCTTTGGGTGCCGCACCCGAAAGCACGCGAAGGACGGCGGCCTGCTTCTTCACTTCATCGACAAACTTCGTGCGGTCATCGAGAGTGTCGACATTGATGGCGGTGACAACATCATTGAAGGTCGTGATCCAACTTTCAATCGCTGGCTGCGACTCGGGAGTCGATGAGGCAAACAGGCCCGCAGGCTTCGTTGGTTTGCCGGTTGCCACTTGTCCGGTAGCGCCCAATTGCAACTGCTGCATCACATGATTGATTCGACGCCGTGAAGTGATGACTTCGATCGGTTGTGGCTTGGCGACAGGCAAACCCATACCCATACCCATACCCATACCCATACCCATACCGTACATGTCGGAATCATACATACCCTCATCCATCATGCTGTAATCATCACTTGACGGACCCATCGTCATTTCCGAGTCCATCATGTCGGAGCCGTAGTCGCCCTCCATGTCTCCCATGCCCATTCCCATAGTTTGCCGTGGCTTGAGCGCCGCGTCCTCGACCGGCATTGCCGGTTGATCACGAACTGCCAACGGCGGATCAAGCAGTGCGATCCTGGTTAGCTCCGCATCAAACGTGTCGGCGGCACGCGCGGCCCATTGCTTTAAAACATCGGGCACCGCATCAACCTGTTGCTTGCCGGGTTGCAAGACCGACATCTTTGACGCGGCATAAGCAGCAATCAGACTTGGTTTCTTCGCATCGGTACTAAGTGCGACCAATGTCTTCGCCGTTTCGCTTGACGTGTTGGGATTGGCAAGCGTCGCCAGGATGTCGACGGCATAGCGTTGCATGAAGGCATGAGCTGCCGCGGAGCGTCCAGCGGGCGCTTCACTCTGGGCCAAATCCATCATCATTTTTGCAACACCTGAACGGAAGTTGGCATTTGTGACAGCACCAAGTGACACGTGCCTAGCAATTCCTTGTAATGCCGCTGCACGAACGCCATCGGGATTCGTCGCCGTTCGATACAAAGTCACCAGCGGTAGAAATGCTTCGCTGGCCGGAACCGGCGGACGTTTCGTATTGTTATCCTCGGCTTGGTCGTCAAGCAGTGCCAGCATCAACGTCGCATTGACTCGAGCGATTGGATGATAATTCTCCGGAGCGATCTGTTTGGCGATTTCAAGAATTGCTTGGCGTATCAACGGTGCCGATGGTGAGCTGGCTTTGGCACTTTTCTCCGCGTCTTCAAGCATCGACTGGGTGATGGTGCCAGCTTCGCCAAGGTAAGCGGTATCCTTCAGCTTGCCACCAAGGTACTGCGTGTAGTAGGCCCTGAACGCATTGTAACCCGCCCAACTAGGCCCAAAGTCCGCTTTGGTGATGCCTTCTTTGTGTGCCTGATCCATCGCCGAAATGGCAGCCTTGCTCAACAAATTCTCAGGCATTGGCGTGCTCTTCAAACCACCCTGGCCAAACGCTTGAGAGGAGAGAAATACCAACGTCGCGAACATCAAGAATGCAAAGAACCATCGCACTCGGCTACGACGCTGCAAACTCCATTGTTGCAAAGTCGCCGCACTTGCCAGCGGCAGCGTCGGTCGGGCGCTGCGTCGCGAACGCAGGTGTGCTGGATGTTTTGCCAAAGTGCGGTGATGCCGATGATGGTTGGTGCGTCTGGTCACGATCGATCCATTGCTGTGGGGAGACGAGCGGCGAAATTCCGCCACAAATCATTATTCTCCAGCCGCACCGGTGGCGTCAAACAGAATATCGCCGAAATCGCTAATCGCCGAGTATTTATCGCAATTGCGTCGGCGAAAATGGTCACCCGCAGCGGATCCTGGTCCACTTAGCGACGACGAATCAGATGAGTGCGCAAGTAGTCGATCATCACCCATTCGATGACTACCAAGACAACCGGCACAAACAGAACAATGAATTGGGCGACACTTTCTTGCCGCAGCCGCATCAATCCACCTGAGGCCATCGTGTTGAGCGCCGCCAAGACCACGCCGCCGTTGAGGAACAACAGAAAGCCGGTCAGCAACGCCGATCCGCAGGCGGCCAAACAACCTTTCGCGGTGCTGCCCAGCTCAGTTTCGTCTTCCACGTTTGCCGCACCTATCAAACAAGGGGCATAATTTGGCTTAGCAAGACGGTGAAAAACAGGCCGCTGACCGCCAAGACCGCGAGTGTCGGCGTCCAGCTTCGCAGCGCCTCGCCCTCGGTCAATCCACCCATCTTGGCAAACACCCAAAACCCGCTGTCATTCATCCAGCTTCCAAACAACGAACCGCTGCCTACCGCCGTCGCGATATACACAAGGTTATAGTTCGGGGGCGAGTTGGCAACGATCGCTGCCATCATCGCCGAGGCAATGATCATCGCGACCGTGCTTGAACCCTGGGCAATCTTGAGTACCGATGAAACAGTAAATCCAAGCGCCAGTAACGCCACGCCGCTGCCCCCAACGTCGGCAAACACCAACTCAATCGCGGGACCGATCTGTGCGGCTTGCAACATCGCGCCGAACGCACCGCCGGCAGCCGTGATCAAAATAATCACGCCGCCGCTCATCAACGCTTCTTCGACATCCGCAGCCAATTGACCGAGCGTCAGCTTACGAACGCGTTTCAAAGTCAGCATCGCGATGAATGCCGACAGCAGCAACGCAAAGTTGGGGTTGCTCCAAAACTTCCAGGCGTTGGCGAAATCGCGAGCCGGTGAATTCCAGTCATGTTTCACGATTGATCCGGACAATGTGTCTTCCAAAATGGCGCGATTCATGCGCCGCCGATCAACCGGCTTGATTCGTAATTGATTGCTGGCCAACAAGTCCGTCGCCGTCGGCGACAGCGTTGTGCCAAAAAACGCTTGCTTGTCATACAGCTTCGGATCGGTAATCAACTTATCGAGCACTGACGCCACTTGCACTTTTTGTTCGTCGGTGGTCGCCGGGCTTTGCAGCAGCAATCGATCGTCATCAGACAATTTTGCGCTCGACATGATTCGCTGCAGTGGTTTCGCATCATCACCACGAGCAAATGCAGCAGCCAGAGCCGCGTAGTCAGAAACGGACTCAGTGGTAAATTTCGCCCGGTCTTCTTTATCAGCGACCGTCATTGCCAACGTGCCCGCTCCAATCAACAACACGGGCAAGACCACAGGTAACAAGGAAACTAACAGTGACGGCAGTTGGCCTTCGGGTATCGGCTCACGTTTGTCGTCGCTGGGACCCAACGAACGCATCGGCACGGGCATCTTCGCATCGACGAAAATAGCAAACAGCAAACCGACGAAGGCCGTTGGCAAGGCGACCAATGAACCAACCAACATCATCATGCCAATATCAACGCCAAGATTCGCACTGACCAACAACGGACCCGGCGTCGGCGGAACTAACGTGTGCGTCACTGCACCACCGGCGGCGATTGCCGTGAGGTAGCGCAGATAGTTTTTTCCGGTCCGCTTGAACAAACTGCGCGCCAGTGGCACGAGCAAATAAAACACCGTGTCAAAAAAAACAGGGATCGCCAAAACAAATCCGCTGAGCATTAACCCGAGGGACGCTTTACGCTCGCCCGTGATACCCACGGCCCAGCAGACGATTCGGTCCGCCGCACCGCTGTCCAACATGCACTTGCCAATGATCGCCGCCATGGCAATCACAATTCCAATCTTACCGGCCGAGTCGCCGAACTCGTACGCAACGGCATCGAGCCGAGACGACGGACTGCCACCGACCATCAGGCTGACAAGAATGGCCGCAAGCACCATCGCTAAGAACGCATTCATCTTCAGAAAGATGATCGAGCCCAAAACTGCGACGATACCAACAGCAAGCGTAAAGCACGGCCAAAACAAAGGATTTAGTTCAGCGACAAGCAGCGACATGGGTCAAGAAAAGTCGAGGGAGCGTGGTGGGATTGAGGCACTGATCATAGCACACACTCGGCCCGTCAATGGCAGTCGGTTTCGACGGCCTCGCGGTCGCTTGCCCGATACCTCAATCGCACCGTTCGGGTTACGATTTCGCGTCGCCAATTTCGTCCCTGGCCCCGATCCAGCGTAAATACCATGACCCAGTACCGCATCGAACACGACTCGATGGGCGATGTTCGTGTTCCCGCCGATGCTTACTACAGCGCCCAAACTCAACGCGCTGTCGAGAATTTTCCGGTCTCTGGTTGGCGACTGCCGGCGGCGCTGATTCGTGCAATGGGACTGGTCAAGTACGCCTGCGGTCGCGCGAATGATGATCTCGGCAAGTTGACACTCAGCGGCAAACAACCGCTTGTCAAAGCCCAAGTCGAAGCGATGCTCGCCGCGGCGCTTGAAATTGCCGATGGCAAGTTAGCGGACCAGTTCCCGATTGACGTTTTTCAAACTGGCTCCGGGACCAGCAGCAATATGAACGTCAACGAGGTCATCAGCAATCGTGCGATCGAGTTGATCGGCGGTGACCGCTTCGCCGACAAAAAGCCGATCCATCCCAACGATCACGTCAACATGGGGCAAAGCACTAACGATACATTTCCCACCGCGATTCACGTCGCCGTGGCGATACAGATCCAATCGCGATTGCTACCTGCGCTGACCCAATTGCATGAGGCACTCGCCAAAAAAGCCAAACAATGGGACCGCGTTATCAAGATCGGCCGCACGCATTTGATGGACGCGACACCGCTGCGATTGGGTCAAGAGTTTGGTGGTTTTGCGCGGCAGTTGGAATTGTCGATCCGTCGCGCTAAGGCGGCTCAGCAAGCCGTGCTTGAATTACCCGTTGGCGGCACGGCCGTCGGCAGCGGCATCAACACCGATCCCGAATTTGGCCATCGCGTCGCGGAGATCATCGCGGCGAAAACCGAGATTCCGTTCATCGAAGCGGTCAATCACTTCGAGGCCAACGCCCAACGCGACGGTTTGGTCGAGTCGCATGGCAACCTCAAGTGCATCGCACAAACCTTGTTCGCAATCGCAAACAGCATTCGTTGGCTGGGCAGTGGGCCGCGTTGTGGATTCTTTGAAGTGATTCTGCCCGATCGCCAACCCGGCAGCTCGATCATGCCGGGAAAGGTAAATCCAGTGATGTGCGAATCGATGATGCAGCTTTGTGCTCGCGTTATCGGCAATGATGGCTGCGTCACCATGTGCGGTGCCACCGGCGGTAATTTTCAACTCAACATCATGATGCCAGCGATGGGCCACACCGTATTGGAATCGATTGAGTTGATGGCCGCCGGCGCGATTGCCTTTATCGAATTCTGCATCGACGGCTTGGAAGCCAATGAGCAAGCTTGTGAAGCTGCGGTCGAACAAAGCTTGTCGATGTCGACGAGCCTAAATCCATTGATTGGTTACGAGCAAGCCGCAAAGTTGGTCAAAGAAGCATTCGCCAGCGGCAAGACCATTCGCGAGTTGTGCGTCGAGAAACAGATATTGGAAGAGGACGTGCTAGACGCGGCGCTCGATCCATTCAAAATGACCGAGCCCAGTTAATACGAAAGAAACATGGAAGCTGGAATTGTTGGTTTGCCGAACGTTGGCAAGAGCACTTTGTTCAATGCGCTCACGTCGTCGCAAGCGGCTCAAAGTGCTAATTATCCGTTTTGCACGATTGAGCCAAACGAAGGCATCGTCAGCGTGCCTGACGATCGTTTGACGCGCATTACGAAATATATTGTGCCGCAAAAGGTTATTCCTTCGGCGCTCAAGCTTGTCGACATCGCCGGCATCGTCAAAGGTGCCAGCGAAGGCCAAGGACTCGGCAATAAATTCCTCAGCCACATTCGCCAAGTCGATGCCATCGTTCAGGTGGTTCGCTGTTTTGAAGACCCCGATGTGATTCACGTCAGTGGCAGCGTGGATCCCTTGAACGATATTTCCATCGTGGAAACCGAACTG
>JBGSVE010000128.1:0-25797 GCA_041753075.1 Pirellulaceae bacterium
TGCCGGTGGTCGCGGTGGCCGAAATGATCGCGACCACCGCAGCGATGAGCCAACGTCATACAGCACGCGAGTTCCCCGTAGCGATGTTCCGGCCGTTCCACTTAGCGATGCGATGGCCAAGGGTGACGAACCGCTTCGTTCCTTCGGCGATCTAATGCAATTCTTTAAGAAAGCCGCCCCCGAAGTGGTCGAGGTGCCGGTCATTGACAGGTCCGCGACCGACAGGCCGGCGATCGACAAACCGGCCAGTGGGTCTGCGGATGAAACTGCCCCAACGCCGCCGCAATCGCAGGCCGAGCCGACCGAGTCACTGGATTCGATTGAGGTAGCCGATGGAGCGACGCCGGGAACATGAGTGACGATTTCCAGCAACGATTGCGATCGGCGATTGAGCGTGGTGAAAAGCGTGGTGAGCGTCGCGACGAGGCGGCGCGACAAACACAGTTGACCGAGGACGAGTTCAAACGCCTGCACACCAAGTATCGTTTGTCATTGTCCGATCGAATCGAGAAAGCAATCGATGGCGTCGCGCAAAACTTCCCCGGTTTTCGCAAAGAAACGCTGTATGGCGAAGTGGGCTGGGGAGCGGCCTGTTACCGGGACGACCTGCTTGTTGACGCTGGTAAACGCACGAATCGATATAGCCGCTTTGAGATGACGATCCGTCCGCCAAACAGCTACCAAGTTTTGGAATTGAAAGGCAAAGGCACAGTCGCGAACAAAGAACACTTCAATCGAACTCACTTTGTTCCGCTCCAGGAAGTTGACGAAGACGACTTCAAACGCCTGATCGAAACCTGGACAATCGATTACGCCGAGTTCTATGCCTCAAAGCAGTAGCCACCGCCTTCATGAAATCTTGCATCACGATTAGCTTGGTCGAAGAGGCTCGCGGTGGACCGTTTGTTTTGTGGGGTGACTTGCCCAAATCAATCGCGACCGCTGCGACGCTAGGCTACGACGCGGTCGAGATCTTTCCCCCTGGACCCGAGGCGATCGATGCGAAGTTGGTGAAGTCAATGCTCGCCGAGCACGGCCTATCGCTTGCCGCCGTCGGGACTGGTGCTGGTTGGGTCAAGCATCGACTGCAACTTGCCGACCCCGATCCCGTAAAACGACTAAAGGCGATTGACTTCGTTCGCTCGATCATTGACATCGCTGGCCAGTTCGGCGCGTCGGCGATCATCGGTTCAATGCAAGGTCGCGCCGAGGGTAGCGTCAGTCATGCAGCGGCGCTGGATTATTTGGGCGAGGCACTCGACCAGCTTGGTGAACATGCTGAGCAATACAAAGCTCCGCTGTTATATGAGCCGCTCAATCGATACGAAACGAACCAAGTCAACACGGTTGCGGCGGGCGTCAATTTGTTGGCTGGCTTAGCGACGAAAAATGTCAAACTTCTGTGCGACTTGTTTCACATGCAAATCGAAGAAACCGACACGGCTGCGGCTTTGATCGAAGGTGGCCAGCATGTTGGGCATATTCACTTCGTCGACAGCAACCGCCGTCCCGTCGGCTTGGGCCAAATGCAATACGCACCGATCATCGCGGCGCTGCGATCGATCGATTACCGCGGATATCTATCGGCCGAAGCGTTCCCGTATCCTGATCCCGCCGCGGCGGCAGAACAAACCATTGCCGCCTATCGTTATTGGACCGAACTGTAGCGTTTCGGACTGGGTGTTCCCAAGTGTTTCACGACGCTCCGCCGTCGTGTCGGGAATTGGACTCAAGCGTTAAACTCGCTATCTTAACGGTTGAAATCGAATCACTCCTCGCCGTCCAAAACCGCTGCCTAGCTCATGCCGTTCCCTGATTCAGTCGCCCATCTCGTTCAGCTCGATGTTCCGTTGGCGTCATACCTTTGGTTGGGTGTGGGTGGGCCCGCAAGATATTACGCCGAGCCGACCACTCGCGACGAACTCTTGACGCTCGTGCATGCCGCCATCCAAAGTTCGGTACCGATCCGCATTCTCGGTGGTGGCAGCAATGTGCTGGCGCGCGAAGCTGGCTTTGACGGGTTGGTGATGTCCATGAGCGCGGCGGCCTTGTCGTCGGTTACGGTTAATGACACGCGTTTGACCGCCGGTGGCGGCGCAAAATTGGCGCACGTGGTGACCCATGCGGTTGGTGCTGGGCTTGGCGGGCTCGAGCATTTGTTGGGCATCCCCGGAACGATTGCCGGTGCGGTGGTCGGCAATGCGAGCGCCGATGGCCGCGACATTGGCAGCGTCACGGCCGAGATTGAGGTGGTTCACCACGATGGAACGATTGCCAAGATCCGCGGTGACGAAGCGCAATTTTCTCACCGCCGATCTGAATTAGGCGGAATGATCGTGCTGCAGTCCACATTTCAGCTCGATCGCCGTGAAACCGCCGCGTTGACAAAACGAATGCAAAAATTGTGGATCGTTCGCGGCGCGGCGCGGCCTCGCGGGGTAATGCGAATTGCCATGCCGTTTATCGACCCCGACGGTTTCACGGCTGAAAGCCTGATTGCCGACATCGGGTTGGCCGGAATTCGTGAGGGCGGTATGTCGCTCAGCAGTGAACACCCCCATTTTTTGGTGGCTGACGATTCGGCAACCAGCGCCGATTGCCTGAAATTGATCCAGCGGGTTCGCGAACAGGTGCTATTGCAGACCGGGATCGACTTGCAGACAAACCTGCAAATCTGGTAAGCCTTGAGTGTGAATTGAAAATCGCTTGCGCGAGCGAGTGAGGCGACCCATCGCAAGAACGGATTACGCGTGAAGGGTGACGATCGACAGCATTCGGCGACGCATCCCGTTCGCGGGTTATTGCAACGGCTGGTGCGTGCGCCGGCGGCTTGGGCAATGATTTGGCCGGCGGCATTGGTCCTGGGCGGATACGTCGCCTGGCATCGCTGGGGAGCCGACCATATCTCCAAAAAATACTACGGCGTCGATCCGGCGAAAATACACATCACGCAGAAGCCGGATTACATCACCACAGACATCGCCAAGACGGTGTTTAGCGATTCGCGTCTGGACCAATTGTCGTTGCTCGATTCAGCGGCGGCGGCACACATCGCATCGGCGTTTTCGTTTCATCCCTGGGTGCGGCGGGTTGTGGGTGTAAGAAAATTGCCCGGCGGCGAAGTCGACGTTTTTTTGCAGTACCGTCGTCCGGTCGCGATGGTGTTTGTCATAAGCCGCCATCCGGAAATCAAAGGTCGGTCGTTCTTTGCGGTGGATGAGGACGGTGTACTACTGCCAACCAAAGAATTCTCGCGCGATGAAACCATGAAATACCTGCACATCGAGGTTCCCGATGTTTACCCAACCGGTGGCGTTGGGTCATCGTTCGGTGATCCAAGAGTCAACGGCGCGGCGAAGATTGCGGCCGTGATCGAACCGGTTCGCCAGCCACTCAAACTGCAAAGCATTCGACTTGACGATACTTCGCGAACGGCACCCGTACCGCAATACAATTTTTCGACCACCGATGGTCGCGAATTTTTCTGGGGCAGCGCACCGGGCCAAGAACAATACGGCGAAGCAAAAAGCGATGCGAAAATTCGCTTAATGGTTGAGCGGATGGCAACCCACAGCCCGAGCGAAAATGCGATCACAGATAACAATCGATCGCCGTCGCGGCCAGCAACAACACGCTGATGGTTGCATTGACATTGAAAAACGCAACATTCACACGCTCCAGATCGTCCGGGCGAACGAGGCGATGTTGGTACACCAGCAAACCCGCGATCACCGACAACGCAATTGCGTAGGGCCATCCCAGTCCCAGCAGCGGTGCCGCCGCGGGCAAAAAGCATAGACAAGCCCACGTCATCCCATGCAGCCACGACGCCATCCTAAGAGCCGTCGCCACACCAAACTTGGCCGGGATACTGTGCAGTCCAGCGGAGCGATCAAAACTTGCGTCTTGGCACGCGTAGATAATGTCGAAACCGCAGACCCAGGTCGCGACGGACGCGGCCAAAATTATCGGCGCGGTTAAGTCATCCAGCCAATGAGTCCGTGTCAGCCCGCGCAGCGCCACCCAAACGCAAAGTGGTGCCAACGCCAACGCCACGCCCAACCAGGCATGGGCTGCGGCGGTAAAACGTTTGGCCAGACTGTAGCCGAGCAAAAACAACATCACCGGAACCGACGCCAGCATGGGCAGCCGATTCGGTAGGAATAATAACGTTGACCCGACAAACGCGATGATGCAAACGATCAAGAGCACCATCGCTTCCAGACGCGAGACGGCACCGCGCGGCAGGTGCCGCGAATGCGTGCGCGGGTTGGCGGCATCAATGTGATGGTCGACCAGCCGATTAAATGCCATCGCCGCCGTTCGCGCGAACACCATGCACAACAAAATACCAACCGCTTGGCGTACGCCGATGTCGATGTGCGTGCCATCAGGCAGCGGCATTGTGACCGCCATGATTGCCGCCATAATCGCAAACGGCAACGCAAAGATCGTGTGTGAAAACCTCACCAGGCCAAGCAGATTTTGTGCTTTATCCTTGACCGCCGACATCACTCACCCCATCGGCGAATCGATTTGTTATCGACGCCAACTTGATCAAGAATTCGGCCGACCACGAAATCGACCAACGAATCCAGACTGTCCACGCCGTGATACCACCCAGGCATTGCGGGCAAAATCACCGCTCCCGCCGCCGCCAAGCGTTGCATATTTTCCAGCGCGAATACTGATAACGGAGTCTCCCGCGGAACCAACACCAACTTGCGGTGCTCCTTTAAATGAACCTCGGCGGCGCGCTGGATCAAGTTGCTCGATGTAGCGTGCGCGATGCCGGCCAATGTCGAACCACTGCAGGGACAGACGATCATCGCCGACGTCAAAAACGAGCCGCTGGCGATTGGCGTCATGTAGTCTTCGTAGTGGTGATAATGCAGGTGCGATTGATGCTCGCTGGTCAGCGTAAACGGACTTCGCTGCGACCACGGCGGCTTGTATTCAACGAACGGCTGTGGATCAAAGCGTGACAACGAAAGCGCGACATCAAGCTCTTGCTTAACAACGGCAACACCCGACGGGCTGACCGTGACATGGACATCCGCACCGCTTTCTAATAGAGCAGCCAAGAGACGCGACGAATAAATCGCGCCGCTGGCACCCGTAATCGCAAGTACGTAACAAGCAGTCATGGTTTGAAGCCTGTATAGATACTAGCCACACCGAACGTCAACGGACGGAAACTAGCGCGCACCAATCCGGCCGCCGTCATGCGATCAACCAGACGCTTGCCATCGGGAAACTGGCCCACGGATTTTTGCAGGTAACGATACGCCTCCTTGTCATTCTTCGCCAGCGCATTGCCGATTCGCGGCAGTACGTTTGCGAAATAGAAGCCATAAACTTGACGCCAGATCGGCAACGTCGGCTTGGAAAATTCCAGTACCAAGACCTGGCCACCTGGCTTGCAAACACGAGTCATCTCCGTCAGTCCGCGATCCGTGTCGGCGACATTGCGAAGGCCAAACGCGACGGTAACGCATTGAAACGTATCGTCGGCGAACGGCAGCGATTGCGAATCGGCTTCAAAAAAACCAATCTGATTCGCTTTGTCTCGCTTCGTCGCCTGCGACTTGTCGCGTGCGATTCGCAGCATCGCTCCGCAAAAATCGCTGCCGACGATGGTAATTTCGCCGCCGGTTCTTCGTTGGACTGCCAAGGCCAAGTCGCCGGTGCCGGTGCAGACATCAAGAATCGGAGCCGAATTATTAATCTCCAAACTCTTGACTGCCATCCAACGCCAATACTTGTCAATGTTAAGCGATAACAGATGATTCATCACGTCATATCGCGGTGCAACTTGGCGAAACATGTCGCGGACGCGGCGACCGCTCTTATCGACCGGTTCTTGAATCTCAGCCGTTGACAACATTTCAGGCAGCGTGATGGGCAGCGGTAGTTGGGGCACAAAAGGTGATCTTGGCACATGTGTGTACGTCGAACATCCGTATCTTATCAGAACCGCAAACGGCCATCCTTCGCCACAGCCCGACCCACAATTCACCGATTTGGTCCGGCCGCCTATCCAGATCACTAACGGTTTTCGCTCACGACTTCATGCCCGTTACGAGTCCCCAATGCTCGCCAAATGACCAAGTCGATCGACTCGGTAACGCTTGCCACGGAACCATCGAGTCGAGCTGAGTGCACCAACCCCACATGGAAGCTGCGTGACGTGATTGCGGCGTATGTCGGATTACCGGTGTTGCCGTTTTTGCCTTCTTGCCATGAGTTGTAATCGACATCAAGCTCGGCACCGGACACGGTTTGCATTACCCTCGTTCCCGGCGTCATTGTCGTCGTAAAGCCGGTGTGATGAACGCGACCATCGGGCCATTCAGTGTGCCCGGTGTCTTTGAAATCGGGCGCTGACGGCACGATCGTTAATAACGTCGCCAAGTCGGCGGGCACTGCCGTCGTCGGCGGCCCACCATTGCGACGATAGGGCGTCCAGGCTTTGACCTCGGCGACCAACAAGGTGTTCGAACTTCCGTCCAAGCAATCGCGGAATCCCAAAAAAGCGTTGGGGTAGAACATCCCATCACCGCCACGTTTGTTTTGCGGATCAAAGACAAACCAGCTACCAAAATTGAAACCATACGTTGTCGGATAAAGCTTGGCTCGACCACCCCCGGGATCACGTACTTGGTCGCTGCCCGGATCGCTCGGGCACGAATAGGCGGGAACCTTTAGATTATCAATCGCCTCCTGGAAATCCCAAGCGACCGACAGATCGACTTTCTCGTACAAGCTGCCCTGCTCGAGATAAGGTAGAATCCGTCCGTGAACTCCCCACGACCCGTTGTTGCCGGTGGCGTTGACGGCCAAGTTGACAATTGCCGACGGTGGTAAGTGATCATAAACGCTGTGGTAGTTATGGCATGCCAGCGCGACTTGTTTGAGGTTGTTTTGGCATTGCATTCGCCTTGCTGCTTCACGCGCGGATTGGACCGCCGGTAAGAGCAACCCGACCATCACGCCGATGATTGCAATCACTACCAATAACTCGACCAACGTAAACCCGTGAAGAATTTGCTTACCCATGCCACCAACCTAATGCGAGGAGCGAACCGTAGTGCTCGATACCGGCGAGCACACCTAACACTCGCCATTAGCATTCGTCGTGCCGTTGGGAAAAGAGGCCAAATCTCGCTTTGCAATTACGCAGATTGCTGCGTTGGTGGCGACGTTTTCACCATCGGCGGTGAAGTTTTCGTCGCTGGCACCGCGATATTTCTTCAACGGATAATTGGTTGAACCACTTATTTGATTCGCTTCGTGTCCGCTTGCTGTTGCCGTTGGTTGTGGTGTCGGTACTGGCTTCCTTCGCGGTGGCAATTGGTTCGTACGTGATCGCGGTAAAAAGTGTCGCCCGAGATCAACAATCTCGGTTCGATTCAATCTCAGAAACTTTGACTACCAGTTCGTTCCCGCTGACACTAAACGTTTTGGATTCAATCGCGACACTCACGAAAACTGAACTAATCACCACCGACAGCCAACATCAAGTCATTGCTGCGACGATTAGCACCGGTGATACAGCGAAACTAAACTCGCTTCTTCGTCGTGTGGCCGACCTACGCGGAGTCACCGAGCAAGTCAGCAAAACCTATTCGCGAGGTTTTGAATTTGATTCCGTTAGATATACCGCCTGCGCATTTCGGCGTACCTCCATCACCGGAGGTTTGCAGGGGGGATCGTGGGTCGTTGTCTTGTTTGACGAGGCGGTTTGGCGCGCCGAAGTGACTCGCGCTGTCGCCGCGCCACTTGCAACGGGGATGTCCTCGATCGCGTTATTCTCGTTGATTGCGACGTTCTTGATATCGCGATTGATTGTGCGACTGGGAAAATTGCAATCGCAGGTCCAGCGGATTGCCGGTGGCGAGTTCGAGACAAGGTTAAGTGATCAGGATGGTGACGAGTTGGGGCGACTTGCCGACTCGGTCAACTCGATGGCAACCCAGTTGGGTCAGATGTGGCAATCACTCCATCGCCAAGAAGGCGAGCGATTGCTGCATCAAATGGCTGCGGGTCTGGCGCACAATTTACGCAATAGTCTTGCCGGTGCCAGATTGGCGATCGAATTGCATCAGCGACGCACTCGATCGAGCGACGATGAATTACCCGTCGCACTTCGCGAACTCGAACAATCCGAGCTATATATCAAGCGACTAATTCTGGTCGCCGCGGGCCAGCAAGAAACGGATCGACCCTCAAGCGTTCGAGATTGTGTGCACGACATGCGACAAGGATTGGATGCCAACGCAGAGCACCTGGGTGTAAGCTTGTTGTGGTCGTGCGATGACGATGCTTTGTCGGTGCTGGTAAGTGATGGTCCGTCGTTCTCGGCAGCGGTGACGAATTTGGTTTTTAATGCAATCCAGTCGGCAATGTTTGTAGAAGTGAAGATGGCAATGTTTGATTCGGCTCAGGTGCAGGTGCGTGTTCTTGACAACGGACCTGGCCCAAGCGATGAGGTCAAGGCAAATTTGTTCGAGCCGTTTGTCACCACAAAACCGGAGGGAATGGGACTAGGATTGGCGCTGGTAAAGCGCGCTGCAAAGAGGCTGGGAGGTGATGTACGGTGGCATCGCGAAACAGGCCACACCGTTTTTACTTTGAAGGTGTCGGCGCAGTGAAAGACAACAAGTATTCGGCAATTTTGGTCGTGGACGACGAGCCATCGCTTTGCTGGGGGCTGGAGCGATTACTCCGCGAAGACGGTCATGAAGTGTTGACAGCGTCGTCGGCCGAAGCGGGATTGAAGTTGGCAAAATCACACCGTGTATCGTTGGTGCTGCTGGACATCCGACTTCCTGGCGAAGACGGCTTGAGCGCACTGCCCAAGTTCCTGGCCGCTACCGATAATGCGCCCGTCGTTGTGATGACGGCGTTTGGTGACTTGGAAACTGCGGTCACCGCGATGCAGCGTGGAGCCAGCGACTATCTGACCAAGCCATTTCCACTGGAGCAGGCCGCTAGAACTTGTCGTCAGGCACTGCTGGGCGGCACGGCGGTCGCCGCTGCGCTGTCGGAGACTCGGTCGCCGGGCATTGCAAAATTGATCGGTAATTCACCCGCGATGCAAACTGTATTTCGGCAAATTGCCATGGTCGCGGACAGCTCCCTGTCAGTTCTGATCACGGGCGAAACCGGTACGGGAAAGGAACTCGTCGCCGCGGCGATCCATCGTCACAGTCATCGCCATGCGAAGCCATACCTTTCGATTGCCCCAGTCGCACTCAGCGAAGCGTTGTTCGAGAGCGAGTTGTTCGGTCACGTTCGTGGTGCATTTACCGGTGCGAACGAAGATCGCCAAGGCTTGTTTGAGCTTGCCAATGGGGGGACGGTGCTGCTCGACGAAATTGGCGACCTACCGATTGCGGCCCAAGCGAAATTGCTTCGCGTTATCGAACAACAAGAATACACTCGCGTTGGTGATGTCCGCCCGCGTGATTGCGATGTTCGCATTATCGCCGCGACGCATCGTGATTTGGCCGAAGCCGTCCGCAATGAGCGATTTCGCGAAGACCTGATGTATCGATTGAGCGCGATCCGAATTCAACTTCCGCCGCTGCGCGATCGTGCCGAAGACATTCCGATGCTTTGCGAACATTTTCTTGCACTCATCGGACACCCTGTGGCCCAGCAACCACTGGGTAACGACGTAATCGCATTGCTGCAGCGTCGCCCCTGGTACGGCAATGTGCGCGAGCTTCGCCATGCGGTTGAGCACGCCGCCGTGTTCGCGCGGAATCGTCGGTTTGACCTGAGCGATTTCCCTGAGCCGATCTCGCAACCACCGGAATTATTTAGCACGGCGAGCGAGCAACTGCGATCAGCAACCTCCCTCTGGGCTCAGCAGCAGCTTGAATCATCGGTGCCAGAGTCGACATCAATCTACGACCGGTTTCTCGCAGCCACCGAGCCAGTGATGTTGCGAATCATTCTCCAAAACTGCGGTGGCAATCGTGCCGCCGCAGCCGATCGCTTGGGCTTGCATCGCGCCACACTGCGCCAGCGACTGCGCAAGTATGGCATCGACGAATAGCGTCCAAGACCTTTCGATCACTTGACCAAATTGCTAACCTGTTATGTAACACGATCCATTCGATCGTCTCCCCCGCCAGCGTCGATGCATCCCATCACATAAGAAAGAATCACATGGATACCCCAGCCGTCATCAATCAATTGAATGAAATCCTCAAGCACGAATGGACCGGCGTGGCGCAATATTCCCAAGCCGGATTTATTGTCGAAGGCATTTGGCGCGAAGTTTACGCCGAGAAGTTTCTGGAAGACGCCGAAGAATCATTCGGCCATGCCAAACTTGTCGGCGACAAGATCGTGGCACTGGGCGGAGTGCCAGTCGTGCTGCGCAACGATGTCAAGCAATCGCGAGACCTGCGCGAAGTGCTCGAGTTCAGCTTGGCGTTCGAGTCCAAGGCTGTTGAAATGTATGACCACGCCATCGAGCTTGCCGAAGGCAACCGCGCGCTCGTCGTGTTCTTGGAAGACATCCTCAAGGACGAGCAAGAAGGCGTTGACGAGTACTCGAAACTGCTGCGTGAAACGCCCGCATCACAAGTCGAGATTGGCAGCAGCAAGAAAATCGGCTAAGTCGTCAACGCTGCGTAATGCCGCCGGAAAAGTTTAACCAGTCGGTATGACTGGTAGCGAATAATCCGGTTAATTATTGTTCTTGGTCGCACCGGAAAAGTCTTTCCAGCCAATCCTCCGATAACTGCCGTAAGACGTGTTGCTTGTTGCAGAGATTCAGGATGGTATATCGTTCACGGTGTAAAGTTTGCTGGCTGGCATCTACTTCATGCCTATTTTTCTGGGTCACGTTGCTACCGATAGCAACGATGTCGTCGCGCGCCGATGAAGCCGACGATTTGTGGGATAGCGACAATTTTGGACTGGCGTCAACGACCGCTACCGTGGTGCGACCCGTCGGCAATCGTTCGCGATCTTCGAGCCGATTTGATACGCTAACATTGCTTGCTGGGATTGAAGGTTCGAAGCAGCCGCAGGACTTCGGTGTCAATGCGAACCTCGGCGCGCGCACCGAAATCAACTGGGGACTGCCGCTGTATCAGCCCTGCGGGATTGGTCTGCAACTGGGGACCGCGAACGTTGCCAGCGATAACGCCGTTCGCGTGTTTGAACTCGTCGGCGAAGACTCGCATCGTTGGCAACAATTCATTACTACGGGTGTTTTTCAGCGAACCGATTGGGGACTGTCATACGGCTTGGCGTATGATTTTCTCTATCAAGATGGTTTTGACACCACGACGCTTGGCCAATGGCGCGGGCGGCTCGCATTCCAACCAACAATTACGACTGAGTTTGGATTCACCGCGAACTTGCGAAGCTTTGGCGACGACGCCCGGTTCAACGCGGATGTTGTTCATCTGCGGTCGATCGATCAAGCATCGTTCTACGTTCGCCGCTACTTTGCGTTGGGCATTCAGGCCACTGCCTGGGCTGGACTCGCCGATGAACATGGCGAGTCCAATGCCGTCACCGGTCCTGCACCGGCGACCGAAGAAGCGTTTTTGTTTGGGGCCGACCTGCTGATACCGCTGACGAATGATTTTGCGATTTACGGTGAAACGAATCTAATGATGCCAGCGGACACCGGCACGGTTGACGCATTCATGGCTTTGACGTGGTTTCCCGCCGGGACATCGCGCAGCGCCAGACGCTTGCGCTACAGCCCGCTACTGCCCGTTGCCGCCAGCACATCGTTCGCTGTTGATCTGTTGCCGTAAGCTATTGCTCGGTCGCCGGTTTCTTCTTGAGCATTGGCAACTCGGCACGGTGGAGGTCGATTGGTGAAATCGCGATGTCTTCAATCTCTTGTTGATTGGCATCTTTACGAAGCAGCAAATACGTCGCTCCAATCAATCCCCAAGCTGCGGTCAGCGCAATCGCAGGTGCCAGATGCGCAAGCATGACACCAACGACATACGGCAGTGCCTTCGTTCCCGACGCCAATGCGAAGGCAAATCCGACCACGTGAGCCGAAGCCAACACGACGATGTTGGCGATGATTGCGATGACAAATACAAGCATCGTGCTAACCGCCAAGTAGAATGTCAAATGAATGGGTCGTCGGTACAAGTATTCGTAGCCCCGTGATAGCGCATCAAACGCATCGTTGCGTTTCTCAATTGCGATGGCGGCGATGCCCAGCGGTGTTGCCACCAGACTTCCCGCAGCGATCAGGCCAATTAAAACGATAAACGGCAGCAGCAAAATCGACAGTGGCTCGACCATCCACCAACCGACCTTGCCCAACCTCGCGATCATGCCGACGATGAATACCGGAACCGTTAGACCGGCGACACAAACCCAGGGCAAAACCAGAACGAGCAATAGATCTCCTCCGCGTTGAACCACTCGCCGCGCCGCAACCGTCAATCGTTCGGGTTGTCGCTGAGCCGCATGAATCGCTCCCGCACGCATCGAGATCGCCGCTGGCAACGCCAGCACAAATGCCGCCAGCGACGCACGAACCAGAGTCAGCCATGTCGAATCATTGAGTTCAGTCGGGACAAGTGAACGCCAACCCGACATCCAAGCTAGCGGACCGCTTAGTGATGGGCCGACCACAGCAGGCGGCTCGATCGATAACAGCGACTTGGCAATTAAAAGAGCCACCAGCGTGACCAACACATAGCTGGGCGAACCGGCAACCCGCAGCGCATCGATTAGCACCATCGGCCGGATTGCGTCGCGCCAATTCCGCACGCGTGTCAGGAATCCGGTTTCGAGTTGGTAGCCGGTAAAATTGTCGTTTTCGCGTTTTTCGCTCATCGGCGGATCGTAACATTCTCAATCCAACGCCGAAACACGGCGATTATTTCGATTTCGATCCTCGTCGAATTGCCGCGACACCGGTACACTTTTGGGTTGAAAACCGCTTCGACCCATCCGCTCTTGTTTGCTCGTTTCCATGCAGTTACCCGTTGTCACCGATCATCCCAGCCCTCGCCGCCCAGCCGCTGCGGCCGGACCAGACCCAACCGAATCTTCGGCGGGTCATCGCAAATACGCCGTCGTAAGCTTGGGTTGTCCAAAGAATCTTGTCGACACCGAACAAATGCTCGGCCGGCTCGACGCCGACGGATACCAAATGGTTGACTCGGTCGAAGGAGCTGATTTCGTCGTCATCAACACCTGTGGATTCATTGCCTCGGCGCGTGACGAGTCGCTAGGCGCGATCGACGAAATGCTGCAACTCAAACGCGATGGGCGGATTCGCGGCGTCGTGGTAACCGGTTGCTTGGCCGAACGTAGTCGCGAAGCATTGCTCGACGAGCGACCCGAAATCGACGCCTTGGTCGGTGTCTTTGGCCGCGATGAAATCGTTTCGGTCGCCGATCGGTTGTTTAACGGATTGCAAGAACAGCGCACCGTTTTTCGTCCCGCACCGATTCGGGCCTTGGCCGATAACATGCGAACGGCGGTAACGCCACGACACTTCGCCTACCTGAAGATCAGCGAAGGTTGCGATCGGCTGTGTACCTTTTGTGCGATCCCGAAGATGCGCGGCAAACATGCCAGCAAGCCGATCGAGCAAGTCGTCGCCGAAGCCCAGTCATTGGCCCAGTCCGGCGTTCGCGAGATGGTCGTCGTCGCTCAGGACACAACTTACTACGGCACGGATCTCTACGGCGAACCGCGACTGCGAGAATTGCTCGAGCGATTAGACGAGGTCGAAGGCTTGGACTGGATTCGGCTGATGTATTTCTATCCGATGTACATCGACGACTCGCTATTGACCACGATCGCTCAAGCCAAACGCATTGTGCCGTACATCGACATGCCGCTGCAGCACGCCAGCGACACCATGCTCAAGCGGATGGCGCGGCGCGTCAATCGCAGCCAAATCGAACAGATTGTCGGTCGCATCCGCGAGTTGATTCCGGGTGTCGTGTTGCGGACGACGATGATCGCGGGTTTTCCCGGCGAGACCAAACAAGATCACCAGACTTTGGCGCGGTTCATCGAGCAACAACGGTTCGAGCACCTCGGCGTGTTCCCGTATTCGGTCGAGCCCGGAACGCCGGCGGAAAAGTTACCGGATCGTGTTCCCGAGAAATTGATTCAGCGTCGAGTTGGTGAATTGATGGCGATCCAGCAGCGGGTCGCCTTCAAATGGACCCAGTCACGCGTTGGCTCCAGCGCCAGCGTATTGATCGACAGCCCATTGCCTGATCAACCTGGGGTTTGGATTGGCCGCACGGCCGCCGAGGCACCGGACATCGATGGGCTGGTTTATGTTTCCGAGCAACCGGGCCAGTTGATTTCGCCGGGCCAGTTCTATTCGTGCGAAATGGTTGCCGCCGACGGCTACGATCTTGTCGCCGTTGCGTTGTCTGCTGAGTAGGTAATGATTTGTTCTACGACGCTCCGCCGTCGTAATTTCCCAAACGCTTGGGGACAACCAATCTACAATTTTTCCACTCTTTCGCGTTCGCGTCCTGCTGACTTTGCCGGTTGCGCAAGATTTTCTCACGGCGATGACTCTAACGCGCCGATAGGTTTCCTTGGAGCCGGACCGCCCTGAATGGGGCACGTTGTCGTTGGCTGGCTCCGGCACTCTCAGGACCAGAAGCCATGAATAACGCTTATCGCGGATTGCTTTGCATCTCGCTCGCAATGCTAGCGACGCCTAGCCAGGCCGCGGAACCGACTTATCGCGAGCGGCAAATAGTCGTTCCGCGGGTGCAAGCTAGCACACAGGCCGGGCGAAATAATCAATTGCGAACCGGCAAGCAGGCTTCGCTTGTGAAGCAGGCGGCGCATTCACAAGTCGTCGAAGAAATGCCACCTCGATTGGTCCGCCGCACCGCGGTCCAGCAGGCGAGCTACGGCTGCGAGTGTGGCCAATGCGTTGGCGAGCCGACTTGCGGATTAGAACCAAGTTGCGGTTACGAAGTCGGTTGCGGTGCCGAGGGCTGCGGAATCGTTGGTTGCGACGGCGGGTGCGAACCGGCCTGTGGTTCCGAATCTAGTTGCGACGCCGCGTGCGCAATAGAGGCTTGTGGCACCGGTGGATGCGATTCGTGCGGCATGTCGTCATGCAACGGCGGCTGCAACGATAGTTACAATTTCTGTCTGCCAATTTTTCGCATCAATTGGTGCCGGTTCGAGCTCTTTGCCGGCGTTAACGGTTTCACCGGGCCGGCGAACTATGCCAACACTGCGGCGACGCCAAGCGAATTTCGCAACGGGTCCAGCAGCTTTGGATTCTACGAAGGGTTCAACGAAGGCCGATCGCTCAAACCGCTGTTCGGCTTGGACTTGGCTTCTCAATTCGGCGTTCGTGCCACGCAGTCGAGTTTGTCCGGAACCGAGTTCACCGACGAAATCCGCAACCAAGTGTTCGTCACCGGTGGACTGTTTCGCCGCGTTGATTTTGGATTGCAATACGGTCTCGTTGTTGATTACTTGAACGACGATTGGTGGTTCCAAAATGACTTGGTCCAGCTTCGCGGCGAATTGAGTTGGAACGATGGTTGCGCACACGAATGGGGCTACCAATTCATGGCTGGTGTCGATGATTCAACCTCGACGACCAGCGTGTTCAACGCGGCGGGCAGTCGCGTCAACGGAACCGTATCGTTCGAGCCCGTCGATCAGCATCGGTTTTTCTTTCGCGGCAACACCGGCGGCGGGGGCCAGTACTACGGTTTCGTCGGCGGAACCGACCAGAGTGACGGATTGTTGGGCGTCGGACTAGTTACCGCAGCAAAGCGTGGCTTTGCCTTCCAAGCCGGCTCTACCTATCTTGTTCCCAACGAAGGCCAGCGTTCCGGCGGAAACGAAAACGAAAGCTGGAACATGACCATGGGCGTCATCTTTCGGCCCGGCGGTCGCCAAGCTTGCGGTCCTTATTGTCGGCCGATGTTTGATGTAGCCGACAATGGCACCTTCTTGATCGATCGCTTGTAGGCTTTCAAAGACTGCTGGCCCGGCGGCGGCGACTTCGCCACGCACCACCGACCATTCCCAACACCGACAGCAAGCCGATGGTTGCTGGCTCCGGTACGCCAACAATTTGGCTAACAACGATGTTGTCAACATAGTTTTGAACTGCTTGATTGTTACTGAAAACAAAGCGATTGAGGTCTTCGCTAGCGACCGTAAACGTTCCCGCGCCCAAGCTTGCCCCATCGACTCGAATGTCGTAACCGATAACCGAGTTTGCACCATAAGAACCAGCCACCGTCGGCGTAAACGTCAGCAGCGCGTTGTGGACATCGTTTGGTGTCAAATAATCAAAGTTTCCTAGGTTTAACGCACCAAAATTATCAAACGCGCTGCCGTTGGCGGCGTTACCATTGGCCCCTTGTTGGAACAACACACCAAATTCAGTTCGAGCGATCGCGGCAGGGCCACCCAAATCGACCGGCAACAAAGAGTTCAGACCCAATCCAAACGCGACGTATCCGCCACTCGTCGTTAACGAGTTCGGATCGGTACGGCGATCGAAATCAAATCCAACGGTAAAGCCAAGCGGCGAACTGGAAAGCAAAGTGCCGAGATCAAATGCGACCGCTCCGTTGGACAAGTGTCCGTGGTTGCCCAAGGCTCCATCGAACTGATTCAAGCCAACAACTTGGTTTGCGCCGCCGGTGCGACTCGTTGTGGTGATGTACGTCGGCGTCAGCGTGCCACCTAAAGCATTGTTATTTTGCCCCCAACTTGACGACCCATTGCCTGTACCGGCTGGGTTGCCGTTTCCATCGCCGCTGCCGTTTGTCCGGCTTTCGAACGTATCGGAAAATAGAACAATTGCGGCCCGGGCCGAGGGATTGATTTGCGACAATGCGGAAGTTGTGAAAAGACCCGCAATCAAAATGAAACGATTCATCATGGCGGTTTACTCCGTGCCCGTGCGACACGTAACGACGAGCAATTTGAGGAAGTGAAGAACGAGGGAGGAGGCTGGCAAAAGAAGCGAGTTGCGAAACCGGTTTCACGGTAATCGCAAAATTGTTCGTAGTCAATGAATATCTCAGAAAAATTCCTGTCGCACTACGACAATCGCCGTATCTAAGGTAACGGTATTCACCAAATACCGATTTAAAGCGATTTGAAACCGGTTTCAGATTCGCTCGGGTAATGTTGCCGGTTCAAAACTCAAGCGGATTTAAGGTGGCAGACGCTGCCCTAAGTTTCAGGTCGCCAGAAATCGCGCTCACCCCGCCAAATCGTTAAACTAGGATGTATGCGGATTTCAGTTACGATTATTAGGCATAATCCACGACGGTACTGCAGCAAATCGACGTTTCACAGCGCGTGGGGTAGGCGATGGTCCGGAGAATTTCGATACGAAAACCGAAACGGCGACATCCAGTCCGCCGACTCGCGCTTGAATCGCTCGAGCCTCGCCGCCTGTTCCACGCGCCAGGTAGTCCGGTTGTCGAATTGGAATCCGCACATGGCGTGATTACTGCGGGTGGATTGGTTTCGCAGTGGAATGACCAGTCAGGTTTCGGCAACCATGTGGTTGCGGTCGGAACGGAACAACCGGCTTTTAATCCGGCGATCACCACGCCTTCAAACGCTCCGGCCATTCGATTCGATGGCGTCAATGATCGTTTGGTCCGGACGATCTCCGACGGTGTGGCCGGCCTCAGTGGCCTGCCACCGGGCAACGCCGATCGCTCGCTGTTTATCGTCGCCCGGTTTTACGACGCGGCGGCTTGGGGCGGCGTCGCGTATGGTGACGCGGCCAGCAACCAAACCTTCGGCGTCGGTGTGGTGGGCCCGGGTAACAGCGAGGGAAGGTTTGTGCTGCAGGGATTTGGAGCAGGCAATGATCTCGTCTCAACCACTTCCGGCTACAGCGCGGCGACTCAAACCGCTGGCCAGTGGACCATCTTGGCGGCGGTGCTCAGCGATGGCACCGCGACGCTGTACGCCAACGGTTCGGTGATTGCCAGTTGGACACACAACTACGATACCGATCTCACCAACTTGGCGCTACTGAGTGGCATCGCCTCGTCGCGATTGGTCATCGGCGAAGAGATTGGTGAGGCCGGCCACATTCAACTCGACCTAGCGACGGTACTGGTTTATCCGACGGCAGCCAGCGAATCGTTTCGCATGGAAGTCGAAACTTATTTGACGGCCGAATATCTCGCCGCCGACTTGATGCCCGACGCGGTCGACGATTCGGTTGCGGTCGACGCTAATACTTCGTTTGTGATTCCAAAGGCAGCGTTGCTGGCCAATGATTTACTGGGCAACATCCCGACGTCGATTACATTTTTCGATGCGATATCGGCGCAGAACGGTACCATAGACCAGAGCCCAACGGCGCTGACCTACACGCCCGCACCCGGCTTTGTGGGAATCGACACGTTCACGTATTCAATCACCGACGCCGACGGTGATATCGATACCGCGACCGTCACGCTTAACGTCACCATCGCGTCGCCAGCGTCGTTCGTCGATGAAGTTGTGCTCTCGAATTTAAACGCTCCGCTGGCGCTGCAAACGCTGCCCGATGGTCGAATCTTGTTGCTCGAAAAAGCGGGTTCGATCAAGATCTTTGACCCCGCAGCGGAGATCCCTGTGGCCCAGCCGTATCTCACGGTGCCAAACGTCCAAAGTGGCCAGGAGCGCGGGTTGACCGACATCACGCTCGACCCAGACTTCGCCACCAACGGCTATTTCTATGTTTACTACGCTCACGCCGAAACGATCAATTCGTTGGCGATGGCGCGAGTTCGATTGTCTCGGTTCACGCACAGCGAAGCCGGTGGCACACCCCACGCTGATCCATCGTCGGAATTTGTTGTGTGGGAAGATCCCCAGGCGGTGAACCTGACTCAATTCTGTTGCCACTATGGCGGCGGATTGGATTTCGGTCCCGACGACAAACTGTATTTAACGATCGGCGACAAATGGCGGCGTCCAGCAAATTCGCAAGATTTGACCAACGCGGGCGGCAAAATTCTGCGGCTCAATCCCGACGGCACGATTCCGACCGACAATCCCGTGTTTGGCAACCCAAACAGTTTGCCCGGCATTTGGGCTTACGGACTCCGCAATCCATTTCGCGCCCGCTGGGACATTGAAACGGATCGATTCTTTATCGGCGACGTGGGCGGAAATGACCAATTGACCGCGCGCGAGGAACTCAATCTCGGCGTCGCCGGTGCCAATTACGGTTGGAACCAAGTCGAAGGTGTGATTGGCAATCCGCTCTTGACCGATCCGATCTTTGACTATGGCCATCAAGGCGCAACGCCGCTCGGTGGTGCGATCGCCGGTGGCTTGGTTTATCGCGGTGCGCAGTATCCCGCCGAGTTCAATGGTGCGTACTTCTTTGGTGACTATGTCGGCGGCTGGATTCATTACCTCAAGTTTGATCCCATCACCGGGGCAGTGATCGATGCCGATCCAGCGACACCCCAGCTCGATGCGTTTGAGTTCAGCGATGCACCCATCGCGCCGGTGGCATTCGAGGTTGGTCCCGAAGGCGCAATCTACTACGCCGACTTCTTCACTGGCCAAGTTCATCGTATCGTCTACAACAGCGGCAACCTAGCACCGACCATTGTCACCGCAACGGGCACACCGACTGTTGCACAGAGCGCCCCGTTGGTCGTCAATTTTTCCGGGTCCGCGACCGACCCCGATGACGATTCGTTGACCTATACGTGGATTTTTGGCGACGGCACGCAAGGAACCGGTGCCAATGTTTCGCACTCCTACGCCGCAGTCGGTCAATATGCTGCGACGTTGCGAGTTTCCGATGGCACGAACACGACCGTATCAGCACCGATTGTGATTACCGTCGGCTCGGCACCGGTGATTCAAAGCATCTCGCCGATCGACGGCACGACATTCCGCGCTGGCGATTTGGTCAACCTTTCGGCGGTCGTGCTGGATGATGGACCGCTCGGAAACAGCAACTACAGTTGGACGGTGCGATTCATTCACAACGGCCACACGCATCCTGAATTTGACGGCATCAGCGGAACCACGGTGCCTTTCGATATCTTGACCACAGGCCATGATTTCTCCGACAGCACCGGCTTCGAGATCGAATTAACGGTGACCGACCAAGACGGCATTTCGGCTACTGACGTTGTGCGAATTTTTCCCGAAAAAGTTAACCTCGACTTCAATACAAACTTTCCCGGACTGATCACCTACGACGTTGACGGCATCAATCGCACCGGCAACTTCACGCTCGATTCGGCCATCAACTTCGAGCATGTCATCATCGTTCCGCCAACGCTGTTGCAATCTGGTCTACAATACAATTTCGTCCGCTGGTCAACTGGCTCGACCGAACCAACACTGCTGTTGACGACGCCGGATGTCAATGCCACCATCACCGCCGAGTACACCGCCGTAGGCGCTCCGCCGCTTGTGACCCAGAGCCTTGTGCTGAGGCTGGATGCCGAAGCGGGCGTAACGACATCAACTGGCACGACGGTCGCCAGTTGGATTGACCAAACCGGTCGCGGCAACGATTTGTTTGCGTCCGGTGACCCCGAACTGCTGACCGCTGCGCTCAATGGTTACGATGTCATTCGTTTGGATGGAAGTGGTGACAAACTGCAAGGCATCGCCAGTCTCGCTGGTGGATTGCCCGGCGGTGCGAGTAATCGTTCGATCTTTGTCGTTGCCAGATACGACGGCGGCGGATACGGAGGTTTCACTTACGGCGCACCTTCGCTCAATCGAACGTTCGGACCCAGCGTCTCGCCGACCGGCAATTTGTCGGCTCAAGGCTGGGGGGCAGTCAATGATTTCGACAGCGGCGTTAGCGGCGATGGAGCCGGCTGGCTGGTTCAAGAATTGGTTCTCAATTCCAATCAGCTGACTCATTACAAAGACGGTGCGGTGATCGATTCACGCAGCCACTCCTACAACACGCTCGTCGGCACCGGGTCCGCAATCGTCTTGGGTGCTGAGATCGATGGTAATCCGTTTGTGAACATGAGTGTTGCCGAAGTCTTGGTCTACGACACGGCGCTCGATGCAAACGATCGCCAACAAGTTGAAGCCTATCTGTTCGCCAAATACTTCAGCAACAACTCACGACCGGTTGCCGGCGATGACACCGGGCTGGGCTTCGTGACCAACGCGAACTTCACCTTCACCACGGCCAGCGTATTAGCCAACGACAGTGACGCCGACAGCGACCCGCTGAAGATTATTAGCCTCGACACGACAGGCACCTTGGGCCTGGTTCAACAGCTTACCAATGGCACGTTTCGCTACGACCCCAACGGCCAATTCGGCGGTGTTCCAATCGGCCAAACCGCGACCGATTCGTTCACCTACACGATTAGCGACAACCAGGGCGGAGTCACAGCCGCGACCGTCACGATTACGATCAACGGCGATAATCCCGCTGACATCAGTAAGTTGCAAACTGGCGTCGTCAGGGCAACCACTGAAAACTGGACAACCGTCACGCTCGATAAGTCCTACATTGATAAAGTCGTCGTGGCCACGTTGGTCACCGACCGCAACAATCCCTCGGTGGTCGCGCGGATTCGAGAATCGGATCAAGCCAACACCTTCCAAATCCTACTCCAGCGTACCGGCACCTTCGGTGGCTCCGCCGCAGTAACGCTCGATGTTCATTATCTTGTTGTCGAGGCCGGCGTATACAACATTGACGGCGTCAAGTTTGAAGCGATCAAAGTCGATTCGACGCAAACCGATCGCAAAGGATCCTATGTTGGCCAAAATGCTTTCGGGTCGCTTACCAATGCTTACAACGCTCCCGTCGTTGTCGGCCAAGTAATGAGTTTCAATGATCCGAATTGGTCTGCGTTTTGGTCCAGCGGGAACATTGCGACTGACCCGGCAATTGCAAGCCAATTGCGCGTCGGCCGGCATGTCGGTTCGGCAACGATTCCGCCGGGCAATCATCTCAGCGAAGTGCTCGGCGTCGTTGTGTTCGAGGCCGGCACCGGCATCATCGGAACACAGCGGTACAGCGCCGACCTCGGCGCAGACGCAATCGATGGCGTCAATCAAAGTGGCGACAGTTATCCGTTGACATTGCCTAACCCGTCGGCGGCGATCGCGACGCAAAGCGGAATGGACGGCGACGATGGTGGTTGGGCAGTGCTGCATGGAACCAGTCCAACTAATGACTTTCTGCGTTTGGCCATCGACGAAGACCAGTTCGATGATTCCGAAAGAAGCCACACCAATGAACAAGTCTCCTATATCCTATTCGCTCCCGCCATCGGCGGCGTCGTCGATCCGTCCGATCTCAACACCGGTGCCCTGGATTATGACGTCGATGCCAATGGTTCAATCACGCTCAAGGATGCCCTCCGCGTCATCAATGCGATCAGCTTCGAGCGCCGCAGTACCGAAGGTGAATCGCCGCCGCAGTTCGGGTTCAACACCGATGTCAATCGCGACGGCAAGACAACACTACGCGACGCCTTATTGGTGATCAACCAAATCGCCCGCATGAGCCGCGCCCCAGTGATCGATCAATTGCTGGCCGATGGTGAAGACGACGATCGCGACAAAGCACTCGAAACGGTGCTTGATTGGATGATCGACGAACCCATGACGATTGTTGCTAGGTAGTCGGCGGCTCGTTAATTGCGCGAGCACGTCACCCGCGTGGTAAATCGTTTACTCAGCGAGTACGATGGGTCTTTGCGTCATCAAGTAGGCGACCAAATTGGCAACCTCGTCGTCTTTCAACTGCGCGAGAACTCCGTCCGGCATCAGTGACAGATCGGAAGTTCTGCGTTCCAAAATCAAATCCTTGTCGATGTCCTCGACACGCTGCTGTGTCTGAATTGCAATGGTTCGATCCGTTTCGCTCGTCACCACACCGGATACGATTCGACCGTCATCGAGGGAAAATACACTCATCCGATAGGCGGCCGCAACGACGGAGCTTGGATCGACCATATTGCCAAGCAAATAGTCAAGATTGTGCCGGTCGCTGCCGGTCAGGTTGGGGCCAACCGCATGACCATCACCGTAAAGCTGATGACACGTCGAACACTGTTTCATAAACAACGCTTTTCCCGCAAAGACATCCGCGCTGCCAATCCGCTGCTTGGTCAAGACAGTTTTCCAACGTTGCAAATCTTTCATTTTCTCCTCGGGCGTCTCGCGCAGGTTGCCCCAGAGCTTTCGCAGTCGTTCACTTAGTTCCGCGTCGCCGTGGTTATCAATTTGGCGAGCTTGATACGGCGATATAGCGTTATTCGGAATCGTCCCCGCTGCGACAGCATCGAGCAAATCCGCAGTGTGTTTTTTTCGTGCGACCAGTGAATCAATGACCGCAACTCGATCGGCAACGGACTTTTTCCAACGCTTGATCAAACTGTCTGAAACCCCCGGATCTTCATAGTGCGCCAAGGCTCGAACCACATCGCCAGCGAGATCCTTGTCGTTTCCGGCAGCTAATAATTTCGGTAACAAGTCAGCCGTCGGTTGTCGCATCAAACTGGCCAACGCAGAACGGCGTAGGGTCGGGTCGGCCTTGGCATCGAACGCCAACGTCACCACAGTCGCACGGGCCCGGCCATCCCCAAAGACCAAAGAAAGTTCTTGCACCAAGGCTTGCTCATCCGTTGAACCGTCATGCTGTACCGCCGCAACTGCAGCATCCCAATTTGCTGGCGCGTCAGCGCGAGCACGACCGCGAAGTCCTTGGTCAATTCCTTGTAGAACTTCCAAACGTAGGTTGGCAGTCTTCAATCTCAATACTGCGGCCAGCAAATTCTCAACCGCTTGCGGATTCTCTTCGAGCGATTCGCTTAGCCGGCGAACGATCAATTGGCGAACCAGCGGAATCTGTGACTCGATGGCGAGCTTAACCGCCCTTTCTGTTTCCGCTGGAACTACTGCTTCAATGCCGTACCAAATCATCAACGGTTGTTGGCGATCATCTGCATCTTCTCCGTACTGACACAGTGCCGATGCGACTTCGAGGCGATGATTTACTGGCAATCGTTGTAGCCCAGCGGCGACTTCCAATCGCACCAAACCGGACGTGTCCTGCTTGGTAATTCGCAGAAGTTGCTCGATCGTTGCAGAATCTTCGGCGGAGTCTTCGCACAAATAACGAACGCCCATCGCCCGCTCTGCTTCACTTTTAGCCGCGAGCAAAGATTCGATGTCATCTCGACCAAAATCAGAACGCGATCTCGCGGCCAACCAATCTGCATGATTTGGTTTGCGATTTCCCTTGTCGTCACCATCATAAATCACATGGTAGATGCGACCGCTTTTGCGATGCAGTCCCGTGTTGTCGTGGCATTCGCCGGTGTCGGACCAATCGTTGATCCACATCTGCCCGTCTGGACCGGCAAGCACGTCGAGCCCTCGGTAGAACGGGTCCTTCATCAACATGAAATCCTTACCGTGATGAGCAACATAGCCGCAGCCTTCGCGCTGCAGAATATCCATGTTGATGCGGCGACCATGAAGATTCGATGTGAATAGGTTTCCCGCGTATTCGTCGGGCCAGACACCGCTTTTGTAAATCATACAGCCCATGTGAGCGTGACCGCCGCCGACCTCCGACGTACTGCTGCTCAAACCCTCGCGGATATCGGACCATTTTTCGCCAGTGTCCCAGTGGACGTGATCGGCGGTGTGCGTGATCACTTGATACACATGCGGATTCCCGTGAGCACCGAACATGCGTTCGTAGTAAGCACCAGGGATTGCATGCCACAGGTGACCGATGACCGTGTTGGTGTAAAACAGTTGACCGTCAGCGTTCCAATCCAAGCCCCAGGGGTTCGTTCCGCCGTTGCAAAACAGTTCAAAGGTTCGCTTCGCCGGGTGATACCGCCAGATCGACGTGCTCACTGCTGTACGCTGGCTGTCTGGCGCACCGGGTATACCGACCATCGATACGGACAGAATTCCGTGTCGACCGTACAGCCATCCATCGGGACCAACCTTCAATCCGTTCGCCAACGTGTGACTGGTCGAGTCGACTTCAAATCCATCCAATAGCACTTGCGGTTCGCCGTCGGGAATGTCGTCGCCATTGTTATCCGGCAGAAACAGAAGTTGTGGCGGACACAATGCGTAGACACCTCCGTCCACTTTCGCAAGACTTGTCAGGTGAATGCCCTTGTCCCAAAACACATCTCGCTTGTCGGCACGCCCATCGCCATCGGTATCTTCCAGAATGATGATGCGATCTCGCAAATTGTCTTCCCAGCGATCCGCCTTTTCTGCGTAGGTGTAACATTCGGCAACCCATACTCGACCACGTGTATCAAAGCACACCGCGATCGGTTGCTGGACATCAGGTTCACTGGCGAACACTTCGCATCGAAATCCCGGTGGCAACACCGCCGTCGCCGCCGCTTCCTCGGCTGACATCGGCGACGTCTGTTCCGGTTCCGAGTTATACGGTTCAGGAAAACTGTCGTCGTTTAGCGGCAGACTTGACGTCGGGGAGGTGCCCGTCTGAGCGCAGACGAACGCCATGTTCAGCATTAAATGGGTCATAACAAGGAGGAGACAAATAGTGTGTTTCATGTAATGTCATTTTGCTTTCGAGGCATTGTTCGCAGTTGTATAACTCTAATTGTGAAACTCAGGAGTTTGTACGATTTCTCGCACTAAGTCCTTGATCCGGCAATCATTTTCAATAAAGAGGTCCATCAGACTTTGTCGTGGATTTGCCTAGGAACCCGGATTTTGGAGGCATGGCTCCCGTGTCCAAAAGTCGTCGCGATGGAAGATTCGAGAAAGTCGCCGGCGGGTATCCCGCCGGCGACC
>JBGSVE010000129.1:0-2442 GCA_041753075.1 Pirellulaceae bacterium
GACACACCCGCGACCGAAGCACTATCCGCAGCGATCATGGCCGAGGTGTTTAATGCTGCGGCGGCATGTGGTCGCCAATTGCCAGAAGACGCGATCGAAGCGACGCTCGATCACACACGGCAGATGGTCCCTTATGACAGCAGCATGAGATTGGATTTCTTGGCCGGACGTCCGATGGAACTCGACGCGATATTTGCGTCACCCATCGCTGCGTCACGGACGGCGGGAATTTCCATGCCACGAGTTGAAATGCTGCATCAACAGCTCACTTTCCTTGAACGACATTTGCAATCGGCTAACGCGTGCTAAACCAAAGCGAGCTCGCGTTCGCTGTGCTGACTGGCATTGCAACGACGCAGCGATGGTTCTTCAATCGATTGATGGAGTGAAGTAACCAGCCCGCCGAGAAAAAACAAGTACATATTGATCATCGGCATGATCGTGACATCTTGAAACATGCCACCAACGAGATAGCCAGCGATCGCGCCGACAACGACGAGTCCCATGTGACGCTGGGGGACGCTGGTTGTGGCAAGCGATAGTCGCCAACTGGCTTGAATCCAGTGACCGATCAAAGCCACGAACATCACCATCCCGACCAGCCCACAATCAACTGCGATCGACAGCAGAACGTTGTGTTGGTTGTAGCCGCGAGCGATTTCCAGCGGCAAGCCGTAATTGCGATCTGAATAATAAGGTTTGGCACTCCGAAAATAGTGACCAAAACCATGTCCCTGGACCGGAGCATCTTTGACCATCTCCCAGGCTACCACGGCCAGCAACGGACGAAGCTGGACAGACTTTTCGGCTTCGGCGGCGCTGAGGTTTTTGTCGCGTTTCATTCTTAGCAACTGGTCCTTCAAACCCGATACTAGTAAGGCCGCAAGCAGTATCGATCCGGCCAGCGAAAGCGCTTTCATCCAGCGCGGTGTTACGTTCCAAAACACGATCGCAAGTGCTAGCACGGCACCGATCCAAACACTGCGCGTCAACGTCGAGTATACGCCTGCCAGGATCACCAGCATCGTCAGTGCGTAATACAATCGTCCCCGCTTGTCAGCCCGCAGCCAGCGCACCGCCGCAGCGACCAGCGCGAGGGTCAATACAATTCCGTTGGCCGATGGATTGAGTAACGGCCCACGACCGCGTCCCAAGAATTCCCATTGTTTCGGATCAGCAATGAATCGAGGAAATACGAACGCGTAAAAACCGCGTGACTCCAGGACGGCAGTTACGGCCAAGTAGATGCCAATGCCAATGAACGCCGTTTCCAGTCGACAAAGATCAAGATCTCGCAGTTTGGCAAGACGCACGACGCCATACATCATGGCCGGCATCAAGACATAGAAAATCCAAGTGCCCAGCGGACTGGTTCCGTGCGGTGGTTCGCCGCGTAGTGCGCTTACCGCGACCCAGATCACATACGCGGCAACAATCCAGTCGGTCGTGACCAAGTAGGGAATGCGCACCGTGGAGCCGCGCAAACTAAAAAACGCAACTAGACAAAGAATCACGAACAACACACGATCGATGCTGATCTGCATTGGCCCTTGGATCGCGAAGAACGCTGGCCCAAAGACGGTTCCAACGACCAGCACCATCGCGCCCAACAGCGGCAAACGAGCGCGTTCCAGCGCAGGCACAAACCACACTGAAATCGCGATCAGAAACAGCACCGCAAGAAACGTCATTCAAGAATCCGGGGTATTCCGAGTCAACAAAACCGACCTCACGGGGAACTTACGTCACAATCGCGACCCCGTCAAAGAATCGTTACGACCGCGCTAGTCGTAATGATTGGCGGGCGAAACAATCGTTGCTTAAGGCGTAACCCGGCGTTCCCGGCGCTTGGTATGCTACCAGCGTCGAATCGTTTAATAATTCACCATGCCTGCTGAGCTGACCGCCATGTCCGTTTTTGTCCGTCTTGTTGTGATGATGTTTCTGCAGTATTTCACCTGGGGCGCTTGGTGGACGACACTGGGGACTTATCTCAACGCAAACTTTTCCAGCGGGTTTGTTGGGTTGGCCTATGCGACCAGCGGATTGGCGGCCATCTTTTCTCCTTTCATTGTTGGCATGATTGCCGATCGCTACTTCCCTACGCAGTGGGTCCTGGCGGTGCTGCACGGTGTCTCGGCATTGCTGTTACTTTGGACATCAACGATTCAACAGGAATCACTGCTGTGGTGGGCTCTGCTGGCCTACAACCTCGCGTTCATGCCGACGCTCGCGCTGACCAACAGCATCGCGTTCTCCAATTTGACCGACAGCGCGGGGCAATTTCCGCGCGTCCGCGTCGCCGGCACGATTGGCTGGATCGTTGCCGGGCTCAGCTATGTCGGCTACGCGATGGCAACGGGCGCGAGCGTCAAGAATGACATCGAGCCGACGGTGATTCCGATGTACGTGGCGATTGTTTCGCAAATTGTTTTGGCGGTG
>JBGSVE010000130.1:0-39265 GCA_041753075.1 Pirellulaceae bacterium
GGTCACAGGATTCCGACGCGTGAGCCTCACCGTCGTCCATGCACCGCCACACGATCAACTTGAAAAGTTTGTCGCGATCAAAAAATCGGTCGCCGTTCTGCTCTGCTTCGTGTTATTACTGCTGGCTGTTTACAATCTGGCCGAGTGGTCTGCGAGCGTCTTTGGGTTTAGCGGTGTACTCGTGGGCGAAGCCAAGGATTTGGATTTCTTTTTCTTTCCTGCGTTCTTTGAGTTTATGATTTTTACGGACGTATTTCTGCTGATCGTCTCGATTCCGTTTTACGAACGATACGAATATGTGATTCGAAACGCGGGATTCGTAATCTCGACCGTTCTATTGCGATTCTCGCTATCGACTCCCAAGCCATACGATTTAGCGATCGGTCTTGTGGCGATGGCATATGGCTTGTGCGTTCTTGGCGTGTTCTCGTATTTCACTCGCGTTGACAGGTTTGTCAATCGTGACAACCAGCAACCGAATTAAGCCTTACAAACCTCATTTGTTCGCTTCGAACCCGGGCCTTAAAAGGTGCCAGCGGGCCTTAAAAGGTGCCAGGCATATTCCGCCTCTGGACTTTGCGAGGACGCTTGCGATTCAAAAGAGGGGATTCGTTTGGACAGTCGACGCCGAGCGGGTGACTTGGCTCGAATCGATCCCAAGGACGATGGCAGAAGAGTCAACGAGCCTGCTTCATCCATCCGTTGACAAGTTCGAATAGCTTAGTGGCTCAATGAGTCCAGGGCGCGATCGTTAGCGTTAGTCGTGCTTGAACTCGGCGCCTCGCCTAGCGATGCTAAGCTGCCAAGTAAAATGCTTTCGCTGCCTTCTGGCCGCGATGCCATCGCTTGCCCGTTCGCGCGGCATCGGCAGCCATCGATGATGGCGAACCGACACAACTGGATCGACCAAAGTACTTCTTGAAGTGCCACACCATGTCGCGCCACATGCTCGCGTCGATCCCTAACGCCGATAACAATCCTGCTAACCTCGTCGGTACCTTCGATGCCAGTCCGTCGACTCCTTGCTTCGCCGTCCAACGGAGCAGCGACAAGTAGTCGGCCCAGTTCAAATTCAAGAACCCCTTGTCGCTCGCCCGCAAACCATCGCCATGCGACTGCGAATCAAGCGATAACACTTCGCGATCCAGCGTCAGCGGCGAAAGCCAACCGTCGCGCCGAATCTTTCGTCCGGTCGGATTACGCTTCTTCTGTTTGAGCTTCTTGCGAAGCTCGTCAACCGGAGTCTCGCGAATCGCTTTGCCACTCTCCTCGGTGCTAACGGGTACCAAATTAAACGCGGCCGAATCGATCACCTTCCCCTTGTCGCTTTGGATTCGATCGAAGGCCGAGGTGTGAACGGAATCATCAGGACTGCTCGCCATCGCGGCCCGCACCGGATTTAGATCAACGTACATCGCGCAGGCCAGCAATCCTGTTTCATCCACGATTCTCAGCGCTTTGAAGCGCCCTTCCCAAAACCGTCCGGTGCATTCGTCTTGACGGTTTGCCATTCGCGCGATCGGCTCTGCGAGCGCTCGCATGAACCAGGAAACGTCGGACATTCGTTCGCGAATCACCGCTAAGCGTTCAGGCTGATTGACCAGCATGTTGACATCGTTTTCGGTCGGCTCAGCCAGATGTTCCTCAAGCCTTCGGCCAGGGAAGACACGCAGCCAGCGGATGGCGACTTGCTGGTCAGACCAGGAGGCCACGACGTCAGGACGATTGCGCAATATCAGGTGCATGTGATTGGAAAGAATCGCATAGGTCAGCACATCGATACCGAAGACCGAGGCAAGCGCTTCCATGCGCCTGCGGATCCATTCGCGTCGAAAGGAGAAGTCTTTGCCCGATTTCTCATCGACGCCGGCGAGAAATGCTCGTCGAACGCATCGCTGGACGGCATGGACGACACAAACTTCAGTTGGATCAAACTGTTCAGCACGAGCGGCTCTACCCATCACAAAATCTCCTTTAAACCATCCAAAGTACCGACCCGAGCCCCGCGAGTCAACCTAAAGGTGGCTGGCACCATCCGTAGGGCACCGGCACCATCCGTAGGGCACCATCCGTAGAACCGGTACAAGCCGTAGAACCGGCACCATCCGTAGAACCCACCATCCGTAGAACCTACGGCGGAGCGTCGTAGAACACTTTGCACCGACCCTAATTTTCATGCCTGACAAACCACTATCGCCGATCCGCTCACCAATTAAATGTTCCCGGTAATTGGTGTTAAACACTTTTTTCCGCCGCCATGTTAAACTGAGGGTAACTCACCGGCGAGCGTCGTTCGCGGCTCGCCTCTCCCTTCAGTCATTCACCGGAGTTCGTGCCGCCATGCGCCGATTGTCTTTGCTTCTAGCCGTTTGCACCATGACGGCCTTGTCGTCGGTGCCATGTTCCGCCGATGTTACGCTGCCCAATGTGTTCGGTAATTCGATGGTTCTGCAGCGCGATCAACAAAACGCCGTCTGGGGAAAAGCCAGTCCCGGCGAACAAGTTACCGTTTCGATTGATTCGCAGCGACACACAACGACCGCCGCCGAAGATGGGACCTGGCGCGTGATGCTCGAACCATTGTCCCTTGGTGAGGCCCGCGAATTGGTTGTTGCGGGTAAGAATGAAATTCGCGTGACCGATGTATTGGTTGGCGAAGTCTGGATCTGTTCAGGTCAATCCAACATGGCATGGAAGGTCAACAATTCAACCGACTACGGTCTCGAAGCTGCGGCGGCAAAGTTTCCCGCGATCCGCATGATTAACTTTCCTCAAGTCGGTTCGCAAGAATCGGTCTGGTCACACGACAATCACTCGTGGATGGTTTGTAGTCCCGAGACGGTGGGCAACTTCTCTGCGGTAGGCTATTTCTTTGCACGACAATTGCACCAAACGCTTGATGTGCCCGTTGGCATGATTAACAACGCCTGGGGTGGTTCGGCGTGCGAAGCTTGGATCGACCCTACGACACTTGCCGCTGATCCGCAGTACGCGCCGATGGTTGATCGTTGGACAAAGAATGAAGCACGAATGGCGGAACTCACTGCGATGCCCGAACCTAGCCAAAAAGAAAAGACCGATATACAGAATCTCAAGAAGCAAATGACCGGCAATCAACGTCCCGGCAACATCTATCACGGTGTACTGAAGTCACACCTGGGCTACGGAATCCGCGGCGCGATTTGGTACCAGGGTGAAAGCAACAGCAGCCGTGCGTATCAGTATCGCGAATTGTTTCCGTTGATGATCTCGCAGTGGCGCAAGGAATGGGGCCAGGGGGATTTTCCGTTCTACTGGGTTCAGCTTGCCGACTTTATGGAGGAGACGACAACACCGGGCGAAAGTAATTGGGCCGAACTGCGTGAAGCCCAAACGATGACGATGGACAAGCTGGCTCATACGGGCCAAGCAGTAATTATCGATATTGGTGAAGGCAAGGACATCCATCCGCGCAACAAGGTCGATGTTGGCAAACGATTGGCACGTTGGGCGTTGGCGAACGAGTATGGATTGCCAATCGCGTTTCACAGTCCGCAATACGATTCGATGACGGTTGATGGCGGCAAGGTCACGCTGGCCTTTGATCATGTTGGCAAAGGTTGGCGTCCGTTCGACGTCGCCAACCCGATTGGGTTTGCGATCGCCGGCGACGACAAGCAATTCGTTTGGGCACAAGCCAAGGTTCTGCCTGATGGCAAAATCGAAGTGACCAGCGAGTCGGTCACCAATCCGGTTGCGGTTCGGTACGGCTGGGCCAATAACCCCGTTTGCAATCTGTTCAATCTTGACGATTTGCCGCTGACGCCGTTCCGCACCGACGATTGGAAAGGACTGACTGCCGACGAGAACTAACGCGTCTGGCGGGTCGATCTGCGGTCGATTTATGCCCACGCCAGCGATTGATTGCACTTTACTTTTCCGGTGCTGCATTGGTATCCACTCGCGGAGGTTTTCCCCCCGCGAGAATGGATTCGATGTCAGACCAAGTGCAAATTGAACAAGTCGTTGACCAGGGCGTTGCCGCCGCCCACACGACGGTGATGGAGGCGATTGCGAGATTGCGCCAAGGTGACCCAGCGGTCCTTGCTGATTTGGCAATCGAGTACGTTTTGCCGGCGGCGTGTGCTTTGTTGGCGATTTTTGTCGGCTACCTGGTTGCCAAGTATCTTTCGCGAATCATTAGCGCGCCGATTTGCAAACGCGTCGACGAAACGTTGGGCAAGTTCATCGGCCGGATCACGTTTTATGGCGTGCTGTTGTCCGTGACCGGTTATGTGTTGAACCATATTGGCATTCGGATGGGCGGCGTGGCCACGATTCTTGCAGCCGCGGGTTTTGCCATCGGATTGGCATTTCAAGGCACGCTCAGCAACTTTTCCGCCGGCGTGTTGCTGTTGGTTTTCCGACCGTTCAAAGTCGGTGACATGATCAATGCGGCCGGAGTCATGGGCAAGGTCAATGAAATCGATCTGTTCACGACTACACTCGATACACCGGACAATCGCCGACTTGTCGTTCCCAACAGTTCGATCTCTGGTGGCACGATCGAGAACGTTAGCTTCCATAAACATCGACGTGTCGAAGTCATCGTTGGCGTTGCGTATGCGTCGAGTCTCGACGCCACGCGCCAAGCACTCACTGCGGCAGCCGAATCGATTCGTGATCGATTGGTCGAAGGCGAAGGCCGCGGCTACAGCGTGATCTTGGCCACTTTGGCCGATAGTTCGGTGCAATGGAAAGTGCGATTTTGGACCGCTTCAGCCGATTTTTTTCCGGTGACGGAGTTGCTGACCCAGGCGATCAAACGCCAGCTTGATATAAATGCAATTCAAATTCCGTTTCCGCAAATGGACGTGCATTTGTATCGCGATGATGCAGCGGACGAAGGCGAGGCGTTGCGGCAACGTCCGCGATTGAGCGTTGCCGCGCGCGAGGTTCGTCGCGAAGCGGTGTAGGCTCTGTTTGAAAAGGGGTCTGACCCTCTCCGAGCACTCCAAAGGGCCAGACCCCTTTTCAAACAGAGCCTAGCCTAGTCCGCGATGGATTTATGATGTTAGCGACGCGCCGAGGTGTTGATACGTGGTTGATCGGTGTGGCGAGTGTGCTGGTCTTGATCGGCGTGCTGGTTCGCACGGTGTATCTGTTTGGCTCACCGGCTAAAACACCTGAGCAATTCAACTTGGTTTGGCTGGGCGAGATTGAGAACGTGATCCAATCGGTCGTGGTCACGGCCAATCGCATCGAGTTCATTGACTCCAGCGACCAAATGTTAGCAGTGCTGTGTACCGACCAAGCCGGACAACTGCGCGGCGGGCTGGCCTCAGAAGGCAACGTAACACCAGACTGCCAAACGTGCCCCATTCTTGGCGACAGCGATAGTCAGTTGCAACTTTCAGTCTGGGATGAGTTGGCAATCGTTTACGTCTCAGTTGGTTCCGACAACCAGCCGGGCGTCGCGACGGTGGACGACGATGGCAATGGCGGCATTGATAATTTTAGCGAGCTGGGGGCAACCGGCAGCGACGACATGATGCTGACTCCCGATGACCCGGGCTACGCTGACGCGGCGGCGAGCCGAATTGTAGTGGCACCGCTGAGCCGCGGGGCGATGCGGCGACTTGATCTTGATTCAAGCGACCTACACCGCGTCATTTCTGCGGGCACTCAGATTCGCATTGATGTGATTCGCGATAACCGCACCTTGGCCAGCCGCATCGTCGACATAGGCAAACTCGTTGCAAAGTGAGTGTTTTATTGTTCTTGTCCGCGAAGCTCCGCGACACGGCGGGCGATCTCGATAAACTCGCCTCGCAAGCCGTGCAAGTCCGAACCCTTGCTCGCGGTGGCAGTGCTGGAAATATCGGCCATCGTCCAGCTTCCGCTATGCTCGCTGGAGCGAAGTATCATGCCGAAGCCCGCGACCGCAGCGGCAAAGCGAAAGTCGCTGCTCGCCTGGGCGAACCCGTGCTGACTGTCGCTCGCTGGGAACGATACCGGAATGCTGGTGTCGCTGTTTGGCTTCTTGTAGCGCAGCTTGACGGTCATCAATTCGCCGCTGCGACTGGCGTCATTGGGAGTTATTGTTTGTTGATAACGCAGGTCATCGATTGGCGGTGCCACGGTTGCCGTCGACTGGCCAGCAGGGATCAATTCGTAGAACGCGGTGACTGCGTGACCGGCACCAATCTCGCCGGCGTCCTTGGTGTCGTCTTTGAAATCTTCGGCGGCGAGGGCACGATTTTCATAACCGATCAAGCGATAGGCTGCGACCTCCGCCGGATTGAACTCGACCTGAATCTTGACATCGCGAGCGATCGTCACAAGGGTCGACGATGTTTGTTCAGCCAGCACACGATTGGCTTCGGACTGGGTATCGATGAACGCATAGTTGCCGTTACCGCGTCCGCTGATTTTCTCCATCATCGCATCGTTATGATTGCCCATACCAAAGCCAAGCACCGTGATGTCGATGCCGCCTTTGGATTCACGCTCGACCATGCGGACCAACTCGTCATCGCTCGTTAAGCCAACATTGAAGTCGCCGTCGCTGCACAGAATCACTCGGTTCACGCCGTTGGTGATGAAATGTTCGCGAGCAACCTGGTATGCCAATTGAATCCCTTGGCCGCCGTTGGTGCTGCCACCGGATTGCATTTGGTTGATGCGACGCAAAATCGTGGGTTGGTCAGATGCCGACGTGGAATCAAGCACCAGTCCCGCCGAACCGGCGTAGACGACGATCGCGACGCGATCACGTTCGCCCAGTCGAGAAACAAGCTTTTGCAAACCTTGTTTGACCAGCGGCAATTTGCTGGGCTCTTCCATGCTGCCGGATGTATCGACCAGGAACACCAAGTTGCTGGCCGGACGCGATTCGTTGGCAATCACTTTGCCCTTGATCGCGATGCGGGCCAATCGATGCGCCGAGTTCCAAGGACACGCGGCAACTTCAACACGCGATGCAAATGGATGTTCACTCGAAGCTGCTGGCGGTTCGTAGTCGTAATCAAAATAGTTGACCAGTTCTTCGATTCGCACCGAGCCCGCTGGAGGCACACGCCCGGCCTGCATTACGAATTGGCGCAGTTTTGAATACGACGCAGTGTCCACATCAATCGAAAACGTGCTCAGCGGATTCTCGGCGACTCGTTTGAAATCATTTTCGATGATCGGCTCAAATCGATCACCGCCCAGCCCCGCACCGCGACCCTCCGGCGTAAGCTGGACTGCATCGCGCCACATCTCAGCATCATCCGCTGACTCGGTGCGAAAAAATGGTACCGCTACACGACCGTTCGATTCGCCAAAGGTGGTTGAAAATGGTGTATCCGCGACCTGGCCAAGTCCGTCAGTGCTTTGGTCACCCGGTGCCATGCCGGCGATTGTCGGCACTATCTCAATCCCCTCTCCCTTCAACACTGGCCTGCTGTATCCTTTCCCGGTGCCAGAGTCAGCCCCATAGTCACCGTCAATGTCCTTTCCCATTTCAGCCTTCGTCGCGATGCCGCCCCGTACTGCATATTCGGCGTTGCCGTTCGATACGTCGAGCGATTTCGACAGCAGCGGACGCGATTCATCTTTGGATCGCAACTCGGCGGCCGCATCAGCATCTAGCTGCAGATTAAACCGGGGCGCGGCGGGTGCCGGTCCCGTCGGTGCGATCGACATGTGACGACGCAGGGGCTCAGGCTTCGACGCTGGCATTTGTGCCGCTTGCTTCTCCTCAACGGCTAATTCCTGGGGTTCCGTAGCACTCGTTCTTTTCTTGACGATCGACTCGCGCTCAAATTCAACTTCGTCCGCCAGCGCCGGTAGATCGCTTGCCAACTCAAATTCTCGCGAAAACGAATCGACTCGCTTGTCAGCCGATGCCGAAACGACGAGGCCGATGTTTGGTTGTTTGGTGCGATAGAGTGCCACGCCGAGCGACGCCACCAAAATCGCGCTGGCGGCCAACGCAAACGGTCGCCAGCTCATGCGGCTCGCTTGCGTCACTGCGCCAACAAGCCCAACAGCGGCCAGCGGTGGACTCGATTCCAAAATCGCGTCGCGACGCGAAGAATCAAGTGCCTGCGGCGACTCGGCGGCGTACATCGACTTGAGCATGCCGGTAATGCCGCGGGCTTCGGTTACCGCCGCAGCCAACTCGACGTTGGTCTCGATTTCGGTTTCCAATTGCCGCGATTCCTCGACCGGCAATTCGCCCAACACGTAAGCGGTAACACGCTCGTCATTCCAGGGAGATGAATTCATGGGGCAAACCCGATTTGTAGCGAGCCAAGAACAAAAAATGGATACAGCGAACCGTCGTCAAACGGCGTTCATCGCCTGGCGCAGCGATCGCACGGCGGCGTGTAGATGAAACCCAACATTGGTAACGGTCAGACCCGTGATCTCGGCGATTTCGCGGTAGCTCAGATCAGCCTGCAACCGCAATCGCAGCACTTCTTGTTGCCGCGGCGACAATGAATCAACCAGGCCGGCGAGCTGTTTGGTTTGTTCTTTGCTTTGGGCAACCTCGGATGCATCGGGGCTGCGATCAACCAGCGATGAATCGAGTGGTGATTGGCAATCGATTGAATTCATGGCATGACCTGGGGAACGTTGCATGTCGATCACACGAGTTCGACAAACGGAAAACAACCAAGCCGCGATTCGTGATTCAATTTTTTCACGATCCTCGCGGCACAACCTCAAAAATGTTTCTTGCACGGCGTCCTGAGCACGAACTTCGTCGCGTCCGAGCAACCGGCTGGCATAGGCCAAAAGCGGTCGCTCAAAACGATCGACAATCGACGCGATCCAATCTCGTTGCAACGTGTTTGACTCGTTCATAACCCACTATCGATGAGACGGAAGGGATCGCTGGTTTCGGCTTCCAGGGATGACAACGAAGGTGCGAAGGAAATATTAGGCCCCATTTGCAAAAAGTTCTCGTTACACCGGCCAACGATTGCGCACGATACACTGATGCCACGTCGGTTCCCAACCCCTTTTCAAACACCGCTACGTCAGTATCGCAGCCATGAAATCTTCCATCACTCTTGTCCTGACTCTCGCTTTCATTGCCACGTCGTCCGCCGCCGTGCTCATCGCCGACGATGGCGTGATGATGACGCACGGTCCAATGCTCGGTCGTCCGGCGGCGACGTCGATGGCGGTCTGGGCCCGAACATCGCGACCCAGCGAGTTTGAGGTTCATTTTGGAACCGATCCCTTGCAGCTTGACCAAATCGCCAAAGCATCGTCGACGCAGTTGAGCGATGACAACACCGGCTTTGTGACGCTGCCGAATCTCAAACCGGCGACGCTTTATCACTACGAAGTCTTCATCGGAGCGTTCCCCCAGGGCGAGCCGGGTTCGTTTCATACGTTACCCAGCAGCGACGAATCCAAACACGCCGAATACAATCCCGAAGGCTTGTTCAACTTTCGCTTCGAGTTTGGATCCTGTGCGAACCAAAACCCCGAGCACGGGATCGGTCATTCGTTGCCGCTGTACCACACGATGAATCGTGCTTTGGTCGGCAACGTCGATTTCGCAATCATGAATGGTGATTGGTTGTACGAAGAATTGCGAGCAACGCCGCCGCAGACTTGGTTGTCGTTGTTTGACCTGTCGCTCGCCGCGGCACCGAAACAAGTTCGCGTCATGCCAACGATCGTCGGTGTCTGGGAAAACTACAAGTTGTATCTTTCGCGCGGTGTGCCGCTGGCGAATTGGCATCGTCACGTACCGAGCTACTTCACGTTCGACGATCATGAATTGGTCAACGACATTTGGGGTGCGGGCTCAGCCGGACGGCGCGACCGACGCGCCGTGTTTCGCGACATTGGCACCGAAGCGTGGTACGACTATTTGGGATGGTCCAATCCGGTCGAGTCGAACCAGCCGATTCATTTTGGCAATGCGAGCTTGCGCGCCGGCAGCGACTTGTTGGTCGATCGCGATGCCGACTTTACCAAGTTACCGATCAAGGAAATGTCGAACCTGCATATTCACTGGGGCACGCCGACCGCCGGTGTGAATGAGATGACACTCGATACCCAGCCCGGTGATCCGAATGCGGCGGTGTATGACATTGTCGAAGTCGTCAACGCAACGACGCTGCGATTGCACATGCCGGCCATGGCGACCAAGCAATCGGCATATTCCATCGGACGCCGCAGCTATGGCAAATTTCGCGTTTCAAATTGTGAGTTCTATTTGCTCGACACGCGCAGCCATCGCCAAATGCACGACATGCGCAATCCGACGCAGCCGGGCTTGTCGATGCTTGGGGATGTGCAACGCGAGTGGTTGATGTCGAGCATGAAAGCCTCCGATGCAGACTTTTTCTTTGTGGTTTCGAGCGTGCCGATGATGATTCCCCACAGCGGTGCGGGTGGATTTGAGTTTGATGCGTCCAACAAAGAGGAAGCCTGGGTCGCGTTTCTCGACGAACGTGAAAAATTGATTGATGCGTGGGACGCATTGAACAAGCCGGTGATGGTGATGACGGGCGACTTGCACAACAGTTTTGCGATTCACGTGACCGATCGCGTTTGGGAATTCTGTTGTGGACCGCACAACTCGGTCAATCACGTGCCCAAGCTTGACGAGGCCGATCGTCCAGTGACGGGTGCTTATCAATCCGGTCCGCGACCTTGTGATATTCGCTGGAGCAGTTACATCTTGTCAGACCTCGAGCGGCTGGATCGTTGTTATCCGTATTACTGCGTCGTGCAAGTCAACAACGCCTTCAACATGCCGGTAAAACTTGGTGGAACCAGATTGGTCGCGTTTCCCGATCCGCAAGTGATTTTGCAGTACTTTGAAGGTCGCACGGGCAAGCTGGCGTACTCTGAAACGATCACTGGAAATCGCACAAAGTAGATTGCGACTTACATCGCAAACCGGCAGGACTCGAAGTCTCTTGGCAAACTAGACAGCATCTCGTTGCCAGCTTCGGTAACCAACACGTCGTCTTCGATGCGAATGCCGTAACTGCCTTCGATATAAACGCCTGGCTCAACCGTCACGACCATGCCGACCGCAAGCGTCTCTTCGCTGGTTGCGCCCATCCGCGGGGCTTCGTGAATGCGCAAACCAATGCCGTGGCCAAGGCCGTGTTTGAAGAGTGGTCCCAGTCCGGCGTCGGTCAGCACTTGCCGAGCGGCGGCATCGACGTCCCGAGCCATGACGCCAGGCCGAATTGTCGCAACGGCGGCGCGATGTGCCGCCAAGATCGCCTCGTATGCGTCGCGAAACCCGGCTGGCGGATGATCGCGATGCAGCGTCCGCGTCAGGTCGCTGGTATATCCGCAATAACGCGCTCCCCAATCGATCAGCAACACCTGCGCCCCACCGATTGCAATGTCACCAGGACGATAATGAGGCAGCGCACCGCCGGCGCCCGCACCGACGATTGCCGCGAACCCGGACCCTTCGCCGCCTAAATCACGGATCGTGGCTTCGAGGTCATGGGCGATCTCTAACTCGGTCAGCGACGGTCTCAGTTTCGCACGCACTGACTCGAACGCACGCTGTGCGATCCAGACGGCGCGCCGCAAAATTGCCAATTCACACTCATCTTTTTGCATCCGCAGCACACCCACCGGATCACCTGCGGAAACCAATTCGACGCCGGGCAGTTTGCTTTGCAGCGCGAGATAAAATTCCCACGTCACGGACCCGGCTTCGAGCCCCAACCGACGCACCGAACGTTCACCCACCGCTGCGACGACCAAATCGAGCATCGGGAGTTCGGGGCCGCGTACCCGCAACGCCAAGTCCGGGCATTGTTGAGCAAGTTGGGTTTCATAACGCCGGTCGCTGAGCATCAGCACCTGGTCTGGCGTTGCCAAGGCGTAAGTACTGTCGCCGGTGAAGCCGGTCAAATACCGCACATTGATTTCATCGGTAATCAGCATCGCATCGATCGGTGCTTCGCCAAACCATGTTTGTAATCGTTCGATTCGGTTCGGTCCGTTCAAGCTGTCGCTCCTGGAGTTTGGTGGTTGCGAATCGTGAAATTGAACATGACTTCGATAGCGACCGAGACATCATCGACATCGACGGTTTCGCTGGGATGATGACTGATCCCGCCGGGATGACGAATGAACAACATCGCCACCGGAAACGCCGCTGCCATCACCACGGCGTCATGCCCAGCGCCGCTGCTTAAGTTTAGCGGCGATAGACCCTTCGCGGTGATTGCGTCGCTGAGCAACGATGTCAACCGCGGTGCCATAACGACCGAATCGCTGTCACCGCGTTGGCAAACCTGAAACTCCAAGTTCTCATCACTTGCCAATTGATGTCCAAAGTCGACCAACCACTGGACCGCGCCCAATCGTACTTCGTCCGAATCATGGCGAACGTCGAGCGACATCTCGACTTCGCTGGGAATCACGTTCGACGCATTGGGCGAAAGTACCAAGCGTCCGACGGTCGCGCGCAAACCGGCGGTTTCGCGACCGACTCGCTCGACCTCCGTGATCCATTTCGCAGCACCGCACAACGCATCGCGGCGCGGCATCATCGGCGTGGTTCCTGCGTGGCCGGCGGTGCCAATGAACCGCAATACCAATCGACTTTGACCGACAATCGAGTCGACCACGCCGACCGGCATTGCCGCGCGCTCGAGCACGGAACCTTGTTCGATATGTGGCTCGACAAAACCGATCACCGAGTTGGGCTCATAGGCGCAGGCCGAGATTCCTGCGGGGTTTAAATCAAACTCGTGAATTGCCGTTCGCATCGAAATCCCCAATTCATCTTGGCGATCAAGCAACGATTCGTCAAACCGGCCGGCGACCGCTCGGCTGCCGATATAAGGCGTTGCAAACCGCACGCCTTCTTCTTCGCTGAAGCCGATCACGTCGATCGCAAACGGCAATTCGACATCACCCAACGCCTCGACGACCGCCAATCCGATCAAAACGCCTAGAATGCCGTCGTACTTGCCGGCGTTGGGTACCGTATCCAAATGCGAACCGATCACCAGCACCTGCGGATTGCTACTTGCTGCTTCAGGGCGATCACCGCGACATGCTAAACGCCGCCCGACCAAGTTGCCGGCGTCGTCAATGCGCACAACCATTCCTGCGGCGCGCATCCAATCGCCGATCATGTGATGCACGGTGCGCATCGGTGGAGTCAAGAACCTGCGGGTCACACGTCCGGGTTCTTCGGTTTGTAGCGCCAGTTCGTCGCAACGATCCATCGCGATTTGCGCCAGCCGCGATGCTTGCTCGATGATCAAATCACTCATTCTTCGGGCGCTACGGTTCGCTTCGGCGGTACCGGCATCAACTCCTTGATCCACTGGGTCCATTGTTCCAATTCGTCAGGGGCCAGCGTGGGCGTCGGCAACGGCTGGAGCTTAAGAAAGCCGCCGCTATTGGGATCGCGCCGGCGAATCACCAACCGCGCATCCACATCCACTTCAAAGGTCAATTCCAGGGCATCGGTTTCGGCCAACATTTCGAACGAATGACTGCCCAATTTGCGCCAAGACGTTTCACGCCACGTTGACGATTCAACCACCGACAAAACTTGTGACGAGCTGCCGCCCGTGGCAATCCGCCGATTGGTTCGCGCCGGAATCGCTGTGCCGCGCGGAATAATCGGTCGGATGCGGCGGCGATTGTGTGCATCGACGACCAACAATGCCAAGTCGTGGCTGGTCGCGGCTTGTGGTGGCAGCGGAATGTCGCCGCGCCCCGGCAATTCACCGGCGACGCAAATCGCCGCGCCGCGCGCCGCATCGGTGCGTTCCACCAACACGAATTCCGTCTCGGGGCTGAACTTCTTTGTGATGCGGGCACGGTTGGCACCGATGCGCGTCAAAATGCCAAGCAACAAACAATGACTAACCCGCTTCGGATCAACGTCCGCGTTTTCCAACGCCGTGTCGATCATCTGCAACAACTCGACCATCAATGGTTCGCAAGCATCAAGCCATTGGCGACGGGTGACCGAAACAGCGACCGGACGATTACGGCGCTGGAACGTCACGTTGACCGATTCGAGCAATAAGAATTTTGGCAACGCACGTTCGCAAGCGACTTGCAAGGCCGACGCGGTTTGCATACTTTGCCGCGGATCAAAGCCATGCGTTGCGACGCAGGCGGCGACAACCAAATCGACAAGCCGTTGTTGCCACTGCAATGTGCCGTAATGCCATTGGCCGGTGGTCGCCAATTGTTGCAGACGTGATCCACGGTAGCGACAAACGGAAATCTCGGTTGCCAGCCCGGTTACCGAAACGACGACTTGTGGCGGCTCGCGCGACGCCGTCGCGGCAACCGGTTTCCTCAGCGACGGTTCAAGCATCGCCTGGTCATGTCGCCAAGCCTGCAGCACCGCCAGCGACCGATCGACCAATCGTACCGAACGAATTCCGGCGATCTTGGCCGCTTGAATCACCGCTTGGCGATGAAATTGGTCATACGATGTCGGTACCGTGATCGCCACCGCTGACGCCGAGGACCGTTGGTTCCAACACGTATCGACCAATTGGCGAATTTGCATTGCCAATAACACTTCGGCTGGACATTTTCGCCCATGGACAAGGTGATCAACTTTCGATTGGCCGATGTACAGCGGAATGCAATGCAGCACGCTGCCGGGAAACGATTCGCGCCTGGCCGCAGCCGCTTCGCCGAAAAAAATCGGCGGTCCATCGGCCATCGCCAATCTCTGCTGCGTGCGCTCGGTGTCGGCGGGAACAAGTAACTCGACCTTGCCCGAGGGATCGGCCATCGCGCACGTGGCGTAGAACATGCCGACGTCAATGCCCATCACCTTGGCCTGTTCGCCATCCGTTGAACCGCTCCGGTGCGTCGAGCTGTCACCGGGAATTTTGGGAACTGCGAACGTGCTAATCCACGCCGGTGGAGCGTCCGACGCGACGCTCGATTCTAAATCGGCTAACACTTCGACGAACGACGCATAACGCTCTTGCGGACGCTTGGCCATCATCCGCCGAAACACATGCTCCAGCGGCAAATCGACGTCGGGCCGGACCGCAAACAATTCCGGCAATGGCTCGTGACGATGGGCGCGAATTTGTTCCAGGAACTCACCCTCGTAGGGCGGCCGTCCGGTCAGCAAAAAGTACAGCGTCGCACCGAGCGAATAAATGTCGCTGCGCCCATCCACATGATCCGGTTGCTCGAGTTGTTCCGGTGACATGAAAGCGATTGTGCCGATCAAACGTCCTGGCTTGTTGGCGCCTTTAGGCACGTTCGCAAACGACTGCTGCGTCGCAATCGATGCCAAGCCAAGATCGACCACTTTGACGGTGCCATCGCCGGCGCGCATTAGATTGCTGGGCTTCACGTCGCGGTGAACGATCCCGGCGGAATGGGCATACGCCAATCCGCGCGCCGCACCGCGGATCACTGCCACCGCTTCGACGACCGTCATCGGCCCGTTGTTGCTGACGATGTCGGTCAATGTGCTGCCGTCTACATACTCCATCGCCAAAAAATGGAAGCCGCTGCTATTGCCCGCATCAAACGCGGTCACAATGTTCGGATGTAACAATCGCGCCGCCGCGCGAACCTCTTCATAAAACCGCTCGACCGCAGTTGCCTGGGCCATCTGCTCCGGCGGCAGCGTCTTGATCGCAACGACGCGCTGCATCGTTTGGTGTTTCGCCAAATAAACACGCCCCATGCCGCCACTGCCGATCAACCGATCGATCACGTAGTCGCCAATCCGTGTGGGCATTGGGCCGGTCGTCGCGGTATGGCTATCGATGTCAAATCCAAGCGAATCGTCGTCGCTTCGTTTTGCCGCAGCCTGCGGCGGGGGATTTGGCTTTGCGGACGAAGTGACCCAGGGGCTGCTCAGCGTGTCGTAGTTCGACTCATCGATAAGGATTTCCTCGATCACCGGATCATCCAACGGCAACAGATCGACATATTCGTCATCGTCGCCGTCGCCACCTGCCATCACTTCCGGGGTGTTCGGTTGCTCATCATCAGGTGGTGTGGATGGTTTGGTCATAGCGATCAAGTGGTGTGGTTCCGTACCGCCTCAAGATACTTTGTAATGAGGGAATGATGAAGGAAGCACCGGTTCGAATTGCGACGCGAAAAAGCCCCTTAGCATTATGGCAGGCCCAGTGGGTCGCCGGTGAGCTGGCAAAACATGGCTTTTCGACTGAATTGGTACAGCTATCAAGCGTTGGCGATGCCGACTTGCGGCCAATCACTTCGGCGATCGAAGTCGGGATTTTTACCAAGCGAATCCAGCAGGCAGTGATCGAGGACCATGCGGACATCGCGGTTCACAGTCTAAAGGACTTACCGACGGCTGATTTTGCCGATGTCCATGTGGCAGCGATTCCCCCGCGAGCCGATGTTCGCGATCGCTTGATCTCGGTGCAAAATTGGACGATCTCGGACCTGCCCGACGGCGCGATCGTGGGCACCAGCAGTCGCCGCCGGGCGGCACAGTTGTTACACATCCGCCCCGATCTTGAGATCCGGCCGATTCGTGGCAACGTACAAACTCGCATCGAACAAGTTACTCGCGGCGAATTTTCCGCAACGTTGCTTGCCGCCGCCGGGTTGGACCGTTTGAATCTCGCCGGCGCCCAGGGCCAGGCGATGGAGATGGCGGTGATGTTGCCCGCGCCGGGCCAGGGAGCGTTGGCGATCGAAACGCGTCGCGCCGACGAGCGGACGACCCAGATTGCGTCGTTGCTTGATGACGCCGTGACGCACGCCGCGGTGACGGCGGAGCGTTCGCTATTGCGTCACCTCAGCGGCGGATGCTTGGCCCCGATCGCTGCCTATGCACATTTGGTCGACAATCGTTTGGAATTATCCGCCGTCGTTTTGTCTGCCGACGGCATGGTGCGACTACATCATCACGATGCCGCGCCAGTCGACGACGCCTTCGAGCTCGGCGAGCGAGTTGGTGACATGCTGCTGGCCGCCGGAGCGGATCGCTGGATCCAAGCTGCACGATAATGACGCCCAACGCTAGATCCACGAAGTTTCCCTTGTCGCATGTGTTTGAACTCGGCAAGGTTACCGTCTTCTATCTTCCTTCGCACAAGCTTGACGACCCGCGTTACTTTGACGCAGCGAAAACAGCTCGCATGGCAACGCACGAGTTCATGATGCAACTGTATCGAGCCTACACGCATTCACCCACGCCGGTGAAAGGCTACTGGGTTGATCTCAATGGCCAACTCGTGCATGACGTGATGGAACGATTTGAAGTATCATTTGGAAGCGAATCGGAATTCGAGCAGTTAATCGTTTTTTTGATTGAACTGTGCGAACGATTGACGGAAGACGCTGTGTATGTGACACGTGGCGAGCGGAGTTTCTTGGTGCATCGCGAGTCGCGCGGTGAAACATAGAGATTTGCGACTATTGTTCTACAATATTTGGAATTGAATATGAAACGCCGCCAATTCTTACGCCGAGCCGCCACCGGGGCCATCATCGGTGCGCTCGCTCGACCAATCGCCAGGGGTGCCGATACGAATCGTCCGCCACGGATCTTGCTGCGTTCCTCTTGGCAAACGGTCAACATTGGCGACATCGCGCACACGCCCGGTGTTCTGGCGCTGCTCGAAGAACATATACCTGCAGCGGAGATTCATCTCTGGCCGTCTTGGATCGATAACGGTATCGATCAATTGCTAATGAAGAGATTCCCGAAATTGCGAATCGTGCAAGGTGGCACAGCACTCGATCAAGCATTTCGCGAATGCGACTTTTTATTGCATGGCTCTGGTCCCAGTCTGGTTGCTGAAAAGGATGTTGTTCGCTGGAGTCGCGAAACGCAAAAACCGTATGGCGTTTACGGTATCACGCTGTCAGTCACCGGCTCCTCATCCACTCAACCAACATCGACGACTGCATTTGCCAGCACGATCGATATCTTGAGCAAGTCGCAATTCGTTTTCTTTCGTGATTCCGTCTCATTGCAATTGGCCAAGGATCACGGTTGCACTTGTCCCGTGATGCAATTCGGTCCCGACGGTGCCTTTGCAACCGACTTGCGCGACGACGAGCGAGCCGAAGCATTTCTTAGTCAGCATCGCCTCGAGACGGGACAGTTTTTGTGTTGCATTCCGCGGCTGCGTTATACACCGTACTGGTTGATTCCTGAGAAGAAGGCTTTGCCCGACGAGGTGAAGCAAGCTCGTAATGATGCGATGAAAGAGCACGACCATGCACCGCTGCGACAAGCGATCATGGACGTTGTCCGTCAGACGAAAATGAAGGTACTGATCTGTCCCGAAGACCGCACGCAAATGGCGGTCGGTAAAGAGCTGCTATACGATCAATTGCCCGAGGACGTTAAAGCGCGGACGGCATGGCGACCCGATTATTGGCTCACCGGCGAAGCGATCTCGACCTATGTTCGCAGCGCCGGTCTGTTTGGCAACGAAATGCACTCGCCGATCATGTGTATCGGCAATGGTATCCCGGCGATTGTTTGTCGCTGGGCCGAGCAGACGAGCAAAGGCATGATGTGGCGCGATATTGGACTGGGCGAATGGTTGTTTGACTTTGACAATGAAGACGATGTCAAACGAATGCCCGGTGCGGTGCTCGCGATCGCGCTGGATCCAACGGCCGCAAAAGAAAAAGCAATGGAAGCGAAACGTTTTGTGCAACAGCGACAACAGGAAACGATGCAAGTCCTGCAACACTCCAGACCCTTTAGCGGATAAGACAGGTGACAAAAATTGTAGAACGGTTGTCCCCAACCGTTCTGCGTTCCCAAACGGTTGGGGACAACCGTTCTACAATCGCTTCACCGCGAATAGGCTTCCTCGGTTTCTTGGACGCAGGTGGGCGTGAACTCGATTCCATCGTAGATGTCGCCCAGCGGAAGAACACACTCGATCAACGGCATGTCGATTTTCGTGTCGACACCTTCATAGGTCTCTCGCAAGAAACCACCAGGGGTTCGTCGCATCAGAATCGCAAAAGGAATGTGCTGCTCGAGCGCCACATAGCAATCCAGCGACGGGATCTGCAAATAGGCATTCATCTTTTCATCCAGATCGTAGGCTCTGGTTGAAGGTGAAAGAACTTCGATGATTAGAACGGGTCGGTCTTGGTAGACTTCGGTGGGCAAGTTTCCGTCGCAGACAACTTGTAGATCAGGGTAGTAGTACCGCGTCGAAGCTTGTTGGCGGATGCGAACTTTTGTATCGGAATCAAACGGCCGACATCGCTTGCCTGTGAGTTGGGGTCCAAGATGCAGTGCGCAATTCATTTTCACCGAATTGTGTCTGTTCGTTGCTCCCGGCATCGCGCGGACCCAGCCGTCGATGTATTCCCTCTTCGTGACCGCCAACTGCTTGGCGGCCAGATAGGTTTCAGCGGTCACATAATCAGGTTGTTCGGCGTTACTCACGATTGGTTCCTATGGATCGACGACTTCAAATATAACTTCCGAGCTGACCATCGCGTCGCGCTCATCCGTGATGGTGAAGAACCATGTATTGGTTCCGGTCGGTGGCTGCGCGGCAGCCACGACGTTGTCGGTAATGGTCGCCGGCACGCTAGTCCATTCGCGTTTTGATCTGAGGCCGCCGTCGATTGAGTAGTTGAGCTCGGCCTTTTTCAGCGGCGCCGGAGCGGTGCAGCGGACTTGCACCCTGTCACCTGCGCGTGTTGGTTTTTCGACTTTCGCCAAGGGTAAGCCGCCGCGACATTTCGAATCGATGAACAGTCCGATCTCGATTGGCGTCCAACCTGGCGCATGGCCGTGTCGCATGTTGACCGCGACTCGCAGTTGCTTTTCGCAGGTCACGACAGCGAACGTTTTCATCATGCTATCCAGTGGATAATGGATGTCGTTTGTGCCGTTGACGAATAAGATCGGCACGCGACAGCGAGGCAGCAGACTGCCCGGGTCGTACTGCGCAACCCAGTCGGCTGCGCGATCGCCGAGTTTGTCGATGCTCGGTTTTTGGACTGATTCGCCTTCGTGCAGGAACCCACAGCCGTATACCGGAACGGCGGCCTTGAACCGATCGTCGAGCGATGCGACAAGGCACGTCGTATATCCGCCCCAACTGATCCCGGTCACCGCAGTCCGCTGTGGGTCAACCTCGGCAAAACTGCGCAGCAACGTGTGGGCTCGAATCACACTGGCGGCGGCATGAAATGGCCAATCATCGTCGCTACCGCCGCCAATCGAGTCGAATTTTTCACCATGACCTTGATCAGGGCCGCCGTGCGCCAGCCGCTCGCGCGTCTTTGATCCGTCCGCAGTTGGAATTAGCGCTGCGGTCCTGGGATCATATTGAGGTTCGGGGGCGCGCGAGCCGGACAAGTCCATCGCAATCGCAGCATAGCCGCGCTCGGCCCAAAGCTGGACCCATTGTGCAAATGCGGTCCCGCCGCCGCCGTGGATCAGTACCACGCCGGGGAACTTGGTGCCTGCGGGTGTTTTACCGAGTGTGATTGGTGACGCGTAAAAGGCGAACACTTTGGTCGGCACGCCCGCGTAGATTTCGCCGTCATAGACTAGCGAATGAATCGGCTGGTCTTGGCTCAGCCAGCTCACGGCGGGCACCTGTGTCTTTAGCGAAGTAATGTCCCAGGACCCGATTACCTCGGCGGTCACCTCGGCGGACAGCGATGTTGCCAACGCGAAAGTGACGAGCATTCCGAGAGCTTGACGAATCATCATTGCGTTGACCCGATAACATGAATGCCGGTGGCGACAAGGTTGATGGTGTTAAACTCGCTCGGCGATGCAGTGCCTTGAATCACAACGACTTGGTTCTTTTCAATTTCGAACAACTCGCGCACATCGATCGCCAAGGTTCTGTTGTGCTTGTCATTGAAGGTTACGATTGCCGTCGGTAATTGTGCCGCACGACGTTTGCAAAACGGGCAATTGTCGGCGTCGTGCCCTTCGCCGTGACCATCTTCGGGCAATTCGGACAAGATGAACGTTGCCTTGCCTGGTTCCCAAGGGTCCAGTTCGCCGGAAAAGACGCGTCCTTTGACGGTGACCGCCTGGTCGTCTTCGCCTGTGGCATCGTCACCCTCCGGATTGCTGCCAATTAACGCTGCGACTTCGCTGAGCGTCTGCGAATCAGGTTCGGTCGCCAATGAAAATCGATCGCGCGCCGCGGCGATTGCCGGGTCAACGGTTGTTTGCGCACAACCCGAAACGAATAATGCCGAGAACGCCAAACCAAACCAAAGTCGTGAGTTCAACATGAGTCATTCCGATTGGAGAACCGTCGTCGCGTGTCTAAGTCCAGCTATCGCAAGTAGTTTAACTGCAAAATCGCTTCGTAGTCGAATTGTTGGTCCAAGCCGTCGCGCAGCGGAACGGAAATCCCGGGCGACACGATTAAGTGGTCGCCCACAAGCAAGTGCCCACCGAACGTCGCGTTGACGATATTGAAATTGCGTTTCAAGTCGCCAATACTCACACCACCATCTGACACCGTGTCGGAATCTTGCAGCGTACCGGTGTAATGCAACTCGGCATTGGCAATCACCGATCGCAGTGGGTAATCGCGACGTCGTGATTCGAACACCACGCGGTGGGCCGAGCCATCCAAATGCAGCAGCGTCGAATCGTTGAATCGACCGATTCCTCGCAGCGGCCCACCGGCCAAATTTGCGGAAACGGGATTGCCGTTCAGATCAACATCAAGCTGGGTGTAGGCTTGAAAGAAAGTCTGTGAGTTGTAGCGATGCGCCGCGCCCAGAAACGGCAGCAGGTGGACCGATTGGTTTTCGATCCGCAACAGCTCATCGTTGCCGCGGAGCAAGCGTGAATCGTCCGCCAGCGGCAGCGTGATGCCCGAGCCGCCGGTCAACGTCGATTGATTCGTTTGCAGCAAAACGACTTTGCCGATCAAGGTCGCATTGCCAAGTTCAAAGCTGCGGGCCTCGGCGCGACCGATTTGTTGGCGACTGGAAAGCGTTCCAGCCATTGGCAATCGCACTTCCACCGAAGCCAAGTCTCGAATGAGAACTTTCTCGAACCCCAGCACATAACGGCTGACGTCGCCCAGGCCACCGAACGCATCGTTGAAGAAGTTAAAATTGAAAAACAATCGGTCGCGAACCTCGGGACTGAAATTCTCCGACAACTTCACTCGCCTGGTCGCAACGTCAGGCCCGGCGATGATGATTGCGGTGTCGCCGTCGAGCAGATTATCCAGCGCGTAGCTGTAGCTGATGTACCAAAAGTCACCGTCAACAAACGCACCGCCAGCCGCATTCGTGGTCGTCGGTTCGGTCTTGCCCACATAGGTCGCGGTGCCGCCGCCGAAACGAAACCCTGGGCCCGGCGATGTGGGTGCGTCGGTCGGTGGAAACGGTTCGAGGATTTGAAATTGGTCGATGAATTGGTCGCCCGAAGCATCGCGACCGGTACCGGTCGCGGTAAAGATGTCGTTTGGGGTGCCACCGCTAAAGTCGAAACCAAGCTGCGCCGAGCCACCGGAACCATTGAGGATCGACCCGCGGGAAAAGAACGTCGTTGGCACAGTTTGAACGCTGTTCAAAACCGAGACACCGCCGCCAAACAAGTCGCCCATCATTGTCGGTGCGGCGCTGCGCGAGCCGGCTGTGGTTCCGAGGGAACCAGACAATCCGCCGCGAAACGCACCGAAGCGCTGGTCGGGATCAAGCGCACCCGGTGGACTGAGAGGACGCAATTGGCCAGGTTGGTCAACCAGAGGCGAAGAGAGCGAGTCGGGTGCGGGTGAAAAGCCGCCGCCGGGCAAGGACTCAGGACTTGGCGGTTCAAATTGATTCAGCGGCACGGGTTGATTCAGCGGCACGGGCACCGGCGCATCGCTGGGCGAGCCGATATCCTGCGCCTGGACGATACGGCGACCATACTGCGCCGATGCGTCTCGGTGCGTGGCTGGGAAAAGCATGGCCGCAATTGCCAACGCCCATCGTTTGGTCAACGAATGGGGTTTCCGGGCGGGCATGGCGTCGGCTCGATCTGTGCGGCAAAGATTGTTCGTGTGTTCCCCCCGGCGAAGTTTGACCGTACAACAATTACATCCCCGGCGAAAAGGGCGAAAAACTTGAGCTATTTTTCGCCGAATTTGTAGCACCATTGTCCCAGTGGTTTGGGCGGCACCGACGTGTCTCAAAGAATATAACATGCTGCATTTGCAATCGGAATCGACAGTTCGCTGGTTGGCACAAGTCGATGTGTCGCTCGACGAAATCCTGGTCGATCACGCACACTGCGAACGTAAGGCGGCGACGACGGCGCTGAATCTGATGAATTCTTATGCCGAGGATCTCGAACTCGGACGCGAGATGACCACGATCATCGAAGAAGAACTCCAGCACTACTGGATGGTGATTGATCTGCTGGACCAACGGGGCATTGCATTTCGACGCTTGCAACCAGGGCCGTATGGTCGTTGTTTAAATTCGCTGGTGACCAGCGGCGAACCACAACGGGCGGTCGACCGATTGCTTATCGCCGGTTTGATCGAAGCGCGAAGCTGCGAACGATTCAATTTACTACGGCAACATTTCCGCGGTTGCGACGACCGCTTGGCCGACTTTTACGAGGGCCTGTTTGAAAGCGAAGCACGCCACCATTCGACCTATGTGCGTTTGGCCGAGAATTTTTGCGGCGACCGGACGCTGGTTCGCCGGCGGCTCGAGGAATTATCGATTGAAGAGGCTCGCATCGTTGCCGAAGGCAGCCATTTACCGCGAATGCACAGTTAGCGATCCACGGGTCAGTTGAAGTTGAAGCGACATGAAAGTTGTTGTCACCGGTTGCGGTGGTTTTTTGGGCTCGGCAATCGTTCGTCTTTTGGTCGCGCGCGGTGATACCGTCGTGGGCTTGGGACGCGGTGTGTATCCGCTATTGGATTCACTTGGCATTCAAACGATTCGCGGCGACGTGCGCGATGTTGCAGCCGTTCGCGCGGCGAGCCAAAGTGTCGATGCCGTAATTCATACCGCGGCGATCGCGGGCTTGTGGGGTTCGTGGAAAAGCTTCTATGAGATTAATACCGTTGGCACCGAAAACGTCATCGCGGTGTGCCAAGAATTGGGCATTGGACGGTTGGTTCATTGCAGCAGCCCCAGTGTCACGTTCGATGGCGGCCATCAACGCGGCATCGACGAAACCGCACCTTATGCGGTACGGCATCTTTGTCATTATTCGCACACCAAAGCGTTGGCCGAAATCGCGGTCTTGGCGGCGAACCAGCCGGGCCGATTGCAAACGATTGCGCTAAGGCCGCATTTGATTTGGGGCCCAGGCGATCCCCATTTGTTGCCACGACTGATTGATCGCTCGCGACGTGGCCGGCTGGTGATCGTCGGTGACGGCCGAAACCGGATTGATACCGTGCATGTTGATAGCGCGGCGCTGGCGCATGTGCTGGCGCTGGACAAAACGGGGCAAGCGAACTCGCCTGCCGCAGGACGCGCGTACTTTATCACACAAGACCAACCGGTGAACTGTTGGCAATGGATCGCGACGCTCTTGCAACCCGCTGGCTGCGATCCACCGCACCGCCGCATCGGATTTAAAACCGCTTGGCGAATCGGGGCGACCATGGAACGAATCTATGCGGCGGCACGTCTGAATCACGAACCACCGATGACGCGGTTTTTGGCGGCGCAGCTGGCTCGCGACCATTATTTTGACATTTCAGCCGCAAAAAACCTGCTCGGATACCGCCCCAAGCCAACTGAATCGCTTCAAACCAGTGGGCCGTAAATACCAGAAACAGCCGGTCGCGGATTGTCAAAATGACGCAAAATCGTTAGCGTTTGGGTATCGAAAACTTGCTCAAACTGTGGAATGCTGCTCGTCGTGATCGCTCCTTCTCGCGTCGAATCGTTACCCGACAACCAACGCATCGTCATCACTGGAATCGGCTTGACCGCTCCCAATGGCAATGATTGGCAATCGTATCGCCAAGCGCTATTGGAGAACCGCAGCGGTGTGCGTCCCTATGAAATTCGCTATTTCGGTGAGACACTAGCTGGCGTTTGCGACTTTGATGCACTGCGTTACCAAACCAAGAAAGACCTGCGCCGGGGCACGCGGGCGGGCAGCGTCGGCATCTACGCGGCCAACGAAGCGGTCAAGCATTCAGGCATTGACTGGGCGAACGTCGATCGGTCGCGGGTTGGCATCTACATCGGCGTGACCGAGCATGGCAATGTTGAAACTGAGAACGAGATTTATTTGATCAAAGGTTTTGATTACGACACATCATGTTGGTCGCATCATCACAATCCAAGAACGGTTGCGAACAATCCGGCGGGCGAAATCTCGCTCAACATGGGGGTCACGGGACCTCACTATACGATCGGTGCCGCCTGTGCCGCCGGCAATGCGGGGTTGATCCAGGGTGCGCAGATGTTGCGGCTGGACGAATGCGACTTGGCGTTGGCCGGTGGGACCAGTGAAAGCATTCACACATTTGGTATCTTCGCCAGCTTCAACAGCCAAAACGCACTGGCCGCTCACAGCGATCCGGCCCAAGCTAGTCGCCCGTTTGATCGCGATCGCAACGGCATTGTCGTGGCCGAAGGCGGTTGCATCTACACACTCGAACGACTCAGCGACGCGCGGGCTCGCGGTGCTGAAATCTATGGTGAGCTGTGCGGATATGCGATCAACACCGACGCCACCGATTTTGTTTTGCCCAATCCCGAACGCCAAGCGCAATGCGTCAATTTGGCTTTGCAGCGGGCCGGTCTCGAACCCGAACAAATCGATATCGTCAGCACGCACGCCACGGGCACCAGCAGCGGTGACATCCAGGAATGCGATGCGCTGCGGCGCGTGTTTGGCAATTGCAAGACGGTTCGCATCAACAACACCAAGAGTTTCATTGGCCACGCTATGGGTGCTGCCGGGGCGCTCGAGTTAGCGGGCAACCTGCCGGCGTTCAAAGATGGGATTGTCCATCCGACGATCAATGTCGATAACCTCGATCCGCAGTGTGCCTTACCTGGATTGGTCGTTGGCCAATCGCAAGAAGTCCATGGTGTCGATTATATTCTGAACAATTCGTTTGGAATGCTTGGCATCAATTCCGTGGTCATCATCCGACGGGTCTAGTCCCGTTTCAAAATACCCCTTTACAGTGAGTTCGATCGGCTATGAGTCCTGCCGAAATTCGTGACGAAATCATCGACATCCTGGGCGACATCGCGCCTGACGAAAACCTAGACGATCTCGATGACGCGAAAAATTTTCGCGAACAACTCGAACTCGACAGCATGGATTTTCTTGACATTGTGATGGAATTGCGCAAGCGACATCGCGTGCAAATTCCTGAAGAAGATTACGGCAACTTGGCCAGCATGCACACGACCGTCACCTATCTCGAACCGAAGATGCGAGACATCGTTAAGGCGTGACCAAGTACGACACGATCATTATCGGAGCGGGTATGAGCGGTCTCGCCGCTGGTATCCGCTTGGCCCACTTCGATCAACGAGTCTGCATCCTTGAGCGCCACTACACGATCGGTGGACTCAATTCGTTCTATCGACTTGGCGGCCGCGATTACGATGTTGGCTTACATGCGATGACGAACTACGCCCGGCCCGGCGAGAAGCGCGGTCCGCTGGCCAAGTTGATTCGTCAACTGCGTTTTCGTTGGGAAGACTTCAAGCTCGCCGAACAGATCGGTTCGTCGATCCGCTTTCCCGGCGTGTCGCTCGACTTCGGCAACGATATCGAATTGCTAAAGTCCGAAATTGCCAAGCAGTTTCCGCACTGCGTCGCTGGGTTCCAAACACTGTGCGATACGTTGTTGGACTACGACGACATGGACGGTAACCACCCGAATTTCAATCGTTCGTCGCGGGCGGTGTTGGCCGAGACGATCCCCGAACCGCTGTTGTGCGAGATGATTCTGTGTCCGTTGATGTGGTACGGCAACGCGCGCGAAGACGACATGGAATATGGCCAATTCTGCATCATGTTTCGGGCCTGTTACCTCGAAGGGTTCGCCAGACCGTTCAAGGGCGTGCGTTTGATTTTGAAAAACTTGGTGCGCAAGTTTCGTGGCTTGGGCGGCGAATTGAAACTTCGCAGCGGCGTCGCCAAGATTCATGTCGATGGTAATCGCGCCGCCGGCGTGGTTCTCGACGATGGCACTGAACTTCAGGCGGATCGCATCTTATCCTCCGCCGGGACCGTCGAAACCATGCGGATGTGTGATGATTTGACGACGCCGAAAACAGCCGTGGCGGGGCAACTCAGTTTCATTGAATCGATCTCGATTCTCGATCGCCAGCCCAAGGATTTTGGCTTTGATCGCACGATCGTGTTTTACAACGATAGTGACAAGTTCCATTGGCGACGTCCTGCGACGGGACTGTGTGACGCGCGGACGGGCGTGATTTGTTCGCCCAACAACTATCGCTACGACGCGACCGAAGGGATGTTGCCCGATGGTGTGATTCGAATCACGACGTTGGCCGACCACGACTCCTGGTCGGCGTTGGACGAGACACGATACCGGGCTGAAAAGGTGGCGCAGTACGAGGCCGCGGTGGAATCCTCGGTGCGTTTCATGCCGGACTTTCGCCGCTTCATCACTCACACCGACGTCTTCACACCAAAGACGATTCGCCGTTTTACCTGGCACGACAACGGTGCGGTTTACGGAGCACCGGATAAGAAACTTGACGGCAAGACGCACCTGGATAACGTCTTCCTGTGTGGCACCGATCAAGGGTTTGTCGGCATCGTCGGCGCGATTGTCAGCGGCATCAGCATGGCAAATCGCCACTGCTTGGTGCCCGGGGCGTAACACCACGCCGACCGACCATATCTACTCTTCTTTTGTTTCAGAGTTTGCGCGATCGTAGGATTCTTTGGCTGATGACAGCTTGCGAAGCATGTCGTAGATGAAGAAACCGGACAACGAGAATGCCAAGATCGCGGCCGTCATCCACACCCAACGCAGCGACGGAATTTTCATCGCGCAGGTGTAGAACGCAAAGGCGCAGACCAACACGACACCGGCTTGCATCAAGTCCATGATCGCCTTGGACTTCAATTGCTGGGCTTGGCCGAGGACGCTTTGCGAAATTGCACTGTTCGCTGTGGCGTTGGCCAGTTCACGCATTGCGGCCATGTTCTCGGCTTGCTCGGGCGCTTGGCTTCGCGGTACCAACGGGGCGTTCACGTCCATCGGTTCGGTCGGCTTGGAAAACGTTACGGTGTCAGTCGTCTTCGCTGTTTTCGTAACGGAGTCGGTGATCTTTTGCGGCATGGTCACCGATGCCGACAACGTTGGCTCGGACGCGGTACCGGTTTGCCCCTGGACACGTTGCAACAAACGATTCATGTAGGCTTCGATCGAATCGTCATCGGGAGCCGGCGTGGGAATTGCGGGCGCAGGTGCGAATTTTGCGAGCGGAACTTCCGGCGCAGGTTCGTCCTCGTCTACTTCTTCGTCGCTGAGTTGGTTGGCGTCGGTGGGTTGGAAATCGAAGGCGCGCGTACCTTGGTACTCTTCGTCCTCGGCTTCGTATTGGTGAGGCTGCTGGGCCAACATCTCAGTATGATCGTCGAGCTCAGCGGGTTCGTCGTCAGCAACGCCGCCGTACCAACTGCTTTGCGATACCGCTGGCTCGTCTTCCTCGGTCTCGCCTCGGCCAACAATCTCGCCCGTGTCGATTAACTCGCCCGCGACGGCGGGCTCATCGGCTTCGAAGTCGTTGGCCAAATTCCAAACGGAAGGTGCTTGCACGTGATTCCATGAACTATCATCGTCAGCGACTTCGCCGTTCTCGTCGGACTCGGCCGTTGCGGTAACGCGGTCCCAGGCTTGGGACGAAGCGGCCCAGGCACCGTGCGATTGGCTAACGGATACCGCTGGCTCGTCGTCGATATCCGCATCACGACTCTCGTCAAGCTGAGCGATTAGCTGTCTTGCCAATTCGCTGATCGCCGGCTCGCCGTTGACTTCTGTGGTGGGGCCGGTGCTGTCCTCGATTGCGTTGTCGTAAACAATTGGCGCGGCGGCGTCGCTCGCCGCTTCGCTTGACCAATCGGTGGCCACGGCACTTGGTACATCTGCCTCATCGTCGACCGGCCCGTGCGCCCAACGCGACTGGACGTCATGTGAGGTGTAGGAGTCGAGTCGCTGGGTGACCTCGAAGGAATCCTCCGGTTCAACGACCTGACCGTCGTTGTTCCAGTCGGCGAGCGGTTTTACCGACCGGGCATCTAGCGCGGCATCGATTTCTTGGAACGCATCGTCGGGCAGTTGATCGGAAATCAAAACATCATTTTGCGACGCAGTGTCATTCACGACTGGTGCGACATCGATAACCGCTTCGTCGGCAACCAACCACGCAGCCGGTGGCTCGATAACATGCGATTGGTACGTTGGCCAATCGTCGTCTTTGCTCTCGATTGCAAATGGCCGCTCGGCCTCGGGTGTTTTCTGTTCAACGGCGGACACGATCACCAACGCACTGGCTGGCGGCGTCATTACCGCGAGTCGAAGTGCTTCTTCGCTGGCTCGTTCGTGGCGACCGAGCAATTCGTCATAGTTACGGCGCAACAAGCCAAGCTGCTTTTCGGTCTCATTGAGTTGAGCTTCGGTCTCGTTAAGCTGTTGTTGCAGTTCGTCCCATTGCTGAGTAGTTGGTCGTGCGGCCAATTCGCGACGCACGACGTGCAATCGCTCCATCGCTTCGTTAAGTTCGCCTTGAGTCGATTCGTGGTCGGCCTGCTTGGCTTCGTAGTCCGCTTGCGTCTGGCTCAATCGCCCGGTCACAGTGGCTAGTTCGATCGACAACTGCTGGATCGAGTCGTGCAGGGCAAGCGCCTCTTCTTCCCAACTCAAACGATCGTCATTGCGTGACGCTTCACTGGCGGCCAGTTGCGATTGCAGCGCATTGACGGTTTGTTGGTCGACGGCAGCGGACGCCGCCTGTTCGCGAGCGTCTCGAGTCTGTTGCTGCAACCGCGCGACTTCGACTGTCAATTGTTCGACTCGCGCGAATGAGCCAGCCACCTCGCGCCGCGCCGCCTCAAGTTGCCTTGCAGCAGTGGTGATCTCGGCGGTCAATGATTCGATTTTTGAGCTTGCCTCGGCAAGCTGCGTCAGCACTGCTTGATGAGCGGACAGCGCGGTTTCAATTTGTGCGCGAGCTTCGGCGGTTTCGCTGTTGGCGTGATCGACCAAGCCGCGCAGTTCAGCGTGGCGTTGGTCCGCATGGCGACGAAACTCGACCGAGTCACGGCTGAGCGATTCCATCTCGCCAGTCAACTGTGTCATCCGCTCTCGCATGCGACCGACGGCTTGGCCGGCTTCGCTGGCGCGGGATTGGGATTCCTGAAAGCGATCGACTGCCTCGGCTAGTTCGTCGCGCAGTTCCGTCTCTTGCTCTTTCCATTGGCGGTCACGACGTCGCCATCCATCGACTTCGCGGCGTAGCGCGTCGGATTCGGCCCGCTGGCTCGCACGTTCCGCAGCGTCACTGGATCGCGCCGCGGCGGCGGCACTGGCGCGTAGATCCTGAACCGCCTCGGACACATAGGTCGCACCGCCAAGGAACGAAAGCCGGCTGCGGCGCGGCGCGGCCATGTTTTCGCTCGATTCGTCGGGTTCAGATGCCGCCGTCGGCCGAACGCGGGTCGGGCGACTGCGATTCGAGGGACGATCGTCGTCCACAGTCGCAATGCCTGGCAACTGCGACGCCCCAATCAACTCGAAGTGATAGGCACCAAGGGTGAAGCGGTCGCCCAATTGCAAGAAGGACTCGCCGGTCAATTGGCCATTTATCTCGATCGGAACTGTGTAGCCGCGCAGCAGCACATGGTTGGCATCGCGCAAAACCACGGCGTGCATCGGTCGCAGCGTTGGATCGGCCAAGCGAACCGTGCAGCCTTCGCCGCTGCCCAAGGTGCAGCGAGTTGAATTCAGTCGCATTCGGCGAACCGGCGAACCGCTGCGGACGACGCGAAATTCGAGATAGCCTAAATCCACACCCAAATCGGAACGGTTTCCCGGCACGGGAGAAATATCGAGCCCAATGTGGTCAAGTCCCATGGACATGGAGGCGGTCGATGAGTCGTGTTGGGTTGGTTCGGTAATCAACTTGCCATTCCTTCGAGATCATGGGGCGCATTTGCCTTTGGGCGGACCCCTTCGTCTTCTATCGGCAGCGGGATGGGGCTTTAACAATCAAAGTTAAAATCCAACTGCGGAACTGTCTTGTTCATTTGTCCATCGGTAGCAAATTTCGCCATCAGCGGGCCAGAGCGTCGCAAATACTGCGTAATCGGCAATTTACGACCTTCAAAGCGATTATTCTCGGTTGGACCCCGTCAGAGGTGGTGATTCTTGGGCGGTCGCTTCTATAGTTCGGAGTGTTCTTCGCAGATTGTTTTTGTCGGCAGTGGCAAACAATGGTCGGGTCTGGAACGTAAGACGCGTGGTTAAGTCGGTTTAGAGCGACTGTGTTGATGCCCATTGAAAACCGCAAAGGTACATAGGCGATGTCAAGAAAAGAATCTTTACAAAAACTCCGCAAGACGCTGGTCCGCCGCCGCGAGGCGCTCGCCCGGGCGCTTGAAGGCGATTTAAGTCTGCTACGCGAACTTCACAGCGCCGTCTCGGGAGACCCGCTCGACGCGGCCTGCGACACCGCTCAAGACGAAATCAATAGCCAGTTGGTTGATGTCGAAAGCCGCGAACTGGGGGCAATCGATCAAGCGATCGCACGAATGAGCGACGGCAGCTACGGCGATTGCGATACATGCGGCAAACCGATTCCGCTGCAGCGATTGCAAGCCATCCCCCACGTTTCGGACTGCATCGGTTGCCGGCGTGACGCCGAAGCAATGGCGACCAATCCGATGTTCTCCAGTCCGGTGATTTACGACGATATGCAGAGCGACTCGTATTAACTGTCCGCCCAAACGAACGTCCCCCGGTCTTTTCCCAGCGCGTCGCCCCCGGCGATACGCGGGAAAAGGCCAATCTCGTTTGCATCGCAACGACAGCTCGCAATGCAGCGTGAATATCAGTTGGAACGATTGCCCCTCTGGCGACTAGCTCATCGCACCGAACAAAACTCCTGACCGCAGGTGCGTCGATGCGTAGAATGAAGCGATCTCCCTCGCACCTCCCACGCTTGAGACGTCTTGTATGTTCGGTTTCTCGACCTCGTTTAATTGCCGAGCAATTCGGCGCTGTGTGCTTTTGAGCATCGCGGCTTCGTCGGTATCGATCATCGGTACCGTTTCGCTGGACTCAAAATCTTGGGCCCAAACGCCGGGCACCCCGTATCGCGCGATGCGCATTGGCGATGATAGTTTGGCGATTTCCAGCCAAACGCCCGCTGTCGGGTTGCCTGATCTGCGCGGCACCGGATCCGCCGAACCCTTGGCATCGACGTTTGACCAAGATCGCGAACGACTTTACAGCGAGCTAGCCGACGATTTCGCTATGGTCGATCGCATGGGCAGCTTGGTAAGGCGAGTCGCCCAGTTGGTCAAGCCGAGCGTGATTCATATCGAAGCTCGCAAGACCGAAAAGAATCGCGGTCGCACCGAGTCGTTTGACGAAGCGGGCGCCGGCGTTGTTATCACAATCGGTCGCGAAAATTGGGTGCTAACCAATCGCCATGTGATCTCAGGTGCCAGTCCGGACGAGATTATGTTGAGAACCACCGACGGACGCGAATTGCGACCGAGCAAAGTGTTGGCTGATCCGAGCACCGATGTCGCCGTGCTAAAAGTCGATTCATCTGTCCCCGCCGCCCGAATTGGCAATAGCCAAAGTGTCGACATCGGTGACTTTGTGGTTGCGATCGGCAGCCCGTTTGGGTTGAGCCATAGCGTCACGTTTGGAATTCTCAGTGCTAAAGGTCGTCGCGATCTGACCCTTGGGACCGAGCGGATCGAGATGCAGGACTTCTTTCAAACCGACGCCGCGATCAATCCTGGCAACAGTGGTGGTCCGCTGCTGAACCTGCGCGGCGAAGTGGTGGCCGTGAACACGGCGATCGCCAGCAGCAGCGGCGGCAGCGAAGGGATCGGTTTCGCGATTCCAATCGACATGGCAATCCGCGTCGCCGAAGAATTGGTCTCCCACGGCAAACTGCGGCGAGCCTACTTGGGTGTGACGCTTGACCCGAATTTTACCGCCGATGCGGCACTACGCGGCAGCGGTTTTCCCGGAGGTGCGTTGGTCAAAGAAGTTCGCGATGGGTCTCCGGCGGCACTGGCGAACCTGCTTCGCGGCGACATCATTTTGGAGTTCAACGGCACCAGTGTCGAGAACGACGACCACTTGGTGACGCGAGTCGGCCTGACACCGCTGGGCCAAGAAGTTCCGCTGATTATCAGTCGTGCTGGTCGCCGATACCGCACCAACATCACCGTCATTCCCCTGCAATAATTGCACGCCGGTGGTCGACAGCGAGTAACATTCACGGCGGGAACCATCGCGACCGGATTGTTTGGGCGTGACGGCGCGCCCCGGTGCAGCCCCTTTTCGGCCCTGGAATCCTAGGGGTATCAAAGTCGATGGACGATCCGATTGACGAAGCGTTTGCCGCGTACTTGCGCGCCTGTGACGACGGGCAAGGCGAAGATCGTGATGCGTTTCTCAATCGCTACCCTGAATTATCGGATCGCTTGCGCGAATTGATGGCGCTAGCGGATTCGCTCGGTTCCTATGTTGCCGTTGATGCCGAGTCATCCGGTGATATCGCAGCGACCGCAAACAACGGCCCGCAATCAGATCGCGCCGTGGTGAGCGCTAATGCCGAGACGCTGCACTTCGACGCCGTGTTGGGCGAACCGGGCGATCGCAATGTGACCTTGCCCCTGGAGGTCCGCGAGCCTGATGATCCCGGGCCGACGTTGCCCTATGACCTGGGCGACTACGAATTGGAACAAGTGATCGGTCGCGGCGGCATGGGGGTTGTCTATTTGGCGCGCCAGCGACACCTCGATCGTCATGTCGCCGTCAAAATGATCCGCTCCGGTGCATTGGCTAGTGAAGCGGAAGTGACGCGATTCTATACGGAGGCTAAAGCCGCCGCCGCGCTGGAACACCGCAACATTGTCTCGATCTTCCAATTTGGTCAAGCCGCCGGACATCATTACTTTTCGATGGAGCTTGTCCCAGGAAGCGATTTGGCCAAACGGATCAAGCAATCACGATTGGCTCCGCGCGAAGCGGCGCGATATGTCCGCGATGTCGCGCGGGCAATTCACCATGCTCACCAACGCGGCGTGCTGCATCGCGATCTTAAACCAGCCAACGTGTTGATTGATCTCAACGATGAAGTGCGTGTCACCGATTTTGGACTGGCCAAACAACTCGATTCTGATAGCAGCGTTACCGGCAGCGGAGCGGCGATCGGCACGCCGTCGTACATGGCCCCCGAGCAGGCCAGCGGCAACAGCGACCGCGCCTGCGTCCGCAGTGACGTTTATTCGTTGGGCGCGATTCTGTTCGCATCGATCGCGGGCCGACCGCCGTTTCAAAACGAAAGCACGATGCAGACGCTGTTACAAGTAATTCACCAAACGCCTCCGTCATTGCGGACATGGTGTGATTCGGTACCCGAAGACATTGAAACGATTGTCGAAAAATGCCTTGAGAAATCGCAAGCCCGACGCTACGCGACGGCCCAAGCATTGGCCGATGATCTGGATGCGTTTCTCGAAGGCGTGCCGATCAAAGCCCGCCCGCTGGCGATTCCCTGGAGGGTCTGGCACTGGTTATTGCGGGTGCCGTTGATCGCGGCACTTACCGGTCGCCGCGTTCTGGACACTACCGACTATCACAAGCGTTTTCAAACGGGCATGTTGGCGCTAATGTTGTTGTCGCCGCTGGCACTTGTCGTGACGCTGACGGCGATTGAATCCCAACGCCAAAAAATGCCCAGCCACATCGAGTTGGCTGGTGGACTCGAAGGCGGTGTCTACGACGCACTGTCTCGGGAAATTGGCGAACGGATCGGCGGTGCCTTCGGAACCAAAGCGACTGTGCTGGCCTCCGGCGGATCGATTGACAATCATGCAAAACTGCTCGCCGGTGAAGTCGATCTGGCTCCGATGCAGGCGGTGGCAATGGTCGGCAACGATGTCTGCGTGGTGGCTCCGTTGTTTTACGAAGCGGTTCATGTGCTGGTTCGCACCGATTCGGTTGTGCAATCGGCTAGTGAAATTGCCGGACACCGCGTCGCCGTGGGACTCGACGGCAGCGGGTCGCGTTTGGCCGCCGAAATGGTACTGCAATCGTTAGACCTGCCGTCACCGGCGACTCCTCGCGTCGCCATCGGTTGGCCCGAATTGTCTCGCGCCGCCGCCGAAAATCGCGCCGAAATGCCGGATGTCGCCGTCGTCTGCATCGGTCGCGGCAGCCAGCTTGCGACGTCGATGCTGCAAACCGGTTTTTGGCGGTTGATATCCCTGCCGGCAACGATTGACATCGCGCTGCAGCATCCCACGCTGCGCCCGATGACGATATCGGCAACCGATTATCCCGGTTGCGGTTTGCCCGAGGGTGGCGTTGCGACGGTTGGCATGACGGCGTTCCTGGTTGCCAGATTTGACACGCCCGATTCGCTGGTTACGGCGGCGCTGCAGGCGATTTATCAATCTCCACCGATTGCCGCCGGACTAATCCCGCGCCGCCAGATCAACGAATGGCAAGGCTTGGCATTGCATCCCGCCGCCCGCCGCTATTACGACACCGCCGATCCGCCGTGACGACTGGTGCCGCCTCCCGCCGGAACAATTACAATTCGGTTCATGGCACCAAGCGAAATCGAAATCAATCAGCTTCGTGACGAAATTCGTCGTCACGATCATCTCTATTATACAAAAGCTGCACCGGAGATTTCCGATACGCAGTATGATCTGCTGCTGAAGAAGCTGGAGCGTCTGGAGTCCGAGCACCCGCACCTGGCGACAGTCGATAGTCCGACGATGCGAGTTGGCGATGCCCCGGTGCCTTATCTTGAGCAAGTGACGCACGCCGTGCCCATGTTGTCGATCGACAACACTTACAATCGCGGCGAATTGGCTGCGTATTTTGAGCGCACCGACAAGCTGTTGCCTGGCGAAGAGATCCAGTGGGTGATGGAATACAAGATCGACGGAGTCGCCGCTTCGATATTGTACGAGAACGGGTCGCTGTCGCTGGGATTGACTCGTGGCAATGGCGAAATTGGTGATGCGATCACGCATAACATCCGCACGATCCGCGACTTGCCGTTGCGTTTAATGGGTGATGAGCTGCCGACGGTGCTGGAAGTACGTGGCGAAGTTTACATGACCAACGCCGATTTAGCCGACCTCAATGTCCGCCAAACGCAGGCTGGGCTGGAGGCCTACAAAAACACTCGCAACGTGACTGCAGGCACGATTCGGTTGCTTGATTCGTCGATCGCCGCAGCTCGCAAGCTGCGATTCTTTTGCCATGGTGTGGGACGCACCGCAGGCCTCGACGTGACCACCCACATGGAGTTTCTCGACTGGGTCCAGGGCCTGGGCATTCCACCGACGCCCAGCGTCCGTTTGTTGCAAAACAGCGCCGCTGCACTCGCCGCCGTCACCGAGCTTGAACAGGCGATGCCGGAGTTGGCATTCGAGGTGGATGGAATTGTTTTCAAAGTCAACTCGCTCGCCCAGCGGCAAAGACTCGGCATGCGAAGCAAGAGCCCGCGTTGGTTGATCGCGTACAAGTTCGAGCGATACGAAGCGGTGACGCGATTGGAGAAAATCGAAGTTCAAGTTGGCAAAACGGGAACGTTAACGCCGGTCGCGCACCTTGGACCGGTCAACATCGCCGACACAACGGTCAGCCGCGCTTCGCTGCACAACGCCGACGAGATTGAGCGGTTGGACGCGCGGGTGGGAGACTTTGTCGTCGTCGAAAAAACCGGCAAGATCATTCCCAAGGTCGTGCGTGTCGAGAAGCATTTGCGGACTGGCGACTTGCCGCCGTTTGTGTTTCCGACGCGGTGTCCGGTCTGCGGCGGTGAGCTGGCGCGCGACGAGGGCGGCGTTTACATTCGCTGTATTGACCCAACATGCACCGCCCAAATTCGCCAACGGGTGATTTACTACGCTTCGCGAACCGGCATGGATATCGATGGACTGGGTGAAAAAATCATCGATCAATTGGTCGAGCTTGGTATGGTGAACGATTATGCCGATTTGTATCGATTGGAGACAGGCGAGCTGTGTGTAAATCTGGACTTGGTCAAAGAACGCAAGGCGGCGAAGTTGGTCGAGGCGATCGCAGCAAGTAAGTCGCGCGGGTTGGCTCGTTTATTGGCATCCATTTCGATCCGCCACGTCGGTCCTCGCGTCGCCAAGATTTTGGCACAAGAGTACGGCGACGTCGACGCGATGCGGCGGGCTAGTATTGAGCAGATCAGCTCGACTCATGAAATCGGCGACGTGATCGCGGCCAGTGTGCATCAATTTTTGCATGATCCCCATGGAATAGCGGTGCTGGATCGATTGCGAGCTGTGGGTGTGGTGATGACCGAAGCGAAGCCGGTCGCGTTGGCCGGCGCGGGCAAGTTCGACGGCAAAACATTCGTCGTCACGGGCACGTTGATGCGTTACACTCGTGACGAAATCAAAGCCAAGATCGAATCGCTCGGCGGTCGCGCTGCGGACAGTGTTTCCAAAAAAACAGACTACGTCGTCGCCGGTGACAAGGCCGGCAGCAAGCTCGACAAGGCCGCCAAGCTGGACATCCCGGTACTCAGCGAAGACGAGTTCACGGCAATGTTCCATGAGTCAAGCGATCAACCTCGGTAGGACTTGTGCGGAAAGTAAGTGTCTGATCCGAATTGTGCGAAGCACTCAAAGGGCCAGTTCCCGGCAATTCGGGTCAGACACTTTTTTACCGCAGATGTGCGTAACCCTGGCTATACTTTGGGGCTGTGCTTGGTTCCCCGCCCCACCCATTATTCTTGCTACTCAGGAATTGACCATGTCTCGAATGTTTTCGCTGCTCACCTTTGCAATGATTTCCTCTGCGGCCGTTGCTTCTGCTCAGGCGCTTGGCACCGTGATGTTTGAAGACAGTTTTGAACGCCCCGAATCCCAAGAAACCAAGGACGAACCGGGCAACGGCTGGGGCACTAATAGCAAGAGTCGTGCGAAGGGTAACAAGCAGGTCGATTTGCGCGACGGGGCGATGTTTATCTCTATTCATGCTGAAGCTGACCACGCTGTCTCGGTGACACAGCCCGCGGTGTTTACTGACGGTGCCGTGTCGATGCGATTTATGCTCGAGAATTCCACCGATAGTTTGGGGTTGGATTTCGCTGACTCAGACTGCAAGGACGTTCATGCGGGTCACTTGTTTGCCGCGCGAATCAGTGCGCAGAAAGTCATTCTGCAAGATTTGAAGACCGGCGTCATGCGATTAGATATTCACGATGCGCGAAAAGCCAAAGAGTCATTGACCGAGGAACAGCAGGCGGCGATGAAGGGCAAGGATAAGCCGTTTCCGTATCGGCTTGAGATTGGCAGGTGGCACGATTTGGTCGTGACGGTCGCCGGAGATATGCTCGCCGTCTCGATTGATGGCAAGCCCGTTGGCGAATTCAAATCTCCCGGCATCGGCCACTCAACAAAACGGATGCTGCGGTTATCGGTTCCCAAGCAAGCCGTTGTCGATGACGTGAAGATCTATCGCAAGAGCTAAATCCAACGTAGCTGGAGTCGCCAGACTTCAGAAACTGCATTCCGAAGTCTGGCGACTCCGGCTACGGGTGAAATTTCATCGACCGCTCGCCTAAAGACGCGTTAATAGCAGCCTACTTGTTACTGTAATCAGCTTCTTCGTAATACGGCTTGTCGTCCTGGTCGGCCAGGCGAGTTGCTTCGGTGACAAGCGCCAAAGCCTGGCGCAGTTCCTGCGGCTGGAAAAAGCGAATGTTGCCGGTGTAGGTGTTTTCGACGCGATTCTTGATCGCCAGTTCCTGCCACGACAGGTTATCGGTCAAGAACCAAGCTGCGGCCTGGGCTGAATTCTGGCCAACTCGACCCGAGCCAAGCAATTTACAAACGTTGATAACGCGTGGATCCGTGATGAACTGATCGGCGGGAATCATTTTGTACGCGATTCGCGAGTTGGGATCGGGTTTACCGTGCTCCAGACACACCGTCGCGACTTTGATTTTTTGTTGTTTTTCAGGGTTGATGCGGAACAACCCGCCGCCACCACCGCCGCCGCCAAAACCACCACCGCCGCCACCGCCGCCGCCGCCGCCGACGCCTTGATTTGCA